>NZ_JBWKSC010000006.1:0-393519 GCF_059419585.1 Ensifer sp. GW821-FHT05G01 | reverse complement strand
AACGGATGGCCCGCGCAGGATATCGACGCTCTGATGCCGTGGAACTTCGAGCCGAGCGTGATCGGCTAACCGCTTACTGTATTTCTCAGGTTGGAGCACTGTATTACCTCAATGTTCACATATTGAAGACCCTGCAGCGGACCGAGATCGTTCCAGTCCCGAAAATGGTCGTCGCTGCGGTGGATATCTTGAAGGCTGCTTCTGGCGAATCCGGCGCATCCGATAAGCCCTCGCCCCTGTTCCACGTAATGCGGCAGGACACCCCTCTGTATTTTGAATTCACCGCGAATCTCAAGGCGTTTGCCTCGTATAACGAGATACCGCCGCCCGAGGGTGAAACGGAGTGGAATTTCTCAAGTCACCAACTCCGTCGCGGAGCAGCCATTTACTACTACTATGGTAACGACTGGGGCCAGCTGGACAACGTGGCACACCTGTTGAGGCACTTTGACCCGGAGATGACCCGTATCTACCTTACAGAGGCGATATCAGGCGCTATCGGGCAACTTGAAGACGAGCTTCGAGCGCGGTCCGAAGTTGTAAAGATCATCAAGAACAAAGAACTCAAAGCTTGGATCGCGAGTATAGAGGAAGAACTTGGCAACCTTAGAGGGATGAAGGCCGAATTCGATGAGGTACGTGTGGAAGCCTATGCCTATCGAATGCTAGCAAAGGGCAAGCATGGTCTTGACGAAGCTATTGGGCATGGTGTGAAGCGGCTGAAAATGGACCGGGAAGCCATGATCGAAGCAGCGGCTGCCGATATTCGCATCAAATCTGGTGCGAATGATGAGGAGACATATCGTGAAGCTTTGTATGTCCGAGCCAAAAGACAGGCAGCCAGTCAGTTCCTGGAACCAGTCCCAGAGGGTGTCGCGCACTGCGCCGCAAATCTGAACGGTGGCGATGACCTTTCTCTTGCGGAGTGCAACAAGCTCGCAGCAGCGGGTCGGTCTCCATGGAAGTCCGCTCAGCCGGAAGGCAGGAACGCGAAGGTCAACTTGGCGTTCAGCGGCGCATACCCGTGCCTGACCTGCATTTATGGGGTAATATTTAGGTCGAACCAGCGTGTCATCAAAGAGAAGATGGCAGCGATCAAGGCAACCATTGAGACAGCACCGCATGAGGTGGCAGCGAGTGCGAGACAGGCCCAATATGATCAGATGATGGCGGCATACCAGGCGGCGGAACTGGCTGCGAAGAGAGCTTAGCTGCAATGGCAAAACAGAAATCGAAGAAGGCAAGGAATGTCACGGTCAAAGTTCGCGAGAAGCAACCGATTGGCCTGGAAAACTCGGAAAAGCTGCGAGAGAGATTGGGGATTTTCAACAAGGTATTTGGCGTCGACAGTTCCAAGCGCAACGAGCCATGGGACCGTGAGCTGACCAAGGAGGAGCTGTTCAGGACAGCGCCGCTTTTGAAGGGAAAGCGTACGCTCGTCTCATTTGTCCGGAAGGTCACTCTGCTGGTCGACATGATGGATGACCAAGACTTGCGCGACACGATTTCGGTAAATGAATACAAGACCCCGACGGCCCTTAGGCGTTGGTCGGACCCTGATCGAGGTCTCTGGCCCTGGAGTGTCCCGGAAATTGACAGTCCGGACGGGACCTATGGCGACCTGTTTCTCATCTACGAGTCGGCAGAGGCTGGCCTGGACATCATCAGAAAGGGAAAGAAATATTCCCTGCAAAAACAGATCGATGACCAGAAGCGCGTTATCGAGAATCTGGAAGCACAAATTCTCGATTTGATGGATCAACTATATAGAGCGACGAGCAATGCCGGAAAAAGTATTAGAGCGAGCTAAAGTCGTTTCGACCAGCGATTTCAGAATGAGCTTTGGAACCGACAAGTTTCATTGGTTTGGTGAAGTGCAATGCGGCATGCCAATCATAAGGTGGCCGGATGGTAGGCTTTGCCAGCCTTTGATCTTTTATTTTGGGTATCTCTGCAGACTGAATTTGGAGCAAGCCAGTTCCATGGAGCCGCGTGCCTACATGTTGCGCGAGTGGTTCTCATTCTTAACTGGCGAAGGAATACCTTGGTATCAAGCTGATGATTTTGTCATGCACCGCTGGCGGCAGCGGCAGACGGACGAAGGCGTCAGTGAAGAGCAGCGCGAAAAAAAATTGCGGAGCGTTTATCATTTCTACCTTCATGTTCCGGATGCCATGCAGCGTCTTGAAGATGGATCGCTCACGCCGGACTTCGTCGGCCGAAACAAAAGAAGCAATCTGCGCCGGTACCCGATCACCACCAAGCGCGTTCGGACCAGAAGCGGGGAGCCAATAACTGTCTGGTCTGGCTCCAGGGCGATCAAACACTCGACGCCAGACCTCACGGTGCCGGACAACGACCAGTGCGACAGGGTCCTTCTTGAACTGCGTTCTCCATCGAAGCCGATCTCCAGCAGTCAAATCTCATACATCGACCCGGTGATTAAACGCGAACGCGATTGGGCGATGGGACGGTTGATGGTGGGTGCCGGTCTTAGAGCGGATGAAGTCCCAGAGCTGAAGTTGACAGACTTGACCAAGGCGCTGGCGAATGAAGGCATTTTCAAGGGATTGGGACGAGAACGTGCGCGAAGCATTGTATCGCTCGCGGAGCTTGCTCACGATAGCGCCGCTCAGGACATCGTCCTCAAGGGACTGAAGCATTTCGAGGTGCAACGAAGAAGGCTCTACATCGGCGTCAAGATTAAGGGGAAAGGCCGGAAGGTCCGCCATGCCGGGTTTATGATCGACCTCATATATGACCTCCTTACTGTCGTGGTATGGGGCGGCCGGGCCGTTCTGATCAAGCAATGGCAGACTGTCGATCCCACCTACGAGCCGGAGGACACGCTGTTCCTCTCTTTCAAAACCAGTGATGCCCTCACGGCCGGGGCCGTCAGCGACATCATGCTGAAAGCCTTCAAGGCCGCCGATGTCGCCGGGAGCGGACATGATCTAAGGAAGAATTATGCCACGAACCTGGCTGCGAGAATCCTTAGTCGGAACCTGGATCGTTTTGGCTACTTCACACACGCAGTTCTGAACACAGTCCTCGATGAAGTTGCAACGGGACTCGGACATGCGAAGGTTACGACCACGACCAAGCATTACACCAATCTGGCCGTGGTCCATTCAACCGGACTTGAAAGCTCACGGAAGCGGAGCAGGATCATGAAGATTTGGGAAATGCTTCTGCAGAGCAAGGACATGATGGATGACGAGCGTATCCAACTTTGCGGAACGGCGATGAAGGTTTTCGCAGAGGTGCCGAAAGAGAGCCAGATGTACGGTATGCTCTCCTGGGCTATGACCAACCCGGATTATAACCCTGGTGGCCTGATCGATCTGTCTCCCGCACCAGCGACGCACCTTCGCTTGGTCAGCGACAACGGTCGATTGCCGAAGTGACAGCTCGAAAATAATATCAATCTACCGTGTCACGGCATGAGGTATCGCCTGCGCGCTCCGTCCAATTCCGTCGTCGACAGCGTGCGGGCAGCCCGAAATAATGAAGCATGCCCACCAAACGTGCTCGTTAACAGCGTCGTGCAAAGATGTTAACTCGATGGGACGCGCCCCGCCCTCGGCCCTTTGAGCGTGCGCCCAAAGAAGATAGTCGGTCTACTTCCTCTTTTTGACGGCTTCTTCTGAGGGGTCCTGTCCAATTCTGCCTGCTGGCGTCCGCCAACGGACGCCACACCCTGTCGATGACGTCGCCTCGATAAACTCGATCCCTTGAGCTTGATAGGCCTGAACAAGCGCCTCCACAGATTCCAGAGTGGCGTTGTCCCCACTCCCCCGCGCAGTCTCGCCCCGCGTTATTCCACGAGTTTCTAACTTATACACGGTGGGCCGAGCCACGCCTGCCGAAGCGGCCAGCTGACGCTGGTTCCACCCGAGCAAAGCCCTGGCAGCGCGCAACATTTCTGCAGTCGGAATAATGGCCATAAAGGCGAAAAAAGCGCGCGGGGAAAAAATGTCAACATTATTCAAAATGAATGCCATTGTTGACATTATGAACATTACAGTATTCAAAATGAATGCGCCGAAGAAGTCGGCCCTGTCGCATTCAACAGAATCACCGGAGGTCACATGCTCTCACACCCCCTCGGTCTCGAAATTTTAGCTCCTCAAGAGACGATTGAAATATACAGGCGTCTGGCTGACGACCTCGAACAGGTCGGCCGGGATGGACCCGAATCTATCGCACCCGAAGTCTCAATTTCAGACTGGATGATTGCGAAGCGTGCCGTCCCAATCCTGTTGGGTACCGTACTCGGGCATCCTCGCGTGGCGGATGGGAGACCAGCGGCGACAACAGAAATCGTTTTCTGGGACGAACACTGGCAACTCGCGCGTACCGTAAACCGCTGGTACCGTCTCGGTCGTCCTCTCGTCGGGGGCAGCAATCAGTGAAATCCGAACCCGACCAGGAATTACTCGACGAAGCTATCCAGCATTTGATGGATGCGACATCAAACTTAAGGGCAGTCATCTCTCGAACACCGGCAAAGCTGAGCCGTCGGTCGGCCCCCACCGCGTTAGCCGCGAGCCCAAGGAAATTCCTCGCGTTTTGCGGCTTCGTTAGGTTGATGCGACAGCAGAAGGATTTTTTCGCCGAAGCGACATCAGTCTTGGTGGTGACCGTGGCGCGTGACTGGCCTATCGACGATTTCGAGTATGTCGCCGATCTTTGCTTGAAGTCCGGCGACCGAGGACTCTCGACGGTAAAGACCTTCTGTCACCCGCCTCGGACAAAAAAAGGAGGCTGGGACTTTAGCCCAAGCGGCTATCTCGATGCCCAGAAGGTCATTGTATTCCTCCCACGCGGCGCGGAACTCCATCCGGAATTCGAAATCAGCGCCAATGCCGTCATCGATCTTGAAATCCTCGATGATCGACATCTCGATAGCCTCGCGCGGCAGTTGGATACAGGTCCACTTTCGGCGCAGGAGAAGGAACAGCTCAGACAACACGACCCGACGTTCATCGATTCCATCTTCCGTAGAGGTCGCTCGACTGCCGCTGCGCTGACCAGACTTGAACGACTTTTGACGAAACCGGCAAAGGGGCCAAGATTGGTCCCGCTGGCTTCATATGGTGAGGCCGGGAAATGGGGCGTGAGGTTCAAAACCGATCTCCGCCTATGGCGAGCCGGTCAGTTGGATTGGTCTGAACTGGATCGGGGTGTCCTTTTGTATGGCCCGCCGGGGATCGGTAAGACTTCTTTTGCGGCGTCACTCGCCTCAGAATGTGGTGCCCATTTGGTGGCGACGTCGCTTTCCAAATGGCAGAGCGCCGGTCACTTGGGTGACCTGCTTAAAGCGATGAGGCAGGATTTTGCCGAGGCTCGCGACAGAGCCCCGTCGATCTTACTGATCGACGAAATCGACAGTGTCGGGGATCGTCGCTCATTTTCCGGCGATAACCGGCACTACTGCATCGAGGTCGTAAATGCCCTTCTGGAAGCCTTAGACGGCGTGGCCGGTCGCGAGGGCGAGGGCGTGGTCGTCGTCGCATCGACGAATTTTCCTGAAGCCCTCGACCCAGCTCTGCTGCGGTCAGGTCGGTTGGAAACACACGTGGAGATGAAGCGGCCAAATACAATTGAGCGTGCGCATATCCTTGAGTTTTACCTGCCCGCGCTCGATGCCCCCAAGGAATTCTATGAGATTGCCCGGCAGCTAAACGGAAAGACAGGAGCCGATCTAGAACGCCTGGTTCGTAGAGCAAAACAGCGGGCACGGGCTGAGAACCGAAAGCCGATGATCGCGGACATCTGGGCTGTCGTGCCGAAGCGACCACCCCTCAGCGATGAAGATCGATGGCGAATTTGCATCCATGAAGCTGCTCATGCGGTGGTGACCGAGCTTTCTGATCTAGGAAGCGTGACCTGCGTCGAAGTGTTCGACGATAGGCACGACTGTGTTGACGCGTATGAAGCGCTGGGTCGGACGTCGTTAGATTCCCCGGTTCCCGCTTTGAGAACGGAGGCATGGTTCCGTTGGGACATCGCAATCAGCTTGGCAGGGATGGCTGGTGAAGAACTTGTTTTCAGCAATCGCTCGACTACAGCCGGTGGCTCGCGTGGAAGCGATCTAACGAGCGCGACCGACGCTGCAGCATTGATGATTGCCAGGTTTGGCCTCGGAAAGCGGCTATCGGTATTTCCTGACGATGTCGACCGTCCGGTCTACAAGGTTTTTCAAGAGGCACCCAGACTCAGAGCCGACGTCGATGAAATCCTGCGCGCAGAATATTCGCGAGCAAAGAGTCTGCTCGATGCAAACCTCAACACCGTGATCACCCTCGCCCAGGCACTGAAGGAAGAAAGACGACTGGAAGCGGAACGTCTGCGGACCCTCTTGCGAGGCCTGTCCGCAGCAGAAGGTCCAACAAAACTTGTTGGAATGTCAGGCTGACCCATCGTGGCCAGTCCTCAGGGACGGTCGGTGCTGACCATTTTTCACCGGTCTCTCTCCCTTTGTCCCCTTTCTCCGGAAGGAAATGACCTTGAAGGCTTGGATCGTCAGCGACATGCACGTCAACAATTCCGAACTTGCTCGGAATTCCCTTGAAGTCCCGGATGCAGATGTCTGCATCTGCGCGGGTGATGTTTCTGGCATTGTAGAGATGTCGGTGCAATTCGTTCTCCGAAACATCAGCCCTCGGATGCCGGTCGTAATGACTCTAGGCAATCACGAATTTTACGGAGCTACCATAGACGCGGGGCTTAAAACCGCGAGGCGAATGACAAAAGGCACGAACGTCACCGTGCTCGAAAATGAGACCTTCTTTTTTGGAAACGCGCGGATAGTTGGCGCGACGCTGTGGACCGATTTTGAAATCGAACACGGCGTCGAGAGCGAGCTGCCGGTTCCTCAACGGAAGGCCTGCGCAATCAATGTTTGCAAGCACTATATGATGGATTTTCACGCCATATTTCGCTCGGATTGGCCCGAACGCGGGATTCCCGGGCTTGTCACTCCCAAGGAGTTAATCGAGCGCCACATAAAAAGTCGCACCTTCATCGCCAGCGAACTGGCCGATAAATTCGATGGGCCTACCGTGGTCCTATCACATCACGCACCGCTGCCTCGATCACTACATCCTCAGTTCAAGGGGCATCCAAGCAATGGCGCATTCGCTTCCGACCTTTCTGCGATAATCGAGCAGGGCAAACCCGACCTTTGGGTGCATGGCCATGTGCATCACTTCCTCGACTATCGAGAAGGCACCACGCGCGTCATCTGCAATCCGCGAGGATACGAGCGTGAACGCGCTCACACCAGCTTTATCTCCGGTTTGGTGGTCGATATCTAATCTCGGGAGCCAGGCAGCCCAGACCTGAAACAATACTCCCTTAGAACGGCCGCGATTGCTCGGGCGTCGTCCATTGTCATACAGCTATAACCGTCTCCGTTTTGTCGCACCTCTTCAAGAAGTTGTGCCGCAACGCGATTTATATCGTCCTCTACCTCCCGCATCTTCGCTTGCGATCCAATAGTTCGTATCTTTGACATGGTCGGCTTAACCCAATCACTCCTGTTTAAAGGATTGGGGCGGTTTTCCTGCGCGTCAAGCTACCAACAATGCAGCGCCCACATTTTGCCTGAGCGCGTTCTCTGCATGCTCGAACCGGCCACCAGGTGCAAACTGGCTCGTACGGAATGGAAAAAGCCGCCCGGCCTCGGCCGCACCGCTTTCGACCCAAGGCGCAGATATGTTGAGACCGATGAAATTTCCGAACCCGTTAGACAGGGAAAAGATCGGTCCTGGAAGAAGTCTTAGCAACCCAGTTATTGAGCGGGTCGTCTTTGCTGAAACCCGATTCATCATCGTCAGGCTCAAGTTTCGAGGGGATAACGCAACCAAAGAGAGTGATTGTGGGCTCTAAATGCGGCGCGGGCTGAGGCCATGGAGGGCAAACAACCCGTCCTCGCGCCGAGGCTTTTGGGCGGCCACAATGTCAGCGTGTTCTGCCAGCCCATCTTCTTAGCCCAATTGCAGGCTTGGGATGCAAGGCCGATCAATGCTGTGCCCAAATCTATCGTGGATTGTTAGCGATTTCCCTTTACTTTTGCGCCAACAGCGGCTGCTCAAACGTCGCCTAATGTGCATGGGATGGAAATGCGTGTCTAAAGTCGTCGACGATCTTAAATCCTTTCAAGCATATGTCGCGTTACTCGATGGGGACGAAAAGGGCGAAGCTCAGGTCTTTTGCGACAGACTATTCAAGGCATTTGGTCATGATGGATATAAAGAAGCAGGAGCTTCCCTAGAGTTTAGGATTAAAAAAAGATCGAGCAAGGGCACCAGTTTTGCCGATTTGATCTGGAAGCCCCGTCTTCTCCTAGAGATGAAAAAGCGAGGAGAGAAGCTCCAACTTCATTATTACCAAGCGTTCAATTATTGGCTAAACGCCGTTCCGAACAGGCCACGCTACGTGGTTCTCTGCAATTTTGATGAATTCTGGATTTATGACTTCGACCGTCAGCTCGACGAGCCGGTTGATCGGATTGCGGTCTCCGAACTTCCCGTCCGCTATACTGCCCTGAATTTCTTATTCCCTGAAGATCGACAACCGATTTTCAACAACGACCGGGAAGCGGTATCTCGTCGGGCGGCTGACCAAACAGCGGAACTCTTCCGGAGCTTAGTAGGAAGACCTCAAAAGCCGATTCCCCGACATGAGGCGCAGCGCTTCGTGCTACAGCTAGTGGTTGCCATGTTCGCCGAGGACATCGACATGCTTCCGGCTGGTACAGTTACATCGATCATTCGCGACTGCCTTAAGCACGGCATGTCCTCTTATGACCTGCTTGGTGGGCTTTTCCGTCAGATGAATGACCCCAAACCGGCGAAAGGTGGCCGCTTTGTCGGCGTTCCCTACTTCAACGGCGGACTGTTCGCAGAAGTCGAGGCAATCGACCTTGCGCCGGGGGAGATGGCGCTTATAGGCGGTGAGGAAGGTGTGGCCACAAAAGACTGGTCCAAGGTCAATCCCGCGATCTTCGGCACGCTCTTTCAACAAAGCATGGACGAAAAGCTCCGGCATCAGCACGGTCGCCACTTCACGTCCGAGGCCGACATTCAGCGCGTCATTGGACCCTGCATCGTTCGCCCATGGCAGGCGAGGATTGACGCCGCTAAGAACCGCCAAGAGCTTTTGGCGCTGCGGCGAGAACTATCAGAGTATCGCGTTCTGGACCCGGCGTGCGGAAGTGGAAATTTTCTCTATGTGGCATTCCGCGAACTGGCACGCCTCGATATTCAGCTCATGATGCGCCTGAAGCTGATGATCAGCAGAAAAGATTTTCTGAACCAAGCGAAGTTGCTGAGTGTAATCAGCCCACGTCAGTTTTTCGGAATGGACAATGATCCCTTCGGCGTCGAGCTGGCCAAAGTGACTCTGATGCTCGCCAAAAAGCTTGCGTTGGACGAGGCAGTAGAGACCTTCGCAGAAGGAGAAGGCGAGTTTCAGCGGGGAACGAAGGAATTCGCCTTTCACAACGAGGAGGCACTGCCCCTCGACAATCTCGACAACAACCTCCTTCTCGGCGACGCGCTGTTTATGGAATGGCCGGACGCCGAAGTAATCGTCGGCAACCCACCTTATCAGAGCAAGAACAAGCTTCAGGCGGAACTTGGCCCTGCATACTTGCACAAGCTCCGCGAGCGTCACCCGGAGGTGGATGGTCGCGCAGACTATTGCGTTTACTGGTATCGTCTGGCGCATGACCGCCTGAAGGACGGACAGCACGCAGGGTTGGTCGGGACGAACACTATTCGACAGAACTACAGCCGCCATAGCGGCCTGGACTATATCGTCGGGAACGGCGGAACGATCACCGAGGCCGTCTCAAGCATGATCTGGCCGGGTAAGGCAGTCGTTCATGTGTCCATCGCCAACTGGATGAAAGGGGACGCTCCAGGGCCGAAGCGGCTATATATCCAGGAGGGGAATATCATTAACTCCGGCTGGCGCTTTGCCGACCTCGACCGTATTCCCTCCTCGCTTTCATTCGCACTCGATGTCACTAAGGCCATACCGCTTATCACCAATACACGCGGCGGCTGCCATCAGGGGCAGACCCACGGCCACGAGGGTTTCTTAGTCGCCAAGGAAACGGCAGAGGCGCTGTTGAAAAAGAAGCCCGCTTACTCGGCGGTCCTGAAGCCGTTTATGATCTCCGACGACCTGATGGGCGAACAAGGCGGAAAGCCATCCAGATACGTGATTGACTTCACCGGCCTTGAGCTACTGGAGGCCAGGGAGTTCCCAGAGCTATTTTCTCAGGTTGAGACAAGCGTTCTTCCTGATCGCATCAAGGCTGCTAAGAAGGAGGCCGAGCGGAACAAGGAGCTTCTGGATGATAATCCCAAGGCAAAGGTAAACCGCCACCACGAAGGCTTTCTAAAACGCTGGTGGCAAATGTCCTATGCACGCGCCGATATGATTTCAGAGATTACCGAACTTCCACGATATATCGCATGCGGGAGGGTCACGAAGCGCCCGATTTTCGAGTTCGTCTCACCGAGCATTCGACCCAACGACGCTCTAACGGTGTTTTCTCACGCGGACGACTACACGTTCGGAATTCTCCAGTCGTCGGTTCATTGGCTTTGGTTTGTGGAACGATGCTCCACCATCAAAAGCGATCCCCGGTACACGTCCAACACGGTCTTCGATAGCTTCCCGTGGCCTCAAGCGCCGACCGGCCGCGCCATCTCGGACGTAGCGGCGGCGAGCGTACATCTGCGTGATGAACGTCGCCGCCTGCTCGCCAAACATAATATCACCCTTCGCGAACTCTACAGGTCCATAGAACTGCCGGGCGATCATCCGTTGAAAGTTGCGACGGCCACGCTGGACGACGCAGTACGGAAAGCATACGGGATGGCGAAAAAGCAAGACCCGCTGCAGTTCCTACTTGATCTCAATCTCGACTTGGCAAAGCTCGAAACTGACGGCAAGGCGATCATCTCCCCCGGTTTGCCGCCCTTTGTAAAGAAGCCCGCCCAATTTGTTACAGCAGACTGCATCCAACCATAGATGCCGAATTCTAGGCCGTTGGGCCGATGGCAGGCCGGAAAATCGCCTTGATTAATGTAGCACAATTTTAGCAATTCTTGGCAAACGGAGCAGGCTTCGGCGAACCCAACGCATTTAAACATCAAGAAAACCGAGAGCCCGCGCCTTCGACAGCGCCGGGCTATCCCGACCCAACCTGCGGATTCTGTGAAAAATCACGCCCAAAAATCCACAACAGAAATGCTCATTCCAATATGTCTGGCATCCAACGTATTCTGCGCCTTCGAATCGGCAGCGGAATCTGCAATGAAACCCTTACTCGGCTTGTTTGTTCTTATGCTTACCGGAGGCATTGCCGACGCAGCACCTTCGTTGCGCGTGGTGGACGGCGATACCTTGGAACTCAGTGGCGTAGTCTATCGCCTACATGGCATCGATGCGCCGGAAGCCGGTCAAAAATGTACGAAGCCCGACGGAAAATCCTGGGCTTGCGGAAAAGTTGCCATTTCAGTTCTCGAAGAACTCGTCCTTGGCCAGGATGTCCGTTGTGATGATCGCGGCCAGGATGACTATGGCCGGACAATCGGTGTCTGCACGGTTGGAACCCGGGATATCAACGCAAGGATGGTCGTCACCGGCAACGCCTGGGCCTTCCGCAAATACTCGGCCGACTATGCCGATCTCGAAGACAAGGCTCATCAGGACCATGTCGGCGTATGGCAGGCCGACACGCAGCCTCCTTGGGAATATCGGGCAGAGAAGTGGGCAGTGGCCCAACAAGAGTCGCCCAACGGGTGCCCGATCAAGGGGAACATTTCAGAAAACGGCCATATCTACCATGCCCCATGGTCCCCTTGGTATACGAAGACGAAGGTCAGCGTCGATAAGGGAGAGCATTGGTTTTGCTCGGAAGCCGATGCGATCAAGGCCGGTTGGCGGGCTCCCTACTGGGGAAGATGAGTTGAGGGCGTTTCGGCAACGAACGTGCGCGGAGACACGGTGAAGATTGCCGACAGCATAAAGGTCGGAGAAACGATCATCCGCGCGAACCGGTCTTAGTTGACGGGAGCCATGGCCAGATGTTCGGGCGACACGGAACAATGCGGCTGCTGCATCTACTGCGAGTGCGGCCTGATTCTCCTACATCAACAGCTCGAACACCATCTCAATGACGCTGGGGGACGCCGTGGGCGAGGCAAAGCGTAAGCTGGAAGAAGCGAGGACGTCATTCCTTGCGGAACTGGAAAAATGGTCGTTCCCGCCAACGGAGTGGGAAGCGCATACGGTCGCTGAAATCAGCCAGCTTCCCGTCGTAAAGGTCACCCGCTATCCCGACGAACACTTGGCATATATGCGGATGCCACCGCGAGAGTGCCACGCCAACGCTCGCTTCATGCAGGACAACGATCCGGACAAGCAGTTGCGGCAGGTCACCGGCTGGTGGCCGCAAGACGGACAATACGTCTTACATTCCGTCGTCGATCAACACGGCGAATACGTTTGCGTGACCCCTGCACCGATGTATGTCGGCCGCACGTTCGATTTCATACCGGACGAAAAGATCGAGTGGCGTGATGAAGGTGACTTCCACACGGCATATCGGGACGGGATTGAAATCGGGCCTGGCGTTCGTGCCGACCCCGCGAAGACCCTTGCAGAACTCGAAAGTATGCGGCAGCGCCTGCTGTCCGGCATGAATCCGTATCAAGCAGTTAAGCGCTGACCGGCAATCGGGCGGTTCTTGGGGATACGGCGTCTTGATGATTGGCCGACTCCATTGCATTATCCTCGGGCCCTCGACTTTGAGGGGAACCAACGTAAGGAAGAAGAAATGCTGAGGGATAAACCCGGCTGGGTAACCCACCACTAGAATGACGCAGGGTCGAGCGAACCATACGCACGGCCCATCAATCAACATGGAGACCTACGTCTGCGTGACACCGAGCCGATGCGCTCGGGCCGGTTTCGCACTATTTAATTAACCAATGCTGCCTACGGCTATTATGCTGGGCGAGCAGACTTCGCACCTCGCGAAAGTTCGAACCAACATGATCATGCCGCTCTCAACAACCAGGCGAATCTCCGTCATCTTGACAGGGCTCGCACTTACGTTGGCCCCCTTGACTGCTCCTCTCGCTAACGAACGCGCTTCTACTGAGCGGAGTATGGCCGACTTTATCGGCGACCATCCTGATTGCATGGAATTCAGCGACGGCTGTTCCATATGCGCCATCGCAGACGGGCAAGCCAATTGCTCCACGCCAACGATTGCTTGCATCAAGAAGTCCTACGCATGCACCCGACGCGTGGGTGATTGATCGCGCCGCGAGTTGGCGGCGAACGCAAGGTAGTATTCGGCCACCCTGCGTTCACTGCAACCCACAGCCGATCTACGCCGCCTTACGAAGGTCAGCGATCTTTTGAAACTCGGAAAGGATATCTGGGAAGAACTGCGCCAAATAGCGCACCACGCGTGCGTTACCAAGTAGGCGGGTGAGATGACCAGTAACCAGGACGAGATCAAGGTGATCCGCGCCGTAATCCTGCTCGATGGTCTTGAATTCGCGGTCGAGGGTCGCGGCCTCATGCTCCATCATGGCAATTTGGCTTTCGCTCAGTCCACCGATCTTCTTCTTCGGACGCACGAGCAAGACGTCCGGCGTCGCGGCGACCAAGGACTGAGCATAGGTTATCGTGAACTTATTCATTGCAATCATCAGCTGAGCGGCCTCGATTTGGCGCATCGACTTCATCTTTTTCAACTGACCGATGGTATTGATCGGAACGTGTTTGTCCTTAAGCATCTCAATAGCTTCCGGACAAATCCCGTCCAACAAACTCTTCTTGTGGCGAATGCTGGAAATATTGACGTTTAGCGCACGCGCAAGACGCTCCTCCGGCACCCCCTTCTCAATCGCGTTGAGGATCATCTTGTGTTCCTGGATCGTCGCCAACCGGCTGATCCGGCGATTGTAAGTGTATGCCTCGTCTTCCGTCGCCACCAGACAGACAACCTCGGTCTCGTTCCTCTTGGCGAGCACGTCGAGTCGGATATGGCCATCAAGTAAGTGGAAAAGGTCGGGTTGCCGTCGGTCGCGGATAACAACCGGGGGCTCGATTATGCCGACTTCCGCTATGGAAGCCGCTATTTGCATATATTTGACGGACTTAAGCACGGACGCGGTGAGTTGCTTCAGCGGAAGAATCTCAGCAATCGGTATTCGGAGACTTGTGCTCTCAAAGGAAAACTGGACCATTTTGCACACACCTATCTCTGAAGTCTTTTTGCCACGGCGTCGGGCACTGATGTGAACCCTTCTTCCGCGAGAATGGCGGTGAACTGATTGTCGGCCAGAAGCTGACGCATGGCCTCCGTTATGAACGTCAGGCGAGCTTTTGCGGTTTCGGCACGGCGTATCAACATACGTTTTCGGTCGGCGTCTTCTTGAAATGCTTTTAGCAAGACCTCCGACGACAGAGGCCGCGACTTGGGCTTGGTAGTGTACTTCAATCCTTTTCCCTGCTGTCGCCGCATCTCAACAATACGCTTGGCGATCAACAGCTTCCTGCCACGGAGAAGCTTCTTTTCGTATGCGGTTTGCAGGGCAGCTTGAATCTCGTGGTCCTCGGCTTCGGCTATCTCCAAAGCAACGCTGAATGGAATCTGACCGGATTCGACCGACCTCAGTAACCTTTCCTCGCCCTTCTCCAGCAACCGGATTACAGCATGGATGTATTCCGCAGATAATCCGATCATCCGGGCAATTTCCGGGACGCTGTAGCCGCGCTCCTTCATCCCGCCAATATCGTGAAGGAGATCGATTGCCCTGTGTTGCCTACGGGCACAGTTCTCGACCAGGCTGGCAACCAGGCAGTCCTCCTCATTCGCGTTGACGACGAGTGCGGGGACCTCGTGCTGTCCCAAGGCCTTGAATGCCTCGAGCCGCCCTTGGCCACACACGAGGTCATAGAATGGCCCTCCGGCCTCCATGCGGCGCGTAACGGTAATCGGACGTTTGAGCCCGATTTGCTCGATGTTCGCGATGATTTCCTTGAAGTGCTTCTTGTTTCGAATACGGGGGTTGAGCACCGTGATTTTGTTTATCGGGATCATCTCGACCTTTTGGGCAGGAATAGCAGCCATTACGCCACCTCCATGAGCGACCTACGAGCCGTCATCGCGTAGAAACGTGAAAGGGATTCACAACGGTATGCATCGAGAGAAAGGCCATTGAATTCGCAGAGCCGCAGAACCGCTTCGTGCATGTCGAGTAACGGCAATAGGTAATAATCGTATGGTTCCGAATTTCCGGGCCCCATCCGAAGCACCACCGTGAGGTCGGGCTTGAGAGCCGTATCAAGTCGCACTTTCCATCGCAGCGCCCCCGCCGATGTTCGAAGGCATCGGACGACAACGAGAGATGCGGTGAACTCCTCATTTATCGTGAGCAGGTCGGTCTCAGGATTCTGCAGCACCGTGCCGCCCGCCGCTTGGAGACCTTGGATTATCTCTTCGAGCAGCTTTGGGTACATTCGGCGCAGTGCCCGGTTGACCTCCAGATAACGGTAGTCGCGATCCGGAGCGAAGCCGACCAAAGCATATGCCCGCAGCAAGCTACCAAACCGATGCGAGTATGAGCTGCTCGACGGGCAGTCATCCGCCTCATCAATTATCAAGCCAGACAAGTAGCCCTGTTTTTCCAACACCTCGGCCAGCTTCTGCAGCATGGCGTCATCTGACAAACGCTCTGCCCGGGCAGCGATGATGGTTCGGGCCCTTTGGAATAGCTCATGGGGTACAATACCTTCGAAAGCACCGTCGGCGCGGACCCATTCCGACTCCGGATTCTTTACGTGGGCTTGCTTGAGCTTAAACGAGGTGCGGCCCCAAACGTTGTTTCCGACGTATTTCTCGTTGATCAGCACCTGATGGACGGCCCCCCGGGACCAGGGGCGATCCAAGTCTGTTAGGGTGCCCTCGGCATTCAGGGCTTCCGCGATTTCGGCTTCGACCCGGTCTTGAACAACAAAGAGATCATAAATCCTTCTCACGACGAGAACCTCACGCTCCGGCCCTGGAACGAGAATGACCCTATCGGTGGCGATACTCTTGTGTTCACCGCGCGAAAGTTCGGACTTGGGGTTGCCGTGTTGGTCGATGAGTTGGCGGCGCAGGCCAAAACCGGGGACGCCGCCCTGCCTGTAGCCTAAGCGAATAAGGTTGGCCTGACCGTTGAACACTTTGACAGAGAGTTCGCGACTGTACTCGCCAGCCATCGCCCGCTTGACCGTTTTGATGATCGACGAACCCATGCTGCCATCATTCTCGAATTGCTCCGCGCAGTAGTGAACAAGAATTCCTTGGCGCTTGCAGCGAAGCTCAATTTCGGCGGCTTCGTCGGGGTCCTGGAATCGTCCCCAGCGGCTCACATCGTAGACGAGCACGGCTTTATAATCAGCCTGCGCCCCTTCCACATCGGAAAGCAGGCTTTGGAGAGCATCTCGCCCCACCAGCCGTAGTCCGCTTTTGCCTTCGTCTGCGTAGGTGCGGACAATTTCGAAGCCGGTTTTCTCGGCGTATCGGCGGATTACGGCGATCTGGTTGTCAGTCGAATACTTCTGATGCTCGGTCGACATCCGAACATAAGCAGCAGCTCGAATCTGAGGTCGTTCGGCGGATGACTTTCCATCACTCGCCTTCTGGCTCCAATCGATGACCATCACATGTCAACAATTCCATTTACGGATTATGGCCGGGGCGACGGCAGTATAGACCTAGGAGGCAGAACAATGGTTCCGAATAAGGGCACAATTGTTCCGACACGAGAGCACTACGCCATCGAGATTTCACAGGCGCTGAAGGAAGACATCGGAATAAACCCGGCCGCGACCAAGACAATCATGCGTTGGACCGGGGCAAGTGATCGAGCGGTTAAGTATTGGCTCAATGGAGAGAGGGAGCCGGGAGGCTGGCACTTGGTACAGCTCGCAAGGAACTCCGACGCGGTGCTGCACGCTTTCCTGCATATGGCCGGGCGTGACCTATTCGAAGTATCGATTGAGCTGAATGCCGCCCAAGTATCACTCGCGCGTGCGGCGGCCATCATCAGCGCTCTGGCCCCACGTCGCTGAGCACTTCGTGGCTAGCGGTGAAATAGAGGCTTGGTAGGCTCCTGCTTTGGGTAGCGGAGAGCGGTCGCCAGGATGGCTCGTGACGAGCTTTCCGAACCCGGCCTCCTGCCTACCCAAGTCGCTTCAAGGTTACGCCGCCTCGTCTACAACCATAACAGGGTTACATGTTAAAGCGTTGATAGAAACCATGCTGTAACGAAGAAGCAGAAAGCAATCACCCATGTTGCGCTCAGAGCCTTTGCCTCTCGCTTTCTGTGGGTGAAGAAATAATTGAGATACCGCCCCTGCTTGTCCATTAGAGGCAAGTCTTTCAATGCAATTTACCCGATCAGGACGATAAAGAGAGATGCCGATACCAAGGCACTGATTCCAAACACACTCGTAAAGAAGCCATTTGGACCAACCATTTCTTGCATCTCTTTGCTCTCCGCTGTTCAAGTCGCCTTTGGACCGCGCCGTTCCAGCATATCGCTGTTTAACGGGAGGTCATCGCCCGTTAAGGCGTCCAGATCGCGATCTGCGGCGTGGCGGGAAACTAGGATATGGCTTCGGCGTACCGACGCAGGGCCATTCCTGCAAACAGCATAACCATCATCATCGCGTAGGTGGTGATGAAGAGGACCCGGAAGAAGTTTGCGAGAGGGGAAATTTTCACCCCAGATAGCTGACTAACAGGCACCCCACGCGGCTTCGTCACCCGCAGTCCCAGTAAACTGACTATAACGGCAAAAAAAAGCTCGGCGAGATATGGGTCCATCCAGTCCGGGACTCTTACAAAGCCCCAATTGAATGCAAATGCGCAATTAGCTGAAAGCAATATCATAGGTGCCGCGAAGCAAAACAATTTTGCGTATTTCATATGTGACCACTTTCCCGCTTGGTGTGCCCAAGAGGCACGATGACGTATACCAGTGGTTGAGTATAGTAGCTCGATTGAGTGAATTGACGGGTGAGCTTCAGACTCGGCAAACTCGCGGCGAAAGCAGGGCGGCCGAGGAATAAAGCTCACCCGGCCACAAACGGGCACCTCCGATGATTGCCAATTTCGCCAAGGGCGCGGTTGTGGTCGGCATCTGCGCTCTCCTTGCCGGATGCTTGCCAGGGGAGTGCGACCGCCCCCTGCCTCCGCTACTGCGCGATTTATCGGCTGTCGACGAAGGGGATGTGTGGAGCCCCGGGTGCGGACTTTCCGCAGGGAAGAAACAGGCTTTTTCGCCGGAGCTTACAAGGCGCTTGCAGGTGCTGTTCCCGCCCAACATTGTTGCAGCCGCTGTAGAACGAGACCTGTTGTCGATGGGATTCAAGGTCGTTTCACCATGTCCCAACGTTCCGAGCGCTCGTCTAGCCCAGTTTCTCCAAAAAGGGTGTCCGTTCCCGATGGACGCCAGGCTAACGTGGCACCGAACTGAGGACGGAAAAGTGGCCGGGCTTAGCGGCCACGTCTTTTACAAACCCACCGGCGAATACCGCTGATTTCCGCGCCTTCGGTCTTTACGCCGCCCTCCGCTCTTGTCCCCCTCAGATGGCGGCATGAACACGACTGTCACCGCTCTTGTGCCGCACCGTGGGCAGTGAACCGCCTATCTCGGCGCGACGCATTAGAACGGCATGTCGGCGCTCTTTAATCGTCCGCAATTTAGCATTGCCTTAATCTAGATACGATAAGAACGCACTCATTGTTGTCCGGGATATCGATGTAACCATTGTGATCGGAACACATCTTAATCTTAAATATAATCGACGTGAGGCAGAGAAGCGCTTTGCCCGGGTTTATGCAACGGCCCCAGGTGACCGATGCATTTATTGCGGTATGCCTAATGACGGCAAATTCGACCACCAGCCGCCGGTCTATATTCTTCACCGGTTTGCCAACGGCGGTCTCGTTACCAAGAAACAGATTCAGGAGCATTTCGGCCAGTGTAAGCTTGTCCCATGTTGCACGATTTGTAACATGGGACTCGGTGCCTACCATGGCTTGAGCGATACCGAGCGACGAGCAGAAATCGTGAACTGGTTTCTCGAAGATGAGCGATTTCCTGAAGACAAATTGGTACTCGCTCTCGGATGTCGGCTCATCGAGGAGCGATTGCAGGGAAAGCGCGACAACGAGATTTACGAATTCCCTGGCGTTGGTCGCATCATCTATACGAATGCCTTGATGGGCCTGATTGACGGCGACTTTCGGGGTCCCGAGGATTTTCCTGATTGGTTAAAGCTTGCGCAATCAGAACTTGCGGATTGGCTTCGAGCCGCGCCCAAGCGCAAGGCTCGATATTTTCTCGATATGGCCAAATTGGAAAGCTACGAACTCTTGCCGCACGCCAGAAGCGATCCTCGCGGCCAGTTCGAATGATTGGTCGGTAGCCCCACCTGCGTCGCGGGCGGTGATGGCCTCTGGAGCGGTCCTGGTTGACAATCTGGCTAACCCATTTACCTTGAGATTGGACGGAGGCAAGACGTACTGCTTGCTTGGGGTTGGTTGAAGACCCGTCAGCGTTGCGCAGATAAGGCGCTCGTATCGTTCAAA
This sequence comes from Ensifer sp. GW821-FHT05G01, assembly GCF_059419585.1. Taxonomy (NCBI): domain Bacteria; kingdom Pseudomonadati; phylum Pseudomonadota; class Alphaproteobacteria; order Hyphomicrobiales; family Rhizobiaceae; genus Ensifer; species Ensifer sp. GW821-FHT05G01. The sequence continues at coordinate 373,826 of NZ_JBWKSC010000006.1, read as the reverse complement.
GACTGCGGAGTGACGCATTTGTATGCGTCGTCTTGTGCGAGGAATATCCTCCCAACTGAGGGGCGGCTCTTAAGTCGCTGCACGTCCGCTTCAGCAATGAAGCAACGGACGTGGACTCATGAAACCAAACAGCCGAATACGAAATCTCAGACGTAAGGCAGCGGAGAGCCAAGGGTGGCAATGCTACTACTGCCAGCTGCCCATGTGGGAGACCGATCCAAAAAATTTCAGCGCACGCTTTCGAATATCAGACCGGGCCGTCTTTCTCTTCCGGTGCACTGCAGAGCATTTGGAGGCTCGGTGTGACGGAGGGCGCGATATCGAAGAGAACATCGTCGCCGCTTGTCATTACTGCAACAGAACTCGGCACCGACCGAAGCGGCCGAAAGATGCAGCGTCCTATGCCAGCTTTGTTCGATCCAGGATGAAGCAAGGTCGATGGCATCCCGTCAGGTTAGCTCATCAGACGCCTGAGGCCGACACATTGCAACAAATTCAGCCGATGTGGTGCTGTTACATGCCAAGCTCACCGGGTGAATAAACAGCCCATTCGGGTTGATCTCCCATCTCTTCTTCGATTGCCTGCTTCCAGTCCGGGGTTATCTGAATTGGAAACGAACTTACGATTTCCTCCGAATGACGGGCCTCGATTTCAAAAAATTCCCCGACAATGCTGTCGCATCGGTAGCACCCATTGCTCATGTACTGTCGTTCTTGGGTCTTGCTGAAACGCTTTTTCAAGCGACCCATCTTGGAGTCCCGAGGCAGGTGGCTGAGGACCTCATTCAAGAGTGCGGGGTATTCCCCCAATTGCGGGACCGAGAAGGTGCTCGTATGGGGACCGAACACGACGTCAACTCCCGTGACTATTTTCGTCTTCACACGGCATTTCTTTTTCCAGCACTCGATCTCCCCAACCCGGATATGAGCAACCGCCCCGCCCTGAGAAGGTATCCCAAACCGGAACCGGCCACCAAATACTGCGTCAAGGAACGCCTCGACAGACAACTCCTGGGAATAAGCCACGCGGGCGGGATACGTCCCATCGACTTCGAGAATCTGCGCGGCGGGCAGAGCTTCAGTCGTTGGAAAGCCAGGCTTCTTAAGCAGCCAAAGGCAGCGAATTCCGGATTGCCTGTATCGTTCCTGCCTTCTCATTGTCTCGTCATTGGTTTGGGATGACCATTGGATTTCGATTGCCACCCGGGCGTTGTTCTTTTGCACCAAGACGTCGGCTATCCATGTCTCACCGGACGGAGTAGCCCCTGCAACCTCGGTCTTTGCGTCCCATCCGTGCTTACGAGCAACCTCAACGGCAATCTGCTTCAGTCGCAGGTGAACTTCTGTTTCCGGCGCTGTCGTACAATCACCAACCGTTTTGTGCACGAAATGCTGTGTTCCCCGATGTCTCCGTAAAGTCACCTCCGCCGGACAACAGGGCATCCGAAGCGAACGGCATTTGCGGTTGTGCTCAATCAGCGTCTGCCATGCCTCCGGAGACAAATCGAACGCATAGAGATCAGCACCAGTCTCATCAACGCATCGCAGGGACATTGCAATCTCTCGCGGTTTACCGTGAATGCGCCCCGTTGGCGGATTTTTATGCTAGTCGCGGTTCCAAAGATCGGCGGTTATCCGCGCATCGTATGTTCCCAGCGGAGCAAGCTCGGTGTACCGTACTCTATCTGATGGAAGGACTGGTATCGATCTGCGGTGCCTTATCAGCGAAACCTCGCCAAAGTAGGCTGAATAGCTACTCTCCTCGGGCCGCATCGGGACCGCTATCCACGCCGGGCAGGCATTCCATCGTTGCGCTAAGCCGTCAACGGCCTCCCAGATGATTGCGGTTATTTCGTCCTGGGATTTGCCTTGGGCTTGTAAGGCACGCTTCTCAGCTTCGTTGAGCTTTACGGCGTTGTAACATTCGTTCAAATTTCCATCCGCCCGGAACTCATTTCGAGATTTAACGGAGATAATATATCGTTTCCCGGATAGTTCAGCGATCAAGTCGGCGAAGGGGAAATTGGTTCCCAGGTTTAAATTCCGCACTTCTTTGTATCCGGCTGCCTTCAAACATTCTTCCGCCAGGGTTTCTCCTAAGCGCCCAAGTTTAGATGTTCGTTCTGAGCGCAATATTGACGGCATCATGCATCTCTCCCACTTTTGAAATTCAGCGTAGCGCAATCGTCTCACTTCATCCGTAAAACGTAATATACATTGAGCAACCAGTCAATAGTCTGGTTTATATAGCAAAAAATAGGCGTTTTTTTACTTCGATAAATCTTAAAAGATGATTATATATTTTTATTGTTATTATTATTTTGAATCGCTTTTTGGCTTACTTCCTGGCACGTTAGCAAGCCGGACCCTGCCGCCGACCTATTACACAGAGCGCCTTTATGTCCTGTGAAAGGACACTGAATCTACCCGGCGTCCATTTCGTCGCCGGTCGGGGTGCGGTTGGTTTTTTGAAACCAGAGGGAGACGACAAGAGTGATTGGTACGGGCTCACGATGAAGAAACCGCAACGTCCTTGTGTTCACAGTAAGGTTGCACCGGTTCCTCGATCTTCTTTCCCAAAGGGCCAAAGTGATTGGCAATCAGGCCGACTGGCGCGTGACCATGAACACGTATGTCGACATCGCAGTAATGTTTGTCGACATACGATTGACGGGCGCTCTTGGAGTGCGTATATTGGCCATACTGCTAATTTAGGGGGGTGAAAACATGCCGGAAGATAGAACCGTTAAACTGACATTTCGCCTGGATGCCGATGTCCATAATGCAATCTCTACTTTGGCATCGAAAGCGGGCTTTGAAACGAACTCGTTTATTCAACAAATACTCACAAACTACGCCATCGAATATGGTGGGATGGCTGACACAAACATCAAGAGACTCCTCGCATCCCAGGAAATAATAAACTTGACGGTTAGTCTTGCCAGAAAACTATACGGCGAGGGAAAATTCGATGAAAATTTCGTCCTGAAGGTTTTCCAGCACGCGATGGATGATCCTCAGTTTCTTGCGAAATATGAGCGAGCCATCGACGGCAAAGCGTATGATGTGGGCGTACCTGGAAAGACGCCTCTGAACATGTACCTTGGATGGTACATTAAAAATGCTGTTGGCGCAGAACCACAACTTCATACCGACGGCAAACCTCGGCGCGTGCAAGTGAAGAATGAGCCTATTCAAAGCTATACGCTTTTGAAGGAAGGCAGCGGTCCACACCACCAGCATTTTTGATGAGTAGCTTGGGGGCTCGGCACGCTGAGCCTCCGGACGTATTATGCAGTGCAGCCTGCTCGGCTCGATCCGAACGCAAATCAATGCGATTTTGGCCCGATGGTTCCGTCCGTCAATTGGCCGTGATATTTAAAGCATTGAGCACTTGTGGCGTAATCGTACCGGTGACCTTTAAACCGTAGTCCTCCTGCATCTTCGCCAGCGCCACTTTCGATTGGGGTCCAATTTTACCGTCGATGACGCCCTTGGTAATAGCCATAGAGGCTCAGGGCGTTTTGAACTTGAATGACGATTTGCCGAAACTTATCGGAATTCCCTGGAAGAACCTTCGTTTCCTGCGTTTGCGGAACTGGAGGATAATAATTCGGGTCGGAATCCGTTGAGCTTGTATCGGGCAGCGCCTGATACGTGTCGGCTTGATTAGTGTTCGGCACCAACTGATACGTGTCGGGTTAGGCTTGATAAATCCGTCGTGTCGGTATGACCGGCGTCGGGTCATATAGCGGCAGATTTCGCGTGACGTGCAGCCAGTTATGCGAGAGAGCTGCGAGTCATAATTGCTTTTGAGACCTTACAATAGAATACACAGACCCCGATATTTTTGGATACCCAAAATGCCAAAATCTCCCTGGCTCGCACTGGTTGCTGCAGTGCCAATGATTGTTTACGCGACGGTTGCCAGTTCGTCTCCCTTCGCAATGACCCTTTTCGGCCACCAGGTTTCGATCTCTCCATCTGGCGACCAATTTAAACTTGAGATTGATGAACGCGAAGTTCTTCGCAACTATTACCTCGACCTCGATGAAATTTACGTCATTAATGGCACACCTACCGTGGTGGGAACATCGTCGGGGGGCGGAAACGCATGCGAAGGGGCTCCATTTATTGTTTCCTTTCCGCGAAACGAATCCCCTCGTCTCGATGGGCCGTTGGACACTTGTTTTGGTGTCAAAGTGGAAGCGTCTGATATCGCCTTGACGTTATCGACCGCTCCCACTCCGAATGAACCCGGCAAACGGTGGACATGGACGCCGTCTGACGGCATCAAAGAAGCGGAGAACGCAGCTTTTGTTGCCGACGTATCGAAAGGGTGGCCTCAACTACGGGAGCGAACCGCCTCTCACCCCGCAGACCTGCTCGGCTATGCAGAGCTGAACGCCGAGATAACTCGATTGGCAGGACCCGACGCTAAGCTGGTGAATGACATCTTGATGGGTGTTGGCTCCGGCAAATATGATGGCGATCTTTTTGTGGGCACCTCTTGTTCCCGCCACATGTGCCTAGACCAAGAAGCCATCGTCATCGCGGATATCCCTCACAAAACCATGTACCTCGCTTGGAAGCCGTCCGGGCAGAAGATTAAGGTGAATCCGGAGGTCAAGTCATGGCCGGAGAGGCCAAGAGCAGCGCTTCGAAACTGGGCGGCGAAGTGGAAGTGATCATAAACAGCATCGGAGGCCAAGTGAGGGCTTTAATCTTCGGGTCGCTCATTGTCGGGCTATATACGTCTGCGCTCCAAGCATCTTCGAGCATCAGAGTCGTCGACGGCGACACCGTGGAGGTTTCCGGCGTCGTCTATCGTCTTCACGGTATCGACGCTCCCGAGGCAGGACAAAAATGCAATTCTGCAAATGGAAAAGCTTGGGCTTGCGGGCAGGAAGCGATAGCAGCGATGGAAGCTCTTGTTCTTGGCAAGGACGTCTCGTGCGACAATCGTGGCCAAGATGGTTACGGTCGGACCATCGGTGTTTGCAAGATTGGGTCCACGAACCTCAATGCCGCCATGGTCCAGACCGGACACGCATGGGCGTTCCGCAAATATTCAGAGGACTACGCGGACCTGGAAGAAATCGCTCATCAGAACCACGTTGGCATCTGGCAGGCGGAGACCGAAGCGCCTTGGGATTATCGCGCCCATAAATGGGACGTTGCAAAGCAGGCCGCGCCCGACGGTTGCCCGATCAAGGGCAACATTTCAGGCAACGGTCACATCTACCACGCGCCCTGGTCACCTTGGTACGGGCGCACGAAGGTCAGTATCAAACAGGGCGAGCGCTGGTTCTGCACCGAGAAGGAAGCCGTAGAAGCCGGATGGAGAGCGCCCTTTTGGGGGCGCTGACTTACGGGGTTACAGTCGCATTGCGACTGCGGATGCGGATTTCGATACGGCGGCGGGATTTCACATCGCCCGCTTGCCCAGTTGTTAGGATATCTCCTGGGAGCACCAGCTGAGCGGCTGACATCGGCAGTATTGTGGCGTTCTTGAGCTTGCCGTCAGCCTTCAAGACATTCGCCACTGCGATTGCCCGCGCCAGGCCAAGGCCAGCATTGTCGGCAGGTAGAACACTCGAAATGGGCTTCTTGCCAGCGAGCACGTCAATAAAGCTCTGATCGAGGTTCGAGGTACCACGTGAGATTGGCTGTTCGTCGGTATGGCCGATGACTTCGATAACATCGACATCGTATGTCTGCAGACTCGTTGCTATCTTGTTCGAAATCGGCCCCCGAAGCTTTTCGTCGAAAGGACCCGCCAACTCCGCACTTCCGGATTGGAAGTAGTATCCTTCGGCTTCGCTCAGATTGATGATGGGCGGCCACTCATGCGGTTTGGATTGAGCCTGTTTCTGCTCATTCTCCAAGAGGGCTTTCAATCGCTCTGCAAGAACTTTGGCGTCTGTGGTCGAGAGACCACTGTCTTTCAAGACAGCCATTGTTTTTTCAAGTTCGTCCGCAGCTTTTTGAAGTGCGGCCATCTTCTCAGCCGTGACGCCTTCTTTCTTCAAAAGCTGGAGTTCGGTATTGGCATCGACAAGATCGCGCCATTCCTTTTCGAATTTGGCACGATCAGCTGGAATGAGACTGACAGACCGGAGCTGGTTCTCCAGTGCAGCGAGCTTGTCCCTCAGTTCCTTCGCGGCCTTTTCAGCCTGTTTGTCCTTTGTTTTGAGGGAAGCGACCTCAACCTTTGATTTGAGCAGATCATCCTGGGCAAGCCGAGTTTTAGCTCGTTCAGCATTGATGATCGCCGCCGCCACGAGGAGAAGGCAGAAGACCAGCAACAGCATGGACTCGGCCATCGTCAGGCCAAGGATCAGTCCGCGATTGTATCCCTTATGCTCCAGCTTCGTGGCCGGTTCCGCGTAGTCTACCATCTCCAAAGCTTCCTCGGTTCAGGCTGCTCGTCCGCCGCCTGGGACGTTTCCGCCGTCTGCACATCCGACGCTAGGAATGCAGGCTCCGAAGGCGGAGTTTGGACCGATGGATGGCCGTCGAGGATGATGGGATCACCCTTTGGCTCTGTCACAGCCTCGATCATTGTGCTCGTTGCGTTTCCAGGCGCTGCAAATGGCGTCGCCTGGAAAAGATCAGGGGCGTCATGCCGCTGGGCCGTGCTCTTGGTGCTCTTTTCCAGCGTCGTCGTCGCGTCGCCGATTTTAGCGGATGCCTTATCCAAAAGATCAACTGCGCTTCCGACCCTTTTCGCAATCCCGTTCAACGGCTTGAGTGCGAGATCGATTTTATCACCGACACCTTCGAACACTTTGAGCGAGGCTTCGATCTTGGCAGGTACCTGATCCATGGCCTGGTATCCCGCACGCATTGCTTCGGGGAGCTTGTCCAACGGTTTCAGGGATGCGTCCAAACGTTCCGGGAGCCGATCCAGCGGAAGCAAGGCCTGGGTCATTCGGTCGGCCTGCTCTCTCGTATTCGCGGCCGTTTCATCAAGCCGTTTTGACTGTAGTGCTGCCATATCGGCAATGGCAGAAAGAACGGGAGCCAGTTCGACCTTAATCACGTCCTCTGGAAGGCGCATAGCCGCCAGCCGCTCGCCAGCGGCCTCGACCTGCCCGCCGAAGGACGCAATGATACCAGTCAGGCTTTTTGACGTCTCGTTGAGCTTAGCAAGGGCAGCTTCGGCCAGTTCGTTGTTGGCCTTGACGCGATCTTCGACGATCTTGTTGTTGGCATCCATGATGACGGCCAGCTTTTCCGCAGCTTCCTGGATCGGACGTATTGCCTCCCTGGAAACGGCCTCGATAGCCTTCTGGACCGCTTCGCCGCTCTTCTCGGCCTGACGAGCGATTTCCTCAAAACCCTCGGAAAGCATCTCGCTGCTCGTGCGACGATAGCTGGAGAACTCGCGGGCCGATGAATCGAGTTCGGTTCTCACCCGCCGTGTCATCTCGGCGAGTTCGTGGCGAACGCTTCGCTCGATATCCAGTGGGTCGCGGCGCATCTGATTGAACAGAATGCGCAGCGTAATGCCGACGATTGTCGACGTGACCGCGATACCGAAGTTTCGGACGATGTCGTCGATGGATGCCTCACCGGAAAACCTGTAAAGCGAAACGCCGAGACTTGAGAGGGTATAAAGAAACCCCATGTAATAGAGGTTGTCCCCCGCCTGCTCGTTGTGAAGCCTCAGGCCGTTGGCGACAAAGGAGAGCCCGAAGTAAAAAAGCATGAGGCAGATCGGGACCGCCGTGACCACATAGGTATTCCATTCCAACGTCTTGGCCGTCCAAATGAATGCCATGCCGCCGAAAGTCAGGGCGGCGAAGACGAAAATCGGCCCCTTGTGACGGACGAACGCCTGCAGTTGCTCCCGGGTAGCCATTAGTTCATCCCTTCCAGCCGGGTGAATCGCTTCATCTCTCCGTCGTTGCCCCTGATCCAAGCGGTCCAGAACTCGGCGATTTGCATCGAGTCAAATTTCAACCCAGGTCTCTGGAACTCCAAAAGTCGGATTTCCGTCCCGTTGAGCGCGGTACGAAACTGGTCGCGAGCTGGAGATTTTTGGAATTTCTGGAAGTCAGCTCCGTCTGCGTACATTGAAAATGCGCTGGTGTGCTCGATCAGGTCCGAGGCAACGACCATTTCTTTTGGGATGTCGCGATACTTCGGGGAACCAAAAATGTTCAAGTTGATGTTCTGGATGCCCGCCATGATCGGCGACTGTTTGCCTCCAGTCCCATTGCCGATCTCCCCTGCGATCTCATCCAACGGTTTCTGAAAGCCCTTTTCCCACCGCTCCCTTGCCAGGCGTTTATTCCCGGTGATGTCGTCTTCACTTGATCCGTCCCCAGGGTTGCAGCCGCTGAAGGTCTGGCCAAGCTCGCCTTGCTCATCCGTCAGCGCATACACCTCGATGAGACCGCCCTCGGGGACTGATTTGACGATATCTTGGAACTGATTGCGCAGATCGAGCGCCGTGACATCGGAAATAGGGTCGGTGACATCAAGAAGTACCGCCGTGATCGCCTTCGGACCGGTCTCGGGGCACATCGTTACTTTGTCCAACTTCGGCTTGGAATTGGCCTCTGCCTGGAACCAGAAAAATGCGCCCACCAACCCTATAGAACAAAGGCCAAACAGGATCGTCCCGATAATCAGCCCGGTATTGCTTTCTGAGCTACTTTGTCTGCGTCTGGCCATTTATGTCCCCGGGAAAATAGTATCGAGCTGGTGATAACGGTCGATGGCAACTGAATATGCCTCCCCAATCCGTTTCACCTGTTCTGTCAGCTCTTGTTGATGTTTGTTGATTTCGACAGCGAGTTCCTGATCGTTCCATTCTTCATGCACGTGAGGCACAGCATTCAACCGGTCCATATTGTAAGTCGTTCCGAAATACTTTGGCTCCGGGCTCGTCCGTGATTTTCGGTTCGCTTCACGATAGATGGTCAAAAGCGAGTTGGCGGCCTGCTCAAGCTGGTTTTGATGTCCGTTGAACAACGAGATCACACGAGCGCGGTGGGCAATCGTTGCCTGGAAATCTTGACGGCGGTTGCTAAGCTCCCGGATGATATCGTTGACCTTGTTGTTATGGTCGTTACGGATGTCGGTAAGATTTTCGATCAGCTGATCTTTCCGGCTCCTGTAGCGAGTACGCTTTACGTTGCGCTGCTTCTCTGTCGATGCAAAGCCGGGGTATGGATCAGTCATCAGGCAGGCGTCAACGAAGGCCACAATTGAGAACAGGAGGCCAAGCCCGAGAAGCAACCATGATTTCAGGTCAGCCAACCCGGCAGGATTCGTTCGCAATCGTTCCATAACTGCGGTGCTAGCGCCTTCAAAACTCACCTCAGCGATTTCACGGTAGTGCGCGAGCGCCAGGTTGATGCCGACAGCAACGACGACATACGCCGCGAAGGTGAGATAGCCGCCTAACTTGAACACGATGGACCGATGCGCGAGAAGTTTGGAACAGGCAAGTCCGAGTGCGAGTGCATACCCGATGTTTACGACGGCAAAGACAAACGCTTCGATGATGCCCCCGACCAGACCCTGCGAACTGCCTTCCCCAAGAAAGTTGCCGTTCATCACGGTTTCGATCAGGACCAGGAAGACGATAACCGAAACCTTGAATGCCCACATTTCCGGGCTGGTGATTTTCGCGGCACGTTCCAGATTGTGTTTTTGCTTGAATTTAAAGAGCTGGTTTTCGGCGACAATCATATCGTCGCGAAGGACGTGAAGCTCGTCCTCGCCTCTGACCGCCTCTGCCTTGAAGTCGGAGAGGCTACTTGCGTTTGCGCTGCGTATGAGACTGAACTGTCCCTGGAAATCCAGGCTCTTCAAACGGTCAGAGAAATGATCGAACCGATCTTCCAGAAGTTGATAGGAAGCCTTTTTCTCGGCTTCGACCTTTGCCACGATCCGTTGCTCTGTATCATCGAGCGCGCGGGCAGATTTTGGCGGCTGGTTCGCGGAGCCGCTCTCGGTTCCACGCTCCACAAGTTCGAGGGTTCGGCTGACCTTCTCGACTTCGATAATCGGAAAAACATCGGTCGTAGACCGAAAATCATGATTGGACTCTCGAACTGTTTCCCAGAGCCGATTCAGTGCTTCAAATCGAGGAGTGGCCATGTTTTCCAGAACTATTGTGGTTACCACAGGTTATAGGTAGCAAGTGAGTACCGCATAGATTGTTCGGGGTCCAGAATATGGTTTCGAAAGGGTTAACTGAGATGAAAGCGGCGTCCCTAGCAGTTTCGACCCGTTCAGAACCGCGTAGCAGAGCCCTCTGGCCGACGCACTGGAGCCAGCTGATCCCATCTTGATAATCGACCTCGGGAGGAGCCGACTTCTCCATGTTGGAGGGTGTAGGTTACCTATCGGTTCCGTCGGGTGCTGACGTGAAGGACGTGACCGAGGAAATCCGGGCAGCGCTTCGTCCTGTTTGAGCCTAACTCGCGGTAATTTCAAACGTCGCAATTGCCGGTTTTCGGGCCTTGGCGTCCAATAACATGCATTATCGGTCACCAGCAGGTGATCTGAAGTTGCATGAGGCAGCGGGCGGACAACCACCAAAAGTAAAGGCACGAGGCTGATTCGTCAGCACCCAGCAGATGGTCGAAGACCAACCCCAGGAAGTAGATTGACGAAGTCTACTTAAGCGTGTTCTCTACGCCCACAGCCAAGGTTCCTTTGAACATATTCAACATGCAGATTACCAGCGTATCGTTTGAGCGAAATGAAATACCCGAGCATTTACAGCTTAGAGAACCCGGGTCCGATGGGAAGCGCAACACGTTCACCGTAATCAACGGAGAGAATGGATCCGGAAAAAGCGCCCTCCTCCGCATCATTTCAGATGCCGCGCTCGGCTTAGAGATCAGCCATCAGTACCGCTCGCGGTCGAAGAACATCGGTATAAAGATTGAAGGTAAGGTCGCGCGGACAATCGCACTGTCCGGCACACACAATGATCGCTTCCCTCAGAATTCTGGAGTTGAGCTTCAAACACGCTCGAACAAATTCGATCTCATGCAATTCTACTATTACGGGCCGAAGCAGTCCGGCAACTATACATCGACGAACAAGGCATCTGCGACTACCACTCACGCTCTCCTTTCCGGCGCGCGAAAAGACAGCAACGCGCTCGCCTCCCTGACCCGGCTCCTTAGTTATATGGGCTTCGACGCGTGGATAAAGGTGAGCTTGACGCCAGGCCCACGGTCTCAAAGAATCCTTCCGGAGCGTTTCGAACGGCTACGGTCTCATATTGCCGAGTTGAGCAGCGACTTATTTCTGACTCCGAAAGTCTCCACGAGCGTTTTCCAAACCCTTGAACAACTTATTGTTTTATCTCAAGAAAATCAGCGTCTCAGTCGAGAACTACAAAGCCTGAAGTTGTCGTACACGTTCGACCCACGATCTGGCACGACGACCAGTGATGGCGAACCTCCTTTGCTGGACATCCTGCAGTCGTTTCAGCTTCCGCGAGAAACTCTCATCGCAGATTTTATCGTACTCGGCCTTCTGCGGGCGAGTCTGAGCGTTCGGAAAGATCAAATCGAGTACCGTCTTGACGAGCTTAGTTCAGGTGAATGGCAGCTCTTCTATTCGTTGGCGAACCTCATATTGAACGTTCGAAACAACAGCCTGATTTTGATCGACGAGCCTGAAAACAGTCTGCATCCAAGGTGGCAGACAGAATATCTGGGGCTTGTCAGGGACCTCATCAAGCACGCGGAAGGTTGCCACGTTATAATTGCGACCCATTCGCCATTGATCGCCGCGTCATTACTTCCATTTGATGGCAATCTTGTCCGAATGAGCCGGAGAGATCCAAAGGCTGGCATTCAAGCCGCTTTGGACGACACGGCCTACGGATGGCTGCCGGGCGACGTTCTTAAAGAACGGTTCGAGATGGGGTCAGTCCGTCCGCCCGAAATCACGAAGGCCGTCAATGAGGCCTTGCGACTCATCAAAGAAAGCAGCCGCCCAAGAAGCGAGCTTACGGCAGCGGCTCGCAGAGTAACGGCTCTCCGGAGGCATCTGCCGATACATGATCCCCTTCTGCCGGTGATGGATGCCATCGTTGAAATCGCGTTCCCGGAAGGTATCAAATTGAGCCCCACGGTTTGACATGGCAAGCATTGAACAAGATACCGTAGACCAGGAAATCCAGGATCTGTTCCAAACCGCGACGGACACGGGATGGGCTTGGAAGAACAAAAAGGCAAAGCCCGCCAAGGATGCCCTCCGGAAGGCACTGTTCGCTGCGCAAGGAAATCGATGCGCCTACTGCCGAAGACGGATCAAAGATATGCTGGGTCATTCGGAACTGGATCATATTCTCCCAAAGGAGAAATTTGGTAACGAGGATAGATGGACGTCAAATAACGTGGCGGATCGAAAGAACACCGGCGGATACGAAGCCTTCACTTTCGAGCCCTTCAACCTCGTGCTGACTTGCAAGCCGTGTAACAACGCAAAAGGGACATACGATTGTCGCTCAGATCGGAGCGGCGAGCCGTCCCCAGCATACGTTGTTGGAGATGAAGAATACTACGAATGGATTCATCCCTTCGTCCACAACTACGACGATCACATCACCCTGCTCAAGGACCTGATCTACCAACCGGCGAACGGCTCAACCAAAGGAGACGCTGTGATCACAGCGTGCTCTCTGGAATCAGTTGGAGCTGTCGAGCGCAATGCGTGCGAATTGAAGGTGAAAGAAGCTAAAACCATAGCCAAAGCATTCATGCTGTTGATGGAAGAACACGAGTTCCATAGCTGGGATGCTTTGGTAGCAATCGTTCATAACCAGTTTCCTCACGAAACAGTTGAGAAAATCCAGGAATCAGGGACTTTAATAAAAGAGTTTTGGGAGGCGCAGATTTAGCGACTTATGCTGGTCGCGAAATCGGCTCGATAATCATGGCTTCGGAGACGCTAGCTCGCGCTGCACTTGTCGATAACCTCCTTGGTGAAGGCACCGAGGTAAAGGGTTTGTGACTTCCTAGTAAGGCTCCCGCCACGGGAAGAAAATTCGACGCAGATAGAGGCCCTCCGAAAAAGAACCTGGATTGAATACTGCCGGTCCACCTTATTCGTTAGCAGAAGTCTGAGTGCCGGTCTTGGTACGATGAATTCTGACCAGTCGATCCTGAAGGGGCCTCAAGATCTGCCCAAAAGCAACGCGGAACGGTGCGGGTACCTTTTGGATAATCTCGGCGGTAACGTCGACAAATCGTTTGATCATTTCCTCGCGGATATCCTGCGTGACGGCGGGATTGGTCCAAATTTTCTCGATCAGGTGAGCAAACTCTTCAAGAAGCCTGACCCAATCCTCTAGCCCTAGCTGCCTGCTGTCCATAGTCCCCCAAGCCCGGGTAATCGCATCTTCGATATCGCGCTCGAATAGACGTTGAGCGGACACCTGCATAAGGCGTCCAATGCGGTCGGTTGTTCGTGCGTATAGCTCCGAGTCGCCAAGCCTGTGCGTGGCGGACCATGGCATCGCCGTAACAGCAGGCAGATCAACCGTCGCAGGTACTTCCTTCCCGGCGACAACATCCACAGCATAAGTCTTGCAAATTGGCTCATCGCTCGCAAACGGCCAAGTCACGCCGACACCGAAGGCGTCAAACAATTCTGCGTAGAAAAGCAGTCGCCCTTCTGTTGGGTCTCCGACCAGCGCTAGACGATGTGTAACTAATCCCTCCGCTTCGATCCATTTTCTTTCGGGCATAAAGAAGAAGGTGTCTGGCGGCAGATTGGGTGTAGCAAGGTCGAATTGTTCGACATACGAGCGAAAATTCGGCGGGGCTTCCAAGCCGTGATGTTTCGCAAAAATCGCGGCAGCGGCGAATGTCCAAGGGAACAGGATGTTTGATCCCATCTGCATCTTTAGATGCAACGGTCCATCTGGCCACCGGTGATCGGTGACGGCATGTTTCATTGCCTCATCAATGTCGAAGCTTGGATGCTTCTTTTTGATCTTTCCCAAGAGGATTCTAGCCTCCTTGAGAGTCCTCGCCGCGATCTTAAAGTGTGTCTCGTCCCCTACTTGCTCCTCGACAAATTCATGGCGATGAGGCGTCAGATGCTCGCCAAAGGTAAAGACGTATTCTTTGCCATCCTGCGCCTCCATCCTCGTCGCGATTGCTGACTTCGAACGGTCGGCCGTCCCACCGATCAAGTTCATGATCGCTTGGAAGGCTTCGATTAGCGGATAGTCGAACTTGTCATCCAATATGCCATTTCCGCAGCGCGAAAGGATGCCCTTTGGCTTTAGGCGTCCGCCAAGGGCACTCGGAATTACGTGCGCCCTAGAGTCGGTTTCAGGTGTGATCTGATCGCCGGTGACGATGCAATAAACTGGTGCCGACATGGCGTCTCCTGCTGGCATGTTCGTCACGGACGATATGGGGAGCGGCGTATAGAATCCTACTAGACGGAGAGCCTTAGGATGACGGTAGGCGGAAGACATTTTGGTGCTCGCGTAGTCGAGCAGCTGGGAGCGACCATGATCCGAGCCCGGCTCGATGATTCATCGTGCAGGAACCGCGCAAGAATGCGCGACGGCAATGGTGCGGGCGGTAGACCGCTATTCGAACGACAGGCGCAGCTTCAAGTCGGCCTCCTGCGTCCCAAGAAGCTCACTTGCATGAGCGCTATCGATGAGCTTTTCGCTGTACGCACGGAGGCAAAGCCTTTCAAACCGTCGCGGCTGTTCATAGTCTTCCGGCATGCATTCGGGTTCCTTGAATGGAGGAGTTCGCCATCCTCGTTCAGCGAAGACTTTGAACAGCCCCGCAAAAGTCGCCTCAGAGATGATCCCCAGCTCTCGGCACCGATACGTCAATGCCTGGATGCTTACCCCGTAACGACGCTTCAATGCCGCAAGCTCGGCCAGGCTAATGGTCGACCGCTTCGAGCCCACCTCCGCGCGAAGCATATCAGCTGGTAGCAGCAGCGCTCCCGCAAACCGGTGCGCTGCTTTTTCCGAGTTCAAATCCTGTGCGACCGCCAGCACCATGTGGCCCAATTCATGGGCCATCGTGAACCGTTTTCGTTCCGACCAGGTGTTTCGCTTGACGACGATAACTCGCGCAGGGTCACGATCTCGCCGAGGCGCGTGGGCGGCGAGCCCGTCAATGTCGTCAAGATCGACAGACAAGACCTTAATCCCTCGCTCTTCGAGCAGTTCCGCGAGACGCGGAATCGGATCGTTTCCCAGACTCCAAGCCTCTCTGACTGATCTTGCCGCGTCTTCCGCGTCCCGAAGGTCATTTACAGGGAATGGAACACCGCGTGGTTTCTCCCAATCCGTGCTTTCCAATCCAAGGATCGCTTCGATCTCAAGGTAGTGCTGCAGCAGAGTAATGGCCTTAGCCTGGACGGACGCTTCTTCCTTCGCAGAGTTCATGCCCTTTCGAAAGTCGACACTTTCAAGGGTGAGTTGCTCCTCGCTCTCAAGATGAGCAATGCTGACACCTAAAGCCGCTGATAGGGCCTTCAAAACCGGCCGACTGGGAACGTCCTCACCACGTTCGTACTTGCCGATGGCCTGGGGGCTGACCAGGCCCGCGATGCGCTCAGACAGCTCCCGAAGCGAGAGCCGCATCGCAGCTCGGGCGATCCGCAACCTTGAGCCAAGCATCACAACTCCCAACTCGCCAGTTTATAACTGGGGATTTTTATGCCTTTTTGTAAACCACCTCTTGCGGTCGCCAGTCGGCAATACAATATCACGGATAGTTAAGGCCAAGTTAAGGTGGGCGATTGGAAACCAGACGCTCCGAGCTAAAAATTCGTCTCCGAAAGGACTTTTTCGATGCCGCTGACCAATACCGCCCTCTTGAACTACGACCACAACGTTCTCCGCCTGTCCGCAGACAAGCGTAAAGAGTATCATGAGCAGGTTGATCGGCTGGTTTCCGAATTGGGCAAAACGCTCAAAGGCCGGGCCGATATCAAGATCACGCGGGTCTTGAAGGCCGGATCGTTCGCAAAATTCACGATCCTGAAGAAGACCAGTCAGGACCCGGTTGACGTTGACCTTGTAATCTATGTCGCCGGTGTTGACCCCGACAAGGAGACGCTGGAGCAGCTCCTTGACGACATCCACGCTGCATTGGTTTCCATCTATCCGTCGAAATCCGTCGAAGACTTCGAAATCCAGCGCAAGGCCGCCACCGTGAAATTCGTGGGCAGCGGCCTCTACGTCGACATCGTGCCCGTTGTCGAAGACCCTTACCGCCCTGGCTATGGTTGGCAATACGACCGTGATGGCGGGAAGATCGAGACCAACCCGCCGGGCCACTTGAAGTTCATCAAGGATCGTAAGGATACTGACCGTCATTTCCGAACGCTTGTTCGCATGGGCAAGCGTTGGAGCCGCCATGCCGAATTATCAGCGCTCAAAGGCTTCCACGTCGAGCTGATTATGGCCCACGTCCTCGCGAAATACGGAGCGACCGAGAGCATCGAGAAGCGCTTCCGCGACTTTCTCCTTTATATCGCGCAATCTGGACTGAAAGAAAAAATCAGCTTCCCGGAAAACACTGGGGTTCAAGGCAATTTCACTGATCCGGTAGTCATCCTCGACCCGGTCAACAGCGAGAACAACGTGACGTCCCGCATCACCGAGGCTGAGCGCCAGGAGATCGTCAAAGCGGCGGGTCAGTCCTGGGAAGATGCGAACTATGCCTCTGCCGAGGACGACGACGACATTTGGAAGGAAGTCTTCGGAAATCGCTTTTCGGTCGAGGAGGCATAAGCAATGGCTGCAACCTATTCAGCAACCGCCACCGGCAGCTTCACTGTTACTGATATCGGCGTTGTCGTTCGGCAGTTCACGACCGATTTGAAAATGATCGCGTCTAGCACACGCGCCATGACCGAGAAGGACGCATCGGCGTATGGTACCGATATCGAACTACTCGCGGCCCACGGCTACCTCAAGTCGGTTGATGTAACCCTGATGTTCGGCGGATCGGAAGTTAGAGCCGTCAGATATCATGTCGATGAAAACACTGGCGCGATTAAGTCGTCTCGGCCTGGCGGGGTGCTTTGGCCGGAGCTTACTGGCGGCTGGATTAGGGTCGTTTTCACGCA
The DNA here is from genome assembly GCF_059419585.1 of Ensifer sp. GW821-FHT05G01. Lineage (NCBI taxonomy): Bacteria > Pseudomonadati > Pseudomonadota > Alphaproteobacteria > Hyphomicrobiales > Rhizobiaceae > Ensifer > Ensifer sp. GW821-FHT05G01. Next base: position 356,720 of record NZ_JBWKSC010000006.1, on the reverse strand, counting down.
TACCAGCGATCTCACAGACGCCGTTCTTCAGTCGTTGGGAAGCAAACTGAATAAAACCTGGGGTAACTCTTCCGCAGACACGAGCCATTCGTCTCTCACCTCTTCCGGGGGCCGGACCTACGCAAGCAACGGCTGGGGTATGCGCCGGGAGGATTGGTCGTGACCGAGTCGTCGTTGTTTGATGCCGAACTGCCTCTCCCTGACGACGGTCTCGCTCAAAAGGCGAAGACGCTGATAGGATTCGATGAACGGTATCAGGCGGTACATGCCCAGCTCCGGCTCCTGCTGAATTCCAGCGACCTCCCCGCCTGGAATACGAAGTTTCACCATGGAAAGCTGAACCTTGGGGCATTGCTGCAGGAGCAATATCCTTTTGCCATCTTTCATGGAGACGTTGGCACCGGCAAGACCGCGACGGCAGAGACAATCGCCAACCGCTTGGTTGCCGAGGCGAGGGTCGAGGACGCGACGCTGTTCAAGATGAGTAACCGTGTGCGCGGCAGCGGCATGGTCGGCGAGATGGGAACGCTCATTTCCCAAGCCTTTCAGCAAGTGATCAAGGCGGTTGGAAAGAGCAAGCGGGCTATCCTGATTATCGACGAAGGTGACTCCCTCGCCGCAAATAGGTCGCAGGAACACAGTCACCATGAGGACAAGGTCGCGGTCAACACGCTCATCCAGCACATTGACGATCTACGCCGGTTTAACGGGCGCATTCTCGTAATCCTCTGCACGAACCGCCTGTCCGTCCTCGATCCCGCGCTCCGGCGCAGAGCAGCCGTTGTTCGCGCCTTTTCGAGACCGACGCCGGAGGAGCGAAAAGCTCTCTTCAGCAGCGACCTTGCCGCTCTGAACCCCTCCTCAGACGACCTTGCCAAGCTTGTTGCCACTACCGGACAACGCGCCGATCAGCCGACGTGGACATATTCGGACATCCGTACCAGGCTCTATCCGCAAGCTCTGGCGAAGGCATTTCCAACTCAACCGCTCTCCGTGAACCTCTTGTTGCATGTCGCGTCTGCTATGACGCCGTCGCCAGTGATGGAGGACAAGTGATGCCGAGGTCACCACTGTTCGGACGCCGTATTCACATCACCGGCAGCATCTCAAAAGAGCTGGAACACGCCTCTGCCGAGAATGTCGCGCTGGCTCGTCAGTTCGTGGCCGCGCTCGTCAAGGAGCTTGTGAAGAAGGGCGCTAATTTCGTGGTACCCGTGGACGCCGAGCCGACGCGCGACATTGACGGAAGCCCGAAGATTTTCGATTGGCTTATCTGGGAAACCATTGAGAAGAACGTAATTCATCGACCTTCGGACGCGCCTGGGATTATGGCGGTAGCGGTTCAGCACCACAAATCTGAGGGGCAAATCCCGCCGCAGTATAGAGAAATGTGGGATGGCTTGCGCCGGTCGGACAAGGTCAAAATCGACAATGCTTCCTTTTGGAACATGGCCAGCAAGAGGATGGAGGCTCAGGCGTACTGGGGTGACATACTGATACCAATTGGAGGAGAGGAAGGAGCCTTGTTTCTGACCAACCTCTACGCCAGCAATGGCAAACCTGTCGTTCCCGTGAATATAGCTGTCACACCGCAGGGAACGGGAGCCCGCCGGGTTTTCGAATTTGGGCTAGGTCGAGCTAACACCAAGCGCTTGTTCCAGACCAGTGGACCAATTGATGCGCACGGCTGGCTCAATCGAGTGAATTTTGCCAGCCAGAGCAACGTCAACGTGATGGTTCAGGACTTCGTCGATCTACTCGAAGCGCTCGTTCCGCCGAAGGCGTTTGCGGTAAGGTTGCTAGATCCGATGCACGAAAACTTCAAAGCCGTCGACGATTTCTTCGAAGGGGTGGTGAAACCAGTGATTGAAGGTCAACTGGGCTTCAAACTCATCGTCGTTGACGGCCGACAGGCTGTAGATCAGTCTCGTATTGATGCTGACATCTTCGCCAAGCTACATCATAGCCAGTTGGTGATTGCGGACGTCACCGGTTCGAGACCGAACTGCTTCATAGAGCTTGGATATGCGCTCGGTCGCGGCCATCCTACTATCCTCACTGCGATGAAGGGCGAGAAGTTTCCGTTCGACATCACGACGTACGCAGGGTTCCCCTGGGTGCCGACGAAAACTTCTGTTGAATTGCAGAAGGAACTGTTTGAACACTGGACGTCGGTTCAAGCTCGCCCGCCTCTGGTCGACGTGGAGCCATTGATCTCATGACCGAAAAGCGTGAGGAAATTTTCATCTCTGTCGACATTGAGGCAGCTGGTCCAATCCCCCCGGACTACAGCATGCTTTCGCTCGGCTGCTGCCTAGTCGATGATCCCGACATCAGCTTCTACGTCGAATTCAAGCCGATCAGCGAGAACTTCATCCCCGATGCGATGGCTGTCAGCGGGTTCGATCTCGACCGCCTGAAGGAAACCGGCACGAACCCTGAAGAGGCAATGCGCCGCCTCGACGAATGGGTCGCTACCCATTCCGGAGGCGGAAAGCCGATTTTTGTGGGCTTCAACGCACCCTTTGATTGGGCCTTTGTGAACTATTATTTCCTTCACTTTTTGAAGAAGAACCCTTTCGGCATCGGAGCCGTCGATATCAAAGCGATGTATATGGGGGCTACAGGTTCTTCCTGGGACGCCACGCGATCAAGCCAGTTTCCTGTCGAGAAGCAAAAAGATGACGAGAAACATGATGCGCTTGCGGATGCCCGTCACCAAGCCAAGCTTTTTCGGTACGTTCGCGACCTGCGCATCCAGTCCCTTTAGGTAGACGGTGCGGAGCAGATTGCTACGACTTTATCGGAAACTGGGCCGCACCGTATGCAAAATGACGACTTCGCGCTACTGGCGGTAGTTGACGCCTATAAATGGTGGATCTCTTCAGATTACGGCTTCCTGCGCCTGACAGGAGCAGTCGACGATTGTGGCAACCCCTCGGAAACGGGAGTGTCGGCGATCAGTAGCACAAGCCTAAGAAGAATTGCTCAGGCCTACTCGGTGTCACGAAACATCCCTTCCGACGAAATAGACAGCCAAGCCCAGCAGGTCGTCGACCTTTTCATGAAGTCCCCGCCTCCGGAGATTAGTTCCAAGGATTTGCTCACACGAGCGCAGGCTTTAGCCGCTCTGTCGAAGAAGACGCCAATGTTCGTGAAACGGAAGGATGGAAGCAATTCTAAACGTCAGTTGGCGTCCGCTCTGTCGAAGTTGTCTTGGTTCATTCACCCAGAGGGTTGGACAATCTTCGATAAATACGTCGGGGCAGCTGTGATTGGTCAGGACGGATCAGGGTTGGCACAAATGTCGGCATTCTATCAAAAGCTCGCACCATCCTGGCAAGCCAGATCGGACGAAGTGTGCAGCGCGGCCGAGCGGGCGGGTTTTCACCCCTTCTTGGGCTATAGGATCATCGACAAATATCTCTACTGTCATGGCCTGGGTATGTATCGCGAACCAGGTCAGGGAAGGAAAACATCCAGGCTGATCGCAGCTTCAACCCTTGAAGAGAAGCTATCCCGCCCGGCGGTCGAAGAACACCGACGGTCATTGAATTGGACTTTGGAAGCGTTCGGCGATCCCATTGCAGGAAACCTCCGCAATCTTGTGGACCTTGTCGGAAAAAGCTTGTCCGAACTACCAGTCTTCCAAGCCGCGACACGGTGACGATGCTGCCAGACCGATCCGCTATTGAAAACGCTTCATCAGCTTTGCGTACACCCAACCGGTGACCGTTTGACCTGTCACAGGGTCAGAAAATTCGACCTGCAGCCAGTTTTCGACGGTACCTGACACGACAACGATATTGCCTTGCTGCAACTTTCCAAGCAATTGGGCAGTCTTATCCGGGGCTCTTCTTATATTGGCAGTTCGGACAGCGACTGCCTTCGAAACGTGTTTCGTTGCCTCTTGAAGAGAGGCCGCAATCTGGTCGAGTTTGTCGAGCTTTTCGCCATTTTTGTTCAATTGTTCCACGATAGCCGTCGTGCCATCGGGCTTCGCCATATCTTCTCTGTGGTGCATTTCCGCCTGAACCATGGTCAGGATCGATATAACTAGCGGAACTAGGAAAAAAATGACCTGCAGGAGAGAAACCTGCTGCGACGAAGTTGTTGCGTTCGCCACTGCACTTTCAACTGCTTCAACCAGCCTGTTCAACTGCTGATCGAAGTCGTTTCCGGATTGTGCTGGACGAGACTCCATCTCATCGAGCAAACCGACGCCCCGCAATAGCAGGGATTCCTCTCCGGCCTGTTGCCAAAGCTCTCGGTCCGGAACCAACCGCAACGCTCGGGTAGCTATAGCGGTGATCTCGGCCAAAGAACGGTCAAGGTTTGGTGGCGGGGAGATGAGTAATGACGCGGATAAGGCGGCAGCGATGGACGGGGCCGCGAGCACTCTCATATCGTCCTGCATCGACGATACACGAGCAAGAATTTTGCCGTATGAGCTTGTAGGGCCGAACGCTAACGATTGATGCCTCTGCAGGTCTTCCATGAAAGTTTTCATGGGGGCCATCTTGTCGGCCAGCGCCTTCGAGAGATTTCCTACGCTATTTATGCCGGAGATTTTCCCAGCTGATGCGACGCGCTCATTCAAGTCGCGCATCGTTTCCATCATTTTCTCAAGGGAAGTAAGCCCCATAGAGGACTTAAAACTCCGAGTTAAGGCCTCTGCGGTTTTCATCTCTATAAGGCCTGGAAACCTTGACTGAAAATCCATCATTTTTGGAAAACTGCTCTCGGCAAGTTTCGAGAACGCAGTCATCTCCTGCACCCGTTTGCCTAGAGCAAGTGTCGCTGAGTTCTGTAAATTGAACCCGGCGGGCAGGCCCGTTGCCAACCTCTGAGCATCGATTGCCTGTTTTTTTAGCTTTTCTAAACCACCTGCTGCTGCAGCAAGATTGGCGAGGTCAGATCGGGCTTGCTTGATTTGTCTGGCTTCGAGGGGGCGGATCGAGCTTGGCGGCTTTCGTGACGCATCGACGGATGGTCTCTCCAACTTCGAAATGTCGTTTGATGCCTCTGGCTGCCCGTTCTTTTCGTCGTCTTCAGTCACTTGCACCATCGCTCCACCGCAATCGCATGTTTGCAAATAGATACGCGTACGTTGCAGCCAAATGCAACCCAACGACGGGTGCAAGCGGCGTTAGCCGAGATTGCCACCTCCCTCTAACTATACGCCTTCATCATCGAGAGGATCGGAGGTGTTCAGCAGAAAGCTAAAGTCACGACGGACGGCCGCAGCGAGGGCGTCGCCTGGGAAAAGTTTAACAGCCTTATTCCAGATACGGGCAGCCTCGACCGGCTGTCTGCTATTCCAGTAAATGCCACCCAGATTAAACCACGCATGCGCGTTCTGCTTATTCAGTTTGATCGCTTTTCTGTAAGCCCTCACGCAATTCTTGACATCACCGATTAACTCATAAGCTCTGGCTACCTGGCCCCAGCTGAGATCATCCGGTTGCGTGATCTCGGCCTGTTCCAGCAAAATTGGCAAGCTTTCCTGACCCCGGCCAAGGAAATTCAGCGCCGTCCCTAAGCAGTAGCCGTAATCACCACCGTCGAGGTCATACGCCTTTCGGAAACAAATTTCAGCCTCGCTCCAGTCACCTTCATCCTGCGCCCAGTGACCAAGTCGATCCCAAAGATAAGCCGCTGAACCAGGCTCAGTGTATGCGATGACAGACGCGAGCTCCGCTTTGAAATCGGCGAAGCTGGTACCCACGTCTTCCCCATTGAGCCGAAGATATAATATGGTCAAAAGCCGACCACGGACTCCGTCAGCATGACCGGGGTTTGCCTTGAGGAAACGATCCCAAAACACCTGACTTAATTTGGCAATTTCGGTAGAGGAGTTTCCAAAAATGAAAACTTGTTGTGCGCACCATGGCCAGACCCAACTCTCAGTCCCAGCGTGAGGAATAAGAGCGTTGATCTCCCGAAACGCCATTGTTCCATTTCCGAGATTGAAGAAGATATTCACCCGCCAACCCGCGATGGAGTACGTCTTTGTTGGCCGCCCGTCTGTGAAGACAATCTTGTCGAAGTGGCCGAGTGCCTTCTGGAAGTCACCCAGGTGATGATAATGACAAGCCAAGGCGTGATGAGCTTCGGGCAGATCAGGATTTAGATCGAGAGCGAGATGATAATTTCGAGCTGCGACGCTGCCCTCTCCCATCTTGCTGTAACTCGACCCCATATTCTTTAAGACTTGTGCTCGAAACTCGTTGTTGTCTGCTGCGTCTTGGTGACCCAATGCGCGTTCATATGCAGCGATGGCCTCGACCTCATCTCCAAGGGCGCTATGGCCGTTACCGATTGAATAATGGAGCCCCTCGTCTCCGAATGAGCCTTTTCCGAGCCGCCTCGAAAGGAACGCTATCCCTTCTCTCACCCGCTCAGGACGGTCACATCGCCCATTCATACCGAGATTGATCTCAGCGAAATAGCATAAGGACATTGCATCATGATCGGCGTCCAAGACGGATGCAAACTTCTCAAACGCACCGCTGATGTCTTCTTCCTTGTTCTCCCTATAAAGCAATGAAAGCATCTCGACCGCATGATCACGGTCATCAGGAACGTGGATTTGTGCTCGCTTCCGGGCTAGCACGTTTGGCAAATTCTCCGGCGGTGTAGTGACTTGCGCGAACCTCTCATCTCTGGAGGCGAATGCGTTCAACCGGGCCACGGAAGCGAGGGTTGATAAACGGTCTTGCGTCAGCGGCGTCACGAATCGGACAGTAAGTGTCTTCTGAGCAGTCCACTCTCGGTCCCCGTGTACGTTCCGCCGCACAACGCTATCAGCAGAGATGTAGAACAGGGATTTTGTCGGAAGGTGGTAGCAGACGAAGAATGAATAAGCGTTCTGCATCAGGTAATTCAGATTTGTGCGGTCGATCTCGATACTCACCGAACCATCTTTGTTGGCAGCCCTTGCCGTCCCCTTCAGTTGCACATGAAGCCTAACGTTGGTTGCCGCACCGTCATGCGCGACCTCTAGTTGATAATCCGTTCCGAAATCTTTCCGGTCAATCTGTTGGAAAACGTCGGAGGATTCTGAGACGAACTTTTCGAAGGCTGCTTGTGCAGCTATTTCTACGGCGCTGTTGGCATCGCGTTTCGGCAGATCATTTAGGTGCGAGAAGCTCTCGTCTTTGGAACTCAAGGAAATCTCCGTAAGGGCTCGCATTCCGGCACGCCGTAGGTGTGTGCAAACTAGGCGTCACCTGCTTGAGAGCTTTCCAGCGGGGCATAAGGCTTGAAATTGTGGGAGGGCGACTGGATAGCCGTTCGCCATACCGCCATCCAAAGGCTGATTGGTGTCGGTATCGATAATTACAAACGCGTTTCCCATGGACGCCGAGCCGGATCTATTCCGTCCCAGGAAGACGTCGCTTTGCCCGGTGATGGTCGTGAAGCCGCCTGTTTTACAATCGCCAATGAACTTATTGTCCAGCTTGATCGCAAGCTCTTCGGCAATGCACTGATCGGTGACATTCTGAACATAGTCGCGGCAGTACGCGACGGCATCCACCCGCCGGTGTTCTACTGTCATGGCGGCGTGACGTGTGTTCAGCCCAACACGAGCGACCACGGAGACCTGCATCCCAGCCCGACTTCCATAGTAGATCTTGGCATTGTCCTGGGTTGTCCCGCCGCTAGAGTCTCCGAGAATGACCGACTTGTATGCCTTGATGGCCTTCGTCATCGCTGCCTTGAGGCAGGCAGTATCGCTTCCGCATGATCCGCGCTCAGCGAGGAGCGCTCGCGACAACGGCCATGAGGTGGCTGGAGATGCCCTCCTCGCTTCTCGGTAGCCAGCATCTACAGCGTCGTCGAGCGACGACAACTGGTCGTTCGAGCAAATTGCACGTTCATCCGCACTGGACGCCTTTTTGCAATCGAAGCTGACCGCATGGGCCGAGTTAGCAACCAAGACCGCGAGCACAGCGGGGCCGATAAGGCTTAAAATGAATGCACCGCCCGCAACCGCTTTCATCACAGCCTGGTTTGGCATCATCTCTACCCGATGTTTCCAGATGATTCTCTAAGGTGTCTATCGATGCCCTGCCAGTTCCAACAGAGCAACGCACCCCTCATTTTCGACAAAGCCTGTTTCCACCGCCTCGGACGGCAACATGTAGAGGACATGAAGAGGAAGCTCCTCCCCGGCGTTCGCCATTTCTGCTTTCAGCCGCACCAAGGGCTCACCCGGCGGCCCGACGACCAGAATGTCGATATCCGCGCCGACGCCCCGCAGAGACGAACCGAACATGTAGGGCTCGAACCCGGTCATAGATGGACAAGATGAGAGAATGAGGGAAGCCACCTCGGACGCTGTCATCAGGCTTTCTCCATATACTCCTTGAAATCGTCCCACTTCAGTACCTGACACCCAAGATCTTTGGCTGCACTGATCGCCTCCAAAGTTGGGCTGCCGTTAGGGTTGATGTTCCAAAATACATCCACCGCGCCGAACCGATCCCAAAAAGAGCGCACCGAGTCGGCGATTGGCTCGTACTCCAACAGCAAGCCTACCCTCAACGTCCGACCACTTTTCACGGTGATGTCGTATAGCCGGTCATAGTGCCGCTCGATGCCTGTTACGACGCTCCTAGTTTGCAGCAGCAGTCTGTGTGAGAACTTGAAATCCTTGTGTGGGGCCCCCCTAGCCTTGCCCGCCTGCGAAGCAGTACCAAGGGTGCCGGGGGTTCCCCACCCAATTCCGCGCTCTTCGAGGAATTGGATCGCTGCACCATGCCAAACGCACTCTTTGCGGTAGCCACACAGGAAATCGATCTGCGGGCTCAGTTTGAAATAAAATTCGGCTATTGTGGCGTCAATTTCCCTCGCCCCGGATATGGCAGCGACAACGTCGGGCTGATGAATCACCGATAACTTAATGAGGTCCCCGCCCAAGGGTTCAGCTGTGATGCCTGCGTAGGTCTTTGGAAGAAAGTCCAGAGCGTAATTCACCTGCCAACTCATGCGAAAATGGTCTCCATCGCTGCCGGGAACCTGATAGCACCCCCAGCTTCGTCGCAGACGTGGCGTGCTGTCAGCCCTCGGACATGCTCTCGATATTCGGCAAACGTCTTCTCTTCGTCGTCCGACGCGTGACGCAGATTTGCTTCGATAATTGCCTGAATCCGATAATGATTGGGCAGAATCACGCTCCGCATACGATCAGTCCACGTTATGGCGGTCGACGACTCGGGGTCATATTTAAACTCTGACCCTTCGGAAGGCGCAAATTTTTCCCAGATCGCTTTATTCTCTGCCAAGCCTGCGGCAACGGCGTCGCGAACGTCGCGGCGGTTTTCGTAGGTGATGATGCCTTGCTTGCGTGCCAATGCACCGAGATGGTCTCGCTTCCAGCCGAGCAATGTATCGCGAGGATAAGCCTCAGGATTCTTGTCGACGATGGTATGGCATGTCGGGCACAACAAAATCAGGTTCTCGAACGAGTCGACCTCAAAGTCGCCTTTTGGTCGCGCTTCATAACGAGGGCCGGTATCCCCGTGAGGTATGACGTGCGCCATCTCAGCAATATGCTTCAGGCCACCCATCTCGTCTGGGAAAAGCTTTTCCAAACAGCGCTGGCAGTGGCCCGCCGCGTCTGCGAACAAACGGAGTTTCGTTGCAACGGAAATGGCGTCGCGCTTTGCCATGGAAGCCCTCTGGATCACTCTCCTGAGATGGCATTAACGCCCAATCAATGCAAGACTTTGAGTTGCACTCCCGCTGGCGGCTAAACCAACGACCCAGCATCTTACATCTGTAACCGAGCTGCCGGTTTCCGAAACCGCCAAACAGAACGGTCGAGTTCACCAAGCAGTTCGTCGTGGCGACTCTTGCGCGTCATTCGACTTGTTCGAAACGGGCGACGAACCTGTCCCATTCCCGCAACCATCCATTCGACGAAAATTTCTGCTCTTCACCTTGAGAGAGTCGATGTGCAAGTCAGATCCGAGCCCAATACGCGCAGCGTGGAGACGGCGATCATGCAGGCATGTCGGATGATATCGAGGAGCTGCGCCGCCAGTGCTTGGACGATGGCGGTCAGCGTGCTGGCCAAGTAGGCGAGCGGATCGACGGCGTTGAGCTGCCGCGCCATTGTTCGCCAAGTAGATAGATGGTCCGCAATTGGGTTAGGCAGAGAGAAAGTGCCTACGGATTCCAAGTCGATAGGAATTTCCATTGATCCAATGCGGACAGTGCCCGGATAGAAGCTCGGATATTCTCGCTCCTCCTCAGGCAAGAAAATCAAAACGTCATCCTCCCCGGCAACGCGCACGCCCTACCCACCCAATCATGCACCCAACGATACGAGACGCCGTCCGCCGCTCTCGAATGGGTATCGCGCAATGCGCTGAAGGGGTCTGACGGGTTGGCATTGTCGCCCCTCATTTCGGTGGCTGGTTGGAGCGGTTGTTCGCGGCCAGTGAGAACGATTTATTCGAAGCCGCGTTCGCCAGGGTCAAATGGGACGACGATTGAACGAGACACTTTCTGTCTGCAGCGACGGAAGATCGCCATTCAGACACGCGTCGCAGGCTCGGGTTGGTCCTTCGGTGCCTGATAGCACCGAAAGCTATTTGGGTAAGCTTTCCGATGGCCCAAAATCCCGTGTCACGAAAATATACGTGACCGCTCCGCCGTCCGGCCTGGAGTGTGGGTACTCAATCGTGGTCTGGAAGCCTACGCGTGCGCCTACGGACTCTATCCCGGCTGCAACGCCACCCATCCAATTCTGAATATCTTCAAATGATTGGAAGTCTATCTGGCGGCGGCGAATCACAGCGTAGCTGCCGTTCAAAACAGCGTGCGCCATGGACAGGGCGTCTTCAAACGGCTCGAAACACGCTTCACGGGCTTTCATGTCCGCTCGGCCTGCTTTAGCCCCTTCGGCAAAGCCGACCTCGTACCCCACAGTCGATCTTGCGGTATCTGACACGGGAGCCCTCGTACCCTCAATTTTTCTGCATCGCACTAATCCGCAGCAAGGCCAGCCTCGAATCGTGATACACCGCGCGAACGCATAGCAGCCTTTCCTGACTGTACTCTAAACAGGTCGCTCGGCTACCTGCAAAGTCCTCCCATTCGAGAACACACCGCCAATCAATGCACGCATCCAGTCAGCAATCTCCGGTCAACGCGCTTTTCGACCGAAAACTTATCGAGACCCCCCTCGACGCTCTTCGACGAATCTGGGGCTATCCGGATTTTCGCGGGAAGCAGGCAGATGTTGTTCAACATATTCTGGCTGGAAACGACGCACTGGTTCTCTTTCCCACGGGTAAAGGTAAGTCACTGTGCTTCCAGCTCCCGGCTGTATGTGTTGCAGGAGTCACGGTCGTTGTTTCGCCCCTCATCGCGCTGATGCGAGACCAGGTTGAAGAATTAAAGGCCTTGGGGATCGAAGCGGAATGCCTCTCGTCCCAGCAATCCGAAGATGAATCTCGCACGATCAGATCGAAACTTCGCGCCGGAAAGCTGAAACTGATCTACGTGACGCCCGAGCGTGTCGTCCTCCCAGGTTTCGCCGATCTATTCGGTAATGTTCCGATTTCCTTGATCGCAATCGACGAATGCCACTGCGTCAGCAGCTGGGGGCACAATTTTCGTAAAGACTATCTCGGGCTCGGGAAGCTGAAGGAACTGTACCCTGGTGTGCCCAGGATCGCTCTCACCGCGACAGCCGATCCACACACGCGGGACGACATCATCCGTCAACTCCGGCTCGACGACGCTGCCGTATTCGTCGACAGCTTCGACCGCCCGAACATCACCTACCATATCGCCGAGCGGGACAATGCTCGGACGCAGCTTCTCCGGTTCCTGCAGCGCCACGATGGCTCAAGCGGAATTGTCTATTGCCTCTCCCGACGAAAGGTCGAGGAAACTGCGACTTGGCTCAATGATCACGGTATCAAGGCGCGGCCTTATCACGCGGGCATGGACCCCGGGGTCAAAGCAGACAACCAGGATGCGTTCCGGATGGAGGAAGACCTCTGCCTTGTCGCGACGGTCGCCTTCGGAATGGGCATCAATAAGCCGAACGTTCGATATGTCGCTCACCTCGACCTGCCCTCCTCTGTCGAAGGATACTACCAAGAGACGGGTCGAGCCGGTCGCGACGGGCTGCCGTCTGAAGCCTTCATGATTTACGGCATGCAGGACATCGTCCAGCGCCAGCGAATGATCGATGAGGGTGACGCCACCGACGAGATCAAGCGGATCGAGCGGGCAAAGCTAAGTGCTCTCCTTGGCATCTGCGAAACCGCCGGGTGCCGCCGGAAAGCCATCCTCGCTCATTTCGGCGAGGCGGCCCCTGCCCGCTGCGGAAACTGCGACACTTGCAACAATCCGGTCGAGACCTGGGACGGTAGCGAAGCATCCATCAAAGCATTGGCAGCCGTCTACCGAACCGGCGAACGTTTCGGCGCTGCCCATGTGATTGACGTCCTTCTTGGGAAAGTCACCGAGAGAACAACCAAATTTGGCCACGACCAGCTTGCCGTATTCGGCGTCGGCAAGGAGTTATCTGTTCATGCTTGGCAATCAGTGTTCCGGCAACTGCTTGCCCTTGGTTTTATCCGAGTGGCTCATGACGAGTACGGCGCGTTGAAGCTGGAGCCGTCGGCCCACGGAGTTTTCAAGAAGGAGGTCGCTGTAATCCTCCGTCGAGACACGGTTGATGTTGTCCGGAAACGGGAACGTGGGAAACCCGTCGCGTCGGCAGCCCGTTCCGGGATTTCGGTCGAAGACGAAAGGCTATTTCAGTTGCTTCGTGCCAAGCGGTTGGAAATCTCCAAGGAATTGGGTGTCGCTCCGTACGTCGTATTCCCCGATACGACACTCATCGCATTTGCAACTGTCAAGCCAACGACCGAGCGGGAGATGCTCTCTATATCGGGCGTGGGAGCGACGAAATTCGCGCGTTATGGCGAACAGTTCATGGAGATTATCGCGGACGGATGAGCGGTATTTGTCTTTCGCATTCCGACAACTAAACCAACGCTTACCATCAAAGAATGTAAGGAATTCAGCGGATTGATCACGCCCTAGGCTTTGCACCCGTGCCGCGTATAAAATCAAAAAATCCAGGCTGAGGTTCCTTCGCGATATTCTTCGTAACCCACTCTCGATTCCCGGCGTCGCTGGCAAAGACAAACTGTCTTGCTTGGCGCACGACGTGAAGATTGTTCCGACGCACAAACTCCGAATCTCCTCCGCGAAACGCCCTCTCAATTACCTGCTGAGAATGGGCTGCCAAGAATACAGCCTTTGGTCCGATAGGGATCGTAACTAACGTATTCTTCGATTTAAATGGATAGTCACGTCGTACAGGGCGGTCGGAAGTCAGAAGGGAGCGGATACCGGAAATGCGACGAACTTCCCACTGCATGTTGGCAATCGCAAAAGAGATTTCCTTTTGTTCGGTCACATGAGCCATGATTTTGACACCCAAGCGCTTCCCGTAGTCCTCGCCCATGGATGCGATGTATTCTTTCAACGTCGGATGGGCGCTATCTCGCATTGTAGGAAATTCAGTCAGAAGCTTCTGGTATCGAGCCTCCATTCGCTGATCGGGATTTGCCCATTCCACACTGATATTCCGCTTTGCTGATTGAACGTCCTCCGGTCCCCGAACGAGGAGAGACACAATGAACCATGTCCACGCATAACGGTCATCATTGTTCCAACTGCCAGAGGCCCCGTGTTTCTCTAACCTGCCGAGGACCCCACTGGCTGCGCCGTCCTTCGGCTTCATCAGATCGGTTTCAACGACCTCTGCGTCATCCCCGGTGAAGCCGTCGAACGAATATCCATTGGGTTCCCACCCAACCCCCTTTGGAGCCTTTCGGTCAACCGCGACAATCCCTGGCCGCCACAAAGCGTAACGAGTCAGCATTGCCGGACTGCCCGACGCCCATCTCTTTGAATAGAATATCGGGATGTAGTGATGGACTGCAGGCGGAGCGTGCTTCTTTTCGGGCGTCAAATGGAAACCGACAAATGAGTATGGAAACCGGCACGCAGATTGTATTTCGACTCTCCGCGCACCGTAAAGTAGCTATGATAGGAGCGGGAATCACTAACATTTTGGGACGTCATGGCTGAGGCGTCGATCTTGAACGTGGAAAACTTCGCTCGTTGTCCGTCCGAAACTTCCGATGCATTGGCAACACCCCCGTCAAGGTTGACCTGGACGATATCGTTGTCCTCGTCGGCCCGAACAACTCCGGGAAAAGCTCGATTCTACGGGCCTATGAGATAGCCATGAGCGAGGGCTCAAACGCTGGCAAGCTCAAGATTGAGGATTTTCCCAATGGCGAGATCAACCCGGACGAGCCAGTTGAGATTGAACTCGTAACAGAGGTTATCGTCGGTGACCCAGGCAAGCAGTGGCTTGGCGACATCGAAGGAAGACCGGCAGGCGCAGAAGCACGAAAATACGTCAAGGAGAAATGGGTTTGGACCACCATCGGGAAAGGCACCCGGTACGGTTGGAACGTTGAAGCTCAGGACTGGGACAGCAAAAAGCCATGGGGCTGGGCCAATGTTGCCAATGCCCGCCGCCCAGCAGTCCACCCTGTTCGCGCGTTCGATCCGCCTGAAGCGCAGGCGAAGCAAATCCATGATTTGTTGAGCAAAGCCATCCTTGATTCAGCCAAACTGCTCGAACAAAGCGGGATCAAATTATACGACAAAATCCTCAGTGACATAAACGACTTCCAAAAGCTCGCCCTGGACCACAACAAGGAAAAAATTGAAGAGGCGGAGAAGACGCTTAACGACATCGTCTCGACAATTTTCCTCGATCACGTTGTCCAATACATTCAGTCAGCTGAAGCCTCCGACGCAGCACTCAAACTTTTCCCGGATGGCGGCAAGCTGACAATGGGGCATAAGGACGGACATATGTCTGATCTGGAGTCTCAGGGCAGTGGAGCGCGACGGACGATGCTCTGGGCAACGCTGAAGCTTCTAAAAGACAGCGCCACGGATCAGAAGAAAGCAAACGTCCTCCTTATCGACGAGCCCGAACTGTGCCTCCATCCGAATGAAATCAGAGACGCCTGTAAGGTCCTTTATGATCTAGCGTCGAAGGAAGGGTGGCAAGTGATGGTGACAACCCACACCCCTGTTTTCATCGATCTGTCGCGCGACAACACGTCTGTTGTTCGGGTCGAACGGCAAGCCAAAGGCGAAATCGTAGGGACGACTCTCTACCGGCCGGAGGCAGCCCAGCTCAGTGCCGATGACAAAGCCAACCTCAAGCTTCTGAACCTCTATGATCCCTACGTTGGCGAATTCTTCTTCGGCGGTCGGGTGATCCTGGTTGAAGGAGACACCGAGTATTCCGCTTTCCGTTTGCTTATGGACGAGGACAAATCGTTCTCAGACATCCACGTTATTCGCGCCCGAGGTAAGGCAACCATCGCGTCCCTGGCAAAAATCTTGAACCAGTTCGGCGCTTCATACTCAATCCTCCACGATACAGACACGCCGAAAACGACCAGCAGGAACAAAAAGACCGGCGAAGAAAAGGAAATCGTCAATCCGGCTTGGACGACGAACGGGAATATCCTGGCGGCGGTTGAAAAGCAGCTTGCAGCCAAAAGGGTCCGGCTCGTCGCTTCAAAGATACATTTCGAGGCTGCCTTCTTCGACACAGCTCTTACCGGTGAAAAGCCGTACTCGGCAGTGCGCGCCCTTCAAGGTGATGCTGAGCGAAATAAAGTTGTGACCGAGCCGTTCAAGGCGCTGATCGATCACGATGCAAAATTGCCAGACGGCTGCGTAGAATGGTCGAAATTCGTCGAATTGGAGGCGTTATTCCCTTCTGCTGAATAGATCTGGAGTCAACGAAGCCTCCGCGCACGGATAGTTTCATCCACTCCTTCGACGTGAAGTTCGGCGACATTGATACCATGTCCACCGTTCGCAGATTGCGCCCCTTAGCCGATCCTAAGAAGCCGCAAGCGACCTCGTAAGGTTGCGGAAATAGCTGACGTGTACACTGTCGGACAACTGGTTGGACGAACTAGCCTTGGGACGATAAGTGGAACACCTAATCTTTTTTATGGACGACTTCGGCACGCGGACGATGTGCAAGCCAGGTGTCGAGCAGCCTCTTCCGCTAACTGAATTCAGTTTCGGCCTGGGCGGTATCATTGTTCCTTCTGAAAGCGTGGGAGAACTGTCGGAAGCAGTGTTAGCGTTCTGCGGAAGATGGGAAGTCCCGGAGTTGCATGGAAGCAAGATAAGGGGCGGCAAGGGGAAATTTGGTTTTCTGAAAACCGATGACGCCGCCCGGGACCGGTTTTTCTCGGAACTGGACGATCTCATTTCGGACCCGCGAATCACTGCTCATGGCTGCATTATTTGCAGGCTTGGTTATCGTGACCGGTATTTCGAGAAGCACCCGGTAGCCTCCAGATGGCAAATGTCCCGTACGGCATTCGACATTTCGGTCGAGCGGGCAGCAAAATATGCCAGAACAATGGGTCGCCGGATGTCGGTGGTGTATGAGCGCACCGGAAAGGCAGAGGATCGACTGATCGAGAGCTATTTCAAAGGGCTGCTCGCAACCGGGACTGAATTTGATTCCCAGACATCTGCAGTCCATGCGCCCCTCCAGCAAAGTGAGCTTGCAGAAACGCTCATGACCATCTGGCCTGATGGAAAAAACAATCCGATGCTGCAATTGGCCGACCTGGTACTCCATCCCTTGTGCAATCAGCCAACAAAACGACCAGACAGAGCCTATGAAAGGCTTTTGGCGTCAGAACAGATCATTGACTGCAAAAGCGACGATCCGACTATAGCCGTCAAATATTCTTGCTATGATGGATCGTATCAGGAGTGGATATCACCCAAAAACACATAAGGGACCCGAAGGTCCCTTATGGCGGTCGGCGTATAGCCTAACCCCGTGGCATTGCCATGTAATATACCTATAGCACTTTGCCGACGCTTGCAAGTTTCTTGTACCGGTTGTACCCGATAGATCCTCCGTTCGGCGAATGGACCAATAACTTCTTCGGCTGACAGGTCACCATGTCATTTATTGCGTGGATGGCTTCTGACATCCTCACGGGCCTCGCCATGGCGGCCATCATCGCATTGATGTTTGCATGGCCACACTGAAAGCTGAAGCCAGACATCTCGCTGAGCGAGATGAAGCAGACGGGCTGAAGCCCGGATTCTTTTGTATACGAGCCTGACGGACTGCCAGACTCTCCGGTCGCTGTCCGTGCGGCACGTATACGGAATAAGGAATCCGCCTAGACGGCGGATGCTTTGGAGATGAAGACCCCTCCAACAAAATCGGCTTCATATCCCGAAGGGTTGCAGAGTCAATGAGTTATTGATACCTTCTGTTTTATACCCGAAACCGTGAATACGGGAAAACAATGCGCCTCGTCGATGGCGAAAAGCGCAATGCGAGCATTGCCGATGAGGTCGGCGAAGCCGTCGGTCACAATGCGCTCGGGCGTGACGTAAAGCAGCTCAAGCGTGCCGTCGGCAATCTGCCGGCGCACCGCGACCGCCTCTTCGCGTGTCAGCGACGAATTGAGCGCGGCCGCATTGACGCCAAGCTGCTTCAACGCCTCCACCTGATCGCGCATGAGCGCGATCAGCGGCGAAACGACGATACCAAGGCCGGAACGGCAGAGAGCAGGAATCTGGAAGCAGAGCGATTTACCGGCGCCGGTCGGAAACAGAACGACGGCATCGCCACCGCCGGCCACATGCTCGACCACTTCCTGCTGCCGGCCGCGAAAGGCCGAATAGCCGTAGACGCGCTTGAGCACATCGAGCGGCGCTCGGCCGGCATCGTCGAAGAGTTGGCTGGCAGCACTTCTGTCGTGCTGCGCACGTTCGACGAACTCCATTGCATCTCCTTCGGGGAATCACACACTGCCATCATCGCCAGATGCGATGGCAATGCCATAGGCGTCAGCCTATTTGAAGACACAGGGTGGATATCCGGGAGGATCGGTAGGCGTTTTCAGTCGGGGATTGGCGCTTTTGACAGGGCGGCCTTATTGATGCATCGGTACTTTAGGGAACCGATATAATCGGAAGGGCATCATGGCGAACATTCTGGCGGCAAGCGGCGGCGTCAAGCAAGTGATCTGCATCAACTGGGGTACGAAATACGGCGTTCCGTTTATAAACCGGCTCTATGCCATGGTGGCGCGCAACATCACCCCACCCTTCACCTTCACCTGTTTTACCGACAATCGCGACGGACTGCGCGGCGAAATTCTCTGCGAGGACCTGCCGCCGCTCGACATTGCGAACATGCCCACTAAGACGCCGGGCATCTGGCAGAAATCGCGACTGTGGGGACCTAATCTCGGCAATCTCAAGGGACCGGTCCTTTTTCTCGATCTCGACATCGTCATTGTCGGATCGCTCGACTGTTTCTTCGAGATGGAGGGGCCTGACGATGTTGTCCTGGCGAGAAACCAGACGACGCCTTTCGAGCGCCTCGGTCAAACCTCGGTTTTCCGCTTCCCTGTGGGCAAGCTCGTGCCGCTTCAGGAAAAGTTCAGGGCCAACCCACAGGCTATCGCGGACGAATATCGTTTCGAGCAGCGCTTCGTGACACGCAATGCGCCGGGTGGCGTGAAGCTCTATCCCAGACGCTGGGTGCTGCATTTTCGACGGGACTGTCGCCACGTCTTTCCTCTGAATTACTTCCTGGAACCGCGCCTGCCGGCCGATGCGCGCGTCGTGCTCTTCCCTCGCAACCTGCTGCCGCAACATGCGATCGACGGGCAATATGGCGAACGCGGCCACGTGGACACGCCGCTTGGGCACATTCGCCGGCTGTTTACCGGCGATTACCGCGAAAAGAGCCCGATCAGCCACCTGCGCCACTACATCCACCCGGCGCGATGGGTGGCCGAACACTGGCGCGAATAATCGGGATCCTGCCCGGATCAGGATCGGACCGGATCTCGACCTCGCTGAACGGCTTTTCGGCGGTTATACCGACCTGCGCCGATATTACCGGGCCGCCGGCCCCTTCACCCGGCCCGAAAGCACGCCAAAACCTTCGATGATCGCTTCCTGATTCTCAAGCCGGGTCACCTCGAACTGAACCTCCTGCAGAGTGCGCAGCAGTTGAGGCACGGCGTCAAGGTCTCCCTCCTCCGTTGCGTGCGCCAACTCCCGCTCCAGTTCGCGCTTTTGCCAATGCAGCGCCTTGGAGCGCTGGTGCAGCGCCAGCGCCTGCAAATAGCCTTCGCGCGCATCTTCTGGTGCGGCAGCGGCGGTCGCAGTCCAAAGCCGGGCATAGCGGATCTGCTGGTCGATCGCCGCGATCAGATGGGCAAAGCCTTCGGCGTCGAGCTGCTCCACCAACCCCTCGCGCGTCAGGCGCGGGCCGTTGGCGGCAGCGGCATTCAGCACCGCCGCCCAGCAGCGCTGCAGATCGCGGTGATCGAACTCGATGGTCGAGATCTCGTCGTATTCGTCGAACAGCAGCTGCGGGTGATTGACGATGGTCAGCGCCAGCACGCTTTCGCGCAGCGACGGCACGGCCTGCTGGCCGCTGACCAGCGACGAGCGCGCCAGCCTGTCCGAAATTGCCGTTGGGCCTGACGTGTTCTGCTGCCGGCGCCCGTCCTGCCCGCCGCGCTGGCCGCCACCCTGTCGGCCGCCGCGCTCGAACTGCCGCCGCTCGCCGCCGCGACCGGGGCTTGCCGCCTGCAGGAAGGCGTGCAGCCGGTCGCGCATGTCCTGGCCATAGTGACGCCGCACGCTCTCGTCGGCGATGACGGCGGTGACCTGCTTCAGCTTCGCTTCGAGCTCGGCGCGTTTTTCCGGCGTGTCGAACGAACCGCCCTGGATTTCCCGCTGCCAGACCATCTCGGCAAGCGAACGGGCATTGGCCAGCACCTGATCGAACGGCGCCCGCCCCTCCTGACGCACGAGGTCATCCGGGTCCTTGCCGTCGGGCAGCATGGCAAACCGCACGGAGCGTCCGGGCTTCAGATGCGGCAGCGCCAGATCGACGCCGCGGTTGGCGGCGCGAATGCCGGCCCCGTCGCCATCGAAGCAGAGCACGGGCTGCGATGTCATCTTCCAGAGCAGATCGAGCTGGTTTTCGGTGAGCGCAGTTCCGAGCGGTGCGACGGCATTCTCGACGCCCGCCTGGTGCAGCGCGATCACGTCCATGTAGCCTTCGACCGCGATGATCGTCGCGGCACCATTTTCGTTGTGCCCGGCGTCGCCGGGGCGGCTGGCTCCGGACATCGCCCGTCGCGCCCGGGCAAAGTTGTAAAGCACGTTGCCCTTGTGGAAGAGCTCGGTCTCGTTGGAATTGAGATATTTCGCCGGCGCATCGGGCGACATGGCGCGGCCGCCGAACGCGATGACCTTTTCGCGCGACGACAGGATCGGAAACATGATGCGGTCGCGGAAACGGTCGTAGGAAACAGGCACGTCGGGGCCATGCACCACCAGGCCACAGGCTTCGATCTGCTCCTTGCCGATGCCCTTGCCAGCCAGAAATTCCTTCAGCGCATTGCGGCTGTCGGGTGCAAAACCCAGCCGGAAGGTCTCGATCGTGCGGCCCGTCAGCCCGCGCTCGCGCAGATAGGCGCGCGCCTTGGCGCCATTGGCCTGCTGCAGCTGATCCTCGAAGAATTGCGTCGCGAGCTCCATCACGTCGAGCAGGCTGGTGCGCTCTTTCTCGCGCCTCTCGGCCTGCGGGTCGGGCTGCGGCATGGCAACGCCTGCCATGTCGGCGATCTGCTGCACAGCCTCCGGGAAGCTCAGGCCTTCGAGATCGGTGAGGAAACGGAAATGATCGCCGGTGACGCCGCAGCCGAAGCAATGGTAGCGGCCCTTGCGGTCCTCGCAATGGAAGCTCGGCGACTTCTCGCCGTGGAACGGGCAGCAGGCCCAGTAGTCGCCGCGCGAGACATTGGTCTTGCGCCGATCCCAGCTGACGCGCTTGGCGATCACGTCCGAAATCGGCACGCGGTCGCGTATCTCGTCAAGAAAGGTCTGTGAAAAGCGCATGAATACCTCTGGTCGATCCTCCATATAAGCGGGCAGACCGCCGGACGCCACAGGGCACAATCGCCATGCCCGCAATTCACAGGCCATGACAACGGCAATTGTAAACCCGGCTTGCTGTGCGCCGCGATCAACACACGTTAAACGAGAATTTATTTCTACACGCAGGCCGTGTCTCGACCTTGACTCCGGTCCGGCCCGATAGGATGAATTCGCCTCCTGCCCTCGGATCCCGCATCATGGCCCTCTCCGTAGACGCACTTGCATCCAGCGCCGGCTTCTTCAACGCCGTGCTCAGCTATGCGCGCGGCATGGTCGCGATGTATGGCGCAAACCCGCGGCTGGCTTCGATCTTCGCCTCGCAGCAGCGCTGGCTGATGGCCCAGTCGGGCCTTGCCCTCTACCATGAGCGCAACCCGCAGGATCCGGCAAGCGGTCTCTATTCCGGGCGGTTCATCGACTATATCGTCACAAACGAGATCGCCAGCCGCAACACGGCCGCCTCGTTCACGCAGGAGATGGTCGCCTATCGCTTCGCCCGCCATATCGCCGATCGGCCGGACAAGCGAGCCCGGCCGCTGGAGCCGACCGAGGCGGCCCTCGACTACGTCTGGAAATGGCTGCACGCCCATTTGACGATTTTGGACGCGCTCGACGGCGGCACAAGGACGGTTGCGCTCGAGCAGACCCCTGACCTGTTTGCCCGGCTGCAGCCGGCCATCGCCCACGCCCTCGTCGGCAACGACCGGGTGCGCCGGCCCGGGCCGACCTTCGATCTCTTCACCTGGGTCAATTCCGGCGGCGTCGTCATGGACGACCTCTTCTCGCGCATCACGGCGTTTGATCCGGAGGCGGCAAGCGCCGATATCGGCGCCGTCTCATCGAGCGATCTCAGCGAGCGCTTCATGATCTCGAAGACGCATCTGAAGCGCATCTTCGGCAAGGCGTCGGAACTTGGCAGCATGGGGTGGGATGGCCTGCCCGGGCGTGGCAGCGTCTGGCTGTCCAAGGGCTTCATCCGCGAATACTGGGACTATCAGGCGGAGAAATTCGCGCTGATCGACCAAGCCTATGCAAGGCTTGCCGGCACGATCAGTGCCGCAACGGCGCCCGCTGCAGGTGAGCGGGCGCTGTCGATTACTTCAGCAGGTCCTTGACCAGGCCCGAAGCCTTGGCGAAGTCCATCTGGCCGGGATAGCGCTCCTTGAGAGCGTTCATGCACTTGCCCATGTCGCGCAGGCCATGCGCACCGGTTTCCTGGATGACGGAGGCACAGAGTTCGCGAACCTTGTCTTCCGGCAGCTGCGCCGGCAGGAACTGGTTGATGATGACGATTTCCTGGCGCTCCTGCTCGGCAAGCTCCGGCCGGCCGCCCTGATCGTAGATCCGGGCCGATTCCTCGCGCTGCTTGATCATCTTGGCGAGGATCTGCAGGATCTCTTCATCGCCGACCGGATCCTTGCCGAGACCGCGGTTGGCGATATCACGATCCTTGATTGCAGCCTGGATCAGTCGCACGGTCGAGGTGCGCCGCGTATCCTTGGCCTTCAGGGCTTCTTTCAGTACCTCAGCGAACTGGTCGCGCATGTCTTTCTCCATGTCGAAGCCGGCCCGCGGTGCTCATGCCCGGAACCGGTTCGATGCGTCAATGTTGTCGTCGTCTTAAACCAGTGTGGCAGGTGCAATCAAACGGATTACACAACCGCTTGAATTATAAGGAATTTTATTTCCGGACAATTCACGGCGGCCGGTTGACCGGGCTTTGCGCTTTGGCTATTTTCCCGCACCTGCACGACATCGGCATGTGAGCACTTTTCGCGGGGATTCCGCGCGTCCATGCCTGAGCACATGAAATGGCGATCAGCCGCCGGGCTTTCAAGCCCCGCGCTCCACGCCACAACGGGATAGGAACGATGACCGCGACACCCGCATGGACCACTGAAAAACCCACCGCTCTGCTCGTTCTTGCCGATGGCACCGTCATCGAAGGCAAGGGCATCGGCGCAACCGGCAAGGTGCAGGCGGAAGTCTGCTTCAACACCGCACTGACCGGCTACCAGGAAATCCTGACGGACCCTTCCTATCTCAGCCAGATCGTCACCTTCACCTTTCCCCATATCGGCAACATTGGCGCCAATGACGAGGACATCGAAGACCTGACGCCGGCAGCACGCCACGGCGCGGTCGGCGTCATCTTCAAGGCCGACATCACCGAACCGTCGAATTACCGTTCCGTCAAACACCTCGATGCCTGGCTGAAGGCTCGCGGCATCATCGGCCTTTGCGGCATCGACACCCGGGCATTGACCGCCTGGATCCGCGAAAACGGCATGCCCAACGCCGTCATCGCCCACGACCCCTCCGGCGTCTTCGACATCGAGACGCTGAAGGCGGAAGCCAAGGCCTGGAGCGGTCTCGAAGGCCTCGACCTTGCCAAGGTCGCCACGTCAGGCCAGTCGTCGCAGTGGACCGAGAAGCCCTGGGTCTGGGACGAAGGCTATTCCACGCTCGGCGAGACCGAGGCCGCCTATCACGTCGTCGCACTCGACTACGGCGTCAAGCGCAACATCCTGCGCCTCTTCACCGGCCTCAATGCCCGCGTCACCGTGATGCCGGCAACGACGAGCGCCGAAGAAGTGCTGGCCCAGAAGCCGGACGGCATCTTCCTCTCGAACGGCCCGGGCGACCCGGCGGCAACCGGCAAGTATGCCGTGCCGGTCATCCAGGACCTGTTGAAGAGCGACATTCCGGTGTTCGGCATCTGCCTCGGCCACCAGATGCTGGCGCTGGCGCTCGGCGGCAAGACCGAGAAGATGCACCAGGGCCACCATGGCGCCAACCACCCGGTCAAGGATCACACGACGGGCAAGGTCGAGATCGTCTCGATGAACCACGGCTTCGCGGTCGATTCGAAGTCGCTGCCGGAAGGCGTTGAAGAGACTCATATTTCGCTGTTCGACGGCACCAATTGCGGCCTGCGCGTCGCCGGCAAGCCGGTGTTCTCGGTGCAGCACCACCCGGAAGCCTCGCCAGGCCCGCAGGACAGCCATTACCTCTTCCGCCGGTTCATGAACCTGGTACGCGAGAAGAAGGGCGAACCGGCACTCGCCGAGCGCTGAGCGACCGACCGAGACAAGCTTTGAAGGCCCGCCACGCGCGGGCCTTTTCGTTTCGAGCATCCGCCTTCGCTGCCGCCAATGCCTATCCATCGGGGCCTATCCGGCGGGCAAACGCGCGACAATGAAATCGACGACCGCGCGTACCGACGGCAACTGACCGCGCCGATGCGGCATCAACAGCGTCGTGGTGACGCTGCCCGCTTCCCAGTCCGCAAGCACGCGCACCAGCCTGCCCGCCTCGATTTCCGCCCGGCAGATCTTGCGCGGCAGCGCGGTGATGCCGAGACCTGACACGGCGGCCGACAGCAGCACATCGGATTCGTCGGCCACGAAGCGCGGCATGGGGCGAACCCGGACGACCACGCCTGCTTCGTTGCGCATCGTCCATCCCTCCGAGGTCAACGATGCCAGGAGGCCGTCGTGACGGGAAAGGTCGCTGGGGTCGCGCGGGTGTCCGCGATTTTCCAGATAGGCCGGTGACGCCACCAAGAGGATCGCATCCGTCGCCACCCGCCGCTGCACCATGCCGGAATCGGGTAACGGCGCGAAGTGATCGCGCACGGCGATGTCGAACCCCTCCTGCACGACATCGACGAAGCGGTCGGTCGCGTGCAGCATCACCCGCATCTTGGGGTATGCGAGCGCCAGCGGCGGCAGGAGGTCCGCCAGCATCATCTGCGCCGTCGGCACCGAAGCGGTGATCCTGACCGTGCCGCTCGGCTCGGCAAGCCGCCCCTTGACGACGGCTTCGGCGGCTTCCGCCTCGATCAGCATCGCCGCGGCATGGCGATAGAAATCCTCGCCGATCTCCGTCACGGTAAAGCGACGCGACGTGCGGTTGATCAGCCGGACGCCAAGCGTCTTTTCCAGTTCGGCCACGCGCTTGCTGAGCGTCGATTTCGGCACATTCAGCGCCCGTGCCGCCGGCGCGAACCCCTTGTGGTCGACCACATGGGCAAAGACGATGAAGTCGTTGAGATTGCGCATTGCAGGCTCCGCTGTCTACAAACGTGGACGATACATCCACATTCGCGGAGCTTCCGCAATATCGTCCACGAATCTATCTCTTTCTCATCGAAACCGAAAATCGAAGGAAGAAAAGATGGGTATCTATCAGAACAAGAAAGCAGTCGTCATCGGCGGCACGCACGGCATGGGCCTGGCGACGGTCGAGCGCCTCGTCGACGGCGGCGCCGAGGTGCTTTTGACCGGCAACAACGAGGCCAACCTCGCCCGGATCCAGGAGCGCTTCGGCTCACGCGTCCATGCGGTCAAATCCGATATCTCCGATCTTGGCGCAATCGCCGTGCTCGGGGCGACTGTCGGGCAGAAGCTGGGCTCGATCGACCTTTTGCACGTCAACGCCGGTACATCACTGCTCGAGCCCTTCGATCAGGTAACGGAGGCCTCCTATGATCGCCAGTTCACCATCAACACCAAGGGCGCCTTCTTTACCGTCCAGCGGCTGACGCCGCTGATCCGCGACGGCGGCTCGATCGTCTTCACCTCGTCTGTCGCCGATGTCGGCGGCCATCCGGGCATGGCGGTCTACAGCGGCAGCAAGGCGGCGCTGATCTCGTTTGCCTCGGTCTTTGCCGCCGAACTGCTGCCGCGCGGCATAAGGGTGAATTCGGTCAGCCCCGGCTTCATCGATACGCCCACCAAGGGCGTGTCTGGCATCACCGACGCCGAGCGCGCCGAGTTCAAGGCATTGGGCGATGCGATCACGCCGATGGGCCGCAACGGCACAGCCGATGAAGTGGCTCGCGCGGTGCTGTTCCTTGCCTTCGACGCAACGTTCACCACCGGAGCAAGACTGACCGTCGATGGCGGCCTCGGCCAGCAACTCTCATCTGCGGCCTGAAACGCGCGGAAACGGAAAACAAGATGTTGAAGACCATCTCCATCATCGGCCTCGGCGCGATGGGCACGGCGCTTGCCAATGCCCTCATCGACGCCGGCAACCGGACGACCGTCTGGAACCGCACGGCAGCGCGAGCTGACGCTCTCGTTGCCCGCGGCGCCCACCGGGCCGAAACGGTCGGTGAGGCCATCGCAGCAAGCGATCTGATCGTCCTTTGCCTCACGGACTACGTCGCCGTCGAAGCCACGCTTGCCGAGGTCGCCCCCATGCTTGCCGGCAAGACCGTCATCAACCTCACCAATGGTCGTCCGGACGAAGTCCGGGCGGTCGCCACCCGACTAGGCGGACACGGCGCGCGCTATCTCGATGGCGGCATCATGGCGACGCCACCGATGATCGGGACGCCGGACGCCTTCATCCTCTATAGCGGCAGCAGCGATGCCTTCGAGACGGCACAGGAACAACTGGCTGCCTTCGGCCAGAGCCACTATCTCGGCGAAGACCCCATCCTCGCCGCGGTCAGCGACCTCGCTCTGCTGTCGGCGATGTACGGCCTCTTCGGCGGCTATCTGCACGCAACAGCGCTTGCCGGTAGCGTCGGCTTTACGGCAAGGCAGTTCCTGCCGCTGGTAGAGCCCTGGCTCGCCGCGATGATGACGGCGCTGCCCGACTATGCCGAGCGGATCGACAGCGGCGATCATGCCCGCGACGTCATGTCGAACCTCGCGATGCAATCGGCGGCAATCAGCAACATTGTCGCGACGAGCCGCAGCCAGGGTATCGATCCGGCATTCATGGAGCCGATCGAAAGGCTGGCGCAAAAGCGTCTTGCAGGCGGCTTCGGCAGCGACGAGATCTCCGGCATCATCAAGGCGATGAGAGGAAAAGAGGACGCTGGCCTCAGCCGGTAGCAAGGCACGGGCAAAAGTCCGCTTGGCCGATCACCGACAGACCGGCTCGGACAAACGGCGCAGCAAGGGCCCGCGGTCGAAACGCCGCGGCGCCCTTGCTTGCAGTTGACCCGCTGCAGCCCTTCGCGCATCCTCCCTGCAACTGGAGGTGACGATGATTACAGGTTCACAGTGCCGCGCCGCACGGGCGCTCATCGAGATTTCGCGCGAAATGCTGGCGAGCTTTTCAGGCGTCAACGAAGATACGATCCTGAAGTTCGAGCGCAAGCTGGAGACGCCCGCCGACACGGTGGTCCAGTCGCTAACCCATGCGCTCGAAAATGCTGGCGCCATGTTCCTGCCGGAAGGTGAGCGTGGCATTGGCGTCTGCCTGAAGTTTACCCGCTCCGAGGCCCGCCGCCTTTCCATCCTCGAAAGCGAAGGCGGTGTCGTTGGCGACGACGAAGTGCCGGGCGCGTAAAGCAAGTGCCGATTCAAAACTGATTTCAACGCCTTAACCGGTCGACCTGAATCAGTTTGCCCGTGTCTTGAATCCTTTTACTAACAAAAAAGCCCGCCGTCGCCGGCGGGCTTTTTCTATGTATTGCAGTGCCTCAAACTTACTTGCAGGCTGCGCAGAAACGCTGGATGCGGCGGCAGGCTTCCTCGAGCTGCGTTTCCGACGTCGCGTAGGAAATACGGAAGTTCGGGCCGAGGCCAAAAGCCGAGCCGTGCACGACGGCAACGCCTTCGGATTCGAGCAGCTCGGAGACGAAGTCTTCGTCTGTCTCGATCACCTTGCCCGAAGGCGCGGTCTTGCCGATCAGGCCGGCGCAGGACGGATAGACGTAGAAGGCGCCTTCCGGCGTCGGGCACGCGATGCCCTTGGCCTGGTTCAGCATCGACACCACGAGATCGCGACGACCTTCGAAGATCCTCTTGTTCTCGGGAATGAAGTCCTGCGTGCCGTTGAGCGCCTCGACGGCGGCCCACTGCGCGATAGAGGTCGCACCCGAAGTCTGCTGGCCCTGGATCATGTCCATAGCCTTGATCAGCTGAAGCGGGCCGGCGGCGTAGCCGATGCGCCAGCCGGTCATGGCATAGGCCTTGGAAACGCCGTTCATCGTCAGCGTGCGGTCATAGAGGCCGGGCTCGACTTCGACCGGGGTCGCGAACTTGAAGTCGCCATAGGTCAGGTGCTCGTACATGTCGTCGGTGAGGATCCAGACATGCGGGTGCTTCATCAACACGTCGGTCAGCGCCTTCAGTTCGGCATGGCTGTAGGCAGCGCCCGACGGGTTCGACGGCGAATTGAAGATGAACCACTTGGTCTTCGGCGTGATCGCCTTGTCGAGATCAGCCGGCTGGAGCTTGAAGTTGTTTTCCTGCGTTGTCGCAACGGTCACCGGCGTGCCGCCGCACAGCGCCACCATCTCCGGGTAGGAAACCCAGTAAGGTGCCGGGATGACGACTTCATCGCCAGCGTTGAGCGTCGCCATGAAGGCGTTGAAAAGAATCTGCTTTCCGCCTGTGCCGACGATCGTCTGGGCAGCGGTGTAGTCGAGGTTGTTCTCGCGCTTGAACTTCTTGGCGATCGCCTCGCGCAGTTCCGGAATGCCCGAAACCGGCGTGTACTTCGTCTCGCCGCGGTTGATCGCGTCGATCGCCGCCTTCTTGATGTTGTCAGGCGTATCGAAATCCGGCTCCCCTGCCCCAAGGCCGATCACGTCGCGTCCCTTCGCTTTCAGCTCGCGGGCTTTCTGCGAAACGGCAATGGTGGCGGAAGGCTTTACACGGGAAAGAGCATCGGCAAGGAAGGCCATGATGAAAGGTCCTGATCGTTTCGAGACGCGGTGAGCGCTACGGAACGAAAAAGCCAGGCTCCATAGCGGTTAGGTCTATGTCGAAAGACGCCCGGTCTTGCAAGCGCCAGGGCCTGAAAAACCGCGCGAATGCGGGCAAAATGCGTCACCATGACAAAGTTTCATGAGTGCGATCAGCAAAGGCGATTGCCGCCCGATGCTTGACTGGCGTCCGTCGGCAACCACAACGGGATGCATATCCTGCGGCACCCGTGATCACGCCTCGTCTCTTGCGGGCGCTCCAGCTCGCACGGATGGCATTGATCCGGAACGGCCCGCGATCCTGATTTATTCAAAAAAATCAGCGGAATTCCGCAATTTTCACAATGCCATAATTTGGCCACGACAACTGTCGCGGTCCGCCGCAATTCCGTCCCGCAACAGCCGGTTTCCGGGCCTTTCCTCGCATGATCCGAACGCATGGCATCACGGGGGTATGCAATGTTTCTCGACGACGAAATCGCTGAATCACGAACACGACAAAACGAAGCACGCTGGGGCATGTATCTGGCGCTGGCAGCGCTTGCCGCCTGCATCGTGATGTTCCTCGGCCTGATGACCCAGGCCTCCGCCCAGACGGCTAATCCGCAGCCGCAGCAGATGGCCGGCTATGTCAGGCCTAACGACATGGGCACCGGCGCACTGCTCTTCCCATCGAAGGAGCCGGGCTATTTCGTCGAGGCGCCGCGCCTGGCGACCGACGTTCAGATCGACGTCAACGGCCCGATCATGCGCACCCGCGTGACGCAGCGGTTCGAAAACCCGAGCAAGGGCTGGGTCGAAGGCACCTATGTTTTCCCGCTTCCCGATGATTCCGCTGTCGACACCTTGAAGATGCAGATCGGCGACCGTTTCATCGAAGGCCAGATCAAGCCGCGCCAGGCCGCCAAGGAAATTTACGAACAGGCCAAGGCAGAGGGCAAGAAGGCAGCGCTACTCGAACAGCAGCGCCCGAACCTCTTCACCAATCAGGTCGCCAATATCGGCCCGGGCGAGACCGTGGTGGTGCAGATCGAGTACCAGAGCGGCGTGCACCAGTCGAACGACGCCTTCAGCTTCCGTTTCCCGATGGTGGTGGCGCCGCGCTACAACCCGCAGCCGATCGTCCAGACCGTCGATCTCGACAGCCGCTCGGGCTATGCCGTCAGCGATCCGGTTCCCGATCGCCAGAAGATCGAGCCGCCGGTGCTCGACCCGCGCGAAAACGCCAAGATCAACCCGGTGACGCTGACGGTCAACCTCAAGGCCGGCTTCCCGATCGCCGAGGTGACCTCGGCCTTTCATGAGATCGATACAGCCACGATCGACCAGTTGAGCCGCCGGATCACGCTGAAGGCGGGAAGTGTTCCGGCCGACCGGGATTTCGAACTGAGCTGGAAGGCGGTCGAAGGCAAGAGCCCCTATGCCGGCCTCTTCCGCGAGACCGTCGGTGGCAAGACCTATCTGCTGTCCTTCGTCACCCCTCCGGTCACAGCGACCGAGGCCGACAAGCCGGTCAAGCGCGAAGTGGTCTTCGTCATCGACAATTCCGGCTCGATGGCCGGCCCGTCGATGGAACAGGCAAAGGAAAGCCTGGCACTGGCGATCTCACGGCTGAAACCGGAGGACCGTTTCAACGTCATCCGCTTCGACGACACGATGACCGTGCATTTCCCTGATCTGGTCGAAGCGACGCCAGACAAGCGTGAGAATGCCATCGCCTTCGTGCGCGGCCTGACCGCCGATGGCGGCACCGAAATGCTGCCGGCGCTGGAAGCGGCCCTGCGCACGCAGGGACCGGTCGCACCGGGGGCACTTCGCCAGGTGGTGTTCCTCACCGACGGCGCCATCGGCAACGAAGGCCAGCTGTTCCAGGAAATCCAGAGCAACCGCGGCGACGCCCGCGTCTTCACGGTCGGCATCGGTTCGGCACCCAACAGCCACTTCATGACCAAGGCCGCCGAGTACGGTCGCGGCACCTTCACGCTGATCGGTTCGGAGAGCCAGGTGGCAGCCCGCATGGGCGAGCTTTTCACCAAGCTCGAAAGCCCCGTCATGACCGACATCTCCGCGACCTTCGAAGGTGCGGCCACAGGCGATATCACGCCCAACCCGATGCCCGATCTCTATCGCGGCGAACCGGTCGTGCTGACGGCCGAACTTGCAGGGACTGCACCGGAAGGCACGATCCGCATCGTCGGCAAGGCCGGCGACCAGCCCTTCCGCGTCGAGATGGACATCGCCAAGGCCGCAACCGGCGAAGGCATCGCCAAGCTCTGGGCCCGCCGCAAGATTGACGATCTCGAGGCAAGTGCGTCATCGATCGCCGACCCCGCATCGCTCGACAGGCAGATCGAAACGGTGGCCCTTGCCCACCATCTGGTCTCGCGCGTCACCAGCCTCGTCGCCGTCGATGCCACGCCGTCGCGGCCCTCTGGTGAAAACCTGACCGCAACCGATGTGCCGCTCAACCTTCCGGCCGGCTGGGACTTCGGCAAGGTTTTTGGTGAGAAACCTGATCCAAACGGCGCAGTCGACGAACGTGAGGCTTCGGCCGAAAGTCAGACGAAGCTGGCGATGGTGACCTCCGACCGCATGCTGGCGGCGCCGACCGCGCGCGCGGCCGGCCTGATTGCCGAGGCCAACAACCAGGTGAACCTGCCGCAGACGGCGACCGAGGCAGACAAGCAGATCCTCATCGGCCTAATGCTGCTCGCCTTTGCGCTTGTTGCCGGCAGCACCTTCGTCTTCTGGCGCGGCCAGATCGCCGCCCTCGTCATCGCAGGGGTTCGACGCCATGGCCGCTGACGACGACCTGCCCGGGCCACGCCCGGGCTTCCTCGCCCGTCTCTCGGCGATCGAGACCATCGTCGTCGCGATCATTGCCCTGATCGCCCTTGCCGGCCTGATGCTGGTCGGCAAGGGGTTTTACATGAAGGCCAAGGCCGAAGTTTCCCAGGTGCTGTTGAAGAAGAGTTTCGAGGCGCAGTTGCACGGCGAGGCCGACGGCAAGCCCTGGCCCTGGGCCGATTTCGAAACCACCGCCGAAATCACGGCGCCGCGCATCAACCGTTCGGCGATCGTGCTGAAGGGAGCAAGCGGCCAGGCGCTTGCCTTCGGGCCTGCCTGGCTTGCCAACACTCCCCTTCCCGGCGACGAAGGCACCTCCGTTATCGCCGCCCACCGAGACACACATTTCCGCTGGCTGAAGGACGTATCCCCAGGCGATCTCCTGGTGCTGACCCGCAAGGACGGGCGGCGCTTTCTGTTTCGTGCCGGCGAGGGCCGGGTCGCGCGTTGGGACCAAAGCGGCATCAATTCTGCCGCCAGCGGCCACAAACTGGCGCTTGCCACCTGCTTCCCCTTCGATGCGATCGAGCCCGGACCGATGCGCTACATCGTGACCGCCGAACTGGTGGGCGAGCAGCATCCGGTGCCGCTGACCACAGGCTCGATCTCGAAATAAAGCCTTTTTGATCCGTTGTGACTTGAACGGACAGGACGAACGCTCCAGCTTGCCATGCAACGGCATGGCAAGATCGGAGATATCGAATGCGGCAAGCGCAGGCATCAAGGCTGAAAACGGCCCCGATGAGACGGACGGTTCTGCCACTGCTGGCTGGCCTGGCTTTCTTTGCCCCTCCATTTGCCGCCGGCGCGCAGGAAACACGCGAATTCCCCTCTCAGCACGGTGACGTGCTGGTCGAGACGCTGGCCGCCGGGCTCGAACACCCCTGGTCGGTCGAAGTCCTGCCGGATGGCGGCTACATCGTCAGCGAGCGTGCCGGCCGGCTGCGCATCATCCGCGACGGCAAGGCCTCGGCGCCGGTGGCGGGCGTGCCTGAAGTGGCAGAACAGGGTCAGGGCGGCCTGCTCGACATTGCGCTCGCCCCCGACTTTGCCACCAGCCGCACGCTCTACCTGACGCTTGCGGCCACTGGCGACGGCGGCTTTGGCACGGCGCTGGTAAGGGCGACATTGGCGGCTGATGACAAGAGCCTGACCGATGTCAAGGAACTCTTCCGAATGAACAGGCTGACCCGCAAGGGCCAGCATTTCGGCTCGCGCATCGCGTTCGCGCCTGATGGCAGCCTGTTCTTCGGCATCGGTGACCGCGGCGATCGAGACCGCGCCCAGGATCTGCACGATCATGCCGGTGCCATCCTGCACATCAACCCGGATGGCAGCATTCCCGCCGCCAACCCCTATCGCGGCGGCACCGAGGGCCTGCCGGAAATCTGGTCGAAGGGGCATCGCAATCCCCAAGGGATCGCCACCGATCCGGAGGACGGCACGCTTCTGACCGTCGAACACGGCGCGCGCGGCGGCGACGAGATCAACAACCCGCAGCCCGGGCACAACTACGGCTGGCCAGTGATCACCTACGGCAAGGACTATTCCGGTGCCGAGATCGGCGAAGGCACGGCAAAGGACGGCTTCGACCAGCCGCTCTACTATTGGGACCCCTCGATTGCGCCGGGCGCGCTTGCGGTCTACCGCGGCAAGATGTTTCCGGAGTGGGACGGCAGCCTGCTGGTCGCGGCGTTGAAGTATCAGCTGCTCGCCCGGCTGGAACGGGACGACACCGGCGCAGTCATCGCCGAAGAGCGGCTGTTCGACGGCGAGTTCGGCCGCATCCGCGATGTCATCGTGGCGCCTGATGGCGCACTGCTGATGGTCACCGACGAAGAGGATGGCGCGCTGCTCAGGGTCTCCAAGGCGCCGACGCAGTAAGTGCCTCGACCTCACAGGCCGGCGCGAACATTTTTGCGGAACATGAACTTCAGGCCGGACCAGACCGCGTCGACGGCACAGACCTTGGTATCGACAAGCCCTAGCGGCAGGAAGATCTCGCGCAAGACGTCCTCCGTCAGCGTCGTCGGTACCTTCGACGCACGCTTCGGCCACGAGATCCACATCATGCCGTCAGGCTTCAGACTTGCGGAAAGACGCATCGCCGAGGCCTCCAAATCTGCCCTTTCCACGGCGAAGACGTGGATGTAGTCGTACCTGCGTAAGGCCGGGCCGTCGATGGCGGTGTCGCAGATGGCGAACCCGGGAAAGCCGGCGATGTCGTTGAGGTTATCGGGAACGCAAAGCAACAACGCCGACTGGCCGTCCCTCAAGCCCAGCTTGCGGACAAGCGGTGTTCCGGAATAGCCGCTGTCGCCCATTTCCCCCTCCCCGTCATCGCGGGCGCTTCCGGCATCTCGCGCAGCCCAGTCAGCAACGATGAGCCTTGCCCGGAAAAATCGCAACTGATAGACGGCGGTGCATCTGAGGAGATGCAATCATGACCCGCGTTCAGGCCAATCTGTTCCTGCTGTTTTCCGGTGCCATCTGGGGTGCCGGTTTCGTCGCCCAATCGACGGCGATGCAGGCGATCGGCCCGCTCTGGTTCATCACATTGCGTTTTGCGATCGCAACGCTGGTCGCGCTGCCGCTTGCCATCGTCGAAACCCGGCGGGCACCGCAGCCTTTGACCGGCACGACAGTGCGCAATTTCGCGTTTGTCGGACTTGCGCTTTTCGCCGGCGCAGTCACCCAGCAATATGGGCTGCTGACCACCAGCGTCACCAATTCCGGTTTTCTGACCGGCCTTTATGTCGTTTTCGTTCCGGTGCTGACGGTGATCTTCCTCCGCCGCAAGCCGCACTGGATCATCTGGCCCGGCGCACTGATGGCGCTGTTCGGCATCTTCCTGCTGAGCGGCGGGGCGCTGTCGAGCCTGACCGGCGGTGACTATCTGACCATTGTGTGCGCGCTCTTCTGGGCACTGCAGATGATGCTGGTCGGCATTTTCGCAGCCGGCAGCGGCCGACCGATGATGCTATCCCTGACGCAGTTCGCCGTCGTGGCCGTGCTGTCCTGTGCCGTCGCTTTGGCAAGTGAACCCTTGAGCATGGAGGCGATCAAGGGCGCGCTGCCGGAAATCCTCTATGCCGGTATCTTCTCCAGCGGTGTCGCCTTCATCTGCCAGGTCGTCGGCCAGCGCTATACGACGGCACCGCAGGCAGCGATCTTCCTGTCGAGCGAGGCGCTGTTTGCAGCCTTGTTCGGCGTGCTTTTGCTTGGGGAGATCATCACGCCCATCGGCTATGTCGGCTGCGCCATCATTTTTGCGGCAATGCTGGTGGTGGAAATCGTGCCGGAGCTGACAAGGAACCGGCGCGCGCAGGCTCCCGCCTAAGGCGAGACACGCCCTGGTCGGGAGATAGGCAGAACTATAACCGTTGAATTTGACGGGTACTGAACTGCTGCGTTACTTGTTGCTGCCCCCACCTGGAAAGCTGTTGCTTGACTTTGAAGCGCTTCCGCGCGCCGTAGAATTTTTCCATTATTACTTGCATGTTTTCTGCAGAGAAGACTGAAGACTCGAGTCGGGGCAGCGCGACAGCAAGAAGCTTCAAACATATCAGTCAGTTGCGAATTTATGCTGCGCACAGCGCGCCGATGGCGGCCACGTCTCTTGCGGCAAAATTGGGCGCAAACCACTCAACTTCTCGATACATTCGTTCAAAAAGCTGTGATTTCAACAGCTTGCGATGCATCCTAGATATCACCTGAAAAAACCGCAACTGACCGATTTTTGAGCAATGGCAAGACGCAATACCACTTCTAAAAAGTTTTGCTTGCCAATTCAAAATAAACCCATCAATCTTACTCTGTTCGGGCAATCTACGAGCACGGGAAGATCTTGAAATAAAAGCGGGCCGGAGACGCAAAAACTCCGGGTGGCCAGACTGGGGGGACGCTTTTTGCAACCTTTCCGATGGCTGGCTGCGGTAACAGGAACCTTTCCTCAAACATCGAGAACTGCCTGCCCAACGCCCAACCGGGCAAACTGCAATGCTACCCGTCCGTCAAACGGGTGGAGAGAAAAGGACCTGACGCATGGCCGAAACTGGCACTGTAAAATTCTTCAACACCGACAAGGGCTTTGGTTTCATCAAGCCTGACAACGGTGGTGCGGATATCTTCGTACACATCTCTGCTGTCCAGGCTTCCGGCCTGAACGGCCTGTCGGAAAATCAGAAGGTAAGCTTCGACACCGAACCGGATCGCCGCGGCAAAGGCCCGAAGGCGGTCAACCTGCAGGTCTCCGGCTAACACCGGATACTGCTGAAAGATTCAAGTTGAAGCCCGGCAGCGATGCCGGGTTTTTTTGTTCAGGTTCCGTTCAGTTTGGCGCGGTTAACCTTCTTTCATCATGAAGGCCGGAACCACTCCGGTCCATGCACAGGATTGAAGCCATGAACAAGTTCATCAAAGCGACGGTTCTCTCGGTCATCGCCGCCGCCTCGGTTCTCCCGACCCTCAGCACGGCTGAGGCTGGTGATTGGAACCGCCACCGGCACCATGACAACGGTGACGCCGTTGCACTCGGCGCACTTGGCCTGGCGACCGGCGTGATCATCGGCGGCGCGATCGCCTCGCAGCCACGCTACAGCGAACGCGTCTACGTCGACCCGGAACCCGATTACTATGAACCGCGCCCGGTCTACCGTTCGCGCCCCGTCTATCGCCCGCGTCCCGTGGTCGTCGACAACTACGGCGGCGGTTACGGCTCGCTCGAGCCCTGGACCCCGTCCTGGTACCGTTACTGCTCGCAGCGTTACCGCTCGTTCAACCCTGACAACGGCACCTTCCGTGGCTACGACGGCCGCAGCTACTTCTGCAACGCTGGCTGATCGAACAGCCCGCTAAGCGGACAAATAAAAAAGCGCATGCCTTTCCCGGGCATGCGCTTTTTTCATTGCTGCCGGTCGATATCCTCAAAACAGGATCGCCGCCTTACTGCATAATTTACAGTGTTACAGCGTCCTTAGCGCGCCATATTTGGCGCGCGGCGCTGTAAGGGGTCAGAGACCACGCAGATAGGGATTGGTACGCCGCTCCTCGCCGATCTGGCCGCCGGGACCGTGCCCGCAGATGAAGCCGACGTGATCGCCAAGCGGCAGGATCTTGTCGCGGATCGAATCAAGCAGTTGCTGGTGATTGCCGCCGGGAAGATCGGTGCGGCCGATCGAACCGTGGAACAGCACGTCGCCGACATGAGCGAAGCCCTGCACCCGATTGAAATAGACCACATGGCCAGGCGCATGGCCGGGGCAATGCAGCACCTCGAACACATGGTTGCCGAAAGAGACGGTATCGCCGTCCTCCAGCCACTGGTCGGGCACCACGTTTTCGACCTTCATCGCCAGACCGAATTTCTCGGCCTGCTCTTCCAGCCGCGACAGGAGCGGCAGATCGTCCTTGTGCGGACCGATGATCGAAAGCCCGAGCGCTTCCTTCAGCTCCTTGGCGCCGCCGGCATGGTCGATATGGCCGTGTGTCAGCCAGATCGCCTTGAGCGCGATGCCGTTCTCCTTGATCGTCTGCAGGATCACGTCGACGTCGCCGCCAGGATCGACGATCACGCCTTCCTTGGTTTCTGCGTCGAAAAGAACCGTGCAGTTCTGTTGGAAATGGGTAACCG
The DNA here is from genome assembly GCF_059419585.1 of Ensifer sp. GW821-FHT05G01. NCBI lineage: Bacteria > Pseudomonadati > Pseudomonadota > Alphaproteobacteria > Hyphomicrobiales > Rhizobiaceae > Ensifer > Ensifer sp. GW821-FHT05G01. Next base: position 319,467 of record NZ_JBWKSC010000006.1, on the reverse strand, counting down.
GGATGATGCCCGCCTGTAGCATGCCGTCAGCGCCTCGCTCAGATGTCGTTGCCACACCTATAGCGCCAAACGACAGAAGGCACAGTGCCCTTTAACGTAGGCTGGCAATTTCCGCTGAAGGGGATTGGGGTGTGGGCAGTTGGACGGTGGTGAGCAGCAAGGCTGCAACGAACACCTCGGCGGCAACGACGATCGCCACCACCGGGCGCAATCCGTTGACGGCGGGGTTTACCGGATTAACAGCTGAATTCGACATCGAACCTCCCTCTCCTGCCTCCGCTCATGGTCTTTTCGCGGGGCATATCGCTGATCGTTTCCCTCGGGCACCCGCCCGACATGGACAGGAGAACACCTCGATCGCGAAACGGTTCCCTGCATCGAGCGCCAGGTCGACCGTTACAGCTTGAGTATGTCGCACCTTCACATTTCGTGACGTTCCCCAGGGAACATCCCCACGATGGCCGCGTTTGCCCCTCAGCCATAACGAAGGAGCATGATGATGAAGAACCTTACCCGCCCCCTGTTGCGAACTGCCGCGGCTGCGGGTTTCGTACTCGTAGCCGGCTCGGCCGCCTTCGCGGCCATGACCGCCACCACCGTCACCGACCTCAACGTCCGCGCTGGCCCCGGCCCGCAATATCCGACCGTTGGCTTGGCCACACGTGGCAGCACGGCCGTGCTTGACGGCTGCATCGAAGGCAGCAAGTGGTGCCGTATCGACGTCAACGGCCTTCGCGGCTGGGTTTATGCCCAGTATCTGACAACCGATCTCGGCGGATCGGCCGTCGTCGTTCAGGATCGGCGCTCCGATCTTGCCGTGCCCGTGGTGACCTATGAGGTGCAGGCAGGCGACCCGCCGATGCCCGCGCCCGGGGATGAGTTGCTTGGCCCTGTCGAAGACGTCGAGCCGATCGTGCCGCCGGACACCGTGCGCACCTATATCACCACCAATCCGGGCGATACCGTCTATCTCGACGGAGAAGTCGTGGTGGGCGCCGAGCTTCCGCAAGCTGTCGAAGTGCGCCGCGTGCCCGACTACACCTACGATTATGCCAGCATCAACGGCCAGCCGGTTCTGGTCGAGCCGGCGACGCGCCGTATCGTTTACGTCTATCGATAAGCAAGACGCGCCCTGGGTGGGCAATCACAATCAACTCCAGCGGCCCGCGCCGCTGGAGTTTTCGTTTGCACCGCAGCGAATCACCCGGATCTATAGCTGCGGTTGCCCGCGCCTCTACTCAAACCCTGTAGTAATTCTGTCGCTTTTCGCGTGGAAGAACGCGAAATGCACCATTTTCCGCGTGAAATCGCAACATTTTGGCGAGCAAAGCCTCCCCTGAAGACACCCGTGACTTCCCTAAATTGACAAGACTCAAGATTCGGCTTCAACCTGTCCTTGCCGGATCATCGGCATATGGCGGCTCGTCTTCGACGGGCCTCGATACGGAGGGATCAATGGAAGCATTAATGCCAATCATTACCCAATTGATCGCGGGGGCGGCCGGCGGAAACGCGGCCAGCGCAGTGTTGAAGCAAGGGGCATTCAGTGTCGTCGCACGCACGATCGTCGGCGCCATCGGCGGCCTCGGTGGGGGATTCCTGATCCAGATGCTCGGCGGCGAAGCGGCCGCGACCGGTCTTGCGATGCAGGCGCTTGGCAGCCTCGTCGGCGGCGGCGTGCTCAGCGGCATTGTCGGTCAGTTCCTCGGCAAACAAGCCTGACGCCTTCCGAACGATATCCGTAGCAAGACAAAAGGCGGCCAAGGGCCGCCTTTTCTGCACTTAACGCGCGTCGCGATCGTTCAGATTCGCTTGGCGCGCTTTAAGTTCTTGTTTTTGCGCATGTCGTTATCGCAAAACCGCGGCACACTTTTGCGCGACATGCATTAGGTTATGACCGGTTATTCAGCCGCTGCTGCAACCGGATAGACTTCCTTCATGTAGTCGTTCATCAGCGTTTCGCAGATGGTGGCCGGCGTGAAGCGATAGGGGCCGATCTCGGAAACCGGCGTGACCTCGGCGGCAGAACCGGTGAGGAAGCACTCGCTGAAATCAGACAATTCTTCCGGCATGATCGCCCGCTCAACCACCTGGTAGCCGCGGCGCTTGGCAAGCTCGATCACCGTGCGGCGGGTGATGCCGTCGAGGAAGCAGTCCGGCACCGGCGTATGGATGACACCGTCCTTGACGAAGAAGATGTTGGCGCCGGTCGCCTCGGCCACCTGGCCGCGGTAATCGAGCATCATCGCATCGGCATAGCCCTTGGCTTCTGCGGCGTGCTTGGAGATGGTACAGATCATGTAGAGGCCGGCAGCCTTCGATTTCGACGGCGCCGTCTTAGGGTCCGGGCGGCGCCATTCGGCGATATCGAGGCGAATGCCCTTGAGCTTCTCAGTCGGGTTGAAATAGCTGCCCCACTGCCAGATGGCGATGGCCACGTTGATGCGGTTGTTCTGGGCGGAAACGCCCATCATCTCGCTGCCGCGCCAGGCGATCGGCCGGACATAGGCTTCGGAAAAGCCCTGGCGCTTCAGAAGTTCGACGCTTGCAGCATCCAGTTCCTCGACGGAATAGGGGATCTTGAAGCCCAGGATGTCGGCGGAGTTGTGAAGGCGCTGGTTGTGTTCCGTCAGCTTGAAGATCCGGCCGCCATAGGCGCGCTCGCCCTCGAACACCGCACTTGCATAGTGCAGCCCGTGGGTCAGCACATGAATCTTGGCATCCTTCCACGCGACGAACTCGCCATTGAACCAGATTTCGCCGTCCAACTGATCAAAAGGAACCGCTGCCATGATGTCGTCCTCCGGCGCTGGTGCGCCATTCTTGCTGTTGATTATCGTCCCGCTTTCAGTTTATCGGCAAACTGATTGTGGGAAAATTCAATTTCGAGATTTTGGATTTGCGATCAGTGCGGCGCGGCATATCCTCCTGAGGTGTTACCGCCGCCAAATGTCTCGCTTACCGAGCATGGACGCTACCAACGCCGTAAAAATATGTCAATAAGACTGACATATTTTTACGATTGTTTCGTAAGTTGCAACTTGGCTGAAAGGAAATGACCGCGTGGCCGGCCAATCCAAAGAAAACACCCGATATGTGGGCGACACGGTCGCGCACGACGATGATACGATCGACTTCGAAATCATCGAGCTGCTTTTCTTCGCCTATCGCGACTTCACCTCCGACCCGGATGCGATCCTGGAAAAAGGCGGCTTTGGCCGCGCGCATCACCGCGTCCTGCACTTCGTCGACCGGGAACCCGGCATGACGGTCGCTAACCTGCTCGACACGCTGAAGATCACCAAGCAGAGCCTGGCCCGCGTGCTCAAGCAGTTGATCGATTCCGGCTACATCCGTCAGGTCACAGGGCCGGAGGATCGGCGGCAGCGCATGCTCTATACCACCGAGGAAGGCCAGGCGCTGGCCCGTGCGCTTGCCGAGCCACAGTCCCGCCGCATAGCCCATGCATTGGCAAAGACGGGTCCCGGCGCCCGCGAAACCGTCAAACGCTTCCTTGCCTGCATGAAGAACGGCGCCGGGGACTGAAATGTCGAAAGCCCGCGATCGGCGGGCGACGGGGGGAATGCTAGGCATGACAACAAAAGCGACAGTCTCCGACGATGCGGCCCATCTTCTGGTCGTCGATGACGACCGGCGTATTCGCGATCTGCTCAACCGCTATCTGGTCGAACAGGGTTTTCGCGTGACGACCGCTGCCGACGCGGATGAAGCGCGGCGCAAGCTGGTCGGTCTCGATTTCGACCTTTTGATCGTCGACGTGATGATGCCCGGCGAAAGCGGGATTTCACTGACGCAGAGCCTGCGCCAGATCAAGACCGTGCCGATCCTGATGCTGACGGCACTGGCGGAATCGAATTCTCGCATCGAGGGCCTTGAGGCAGGCGCGGACGATTATCTGTCAAAACCCTTCGAGCCGCGCGAACTGGTTCTGCGCATCAGCAATATCCTCAGGCGCAACCAGCCGGCGCAGGCACCCAAGGTCGACCAGGTGATCTTCGGCCCCTACACCTTTTCCGTGGTGCGCAAGGAGCTTCGGCGCGGCGCCGATCATATCCGCCTGACCGACCGTGAGCAGGAGATCATGACGCTGTTTTCCCAGCGCGCCGGCGAGACGATCCCGCGCCATGAACTGATCGGCGACGACGCCGAGGTCGGCGAGCGCACCATCGACGTCCAGATCAATCGCCTGCGGCGCAAGATCGAGGACGATCCGTCCAATCCCGTTTGGCTGCAGACGGTCCGCGGGATCGGCTATAGGTTGAGCGTGGACTAAAGCATGGCGCGCAAAAGTGCGCAGCGGTTTTGCGATAACGGCATGCGCGGAAAAAAGAAATCAAGGCGCATGGAGCGACCGCCAGCGGTCGCGGTGCGCTTTAGGGTGGTGATCTCCTAGATGAGCGTAGCGGAAACCGATGGCAAGCTTTGACAGCATCCGGCGCGAGACGGCAGGCCCGGCCGACAACCCGTGGAAGCGCTTCACCCGTTGGCTGCGCCGGCGGCTGCCGATGGGCCTTTATGCCCGCTCGCTGCTCATCGTCATCATCCCGATGGTTCTCCTTCAGTCGGTCGTCGCCTTCGTCTTCATGGAGCGGCACTGGCAACTGGTCACGCAGCGCCTGTCGGCCGCCGTCACCGGTGATGTCGCCGCGATCGTCGATCTCATCGCCACCTTCCCTGCCGATCGCGATATCTCGGAAATCGTCCGCATCGCCCGCGATCAGCTCGATCTCAGCATCTCAGTCGAACCGGGCGGCGAACTGCCGCCGCCGCGTCCCAAACCCTTTTTCGAGATCCTCGATCAGATCCTGAGCGAGGAGATTTCCAACCAGATCCGCCGCCCCTTCTGGATCGACACGGTCGGCAATTCCAATCTCGTCGAGATCCGCATCAAGCTCGACGACGGTCGCATGCTGCGCGTCTATGCCCGCCGCAACCAGGCCTATGCTTCCAACACCCATATCTTCATCGTCTGGATGGTCGCCGCTTCTCTGGTGCTTCTGTCGATCGCCATCCTCTTCCTGCGTGGGCAGATCCGGCCGATCCTGGCGCTGACCAAAGCCGCGGAAGCCTTCGGCAAGGGCCAGAAGATCGACGATTTCGCCCCGCGCGGCGCCGTCGAAATCCGCCGCGCCGGCCTCGCCTTCATCCAGATGCGCGAGCGTATCGAACGCCAGATCGAGCAGCGCACCGCCATGCTCACCGGCGTCAGCCACGATCTGCGCACCATCCTCACCCGCTTCCGGCTGCAGCTGGCGCTTGCCGGCAACAACCCGGATCTCGACAGCCTCAACCAGGATGTCGACGATATGCAGAACATGCTCGAAGGCTATCTGGCGTTTGCGCGCGGAGAGGCGGAGGAAGACGTCGGGCAGTTGAAGCTCAGTGACCTGATGACGCGCCTTGCCGTCGAAGCGGAGCTGCACGGCAAGACGCTGACGACATCCATCGAGGGCGAGGACGAGGTCCGCGTCCGGCCGAACGCCTTCACGCGCCTTGTCGCCAATCTCGCCTCCAACGCCTATCGCTACGCCAACCGCGTCAACATCGACGCGCGCCACAGCGCCAAATGGGTGACGATCACCGTCGACGACGACGGCCCCGGCATTCCCGAACGCTCGCGGGAGGACGTGTTCAAGCCGTTCTTCCGCCTGGACGAGGCCCGCAATCTCGACAGTTCCGGAACCGGCCTGGGTCTCGCGATCGCCCGCGACATCGCCCGCAGCCACGGCGGCAATGTCACGCTCGGCGACAGCCCGCTTGGCGGTCTGAGAGCAATTGTGCGCGTGCCGGCGTGACCATCCCTGTTTCGGCAACAGCTTCGTTTACACATGCCAAGCCTGAGGAGACGCCGGACGTGCCGGACACGTTAGACTGGGACGATTGGGAACAGCGGCTGGCCCTGCATTGGGCCGATTTCGGCCGCATCGATGCAGGAATGTTCGTCGAGCGGCTCGACGCGCTGGCGGCGGAGTTGCCCCACGGCGACCCTGTCGGCCTCTTCGAGCGCGCCTCGGCTCAGGATTCCCTTGGACACGAGGCGAATGCCGCCCCCCTCTACCGCCAGGCGCTTGCCGGCGGTCTCACGGGTATTCGCCGCCGCCGCGCGACCATTCAGCTTGCAAGCACACTTCGCAATCTCGGGCAGATCGACGAGAGCATAACCTTGTTGGAAGCTGAGCGCACGATGCCGTCGGACGATCTCGATGATGCCGTCGCCGCCTTTCTGGCGCTCTCGCTCGTCGATGCAGGGCGGGCGCGCGAAGCAGCAGGCTTGGCGCTCGGCCGGTTGGCGCGTCACCTGCCCCGCTACAATGGCTCGCTCAGGCGCTACGCCGACGCGTTGCTGCCGGACGCATGAGCGACACAGAGCGAACTCGGCTCGCTAGCGCGTATAGATGGAAACCAGGCCACGCCGCTCGTTGAAGCGATGCCACGCATCGATGCGACGCGGGTGCCGTGCGCGCATGGCATCGAGCGGAGCAAGCAGCCGGCCTTCGCGACCGAGCGATGCATCGAGGATTTCGATGATCCTGCGGTTCGGCCAAGGCTTTCTGGTAATCGTCAGCAGCGCCCGGAAAGCCTCGTCCTCGCGGCCGGCACCGAGTTGGTGCGCGATCAGGCCGTAGGCAAAGGCGGTCGAGCGGCTGACGCCGGCGTGGCAATGCACCAGAATGCGGCTCGACGCATCGTCGGCGGCCGGCCGCATTGCTTCGAACACTTCAAGGACCAGATCCGGGAAGTGCTGTGTCGCGACGACGTTTTCCTGGTCGCGCATGCGTACAACGCGGTGGCTTGCGTCAGCGATGACAGGCACGTCTGTCTCGGGCAATTCCGGATCGAGCAGCGAGAGGACATGGCTGGCGCGCCAGTCGCGCGCCGCGTCGGATGCACGCCAAAGGCAGGAGACCTTCACGCGCTCGGGTATCAGATCAACATGGATTGTCATCGGGTCACATCAGCTTTCGGCCGTTGGGGATCGGCTTGTCGATGGCAGCCAGCACGATCGCGCCGGCCTCGTCTTCAAAGCCCAGCGTCAGAACCTCGGAACGGACAGGGCCGATCTGGCGGGGTGGGAAATTGACCACCGCCATGATCTGCCGGCCGATGAGATCCTCGGGCTGGTAGTGCACGGTGATCTGCGCTGATGACTTTTTTATGCCGATCTCGGGGCCGAAATCGATCTTCAGCTTGTAGGCCGGCTTGCGCGCCTCGGGGAAAGCCTCGGCTTCGATGATGGTACCGACTCGAATATCGACGCGTTCGAAATCTGGAAAAGTAATCGTTTCCGACATGACAATGCTCTGGAATTATCCGGCCAGTTCCTCGGCGCGCTGACGCGCAGCGGCGATGGCCTTATCGAAAAGCGGCTGCATGCCGTCATCGGCCATCAACACCGCGAGGGCTGCGGCGGTTGTGCCACCGGGCGATGTTACGTTCTGGCGCAGCTTCGAAGCGTCGTCGGGGGACTGATGAAGCAGTTCACCAGCCCCCGCGACGGTTTCCCGCGCGAGCCGCATGGCGAGGTCCGCCTGGAGACCGGCCTTGCGCCCGGCCTCCGCCATGCACTCGACGAGGTAGAAGACATAGGCCGGGCCACTGCCGGAAACGGCGGTGACGGCATCGATATCGGCTTCGGCCTCGACCCACTCGACCGGGCCGCTGACCTTGAGGAGATCGTGCACCTGGCTGCGTTGTGCCGCGCTTACGCGGGCATTGGCAAAGGCGCCGGTGACACCGCGGCCGATCATGGCCGGCGTGTTGGGCATGGCACGCACCGTGGCGGCGGCACCCAGATGGCTTTCGATGAAGGCAAGCGTCTTGCCGGCCGCGACCGAGACGATGACCGTGCTCGCACCAACCAGCGTCTTCAGCGGCGGCAGCACCGCTTCCATGACCTGCGGCTTGACGGCAATGAAGATCACCGCGGCCTCGATGCCTTCAGGGGCAGAGGTCGCGTGGCGGACGCCATTGTCGGCGATCAGCTGTGCCATCGCCGGCGGCGGGCCGGGATCGATCACCAGAATGTCGGCGCCCTTGACGCCGCTCTTCAACCAGCCGCTGAGCATGGCGCCGCCCATGTTGCCGGCGCCGATGAGAACGATGGGACCGGAAGCGACGGCAGTCATGTCAGGCCTCCCCGACCGTTTCGAACAACACCGCGTCGACGGCGCGCTGCGCATCCATGCCAGACCAGACGACGAACTGGAATGCCTGGAAATAGGATTCGCAGGCATCGAGCGCGCTCGAGAGCAGAACCTCGACCTGCTGGTTGGTGGGCTCGGCGCCACCGGCGAGCAGCAGCGACTGGCGGAAGATCACGACTTCTTCCTGACGCCACAGATCGAAATGCCCCATGAGCACCTGACCGTTGATGTGCGACAGCAGACGGATGACTTCGTTGACGCGGCTGTCGGGAACCTTGATGTCGAAGGCGCAGGCAAGATGCAGCGCCTCGAACTCTTCCATCCACGAGAAGGACACGTGGTAATCCGCCCACTTGCCTTCGACGGTCATGGCGATCTCGTCCTCGCCCGACCGTTCGAATGACCAGTCATTGGTGGCGGCCACAAACTCGATCATATCGACCGGGTTGGACTGACGCTCGATTTCCATTTCCAAAAGGCTCATGCATCACCCTAGTAGGCGCGACACAGGCGCGCGTTATCACGTTCACAAGACGCAACTCTGCAAACCTGGCACTGAATAAGAACACACTATGATTGCTGAACTCACATCCATCCTGGCTGACTTACCCTGCCTGGAGCTTGTGTGGTCCGTTTCGAATCATCATTTAAAATCAGTGTATAATGGCGGAGTCAGGCTGCCAGCCCCCCGACCCAAAAATAGCCGGGTACAACCGGTTGCGCGTTGTCATTTCCATTCAGCCCTGATGCTTAAGCGACTCTGGCATAAGGGTTTTTTGCCAGTGTCCACAGGTGGAAAACTTTTCAGGTTTTATTAACCTCCCTGTGCGGCGTTTCACACCGCCAAGCATATCGACAGCAAAACGCCCGCAGAATCGATCCGCGGGCGAAGTAAAAACGTTGAAAAGCCGTTATTTGGCAGGAATCGCGTTACTTGCCGCTTTCGGCGAAACGCGCTTCCAAAGCCTCGATACGCGCCAGCAGCGCGTCGTTTTCCTCGCGCGCCTTGATCGCCATTTCCTTCACCGCCTCGAATTCCTCGCGCTTGACGACATCGAGCGAATTCATCGCGCGTTCGGCCTGGGCGCGAAAGGCGGTCTCGACTTCGCGGCGCACACCCTGGGCTGCCCCTGCGGCATCGGTCATCAGCTTGGCAAAATCATCCATGATGCGGTTGGCGCCTGTGCTCATCGTCCTGATCTCCATGTTCAGCCGCCGCTTCGCATTGCGATGCGGTCCTGGTTTTCAGGTAGGGTCAGGCGCGGACGGATGCAAGAAAAATCACCAAACTGTGCCCGGCCACCAGTGGTAACCGGCCTTGACCCCGCCGGATTCGATCGCCATGTTCCGGCAAAACAACCGGTCCGGAACGAGAAGACATTTTGGAAACCATCGCGACCCGCCTCGCCATTCTCCCCTTCCCTGAAATCGACCCCGTGATCTTCCAGATCGGCCCGCTTGCCGTCCATTGGTACGGTCTTGCCTATGTCGCCGGTATCCTGATCGGCTGGTACTACGCCCGGCGCCTGGTTCAGAACACGCCACTCTGGCGCAATGGCGAACCGGCAGCGACGCTGGCGCAGCTCGACGACTTCCTGCTCTGGGCGGCCGGCGGCATCGTGCTTGGCGGCCGCATCGGCTACATTCTTTTCTACGATCTCGGCTCCGTCCTCGAAAACCCGATCCGGGCGCTGGAGATCTGGAACGGCGGCATGTCGTTCCACGGCGGCTTTATCGGCACGACGCTGGCGATGATCATCTTTGCGCGCCGCAATGGCATTGCCATCTGGAGCATGTTCGACATCGTCGCGGCCGTGGTGCCGATCGGCCTGTTCTTCGGCCGCATCGCCAACTTCATCAACGGCGAACTCTGGGGCCGGCTGTCGTCGGCGCCCTGGGCCATGGTGTTTCCGACCGGTGGCCCGTTTGCCCGCCACCCGAGCCAGCTTTATGAGGCGGCCCTCGAAGGCTTGGTGCTGCTCGCCGTCATCGCCTGGTTCATCTATCGCCGGCATGCGCTGAAATCGCCTGGCCTTGTCACCGGCATCTTCGTGCTCGGTTATGCGGCGAGCCGCATTTTCGTCGAATTCTTCCGTGAACCGGACGCGCAGATCGGCTATCTTGCCGGCGGTTGGCTGACCATGGGCATGCTTTTATCGCTGCCGATGGCGCTTGCCGGCATCTGGGCGATTGCCCGGGCACGCCGGGCGGCCGTCGCCGCCGCATAACGGGACGGACGCATGACGACACCACTCGCGGACAAAATCAAGACGCTGATCCGGACCAACGGCCCGATCAGCGTTACCGACTATTTCTCGCTGTGCCTGGCGGACCCGGAGTACGGATATTACCGCGTCCGCGAACCCTTCGGCAAAGCGGGTGACTTCACCACGGCGCCGGAGATCAGCCAGCTTTTCGGCGAGATGATCGGCATCTTTCTGGTTCATGCCTGGCAACAGCACGGCACGCCGGAGCAAACAGTGATCGTCGAGATCGGCCCCGGCCGCGGCACGATGATGGAAGACGTCCTGCGGGTCGTCAGGCGCCTTTCGCCCGAGCTCTATGCCGCCGCCAGCGTGCATCTGGTCGAGACGAGCGATCGGTTGCGAAAGGTCCAGGCGGAGACGCTGGTGGCCCATGGCAAGAAAGTGCAATGGCACGGCAGTTTCGACACCCTGCCGGAAGGTTTCCTGCTGCTGGCCGCCAACGAGCTTTTCGACGCCATTCCGATCCGCCAGTTCGTGCGCACACCGCAGGGGTTCCGCGAACGCATGGTCGGCCTTGATGCCGAGGATGAACTGGCGTTTGCGGCTGGCATCGCCGGCATCGACCCCACATTGTTGCCATCGCCCCCGCACGCGGCTGCCGAAGGCACGATCTTCGAGATCGCCCCAGCCCGCGACGCCGTCATGGCAGCCCTTTGCGAGCGGTTGAAGATCGGTGGTGGCACCGCCGTCATCATCGACTACGGATACCTGGCCACCAATTACGGTGACACGCTGCAGGCGCTGCTCGATCACCAGTATGACCCGCCACTCGCCAATCCCGGCCGCGCCGATCTCACCAGCCACGTCGATTTCGAGCAACTCGCACGCCGCGCGAAGAACGATGGCCTGCAGATCAACGGCCTTGTCCACCAGGGCGATTTCCTGATCGGCCTCGGCCTTCTTGAACGTGCCGCAGCACTCGGTCGCGATAAGGATGCCGTGACCCAGGAGGGCATCCGCCAGGATGTCGAGAGGCTCGCCGGATCCGGCGAAGGCAAGATGGGCGAACTCTTCAAGGTGCTTGCCGTCAGCAGCCCGCCGATCGCGCTTCCGCCGTTCCGAAAACCCAAGAGCTGAATGCACCGGGCGCAGCCGGCCAGATGTAAATTCGCCGGCCGTCCTGGGGTATCCGCAGCACCCATTGCTCCAGGAGTTTGACGTTCGCCGCCACGGTCAAGGCGCCTCCTTCGGACGGCCCCCCTGTCGTTCGGCAATTGACAGCCCAGCCGTCGCGGGTCAACATCGCGCCGGCAAATCAGCCGCCATTCACCGGGCCGCACGTGCCCCCAACCCCATTTGAAACTCACGTCAAAGCAAAGGGCGAAGACACCGATGCAGCACGATGCCGCGCTTTCCCCCGTGCAGAGCTCGCTCTTCAGCGACAAAGCCGGTCCGGCGATCGCACATGGTTATTTCACCCGCCAAGGCGGCGTTTCCCAAGGGATCTATCGCGGTCTGAATGTCGGCCTCGGCTCGAACGACGACAAGGCCAGGGTCGGTGAAAACCGCGCCCGCGTCAGCCGCTGGTTCGGCGCCGATCCGGAACGGCTCGCCACCGTCCATCAGGTCCATTCTCCCGATGCGGTCGTCGTCGACGACAGCTACAACGGCAGCCGGCCGGATGCCGACGCGCTGGTGACGGCAACGCCCGGTGTGGTGCTTGGCGTGCTCTCGGCCGATTGCGGGCCGATCCTGTTTGCGGACGCCGACGCCGGCGTCATCGGCGCCGCCCATGCCGGCTGGAAGGGCGCGCTTGGCGGCGTGCTCGAAAGCACCATCGAGGCGATGCTGACGCTCGGTGCGCGTCGCAGCCACATCGTTGCTTGTCTCGGCCCCTCGATCAGCCGGCGCAACTACGAAGTCGGCGCCGAGTTCGTCGGCCGGTTCCTCGCGACCGATGGCAGCTATGACAAGTTCTTCGGCCCATCGGAGCGCGATGGGCACGCGATGTTCGACTTGCCCGGCCTGACGATTGCGCGCCTGACGGCTGCCGGCGTTACCGCCGAAAACCTCGACATCTGCACCTATGCCGACGAGGACCGCTTCTTCTCCTACCGTCGCACCACGCATCGGCAGGAGCCGGACTACGGCCGGCAGATATCTGCAATTTGCATACGGGAGAGCTGAAATGGCGCTGCAATTTGCCCAGGAGGAATATGCCGCCCGCCTTGAGCGGCTGACCGCGAAGATGCGCGAAGACAAGCTCGACGCGGTCCTGCTCTTTGCCCAGGAAAGCATGTACTGGCTGACGGGCTACGACACCTTCGGCTACTGCTTCTTCCAGACCCTGGTGGTCAAGAAGGACGGCTCGATGGTGCTTCTGACGCGCTCGGCCGACCTGCGCCAGGCCCGCCACACCTCCAACATCGAGCGCATCGAGATCTGGGTCGACCGGGTCAACGCCGACCCGACGATGGACCTGAAGAACCTCTTGAGTGAAATGGATCTGCTCGGCAACCGCATCGGCGTCGAGTACGACACCCACGGCATGACCGGCCGCACCGCGCGCCTCGTCGACCACCAGCTTTCGACCTTCGGCGAGCTGATCGATGCCTCGTTGCTCGTCAGCCGCCTGCGCCTGATCAAGAGCCCGGCGGAAATTGCCCATGTGGAAAGGGCGGCAAGCCTTGCAGACGACGCGCTCGACGCGGCACTGCCGCTCATCGGCCCGGGGGGCAACGAGGCAAATATCCTCGCGGCAATGCAGGGTGCGATCCTTGCCGGCGGCGGCGACTACCCGGCCAACGACTTCATCATCGGCTCCGGCGCCGACGCGCTACTCTGCCGCTACAAGGCCGGTCGCCGGCTGCTTGATAGCCAGGATCAGCTGACACTCGAATGGGCCGGCGTCAGCGCCCATTACCACGCCGCCATGATGCGCACCGTCGTCATCGGCGAGCCGACCAACCGCCACCGCGAGCTTTACAGCGCCTGCCGCGAAACCATCCAGGCGATCGAGATGGTGCTGCGCCCCGGCAACACCTTCGGCACCGTCTTCGACGTGCATGCCAAGATCATGGACGAGCGCGGCCTTGCCCGGCATCGGCTGAACGCCTGCGGCTATTCGCTCGGCGCGCGCTTTTCTCCCTCGTGGATGGAGCACCAGATGTTCCATGTCGGCAACCCGCAGGAAATCGAGCCCGACATGTCGCTGTTCGTGCACATGATCATCATGGATTCCGACAGCGGCACCGCCATGACGCTCGGCCAGACCTACATCACAACCACCGATACGCCGCGCGCCCTTTCGCGTTATGGGCTGGACTTCATTTCTGCTTAGGGAAATCCGCCTACACTGCCGCTGAAATGGCAGACAACAGGAGATGACTTCACAGGCCTGCCGCGAAGGAAAGACGGACGGTTTGAACGATGCGAAAGCTTCTCACGCCCATTGCAAGCCTCAGCCTTGTCATCGCCCTGGCAAGCTGCAACAGCACGGACGCGCTGATACCGCAGGTCGACGTCGGCGGAGGAACGTTCCGCTCGCCGCCGGTGACGCAATCCGATCTCGAGTCGATGTCGACGCAGACGGCCGTCGTTCCGGTGCAAAGCTCGCCGGTGCAACGGACCCAGGCCTTCGCCTCCCAGCCGGCGCCCGCCAGTATGCCGACACAATATGCGACCGGCGACAGCACCTACACCGATCCCGCCGGCTCGCTTGAAGCGCAGGCGAACCGGCTCGCCTCCGGCACTGAACCGGTCCAGAACACGGCGATGCTCGCCGAACCCGCACCTGTCGAAACATCCGAGCCCGTCGCGGAAGAGGTTCAGGAACAACCGCAACAGCAGCCGGCCGTCGCCTCCGTTCCTTCCGCCAGCACGGCGACGGGCGGCACGATCCGCTTCCTGCCGATCATCGGCGCACCGGTTGAAGCCGTGACGCCGCTTTCGAAACAGCTCGGCGCAGAGGCGCGCAGCCATGGCCTGACGATCAAGGGGTCGGCCGACGCCAGCAGCGAACACATCCTCAAGGGCTATTTCTCGGCGCTGAAGGACAACGGCAAGACGACGGTCGTCTATGTCTGGGATGTGCTCGACGGCAGCGGCAATCGGCTCCACCGCATTCAGGGCCAGGACTCGGTGGCAACCGCCGGTGCCGATCTGTGGGAAGGCGTTCCGGCCGAAACCATGCAGGCCATCGCCACCAAAACCATCAACGCCTATCTCGAATGGCGGCAATCCAGACCCGGTTGATACAAAGTTTTTAGGATAATGCGCTTCGCGGCGCAGCATTCCGCTTGCATTCAAGTTCAGTGTCGCTAAAAAGCGGCCGATCAGCTCTGAACGGCGGCCATCCCGCAAAGATTGTCCGCGATTGGAATGGCTCTCGGAATCTGCGCGGAAAATGCCGCTCCCGGATGAACCCGGACGGTAGCCGCGCCAGCTCAAGGCGGTCCGTCAATGAAGGTTTTCGCAGGCAATTCGAACCGGCTGCTGGCCGAAGCGATCTGCAACTATCTCAACCTGCCTCTTGGAAAAGCGACCGTAAGGCGGTTTGCCGACCAGGAGATTTTCGTCGAGATCGGCGAAAACGTGCGCGGCGAGGATGTCTTCATCATCCAGTCGACCTCGTTCCCCACCAACGATCACCTGATGGAACTGCTCATCATGATCGATGCGGTGCGCCGCTCCTCGGCCCGTCGCATCACCGCGGTGCTCCCCTATTTCGGCTATGCCCGCCAGGACCGCAAACCCGGTCCGCGCACGCCGATCTCGGCCAAGCTGGTTTCCAACCTGATCACCGAGGCCGGCGCCGACCGCGTTCTGACGCTCGATCTTCACGCGGGCCAGATCCAGGGTTTCTTCGACATCCCGACTGACAACCTCTATGCGATCCCGATCCTGGCGCGCGACGTCAAGGAAAACTATGACCTGAAGAACGTCATGGTCGTTTCGCCCGACGTTGGCGGCGTGGTGCGCGCCCGTGCGCTCGCCAAGCGTCTCGACTGTCTGCTGGCGATCGTCGACAAGCGCCGTGACCGTCCGGGTGAATCGGAAGTCATGAACGTCATCGGTGACGTGAAGGGCAAGGACTGCCTGCTGATCGACGACATCGTCGATTCCGGCGGCACGCTCTGCAACGCCGCGGAAGCCCTTCTGAAGAACGGCGCAACCAGCGTCACCGCCTATATCACCCATGGCGTGCTGTCGGGCGGCGCGGTTGCCCGCGTCACCTCGTCGATGCTGAAGGAACTTGTCATCACCGACTCGATTCAGCCGACAACGGCCGTCCAGTCCGCCCACAACATCCGCGTCATCACCACGGCGACCCTGCTCGGCGAAGCGATCAATCGCACCAGCCAGGAGGAATCGGTTTCGAGCCTCTTCGACTGAGGCAGGCTCGACCGCCGGCAAAAGTAACCGCTTTCGTGAAGCGGGATTGGGCCGTCATTTTCCGTGGCTCCGGACCAGCGCGTTGCGTTTAAGAAGCCTTATGCAACGCGCTTCCACAGCTTGATTTCACGTATGTCGTCGTCGCAAAACGGCTGCGCATTTTTGTGCGGCACGCCTTGTCGCATAATTTGATCCTTAAATCGGAAACTATTTAAGGATGAAATTGTGCAACAAATCAAAGTGCTACAGTGATACTTGCGCGTCTGGCCAGGCGGCGGCGCGCTTAATTGCCCACCCCAAGAGTTGTCATCTTCCATCCGTAGGGGTAGCATTTGCCCCCTGCAGCCAACGTCTTTCTCTGCAGACTGCATAGTTCATCGATAAGGTTCTTCTCGAATAGAAGACCTCTTGATACTTCGAAGGATATCTTCGGAAAGCTACTTTCATGCAGCGCCACCCCGGTGGCGGCTCCACCGATCTATGCCGATCACGCACGGATAATTTGGAGGAAAAGATGAGTAATTTTACGCTAACCCTCGTTCTTGCAAGCGGCCTTGCCTTGTCTGGCTGCAATACTGCTACGTCCTCCCGGACGAGCACCGGCGATTTCGGCTGCCTTGCCGGAACCGTCAGCGGCGCAATCCTTGGCGGGTTCGCCGGCTCGGCCATCGGCGCGGGCAGCGGCCAGCTCTGGGCTGTCGGCGGCGGCGCCACGCTTGGCGGTGCGGCCGGTGCTGCCTTGACTTGCCGCTGATTGCGAAAGGTTACGAGATGCGAAAAGTAGCGCTGCTGATGGCATCCGTGCTTTGCCAGTTCGCTCCGGTCGCCGCCCAGGATAGGCCTGCGGCGATGTATCAGGGGCAAATGGATCGGCTCGACCGCGACGGAGACGGCGTGATCAGCCGGTCCGAATATCAGGGCTTCATGACCACGGCCTTCGCAAATCTGGACAAGAACAAGGACGGCACCCTGAGCGCCGACGAGGTAGCGCCTGTCCTGAACGCGCAACAGTTTGCCGCCATCAACGTAAACCGCGACGGCAAGATCACCCAGAGCGAGTTCCTGAACAGCGTAATGGCCGATTTCAAGGCCGCAGACCGTGGCGGCGACGGCAGTCTGCAGTAGAACATGCGCGGATCGCACGAAAGCGGTCCGCGCGTGCCGCGCGACCGAGGAACCGGCTTGTCAGGTCACCCTGACGGAAGGTGCAGTCATGCGCCGGCGCTTGTGACTGTGGTTGCCAGTGGGCAGGCCTCAGCGCCGCCGAACAGGCGAGAGCGCGTCAGGAAGCGGCGCTCGCGGCCGTTGTCGAGCGAGAACATGCCGCCCCTGCCCGGCACCACGTCGATGATCAGCTGCGTGTGCTTCCAGACCTCGAACTGGCTAGCGCTGATATAGACGGGTGCGCCGCCGATCTCGCCGAGCTTCACGTCGTTGTCGCCGACGATGTAGTCGTCGGCGGGATAACACATGGGCGACGAGCCGTCGCAGCAGCCCCCCGATTGATGGAACAGAATGTCCGGATGGTCACGCCTGATCTCGGCGATGAAGTCGAGCGCGGCGTCGGTCGCAAGCACCCGCGGTTCGGTGGCGGTCATATCGAGCCTCCTTGCGCATGTCGCGCAAAAGTGAGCAGCGGTTTCGCGATCACGACATGCACGAAATCAAGTGTCGCGCCTTTCGGTTTCAAGTTCAGGGGGCCGAGGGCGAGTGCTGGAGGAGAACCCTCGGCCGCACCTGGGAGGCCCTCCCCGCCAAAGGCGGAGAGGGAGATGAACTCGGCTCAGAAGAAGCCGAGCGCCTTCGGGCTGTAGCTCACCAGCATGTTCTTGGTCTGCTGGTAATGGTCGAGCATCATCTTGTGGGTCTCACGGCCGATGCCCGATTGCTTGTAACCGCCGAAGGCCGCATGGGCCGGATAGGCATGGTAGCAATTGGTCCACACGCGGCCCGCCTGGATCTCGCGGCCGAAGCGGTAGCAACGGTTGGCGTCCCGGCTCCAGACACCGGCACCAAGGCCGTAGAGCGTATCGTTGGCGATCTCCAGCGCCTCGGCTTCCGTCTTGAAGGTGGTGACGGAGACGACAGGCCCGAAGATCTCCTCCTGGAACACCCGCATCTTGTTGTGCCCGCGGAAGACCGTCGGCTTGACGTAGAAGCCCTCCGCCAGCTCACCTTCCAGCACGTTTCGGCCGCCACCGGTCAGCACCTCGGCGCCCTCCTGTCTACCGATATCGATATAGGAGAGGATCTTTTCGAGTTGCTCGCTCGACGCCTGCGCACCAATCATGGTGGCGCTGTCGAGCGGGTTGCCTTGGCGGATCGCCTCGACACGCTTCAGCGCTCGCTCCATGAAGCGATCATAGATGCTTTCCTGAACCAGGGCCCGGCTCGGGCAGGTGCAGACCTCGCCCTGGTTGAGCGCGAACATCGCAAAGCCCTCGAGCGCCTTGTCGAAATAGTCGTCGTCTTCGGCGAGCACGTCGGCAAAGAAGATGTTCGGCGACTTGCCGCCAAGCTCGAGGGTAACGGGAATGAGGTTCTGGCTGGCATATTGCATGATCAGCCGCCCGGTCGTCGTCTCGCCGGTAAAGGCAATCTTGGCGATGCGCGGATTGGTGGCAAGCGGTTTGCCGGCTTCAAGGCCGAAGCCGTTGACGATGTTGAGCACGCCCGCCGGCAGGAGGTCACCGATCAGGTCCGCCCAGACGAGGATCGAGGCCGGGGTCTGCTCGGCCGGCTTCAGCACCACGCAGTTGCCGGCGGCAAGTGCCGGGGCGAGTTTCCAGGCGGCCATCAGGATTGGGAAGTTCCAGGGGATGATCTGGCCGACGACGCCGAGCGGCTCGTGGAAGTGATAGGCAACCGTGTCGTTGTCGATCTCGCCGATCGAGCCTTCCTGGGCGCGGATGCAGGCGGCGAAATAGCGGAAATGGTCGATCGCCAGCGGAATGTCGGCCGCCATGGTTTCGCGGATCGGCTTGCCGTTGTCGAAAGTCTCGGCACGCGCCAGAAGCTCCAGATTGTCTTCCATCCTCTGGGCGATCTTCATGAGGATGTTCGACCGCTCGGCAGCGGCGGTGCGCGCCCACTTGTCCTTGACCGCATGAGCCGCGTCGAGCGCCAACTCGATGTCGGCTGCATCCGACCGCGCAACCTGGCACAGCACGCCGCCGGTCACCGGCGTCGTGTTGTCGAAGTAGCGCCCGGCCACCGGTTCGCGCCATTCACCGCCGATGAAATTGCCGTATTTCTGCTTGAACGGGCTCTCGACGATCTTCTGATGCAACATGTTCATTCCTCCCTGTGAACCAGCAACCAAAGCTGTGAGAGGAAGGTGATCGCGAACGTGCGTCTTCGATAGGGAGGTGCGAATGCCGACGACGCGATCTGTTTCAGAAGTGAGACAGGTGGGGTCGGGTCACTGTGCTGCGGCGCAGCATGCAATGCGTCACAGAGACAATCGCTTCGACTCGGACACGCCCCTCATCCCCCTGCCGGGATCTTTTCCCCGTCATCACGGGGAGAAGGGGCAAGCGGTTCGCTCTCCGCGCCACATCAGGCTCCGACCCGCGATGGCCGGGCACGTCCCCTCTCCCCGCTCGGCGGGGAGAGGGTTAGTCCTCGGGTTAAACCCGAGGAGAGGGGCAGCCACGGATGCCTGAATAAGATCAGTTGACGGAGAGCCGCTTCATCTTGCGGTAAAGCGTGGCGCGGCTGATGCCGAGCAGTTCGGCTGCCATCGAGACATTGCCGTTGGCACGCGAGAGCACGCGCCTGAGCGCGGCACGCTCGGCGTCTGGAAGCTCAGCGCCGTCGTCGGATATGCCTTCCTTCAGAAGGTCGGAGGCTGGAATGCCCGCGGCGATGCGTTTGTCGTCGAGCCCCAGCCATTGCCGCGCCGCGCGCGTCGCGCCCTTTACCAGATCGTCGCGATCGACAGCCAGGAGCGCCGGCCCTGCCCGGTCGACCGGCACGAGCACGATGCGCGAGCCGGCAAAGGCCCGGCGGAAAAGCCCTGCCTCGATGCGGGCTGCAGCATCCCGCACCGCCTGCGACAAAAGCGAGAGGGTGATCTCCGACGCGTCGTCGCGGCAGGTGGAGATGTCGATCGCCGCCGCCAGACGGCCGAGATGGTCGCGGATTGGTGCCGTCGTGCAGCTAAGCCCGATGTTGCTGCTGAGGAAATGCTGGTCGCGCTGGATGATGACGGCGCGCTCGTCGGCAATGGCCGTGCCGATGCCGTTGGTGCCGACGCTCGCCTCGCTCCACACCGTTGCCGACCAGAGGCCGACACCGCGGAAATCCGCATCGTCGCCAACCGCCCCGCGCCGCTCCAGCGCCACGCCCTTGTCGTCGGTCAGAAGCAGGCAGCAGCCGGCCTTGCCGACTGTGGCAAACAGCCGGTCAAGCTCGCCGCCCGCCTCGGCGATCAACTCGGCCGAACGCTGTCGCGCCGATCGGAACTCTGTGTCGGACAGTCGAAGCGGCGTTCGCCTCTCCTCGGGCGCCAGGCCATGCAGCGTCATGCAGCGACGCCAGGATGCAGCCACCGGCGAGCTTGCAGCCGCGGAAGACTGGTGCGCAACCTGGTAGACGTATTCCGTATGATCCCTGACGGCAGGCATCGGTTTCCTCCCTGCAAGCGACGTCCGGCAACGGCAGGTCCCGACCGCTCTCCCAAACGGCGGCAACTGCCTGGGCCGCACTATAGGCATCGATTGGACGGGAGGTCCAGCAAGACGAAGGTACACCCTCCATGCCCGCATCAGCGCGTTTGATGCGTTCATCACGCCGGCGGTATCGACACGTCGGCGGAATATGATAGGCGAGTTCAAGCGTCATCCGACGCGCATTCACAACAACCGGTTGCCAGCCATGCTTCGTGACTTCTCGCTCCAGAGCCTGTTCATGGGCCTGCTCATCGCCTTTGTCGGTTTCGCCAGTTCGTTTGCCGTCGTTCTGCATGGACTTGGCGGTGTCGGCGCAACGGAAGCACAGGCCGCCTCCGGGCTGATGGCGCTGTCGATCTCGATGGGCGTCTGCGCCATCATCCTCAGCGCCGCCACCCGGCTGCCGATCAGCATCGCCTGGTCGACCCCCGGCGCCGCCCTTCTCGTCAGCTCCGGCGTTGTCGAGGGTGGCTTCAACGCCGCCGTCGGCGCCTTCCTCGTCTGCGGCCTGCTGATCATCGTTGCCGGTCTCTGGAAGCCATTGGGGCGCATGGTCTCGTCCATCCCGGCCGCACTCGCCAACGCCATGCTGGCCGGCGTGCTGCTCAGCCTTTGCTTTGCCCCGGTCAAGGCAATCGGTTTCAATCCGCTCTTCGGCCTGCCCATCCTCTTGGCCTGGGCCATCGTCGGCAGCGTCAACAAGCTCTATGCGGTGCCAGCAGCACTGCTTGCCTTCGTGCTCGTCATTGCCTTCGGTGTCGACATGCCTGTCGATGCCTTGGGCGCGCTGTCTTCGGCGTTGGTGCCGCAGCCGGAGTTCGTCATGCCGTCGTTCACGACGCCGGCGATGATCAGCATCGCGCTGCCGCTGTTCATCGTCACCATGGCGTCGCAGAACATTCCCGGCATCGCCGTCATGAAGGTCAATGGCTATGACCCCACGCCCGGTCCGCTGTTTGCGACAACAGGCCTGTTTTCGATGCTGAGCGCCCCCTTCGGCGGCCACGCCGTCAACCTTGCGGCGATCACCGCCGCCATGGGCGCCGGCGCCGACAGCCATACGGATCCGGCGCGACGCTACTGGTCGACCATCATTGCCGGCATCTTCTATGTCATCTTCGGTCTGCTCGCCGGCGCCGTCACCACCTTCGTCAGCCTCGCACCGTCGGTCCTGATCGAGGCGGTCGCCGGTCTGGCGCTGGTCGGCGCCTTTGCCGGCTCCGCCATGGCGGCCTTTACCGATGCCAGAACGCGTGAAGCCGCTGCGATCACGTTTCTGGTGACGGCCTCAGGGGTCAGTTTCGGCGGTATCTCCGGCGCTTTCTGGGGGCTGATCGCCGGCGGGTTGATGCTGGCACTTGCGCGCTTCACACGCAAAAAGGCTTGAGAGCGCCGCCTTCGCCAGTTGAATTCGTGGCGGTCGTTGTCGCAAAACCGCTGCACAGTTTTGCGCGACATGCTTTAAAACCGCGGCAAAGCTTGCATTTGCGGGTGTTCTCGTCTATGCACCGCCCGTCCGCGTAGACACCCTTGGAGGCAACGCGGATGAGGCCCATGCGGCTTCGGTTCTTCTGCCATTGCGGATGAACTCTCCAGAATTAGACACAGAAAGGTCTATCCATGAGCCACGCATCTTATGAGCTCAAGGCCGAGACGCGCGAACGGGTTGGTAAGGGGTCCTCCCGTGAACTTCGTCGCAACGGTCTTATCCCGGCTGTCATCTATGGTGACAAGCAGGCCCCCATCTCGATCGCGCTGTCCACCAAGGACGTGACGATGAAGATCCACGCCGGCGGTTTCATGACCACCGTTGCGGTCATCGACGTCAAGGGCGAAAAGATCCGCGTCCTGCCGAAGGACTACCAGCTGGATCCGGTCCGCGACTTCACCATGCACGTTGACTTCCTGCGCGTCTCCAAGGACAGCAAGGTCACCGTTCAGGTTCCGGTTCACTTCGTCAACGAAGAGAAGTCCCCGGGCCTCAAGGCCGGCGGCGTTCTCAACATCGTTCGCCACGAAGTCGAGCTGGCCGTTGCTGCCGACGACATCCCGGAATTCCTGACCGTTGACCTTTCGGGTCACAAGGTCGGCGACGCGATCCACATCTCCAACATCAAGCTGCCGAAGGGCGCGACCCCGGTTATCACCGACCGCGACTTCACGGTTGCCACGATCGCTGCTCCGGCTGGCGGTCTGAAGGAAGAAGAAGGCGAAGCAGAAGCCTGATTCACCGCAAGGTGAACGGCGGTCGGCATCTGCCGGCCCCTGCGATAACCATTGAAAGGCCCGCCCCGGCAACCGGGGCGGGCCTTTTGCGTTGAACCTGCCGGTTGCGGCGCTGTCGCTCCCATACAATCGATCGCGCCTCCTCACGAATTGTAATGTAGCAATTTCAGCAACATTTAAGGTTTTGATGATGTTCTTGCAGCGGGGAATTTGTAAGCAAGCGTCTAAAGAGAATACGAAATGACACGAGTGGCAACGCCTGGGGGATGCGTCCAATGATGCATTCCGTCGAAAACCGATTTATTGCGATTGTATGCGGTGCGATGCTGGTTTTCGTTGCCCCACTCTTCGTGCTTTTCCTCAGTATCTCCAGCGAACGCGTCGCACGCGAGCGCCTGCACAACATCGAGCTGCTGATGGGCGCAAGCGCCGAGGCGCTCGGCAAGCCCATCTGGGATTTTGACAGCGACGGCATCAAGCGCATCGCCCGCTCGCTGATGAACGACACCGATATTCTGGCCGTCACCATCCGCGACAATTCCGGCTCGATCCTCGCGCAGATGCCCTCCGGCGGCCTCGGCGCCGATAGCGACAGCCGCACGCTGAAAACACCCGTATCCTACGATGCAATCGACGGCACTAAGGAAATCGGCAGTCTCGAAGTGCGCGCGCCGACACCCGGTCTGCTGTCGCAGTTCAGCAAGGACGAGCTGGCGATCCTCGCCATCCTGCTCATTGCCGTCGCCACCGTTTTTGCCGCCGCGCTCATCGGCAACCGCTTCACCGTCATCCGTCCTTTGATGCGCCTCACGGCCGCTATCGAGGCAACGCGGCGCCTGGGCTCGCGCCACCGCGTCGACTGGACCGCGGACGACGAAATGGGAGCGCTTGCCGCCAACTTCAACGAGATGCAGGACCGGCTGGAGCGGGAGTCGATGGAGCTGAAGAGCGCCCATGAGCGCGCCACCGACATCTACAACCTCACCCCGGCCATGCTGTTTTCGCTCGATACCGACAATCGCCTCTGCGCCGTCAGCGATTACTGGCTGCTGGCGACCGGCTATGCCCGCGAACAGGTGATCGGCGAGAACTTCACCGATTTCATCGATCCGCACTGGCACGAGACCTATCGCAGCCATGCCAAGGCAATCGCCGTCGGCGACCACAACATCTGCGAGGTCACCGTCCCCTTCCGCAAGGCGGACGGCGAGTTCATGACCGTGCTGATCCTGGAGACGGAAACGACCGGCGATGGCGACCTGTCGCTGTCGGTCATGACCGACGTCACCGCCCTCAAGCAGGCCGAAAGCCGCAACCATGCCCAGGCGATCACCGATCACCTGACCGGACTTCTCAACCGCCAGGGCTTCGAGGCAGCGCTCGACGAGGCGATCGTGACTGCCGATGCCTCCGGCATCCAGGTCGGCTGCCTGTTCATCGATCTCGACCGCTTCAAGTGGATCAACGACAATTTCGGCCATGCGGCGGGCGACGAGGTTCTGCGCCAGACCGTCGAGTTGATCCGCGCCACCCTGCGCCCTGACGACATCATGTCCCGACTCGGCGGCGACGAGTTTGCAATCCTGGTCTCGGACCTGGATGTCGCGGCACTCGCCAGCGAAATCGGCGAGCGCATCGTCAATGCGCTGCGCGAACCCATGCACATTGCCGGCAACGAGCTGTTCGTCAGCGCCAGCGTCGGCATCTCCGTTTATCCGGAGCACGCCGAAAACGCCTCCGACCTGCTGCTCAAGGCCGACATGGCGATGTATGCCCGCAAGCATGACGGCAAGAACGGCCTGCAGGTGTTCGACGCCAGCATGCTCGATACGGCGCGCGAGCGCCACGAGATCGAGCAGTGCATCGAAGCCGGCCTCAAGGACGATCACTTCGAGGCCTGGCTGCAGCCGATCGTCAGCCTTAGCGATGGCCAGATCGCCGGCTTCGAGGCGCTGATGCGCCTCAATCATCCGGAAAAAGGCATCATGCCCCCCGGCAAGATCATCGGCATTGCCGAGGAAACCGGGACGATCGCCCGCATCGGCGACTGCATTCTGGAAAAGGCGATCCGGCATCTGGCTGATATCTCCGCCCTCGACGGCACGCAGAACACCTATCTTGCCGTAAATTTCTCGCCGCTGCAGTTCGAGCTGACGCTGCCGCACAAGCTCGCCGCCCTGCTCCTCAAGCACCACATTTCACCGAACCGGATCGTCATCGAAATCACCGAAGCGGTGCTGATGCTCGACAATCCCGAAGTGCATGGCGTGCTGAAGCAGCTCAACGAATTCGGCTGCCGGATTGCGCTTGACGACTTCGGAACGGGCTACTCGTCGCTGAGCTATCTCAACCGTTTCCCCGTCGATATCGTCAAGGTCGACCAGTCCTTCACGCGCTCGCTCAGTTCAGGCACAGCCGATGTCCGCCGCAAGAGCCGGATGCTGATCAAGGGCATCCGAACGATCTCGCATCAGATGGGCTGCACCGTCGTCGCCGAAGGCATCGAGACCCAGGAGCAATGGCAACTCCTGCGCAAGCTTGGTGTGGATTGTGGGCAGGGTTATCTTTTCAGCCGCCCCATGCCGATCGGCAAGATGCTGGCCATGCTGGAGAGCGACTCCGAAGTCAAAGCAAACACTCAACGATAGCGGCCGGACACTGGCGCAAAGGAGCAGGGCGTGAAAGAGCTGATACTGGCATTCTTCCTCGGCCTGTCCACTGCCGCCGAAGCGCAGACGATCAAATTCGTCACCGAGGAATACCCGCCCTACAACTTCTCGACCCCGAGCGGTGCCAACGGCTCCTCGGTCGAGCAGGTAGCGGCAATCATGGACGCACTCAAGCTCCCCTATACGATCGAGGTCCTGCCCTGGGCGCGAGCCTACATGCTGGCTGAAACCGATGCGTCCCATTGCGTCTTCACCACCGGCCTCAACGCCGAGCGCGAGAAGCGGTTTCAATGGGTGCAACCGCTGCTCGTCGACCACATGATCATGGTCCGGCGCAAGGGATCGGACATCGCCCCCGATACCATCGATGCGGCAAAGCGGTTCACCGTCGGTACCCAACGGGAAGATTTCTCCGCCACCTACCTCATGGAACACGGCTTTCAGAAGATCGACTATGCGACCAACCTGGACTCGACGCTGAAAAAGCTGATCGCCGGCCGCATCGATCTGATGATGACATCGGAAAAGACCTTCGAAAGCATGCGCTCAGAAGGCAAGCCCGTCGAGGCGGCGCTGATGCTGGAAGGAAAATACTACGGCATCGCCTGCCACCGCGACATGGACAAGCAAACGGTCGAGAAGATGCAGCGCGAACTCGACCGCCTGATCGGCAACGGCACCCAGGATGCGATCTTCGATCGCTACGGCCTGCGGCCGAGTGGAAGCGTGCAGGCGACGAAATAAGGATTGACTCCGGCGGCGTTTCGCGGTCGTGAAGCGGGGAAAGCCCGACGGAGCGTAACGACATGCTGATCATCGCAGGACTTGGCAATCCAGGTTCGAAATATGCCTCAAACCGCCACAATATCGGTTTCATGGCCGTCGACGTCATCCATCGCCGCCACAATTTTTCCTCCTGGTCGAAGAAGTTCAAGTCCGAGATCGCGGAAGGCGAGATCGGCGGAGAGCGCGTGCTGCTGATGAAGCCGCAGACCTTCATGAACCTCTCAGGCGAGGCGGTCGGCGAGGCCATGCGCTTCTACAAGCTCGCACCGAAGGACATCACCGTCATCTATGACGAGCTGGATCTGCCCGCCGCGAAAGCGCGCATCAAGGTCGGCGGCGGTCACGGTGGCCACAACGGCATCAAGTCGATCGATGCCCACTGCGGCAAGGAGTATCGTCGCCTGCGGCTCGGCATCGGCCACCCTGGCGTCAAGGATCTCGTCCACGCCCATGTGCTTGGTGATTTTGCCAAGGTGGATCAGACCTGGCTGGTGCCGCTGCTCGACGCCATCGCCGACAACGCCGACATGCTGGTGCGCGGCGAGGACTCGCAGATCCTCAACAAGATCGCACTTGCCACCGGCGGCAAGGCGGACGAGGACAAGCCGCAGGCCCAGAAGAAGCCGGGCGCTCAATCCCATATCCATCAGGCGCGCAATTCGGCCCAGCCGAAGAAGCTGCCGACAAGCGGCCCGATGGCCGACATGCTGAAGAAGCTGTTCGGCCCGAAGGGCGACTGAACCGTGTCGCCTGCGCCCTTCTCGATCCGTGCCGCGCAGGCAGTCGATCTGCCCGGACTGCTTGCGCTTTATGGCGAGCTGAACCCGGACGACCCGGCGCTGGACACAGCAGTCGCCACCGACCGCTTCGCGGCGATCCTTGACCATCCCGGCATGACGATTTTCATCGGCCTTGCCGGCGATATCGCCGCCGCATCGGTCACGTTGGTGGTCGTACCGAACCTGACGCGGGGCGGCGCACCCTATGCCCTGATCGAAAACGTCGTCACAGCCTCCACATTCCGCAGGCGCGGTTTTGCTGGCGCGCTGATCAGACACGCCTTCGCCACGGCCTGGGCGGCCGGCTGCTACAAGGTGATGCTGCTGACCGGATCGAAGGATCCGGCGACGTTGCGTTTCTATGAGAACTGCGGCTTCCGGCAGGACAAGACCGGTTATCAGATCCGCCGCCCCTGACCGTCCCCCCTGGCCGTCATTCCTCCGGCTCGGTCATGAACATCAGCGGGAAGCCGGCATCCTTGGCAAGATCGGTCGCCTCCTTGGCTTTGGTCTCGGCGATATCGCGCACGCAGACGACGACGACGGAAACGCCGAGCTTGTGCGCCGTCATCATCACCCGGTAGCCCGCCTCTTCGCTCATATGGAAAACCGCCTTCAGCACCATCACGACAAATTCGCGCGGCGTGTAATCGTCATTGACGAGAATGACCTTGTAGAGCTTCGGCCGCTCCAGTTTCGGTTTCGGCTTCAGCTTCGGTTTTGCAGCAAGACCATCGTCACTCATCGGAAATCCACCCGTTGATGACAGGAAAGGCGGTCGTAGTCGGCCATGCGGCCCCGGGACGCTGACCTTCAATATCCTACGCTGAGCGCCGGCAATCAAGCAAAAGCCCGCTCCTTCGCCGCGTCGAACCGCGCGAAGGCTTGACCGTTCGGCTCCTTTATCCCATAGCCACGCCCAACGAATTCGAGAACGACAGGTTTTAGCCATGGGCTTTAAATGCGGTATTGTCGGGCTGCCGAACGTCGGCAAGTCCACCCTCTTCAACGCGCTCACCAAGACGGCGGCGGCTCAGGCTGCCAACTATCCGTTCTGCACGATCGAGCCGAACACCGGCGAAGTCGCGGTTCCGGATCCCCGCATGCGCAAGCTGGCCGACATTGCCAAGTCGAAGGAAATCATCCCAACGCGCATCTCCTTCGTCGATATCGCCGGCCTGGTGCGCGGCGCGTCGAAGGGCGAAGGCCTCGGCAACCAGTTCCTCGCCAACATCCGCGAAGTGGATGCGGTCGTGCACGTGTTGCGCTGCTTCGAGGATGACGACATCACCCACGTCGAAGGGCGCATCAACCCGGTGGCCGATGCCGAGACGATCGAGACCGAGCTGATGCTCGCCGACCTCGACAGCCTCGAGCGCCGCACCGACCAGACCCGCAAGCGCGCCGGCGGCAAGGACAAGGATTCGGTCGCTCAGCTGCCGATCATGGAAGCCTCGCTGAAGCTGCTGCAGGACGGCAAGCCGGTGCGCACGCTGCTTGCCAAGCTCGACGCCGAAGAGCTGCGCATCCTGCAGGGCCTCAACCTGCTGACCGCGCATCCGGTGCTCTACGTCTGCAACGTCGCGGAAAGCGATGCCGTCGACGGCAACGAACACACGCGTGCGGTTGCCGAAATGGCCAAGGCGCAGGGCGCTGAAAGCGTCGTGATCTCGGCGGCGATCGAATCCGAAGTGGCCCAGCTGCCGGAAGAGGAAGCCAAGGAATTCCTGAGCGCGCTCGGCCTGGAAGAAGCCGGCCTCGACCGGCTGATCCGCGCCGGCTACAAGCTGCTCGACCTCATCACCTACTTCACCGTAGGTCCGAAGGAAACGCGCGCATGGACGATCCAGCGCGGCACCAAGGCACCGCAGGCCGCCGGCGTCATCCACACCGACTTCGAACGCGGCTTCATCCGCGCCAACACCATCGCGTTTGACGACTATATCGCGCTCGGCGGCGAAGTCGGCGCGAAGGAAGCCGGCAAGGCCCGCGACGAAGGCAAGGAATACGTCGTCCAGGACGGCGACGTCATCCACTTCCGCTTCAACACGTAAGGCCTGTCGCCCCAAAGGCCACAGCAATTCGGCGTGACGGGCTCCGGCCTGACGCGCCGAGGCGCTTCAGGAACGATCGATAGAAGACCCGATGTTACGGCGCGGTATGCAACCGCGCCGTCATCGTTTCCGGCAACAGGCTGACGACGATGCGCCGCAGCTTCTGCCAGAAGATGCCGATGACGAGCACGGTGACGCCGACCACAGCGAAGGCGACGAACACGTAGTTGTCGAGCGACGCTCCAGTCTGGTTGAGCATCGTCCAGACAGCCCCGCCCAGCGACAACAGCCCTGATGTAACGAAGGCTCGTCGGTCGATGACCAGCCCGACCAGCATGAACAGGGCCACAATCAGAATGGCGGCGGCCGCCTGGCCAAGGCTGGCTTGCCCATCCCACCACGTCGCACCGTCGTTCGACAGGAAAACCAGAGCGATCAGCCCGTAGAGCAACGCGGGTGCTGCGGCCAGATGCAGCCAGAACGCGGTATCCGAGCGCGTGGTCACGCGCTGCGGATCGGAAACGTCGTAGCGCATCGCGACCGCAAAGACGCCCAAGGCGCCGACAAGAACGGTGAGCGCGAGAAGCATGAAATGGTTCTCATTGGCAAGGTCGATCCCAAGGCTCTTCTCCAAGGCAAGAAGGGCCGCAACCACGCCGATGAGGGCGACCGACACCATCAGGCCGGCCAGTGCCAGTGGCACGCGATAGCGCCAGTAGAACAGGCCGAGCGGGATCGGGAATGCTGATAGAAAGGCGAGCACAAAGACCAGTGGCCTCCAGGCATCCTCATGCTCGCTGACGAACCACAGTGCTGTAATCCCGACCCAATGCACGAGAGCAACCGTCAGCGCCACCGACGGCAGCGCCAGCCGCTGGCGCCGCACCAGGATCTCGGCAAGGACCAGAATGACCGGCAGCGTCAAGAACGGGCCACCCAGGCCCCAAAGACCGATCAGCACGACGACGACACCGATCGTGATCAGGATGTCGTGAAATCCCCGGATGAACCGTGGCTGCTCGCTGTCTTCGGCCGCGCGCGCGTCGAGAGCGGCATCGTCCCGCTCCGCTGCGGCATCCGGCGCCGTCGGCCCGAAAATTATGCCCCGATCGGCCAGATAGGCTTCGAGATCGCTCACCTGATGGGCAGAGATGATCCCTTTTTCGGCGGCGCCTGCAAGCGCTCTGTTCAGTTCGGTCACGTGCATCCTCAATCAAACGCGCATCGTTGCATTTCCAAAACAGGTGGTTGCATGAACATGCGGTATTCGCAACCTGGAAATTCCTTGCTGCGGCCGATCACTTGGCATGAGAGCCCACGCTTCAAACCTTGCTCAAAGCGATTCCGATTTGAGAAATTATGCAGTACGTAGAGCGGCAGCAAATCAGACGGGGCAACGCAGCATGTTGTATTTCGAGGATTTTTCCGAAGGGCGACGCTTCGACTACAAACCGGTCGAAATGAAACCTTCCGATATGATCGCCTTTGCGCGTGAATTCGATCCGCAGCCGATGCATCTCGACGAGGAAGCCGGTAGGCGCAGCATCCTCGGTGGCCTCTCGGCCTCCGGCTGGCACACCAGCGCTGTCGGCATGCGCATGATGCTCGATGCCTTCATGGGCCAGTCCTCGTCGCAAGGCTCGCCCGGTATCGACTTCATGGACTGGAAGAAGCCGGTCATTGCCGGCGACACGCTCACAGGTTTCAGCCAGGTTCTGGAGGCCCGCCGCTCGAAGTCCAAGCCCGGCCTCGGCATCGTCAAGTTCCGCAACGAAATCGTCAACCAGGCCGGCGAACCGGTGGCGGTTTCCGAATGTTCCGTGCTCTTCCGCTGCCGCGACAAGGTCCAACACTGATGATGACGATGGAGGAGTTTTACGCCACCGGCCGCAGGACCGTCATCGGCAGCCTGACGTTTTCGGCGGAGGATATCGTCCGCTTCGCGCGCGATTTCGATCCGCAACCCTTCCATCTCGACGCCGAAGAAGCCCGGCATTCGCTGTTCGGCGGCCTCTGCGCCTCCGGCTGGCACACATCCGCCGGCTGGATGCAGTGCTTCGTCCGGTTCTGGAAGGACGAGCAGCGTCGACTTGCCGCCGAAGGCCTGCAGGCGCCAAGGCTCGGCCCCTCGCCCGGTTTCAGGGATCTCAGATGGCTGAAGCCGGTCTATGCCGGCGACACCGTGACCTATGCCGTGACGTTCCTCGAAAGCCGCGCGCTCGCCTCGCGGCCCGGCTGGCGGATCAACACCATTCTGTGCGAAGGCGAAAACCAGCACGGCGAAGCAGTGATCCGCTTCGAGAGCAAGGTCATAGAGTTCGTATAGATCGCCACGATTGCCGACGGTGCCACGCGCGGACAACAATCTAATTCCTTAAGTCAGGAACGATTTGGGCGTAAAATCCGTTCGGACCTTCCAAGCTTCACGCCAGTTGCCGATAGGCTCTGGTGTAGCGGAGCTTTGACAGGGAGAATCGGAGGGCAATCTATGGAAAAGACCCATGTCCGCGAACTGGCGGAGGAATATCTTCGCCTCGGCGGCCACCGGCGCGTGGCCATCGACGATAACGAAACCTCGATCCGAAGCTGGGAAGCCGAGCCGCCAGAGGCCGACGCCTTCTGGCGGAGGGAGGTCGAAACACTGACACCGGCAACGCAGCGCGAAGTGCAACTGATGCTGCCCACGATTAATCGCGCCTGAGGACGCGGGCCCTCAGTGGCCGTCGAATTCAATCAGCGTGCGGACGTTGACGCCGAGCGCTTCTAGCTTCTTGCGGCCGCCGAGTTCCGGCAGGTCGATGACGAAACAGGCTGCAACGATATCGGCGCCCATCTGCTTCAACAGCTTGACGGCGGCTTCGGCCGTGCCGCCGGTGGCGATCAGGTCGTCGACCAGAATGACCTTCTCGCCCGGCTTGAGCGCATCCTTGTGCATCTCCATCTCGTCGACGCCGTATTCGAGGCTGTAGGCGATGCGCACCGTGTCATGCGGCAGCTTGCCCTTCTTGCGGATCGGAACGAACCCGGAGGAAAGCTGATGCGCGATGGCGCCGCCAAGAATGAAACCGCGCGCCTCGATGCCGGCGATCTTGTCGATCTTTGTTCCGGCATAGGGATGCACCAGTTCGTCGATCGCACGGCGGAACGCACGCGGATTGCCGAGCAGCGTGGTGATGTCGCGGAACATGACGCCCGGCTTCGGGTAGTCGGGAATATTGCGGATAGCGGCGATCAGTTCCGATTGAACGGTAGTGGTCATGGGCAAAGAAGGCCTTTGTGTCTCTTGTTACCGCAAACCCATAACACCATCGACCGGCATGTCTATAACGGTTTCTTGCCGCACGGCAGGTTGGAACAATTTGGTCGGCCCAGGGGTTGATGTTAGGCTGGGAGTCGTGACGCGCGGAGGAGATGCGCGTGACCTGCCCCTTGCATTGAGCTCACATCGGAAGGAGGAACATCATGCGCCTGTTTGAATGCGGTTCTCTTGTCCCGGGTTGCGAATGGCACACCCGCGCCGATAACGACGCCGAAATCGTTCGCCGCGTGGTGGACCATATGCGCCAGGCCCACGGCGAAACCATGATCCGCGAAAACATGATCGACAACATCAAGGCGCGCATCGTCGAAGAGACCAAGGCGGCCTGACAAAGCTGCATATGCCCCGAACGCGCGCGGGTTTCACACCGACACAGACCCGCGACGCGTCGCGTGTTGCCGCCCGCCAGAGGTGCCTGGCGACGGACTGGTGCGAGAGACAAAACGATCGCGACCACCCGATCTGGATTTGCGACGTTCTCCTGCCAGCTCTTAGGACCGCCGGACGGCGCGTTCTGTTGTCCCGTGGACGAGCGGTAATGCGCGAAGGAGATTTGACCCGCCCGGCCCTCACGCTCTATAGCCTCCTGATCAGCACGCGGCGTGTCGCCCTCGCCTGTCGTGGTGATCACTTGCGTTTGCCGGCCGCCTGCGCGAACGTCTCATGCCCTGGATTCTTTTAACTGGCACTCGGAACCTATGAACGACAAAGCTTTTGACACTTTGACCGGCATGTACTTCACGGTCGACGACCCCGATGGGAGCTATGGCACTGGCCAAGTTATTCGTCTTGCTGCCGAAGGGATTTATTTCGTTCGCTTCGACGGCAATGAGGTGACACTGCCCCTGGAACTCGTATCCATCGGCGAGATGTTGCAGACCACCGAAGAAGAATACAAGCTCTGGCGGTTCTTCGATACGACCGAGGAAAGAGACAAGTGGATCGAATGGCTGGATGCGCCATCCAAGCCAAGGGTCATTTCGCTTGTGAGGCCGACTAAGTAGCAGCCTCTCGGCCCACTCACTCCAGGAGCGCACAGGTTTCTCGATCACGGCGCGTGTTTGGTGCCAGCAGAGATCCGTCGTCTATGGCGCCTGGCGCTTATTCGCCAGGTCATCATGGACCTCGACTCTAGATCTCACGCCGCGCGCTTCAGGCGCGCGGCACCAACGCTTCGAGCCTTGCGACGAGGTTCGCCCGGTCGACGCTGAAGTTGCGTTCGACCCACAAGGTCTCCAACTCGGTCAGGATTTCGCCGACGCGCGGCCCGGCCGGGATGCCGGCCTTCAGCACATCCGCACCCGACAGCGGGAAACTCGGGCGCTTCCATGCCTCGGTTCGCGTCAAGAGGCGCTGGAAGGACGCGGTCTCGGCCAACAGTGCCGGATCGTTTTCGGACTTGCGCCTCGCCGAGGCAAGCGCCAGCCGCAGCCGGACGGAAATCCCCTCGGCACCATGGCGGTAGAGAAGCCGGTCAAGCGCCGCGTCAACCGTCTTGGTTGGTATCGTCGGCGCAGTGGCAAAGCGCGCAAAATAGGCCGCCTCGGCCTTCGACAGGCGCAACCGTGCGGCCATGGCTTCGAGTCGCTCTGCGTCCGGCGGCACGATCGCCGCAAGGCGCAACAGCGGATCGACAACCCACGAGAATGCGCGCTCGGCAGCAACCAGTTCCGGAATGGCGTCGATGCCCCATTTTTCGGTCTCGGGCAGGATCTCGGTCAACACGCCCGCCTGGCGCATCCAGAGCAGCGCCCGGCCCGGGTCCTCGGCCGAAAGCAGTTTCTTCGTCTCCGCCCACACCCGTTCTGCCGAAAGCGTCGACAGTTTTGAACGCGCCTGCGCGCAGGCTCTCAAGCCATCGGCATCGGGACGCCCGTTGCCGTAATGGGCGAAGAAGCGGAAGAAGCGCAGGATGCGAAGATAGTCCTCGGCCACCCGCTCGGCCGCGTTGCCGATGAAGCGCAGGGTCCGGCTTTCGATATCGGCCAAGCCGCCGACTTCGTCGATGACCTCGCCTTTGTCATTCGCGTAGAGTGCGTTGATGGTGAAGTCACGCCGTTCGGCATCCACCTTCCAGTCGGTTCCGAAGGCCACTTCCGCCCGGCGCCCGTCGGTCGCGACGTCGCGACGCAGCGTCGTCACCTCATAGGGCGTTCCGTCGATGACCAGCGTCACCGTGCCATGGTCGATGCCCGTCGGCACCACCTTGATGCCGGCAGCCTTCGCGCGGGCAGACACGTCTTGCGGATGCCAGGTGGTGGCCATGTCGACATCGCCGACGGGCACGCCCATCAGGCTGTTGCGCACGGCGCCGCCGACGACGCGCACCTCCCCGCCCTCGGCGTTCAGGACGTCGAAGACGCGGCGAAGGGATGGAGCTGAAAACCAGCTCTCACCGGCAACCGAGGTCATGCATAAAGCCTTTCATAAAGCATTCGGACGATGCCGGCGGTGATACCCCAGATATTCCTGTCGCCATAGGGCATGCGATAGAAATGCCGGTCTTCGCCCTGCCAGTGGCCGCTTCCGCGCCCATGGTTGCCGGGGTTCATCAGAAACGACAGCGGCACTTCGAAGACGCTTTCGACCTCGTCGGGGTTGGGAACCAGCTCGAAGCCCGGCTGCACCACCGCCAGAACCGGCGTGATCTTGAAGCCGGACAACGCCATGTAATGCGGCAGCCGCCCGATCGTTTCCACAAAGCGTGGATCGAGACCGATCTCCTCCTGCGCCTCGCGAAGGGCGGCAAGCTCGATCGACCGGTCTTCGGGATCGACCGCGCCGCCGGGAAACGCCACCTGGCCGGAATGCTTGCGCAGGCTGGCGGTGCGCTGGGTGAAGATGACATGCGCATCTTCGCCGTCGTCGACCACCGGCACCAGCACCGCCGCATCCTTCAGATGCAGGGTCTCGAGATGCGGAACGATGCCGGGGTTGAGCAGGAAATCGCCGTGCTCCCGCCAGGAGCTTTCCACCGGCCCGCCCATCTGGGTCAGCGCCCGGCGGCGAAATTCGTCGGCGGAATAGGGATGCCCGTTCATCGCGACAGCGCTTCCAGTTCGCCAGCCGGCATGATCGGGAAGACCGAGCCGCCCGACCGTACGCAGAACATCTCGACGCCGTCGACCATTAGAGTTTCGCCGAGGTCGACGAGATCATACATGACGGGTCGAGACACCAGCGCTTCCAGCCGGCCGCGCACATGTAGATAAGGTTTCAGCTCGCGATTGTCGCCGTGGATGACAAAACGCAAGGCGTGTTCCGGCCCCGCCTCGACAACATCGCCGACATTTGTGCGAAAGGTCAGCACCTGCACGCCGTCTTTCTCCGTGACGCTCATTTCGACGGCAAGGAAAGGGGCGTCGACGATGCGGATCGCCACCTTTTCCACAGGCGTCACCAGATAGGTGACGCCGTCCTCGTCCTTGCGCAAAACTGTGGAGAACAGCCGCACCAGCGGCTGACGGCCGATCGGCGTGCCGAGATAGAACCAGGTACCGTCGGCGCGGATTTCCATGTCGATATCGCCGCAGAATGGCGGATTCCAGCGCTCCACGGGCGGCAGTCCGCGCTTGCCGTCGCCCGTCTGGCCGGCTGCACGCGATATCAGCGCCGCCAGTCCGGCCGCGTCCCCGGTTCGCTGAATTTCGGCTTCTGCCATCGTTCCGTCCCGATTGGCCCCGATTTTGCACCGGAGGCGTGTATGCCGTCGCGAGATGCGGCGTGTATGATGTCACGAGATAGTGCGTCTGCGGCGACTTGTCAGCCGTCAGCCAGGGTCTAAATTGGAATAAGGCAACTGAAATTCCCCGGCGGGGCGATTCGGTTCAACAACGGGCGACCGGGGAGTATGACCATGAGTGTGATGAAGGGCGCGACGGACGCGACCGACGAAAAGGCGATCGTTGCCGCGGCGGAAAACGCGCTTGCGGAAATCGCGCTCGTGCGCGCCGAAGTCGGCAAGGTCATCTTCGGCCAGGAAACGGTGGTCGAGCAGACCCTGCTTGCGGTCCTGTCGGGCGGTCACGCCCTGCTCGTCGGCGTGCCCGGCCTTGCCAAGACCAAGCTGGTGGCGACGCTCGGCACCGTTCTCGGACTCGATTCCAGCCGCGTCCAGTTCACGCCCGACCTGATGCCGTCGGATATTCTCGGCTCCGAAGTCATGGACCAGGATGCCGCCGGCCATCGCTCCTTCCGTTTCATCCCCGGCCCGATCTTCACGCAGCTCTTGATGGCCGACGAAATCAACCGCGCTTCGCCGCGCACGCAGTCGGCGCTGTTGCAGGCGATGCAGGAGTATCACATCACCGTTGCCGGCGCCCGCAAGGACCTGCCGCAGCCGTTCCATGTGCTGGCGACCCAGAACCCGCTGGAGCAGGAAGGCACCTATCCCCTGCCCGAGGCGCAGCTCGACCGCTTCCTGATGCAGGTCGACGTCGGCTATCCCGAGCTTGCCGCAGAACGGCAGATCCTGCTTGAGACCACGGGCACCGCCGAAGCGACCGCCCGTCCCGTCATCGATGCCGCCCGCCTGCAGCAAATCCAGAGCCTCATCCGCCAGATGCCGGTCGGCGAAAAGGTGGTCGATGCCATCCTCGATCTGGTGCGCTCGGCCCGGCCGGGTAACGGCAATGCCGCCACCGACAAGAACGTCGCCTGGGGCCCGGGCCCGCGCGCAGGACAGGCGCTGATGCTGTGCGCCCGCGCCCGCGCGCTTTACGATGGGCGGCTTGCGCCGTCGATCGACGATATCATGGCACTCGCCGAGCCCGTTCTCCAGCACCGTATGGCGCTGACCTTCGCCGCCCGTGCCGAAGGCATGACCGTGCGCGACGTCATCGCCGGACTGGTGAAACAAGCCAAGGGATAAAGAATGGCCTCCATCGGGCACATAGTTGCGCGTACCCCCGCTGGTGAGGTTCTTTCCCGTGCGCAGCAGCGCGCGATGCTCGTTCCTGACTGCCTCGTCGAAGCCCGCCGCATCGCCAACACGGTGATCTCCGGCTGGCACGGGCGGCGCAAGCGCGGGATCGGCGAGAATTTCTGGCAGTTCCGGCCCTATAGCGACGGCGAAAGCCTGTCGCGCATCGACTGGCGCCGCTCCGCCCGCGACGATCATACCTATGTGCGCGACCGCGAATGGGAGGCAGCCCACACCATCTGGCTCTGGGCCGACCTGTCGCCGTCGATGATGTACAAGTCGACGCTCGGATCGGTGTCGAAGGAAAGCCGGGCGCTGGTCTTGATGCTGGCGCTCGCCGAAATCCTCGCGCGCTCCGGCGAGCGCATCGGATGTCCTGGGGTGATGGAGCCGATCTCCGCCCGCAACGCCGCCGAACGGCTGGCAACCGCAATCATGCTGACGCCGCTTTCCGAAGGGTTGCCGGAGACAGGCATGATCCGCAACGCCAGCGATCTGGTGCTGATCGGCGATTTTCTCGATCCGACCGACAGGATCATGGAGCGACTGGGTCCGCTTGCCCGCCGTGGCCTGCGCGGCCATGTCGTCGAGGTTGCCGATCCGGCCGAGGAGGTCTTTCCCTATGCCGGCCGAACCGAGTTCAGCGATCCGGAAACCGGCCAGAAGCTGACGGCCGGGCGCGCCGAGATCCTGCGCGAAGATTATCAGCGCGCCTACCTCGCGCGCCGCGAAAGCCTCGGGGTGACGCTGCGCCATCTCGGCTGGACCTTTACGCCACATAGGACTGACAGGCCCGCCTCCGAGGCGCTGGTTGCAGTCCACATGTATCTCTCGGGCATGCCCGGTCGCGCCACCCATGGAGGCCAGCTATGACCGGCCTTCCCTTTCTGTTTGCCAATCCCGCGATGCTTGCGGCGCTGATCGCCCTTCCGGTGATCTGGTGGCTCTTGCGCATGACCCCGCCGAAGCCGGCGGCCGAAGTGTTCCCACCGCTGCGCATTCTTGCCTCGGTGCTGAAGCGCGAGGAGACGCCGTCGAAAAGCCCGTGGTGGCTGACCC
This sequence comes from Ensifer sp. GW821-FHT05G01, assembly GCF_059419585.1. Classification (NCBI taxonomy): domain Bacteria; kingdom Pseudomonadati; phylum Pseudomonadota; class Alphaproteobacteria; order Hyphomicrobiales; family Rhizobiaceae; genus Ensifer; species Ensifer sp. GW821-FHT05G01. The sequence goes on along the minus strand of NZ_JBWKSC010000006.1, from coordinate 281,215 downwards.
TTTTGCGCATGCTTTTGGCGGCCGCGGTCATTCTCGCCATCGCCGACCCCGTGATGAACCCGCGCCAGAACACGTTGGCAACGAGCGGCCCGCTCGCCATCGTCGTCGACAACAGCTGGGCAACGGCCACCGACTGGGAGCAACGTGTGGATGCCGTCAGCACGCTGATCGACGATGCCGAGGCGCGCGACCTTGCCGTTTCGATCGCCTTCACCGGCGACCGCCAGCACGACGCCACGCCGGGCTCGGCAGCGACCGCACGCAACAGGCTTGCTGCCGCCGCCCCCATTCCGCTCGCCGTCGACCGCACCCAGGCGATTGCCGCACTGAAAACCGCGTTTGAAGGCGCGAAGCCCGGCACGCTGGCCTTCGTCAGCGACGGCATCGAGGCAGCAGACCAGAAGACCATGGCGGCGCTATCCGAGGTCCGAGCCGCCGAACTGCGGCTGATCGAGGCCGATGGCAGCCGCACCGTGGCACTGACCGATAGCAGCAACGGCTCGACCGGCATGTCGGTGACGGCAACGCGCCTCAACAAGGATGGGGCCCTCACCCTGCCGATCGTCGCCTATGACACGCGCGGCCGCGCCATTGCCGACGGGCAGATCGCCTTCGGCCCCGGCGAAGGCGTCGCCAAGGGCAGCATCGAGGCGCCCTTCGAACTGCGCAACGATTTTGCCCGCATCGGCATCGAGAATGCCGCGACCGCCGGCAGCGTGCACCTGCTCGACGATGGTTTCCGCCGTCGTCGCGTCGCACTTCTGAGCGGCGAGGCCCGCGATCAGTCGCAGCCGCTTCTGTCGCCGCTCTACTATATCAACCGCGCGCTCGCTCCCTATGCCGATCTCGTCGAGCCGCACGAGACCGATCTCGCCGTCGCCATTCCGGAGCTCCTGGAGCAGAAGCCCTCCGTGCTGATTATGGCCGATATCGGCCGGCTGCCGGAAGAGATCTATCCGAAGCTCACGAAATGGATCGACAATGGCGGCATGCTCATCCGCTTCGCCGGCCCCAGGCTTGCAGCCGCCCCCGCCGACGATCCGCTGGTGCCGGTGACGCTGCGCCAGGGCGAACGGGCGCTCGGCGGCGCGCTTTCCTGGTCCGAACCGCAACCGCTCGCCGACTACCCCGCCAACAGCCCGTTTGCCGGCATGGCGCGCCCGACCGACATTCTGGTCAAGCGGCAGGTTCTGGCCGAACCGACCGCCGATCTTGCCGAGCGCACCTGGGCAAGCCTTGCCGATGGCACGCCACTGGTGACGACGTCGGCCCACGGCGCCGGGCGCATCATCCTCTTCCACGTGAGCGCCGAAGCCACCTGGTCGAACCTGCCGATCTCGGGCGATTTCGTCGAGATGCTGCGCCGCAGCGTCCAGCTGTCGCGCGGCGGTGGCGTTGCCAACGAGGGCAAGGCGCAGCAACAGACGCTCGCGCCCTATCGGCTGCTGAACGCCGACGGCGTGCTTGTCGCCGAGACCGGCAATGCCCGGCCGCTCGATGTCGTGCCGGGCCAGGTGCCGGTGTCGACGCCTGAGAATCCGCCGGGTCTCTACGGATCGGAAGATGGCTTTACCGCGCTCAACCTTTTGCCGCGCAATGCCGAGCTGACGCCGATCGACATGACCGCCGCCGGCGCTCACACCACCCAGCAATTGGCCGCTTCCGAAAGCTGGTCGCTGAAGCCGGCCCTGTTCACCCTTGCAATGCTGCTGCTCCTCGTCGACGCGCTGATCGTGCTGTTCATGGGCGGGGCCTTCTCGCGTCTGCGCGCAGCAAAGGCGATGACCGCAGGCCTCCTGCTGGCGGTAAGTGCCTTCCTCGTCTCGCCGCCGGATAGTCTGGCCGACGACAGCCGACCGGAGGACGCCGCCATTCTCGAGCGCCTCGACACCACGCATCTGGCATACGTGGTGACCGGCGAAGGCGAAGTCGACCGTCTCTCCGAACGCGGGCTTGCGGGACTTACCGACTTCCTCACCTATCGTACGACGCTTGAGCCGGGCACGCCTGTCGGCCTCGATATCGCCAAGGACGAACTGTCGTTCTATCCGATCATCTATTGGCCGGTTTCCGCATCGGCGCCGATGCCGAGCCCGCAGGCCGTCAGCCGCATCGACGCCTATATGCGCGCCGGCGGCACGGTGCTGTTCGACACGCGCGACCAGTTCTCCTCGCTCGGCGCATCGTCCGGCGGCACCAGCCCCAACACCGAGCGGCTGCAGGCGATCCTTGCCAACCTCGACATCCCGCCGTTGGAGCCCGTTCCGACCGACCACGTGCTGACCAAAGCATTTTACCTGCTGTCGAACTTCCCCGGCCGCTACACCGGCAGCCCGCTGTGGATCGAGGCGCAGCTCGACAATCGCGAAGAGGCGAGTAATCGCCCGGCTCGCTCTGGCGATGGCGTGACGCCGATCATGATTACCGGCAACGACTTTGCCGGCGCCTGGGCGGTGGATGCCAACGGCGTCGCATTGCTGCCAACCGTACCGCCGGACGAAATGCAGCGTGAATACGCCTTCCGTTCCGGCGTCAACATCATGATGTATATGCTGACCGGCAACTACAAGGCCGACCAGGTGCACGTGCCGGCCCTGCTCGAACGGCTCGGACAATGAGGGCCGATCGATGACCGCTGACTTCTCGCCTTTCATCCCGTGGCCCTATCTGGCGGTGCTTGCCGTCGCAGCGGCGATCCTGGCCGCACTCGGCATCTGGCGCGGCGTGCGCGGCGCCTGGGTCCGTGCCGCTGCGCTTGCCGCCTTCTGTCTGGCGCTCGCCAACCCGATCCTCTTCCAGGAGGAGCGCGAGCCGCTGTCGACCATCGTCGCCGTGGTCGTCGACCGCAGCCAGAGCCAGGATTATGCCGGCCGGCGCGAGCAGACCGACAAGGCGCTTGCCGACCTCAAGGACCGCCTTGCCCGCTTCCCGCAGATCGAGACCCGCATCGTCGAAGCCGCCGACAGCCCGGAGAGCGAAGCGCCTTCAACCCGCCTCTTCTCCGCCTTGACCTCCGTGCTTGCCGATGTGCCGCCGGCGCGGGTCGGCGGTGCGATCTTCATTACCGACGGCCAGATCCACGACGTGCCCGACATCAACCAGAAGCTCGGCTTCGACGCGCCGATCCATGGGCTGATCAGCGGCAGGCCGGATGAATTCGACCGTCGCATCGAGATCGTCAGCGCGCCGCGCTTCGGCATCGTCGGCGAACAGCAGAAGCTGTCCTTCCGCGTGGTCGACGATGGCAAGGCGCCGGGCGGCACCGCCGAGGTGACCATCCGCCTCAATGGCAACGAGATCGCAACGGAAGTCGCCGAACCCGGCACCGACGTGCCTTTCAGCTTCACCGTGCCGCGCGGCGGCAACAACATCCTCGAATTTGCGGTCAACGGCGTCCCCGGCGAAGTTACCGAAACCAACAATCGCGCCGTCCATGTTCTCGACGGCATCCGCGAAAACCTGCGCGTGCTCTTGGTCTCGGGCGAGCCGCATGCGGGCGAACGCGCCTGGCGCAACCTGTTGAAGTCCGATGCCGCCGTCGACCTCGTGCATTTCACCATTCTGCGCCCACCGGAAAAACAGGACGGGACGCCGATCAACGAGCTGTCGCTGATCGCGTTTCCGACGCGCGAGCTGTTCGTCGACAAGATCAGCGAATTCGACCTGATCATCTTCGACCGCTACCAGCACCGCGGCGTGCTACCGATCCTCTACTACGACAACATCGCGCAATATGTGCAGAACGGCGGCGCACTTCTGATCGCAGCCGGGCCTGAGCATGCCGGCAACGATTCGATCGCCGCCACGCCGCTTTCGGCGGTACTGCCCGCAAACCCGACCGGCGTGATGAATGAAAAGGGCTTCTATCCGCGCCTTTCGGATGAGGGCAAGAAACACCCGGTCACCCGCGGTCTCGAAGGGGCTGCCAGCGAGCCGCCGCAATGGGGCCGCTGGTTCCGCACCGTCGACGTCGACCGGCCACTCGGCCAGACCGTGATGGAAGCCGCCGACGGCAAGCCACTATTGGTGCTCAATCGTGTCGGCAAGGGACGCGTCGCCATGCTTCTGTCGGACCAGGGCTGGCTCTGGGCCCGGGGCTTTGAAGGTGGCGGTCCGCACGTCTCGCTCTATCGTCGCACCGCCCATTGGCTGATGCAGGAGCCGGCGCTGGAAGAAGAAGCGCTGACGGCCCGCGCCGCAGGCCGCACGCTCGAGATCACCCGCCAGACCATCGAGGGCGACCCCGGCCCCGCGACCCTCACCTATCCCTCCGGCAAAACCGAGGAGCTGTCGCTGACGCAGCGCGAACCGGGCCTCTACAGCGCCGAGGTGAAGACCACGGAAACCGGCCTCTTCGAAGTTGCCAACGACGAACTGTCCACGCTCGTCCATGTCGGCAATGTCGACGCGCCGGAATTCAAGGCGGCGATCTCGACCGAGGACAAGCTGCGCCCCTGGGCAGAACAGACCAAGGGCCTGGTGCGCCGGCTGGCAAGCGCCGACGGCGCCATAGACCTGCCGTCGATCCTGCCGGTGCGCGGCGCCGTGCGGGTCGCCGATGACCAGCGGCTGTCGCTGCGCCTGACCGACGAGACCGTACTCAGGGGCATCAATTCTCTGTCGCTGTTTACCGGCCTCTTCGGCCTTGCCGCCCTGCTCCTGCTGATCTCGGCGACATGGTACCGCGAGGGTCGATGACCGATCCGAACGTCGCCATCAGCAACCTGCGCGACGTGCCCTATTTCGCCGACGATATCGCCGACCGCGTCTGGCGGGCCTGGTGGGAACCGCGCGGCTTTCCACTCGATCACATCGCCGGGCTGGTTGCCGGAACCCTCGGCGACCATCACATTCCTTTCGCCATCGTCGCCCATCGCGGCGCAACGTTTATCGGCACCGCCTCGGTGATCGAATCCGACCTGGAGGAGCGCCCCGAGCTTGGTCCCTGGGTGGCAGCCGTGTGGGTGGAGCCGACATTTCGCGGTCTCGGCCTCGGCGCGAGCATCGTTCGTCACGCAGCCGAGGCGGCCTTGGCGACCGGCGTCGAAACCGTGCATCTCTGCGCCTTGCCGCAGAAGCGCGCCTTCTACCAGCGCGGCGGTTGGCAGCTCGATGAAAAGGATGTGGGTGAAAGCCGGCTCGACGTTTTCAGCATGCGCCGTTCCTGATTTAGGCCACAATGACTGTCGACATCGCAGGGACATTCTTTGGAGCCCTGTAGATGCGTTTGATAGCCTCCTCCTTCCTTGCCCTCGCCCTTGCCGGCGCAATCGTCACCGGGCCCGCTCACGCGGCCGACCTTATCGATTTTTGGGACAAGCCGCAGCATGGCGGCAACAGCTTCAACCGGCTTCCGCCGGACGAGGCCTATTTCAAGGCGCTGTCCGGCTACGGCGCCACCTGGGTTCGCTTGTCCTACGACAAATGGAAGCCGGCCAAGCGCGACTATCTGATCGGCAATGCCGACAAATACGAGGGCATACCGGCGGCCGACCTGAAGACGCTGAAGGAAACGCTCGATCGCGCCGACAAGGCCGGATTGAAGGTCGTCATCACGCCATTATCGCTGCCCGGCATGCGCTGGTCGCAGAACAACGGCAACAAGTTCGACGGTCGCATATGGCAGGACAAGGCCTGGTGGGCTGAGGCCGCAAGCTTCTGGCGCGACCTCGCCCGCGAACTCAAGGATCACCCTGGTGTTGCCGCCTACAACATCATCAACGAACCGGCGCCTGAAAAGCAGAACGGCCTTGCAGAACACGCCGACGAAAAGGCGATGCAGGACTGGTATGCGAGCAAGAAGGGCAGCGCCTCCGACCTCGTCGCCTTCTATGAGACGGTGATCGCCGCCATCCGCGAGGTCGACCCCGCGACCCCGATCATGGCCGACGCCGGCTGGTATGCCGCAGCCGATGCCTTCAGCTATTGGCCGTCCGGTCTCAGCGACCAGAAGGTGCTCTACAGCTTCCACATGTACGAGCCCTATGCGGCCACCAGCGCGCCCAACATGAAGCGCGAAAAGCCCTATGCCTATCCCGGCAAGGTCCCGTTCGGCGAAAGCGAGGAGAACTGGGACAAGGCGCGGGTTGCCTCCTATCTCGACCGGCCGGTGCAATGGGCGAAAGACAAGGGCATTGCGCTCAATCGCGTCGTTGCCGGCGAGTTCGGTTGCATGCGCCGCTGGACCGGCTGCAAGGCCTATCTCGAGGACGTGCTGACGACGCTCGACAAGGACAGCCTGCACTGGGCCTTCTACAGCTTCCGCGAAGACAGCTGGGACGGCATGGACTACGAACTCGGATCGAAGAAGGTCCACTGGAAATATTGGGACGCGATCGATGCCGGCACGCCCGATCCGATCAAGCGCACGGCGACGCCTGAGTTCGAACCGATCTCCAAGCGGCTGGCCAGGTAGGAGTGTCCATGTTCGAGATCACCGACAAACCGCCGGCCGAAGCGCTTGAAGCCATCGGCAACGGCCTGACGGCCTTCAACGCCGCCGATGTCGGCCCGTCCGAACGGCGGCCACTGGCAGTGCTCATCGGTGGTTCCGATGCGGAGGGAAAGCGCGGCGGTCTCAGCGGCTACACCGCCTGGGGCTGGCTGTTCGTGCAATGGCTGTGGCTGCCCGAAGACCTGCGCGGCCAGGGTCTGGCGGCCAGGCTCCTGGCGGCGGCCGAAGACGAGGCCCGTCGCCGCGGCTGCCACGGCGCCTGGATCGACACGTTCAATCCGCAAGCCCGCCGCGCCTACGAGCGCCAGGGTCACGAGGCCTTCGGCGAGTTGCCCGACTTTCCACCGGGCCGCAGCCGGGTCTTTCTGAAAAAGCAGCTGGGCTAAAGCATTTCCAGGAAAAGTGCGGAGCGGTTTTCCGTCAGGAAATGCGTAAAAACAGAGACATAGAGCGTTTCTGTGTTTCCGTATAAATCGGAAACGCTCTAGAGGTCGCCGACAGACGATATTGTCAGACGGCAAGCGCCAGTTCTATGTCTTCGACCTCGGCCGTCTCCTCGACTGCCGCGTCGTCCCGCCAGCCGATGACGCCGGCAAGGCCGGCATGCACGCCTTCGGCCATCGGCACCACCAGCACCCGTGCCGGATCGACCGGCCCCGGGAATTCGAGAGCCGCGTAACGGACCTTCTCGAAGCCGAGCGGCTGGTAATAGGGCGGGTCGCCAACGAGGATGACGGCGTGCGAGCCCTTCCGCCGTGCCGCTTCGACGGCGATACGCACCAGCTCCCGGCCGATGCCCATGTTCTTGTGCGACGGCCGTACGGCGAGCGGCCCAAGCAGATGCCCCTTGATCGAACCCGCCATCACGGGCGTCATCCGGACCGAGGCAATCGTCTCGCCATTATCGGCGCAGACGAAGGACAGCGACCGATCGTGGGCGCCCTGCTCGCGAATGCGTGCAGCCGCCCGGGCGAACCGGCCGGGACCAAAGGCTTCTTCGTTGATGATTTCGATGGCTGCGTCATGGGACGCGTCTTCGGTCAGGTAGACGAGGTCATGCTTTTTCATGGGATCAGGAACCGTATGCAGACAGACATGGGGATGGCTTCGCCCGAGGGGGCGTTGGCAGCATCAGCGTCGTCGCAGGTTTCCCGAGAAGGTCATGAGTACGGTTCGTTCCGGACACAGAGAAATTTTCTGAAATCGCCGATACCAGAAAATTGCCCGATGTCAAAGCCCAAAACGCACTGTTCAGAAATCGATACCTTCCGCAGGTCGATAAAGCCGCTATCTATGAACAACGAAACCACGAAGGAGATTGCCCATGGGCAGGCTTGTAGACGGCGTCTGGCAGGACGTCTGGTATGACACGGCGGCGACGAAGGGCCACTTCAAGCGCAGCGAATCGCAGTTCCGCAACTGGATCACATCAGATGGATCGGCAGGCCCATCGGGCGAAGGCGGCTTCAAGGCCGAGGCCGGGCGCTATCATCTCTATGTCTCGCTCGCCTGCCCCTGGGCACACCGCACGCTGATCTTCCGCAAGCTGAAGAAGCTCGAAGACCTGATCTCGGTCTCGATCGTCGATCCGCTGATGCTGTCGAAGGGCTGGGAATTCAAGGGCAAGGACGGCGGCACCGTCGACCACCTCTTCGGCTCCGAAGCGCTCTGGCAGGTCTACACCCGCGCCGACCCAACCTATTCCGGCCGGGTGACGGTGCCCGTCCTCTGGGACAAGCAGAAGAACACCATTGTCTCAAACGAATCCGCCGAGATCATCCGCATGTTCAATTCGGCCTTTGACGAGCTGACCGGTTCGAATGCGGATTTCTATCCGCAAGACTTGCGCACCGAAATCGACGAACTCAACGCTCGCATCTACGGCACTGTCAACAACGGCGTCTACAAGGCCGGCTTCGCCACGAGCCAGGAAGCCTACGAGCAAGGCGTTACCCCGCTGTTCGACATGCTCGACGAGCTGGAAGAGCGGCTGGCGAGCCGGCGCTACCTGACCGGCAGCGCGATCACCGAAGCCGACTGGCGGCTGTTCACGACGCTGGTGCGCTTCGACCCCGTCTATGTCGGCCACTTCAAGTGCAATATCCGCCGGATCGCCGACTACAAGAACCTGCAGGGCTACCTGCGCGACCTCTACCAGGTGGCGGGCGTGGCCGAGACGGTCGACATGCGCCACATCAAGGAGCACTACTACCGCAGCCACACGATGATCAATCCGACCGGGGTCGTGCCCGTCGGCCCGATCCTCGATCTGGATGCTCCGCATGGGCGATGCGCCATCTAAACACCCGACAAGGCGCTGTCTTGCGCCAGGTCAGGACCGCACAGCCAGATCTACCAGTAGCTGTCGAAAACGCTTGCGCCCGCCAGCTCTCCAAGCCGACGGCGCGTGGCGGGCGTCGTATCGTCAGGCAGGGCATCAAGCGCAAAAAAGCCGCTCGCCGAAATCTCCAGATCCGGCGTCTTCGGCGCCGACTGGCGAACATGGTCGCAGCGGTAAAACACCACGTGATCGCGGCGGCTCGTGCGCCTGTTGTAGTAGACCTGCACCAGCGCCGGCGGGACCGTCGCCTCGAGATTACCTTCCTCGCGCAACTCGCGCAGCAGGCCTTCGAGCGCCGTCTCGTCGCGGTCGAGGCCGCCACCCGGCAGATGCCAGCCGGGCAGATAGGAGTGCCGCACCAGGAAGACCCGGCCTTGATCGTCGAAGCAGGCGGCGCGCACGCCGATCGTCATGCCGCGCGACAAGGCGTAGTAGCCGTGAGCCAGGCGCATCAGGACGCGGTGATACCAGCGCCGCACCTCCCGGGGCTGCTGTTTTTCCAGGTGTTTATCCTTCCGAATAGGCCGTTGGCCGGGATTAATCCGGCGACATGATTCCCCTCAACCGGAATATGCGCTAGACGGGGACGATGTTCAAACTTGCCCATATCTCCGATGTCCACCTCGGCCCCCTGCCCGATCTCTCCTTGAGGGAACTCGCCTCCAAGCGCATCACCGGCTTCGTCAACTGGCACCGGAACCGCAGGCGACACCTGTTCACGGGCACGCTCGATTGCCTGATGGCCGACATCGAGAAGCGCGATCCGGACCATATGGCAATCACCGGCGACCTGGTGAACCTCGCTTCATCGCGGGAGATCACCGCGGTGACGGACTGGCTCGACGACGCTGGAGACCCGGCCAACATCTCGATTGTCCCGGGCAACCACGATGCCTATGTGCCGGGCGCCTATGAGAAAACGACGCGCGCCTGGTATCCCTTCATGCGCGCCGATGGCGCCCCGGCCGATTGGCATGAGAACCATCGCTGTTTCCCCTATATGCGGGTGCGCGGCCCGGTGGCGCTGATCGGTTGCTCGACGGCCGTCGCGACACCGCCCTTCGCCGCCAGCGGCTATTTCGGCCAGCGGCAGGCCCGCGCCACCGTCAAACTGCTGCGCCAGGCGGGCGATGCCGGCCTCTTCCGCGTGGTGATGATCCACCATCCGCCGATCCGCGGCGCCACCTCGCTGCACAAGCGCATGCTCGGCATCCGTCGTTTTGCAGCGACGATCTCGTCTGGCGGCGCCGAACTGGTGATCCACGGCCACACGCACTTGAACACCGTCTATTGGCTGAAGGGGCAGAACGGCCCGGTACCGGTTGTCGGCATCTCCTCGGCATCGCAGGGCCCGGGCGGCCACAAGCCGCCGGCTGCCTACAACCTGTTCACCATCGCCGGCGAGGCCGGCAACTGGCACCTCACCCGCGAGCGATACGCGCTCAACGCCGACGCGACGGGCGCCACGCTGGTTGAGACCACCCGTTTCTAGGGACGGGACGATCATAGGAGAGGCCGGCCCGAAATTTGCCGGAATCCCATCCCCGAGAGGAATAAATACGCCTGTTTGCGCGTCACACTCCCGTTCGGGTTCCCACAACCGGCAGAGCGATCTATTCTCTGTGCTGGAGATGGCGTGCTCGGCGCCATTGTATCAGTTGGGAGATAGGCATGATGTACCGCAAGACCATTCTATGCACCCTGTTTGCCGCCGGCGCGGCCATCTTCTCAGCGCAGACGGCCATGGCCGCCGGCGAGGATAGCAGCGAGCCGCCGAAGAAAACCAAGACGAGCAGCGAATGCACCCAAGGCAAGGTCTGGGATGCCAGGAAAAATGCCTGCGTTAACGCCAAGAAGAGCGATCTGAGCGACGACATCCTTTTCCAGGCCGCCCGCGAGCTCGCCTATGCCGGCCAGTATGAGAATTCCATCAAGGTTCTCGGCGCCGTCAGGGATCAGAAGAGCGCCCGGGTACTGAACTATCTCGGTTACGCCAATCGCAAGGCGGGCCGGATGGAACTCGGCATGCAATACTACAAGCGCGCGCTCCAGGCCGACGAAAACTATATCCTCGCCCGCTCTTACATGGGCCAGGCGTTGATCGAGCAGGGCCAGATCGAGGATGCCCGCGTGCAACTGGTCGAGATCCGCGACCGGGGTGGCGAAGACACCTGGGCCTATCGCTCGCTGTTGCAGTCGCTCGGCGGCGTCAGGCATTATTGACGCAGTCCCACTGCCTTCCCGCAACCGGGAAGGCAGTTCCGCACCCTGGCTGAAAGCGCCTCCTCAGCTACGCTTCTTTTCGGTCCATTCCGGCGGCAAGCCCAGCCCGCCGCCGACGATGCCTGTCACCCCGGAACCACGCCCGAAAACCGCGCAATCGGGATCGGTCGGCTTGCCGGTGACCGCATAGGACAGGCTGTTCGAGACGGCCTTCATCGACGGCAATTCGAAATCAGACTTCATCGGGTCGTTCGATTTTGCCAGCAACGCGCTGAAATCCTCGGAGAAGTCGCCGGCCAGTTCGAAGGCGTCGGCCGCTGTCGATGCGCGCGAGCCGTTGGTCAGGATATTGGCGCCCCGTGCCCATGTCAGCCCGGCGATCTGCTTGCCCCGTGTATCGAAGGCCTCCGCCTCCACGGCGAGACTGCCAAGACCGATCGGAATACGCGGGACCGGCACCGGAGCCACCGCCGAGGTGACGGTCGACACGCCGGCGACGACGGCATTGGTCGCCTTGACCTTGCTGACAACCGAGCGCACCGCCATATCCGCAGGCTTCGAGACCGGCACGACGTCGAAATGGGCACTGAGCGCCTCGCACAGCGACCGGTCGATACCCGTCGCCACCAGTTTCTTCTGGGGATCGCCGAGCGTGCCGACGTCGGCATTGGAGGCAAAGGTCGTCGGGATCAGGTGCACGGTCTTCACCGTCTTGGTCGCGGCGGAATCGACCCGGTACTTCGTCTTGGTCACCATGCCATCGCTGGCGACGAAATCCTTGTAGGACGACAGCGAGCCGGTCTCGCTGAGCGACGCACTCTGGCAGGCAGCGAGGCCCGCAAGCGATACGCTTAAGCCCGCAACGCGAAGGAACGGCGACGCCGATCGCAACCGCTCACCCAGCACGCGCCCAGAGGATCGCCAGCCGCTACGGCCTGCACGATCGCATTCTTGTTTGTTCATTGACACTTCCCCCGACAACGACTTGCAGTTGCACGGATGAGTACCGGTCAGATTCGGGCTGAACTTTGACGCACTGCCGGCGCAAGCTCGCAGTTTACGGTAACGACTGCCTCGCGAGACGGGGTGCGGGTGAGCGAAGGTTTTTGGGATTACGGCGCAAGAAAGAACAGATTTCGCTTTCCGATCCGGGACTTCCCTTGCAGACTGGCGCTCAAATGTTTCATATCATTGGCCGTGGATACTATCTGGCGAATAAAGACACGATCCCGCACGTTTCATTTGGAAGAGCAATGCGCCCAGCGGCAGAAACGAAGGACTTCAGACGCGACTTGGTCAGCCTGCTGCCCAAATTGCGCCGTTTCGCAATGACATTGACGCGCAATGCCCATGATGCCGATGACCTTGTCCAGGAAGCTTGCGAAAGAGCGATTACGCGCAGTCACCTCTGGAACGGAGAAGGCCGACTCGAAAGCTGGATCTACGCCATGACGCGCAATCTCTGGGTCGACGAGATCCGCAAGCGAAAAGTCCGCACCGGCAGTGGCACGGTTGACGCGTCCGACCAGGACGAACTCAGCGTCGAGGCCTCCGCCGAAAAGGCCGTCTACGCCAACCAATTGCAGAAAATGATCCTCTCCATGCCCGAAGGCCTGGCAAGCACGTTCCTCCTGGTCAATGTTGAAGGCCATAGCTACCGCGAGACTGCCGATATCCTCGGCATCCCCATCGGCACGGTCATGAGCAGGCTATCGACAGCGCGCCTCAGGCTCGCCGCGATGATTTCCGAAAACACCGAAAGGAGGGCATGACCGTTGCAGCAGACGAAAGGTCACGCGCTCGAGATTCGGTTGTGCGCCTATATCGACGGCGAACTCGGCGAGGCAGAGAAGACTGAGCTGGAGGCGCTCCTCGCCCGCGACGAGGACGCAAAGGCTCTGTTCGAAAAGCTGAAGGCCGGTAGTGCCTTCGGCAACACGGCTTTCGAGGATTTCCTGCACGATCCGGTGCCACTGGCGCTGGTGCGTCAGATCAAGCAGGGATCCGGCATCAATCCCAAGGCGGAACGGGTGACGATCGCTGCCGCCAATGTCAGCCGCGTGCGCGTCTGGCCGCGCGTGATGGCCGCTTCCGTGGCGCTGGCTCTGCTCGGTGGCACCGCCGGCTATATCGTCGGGACGACAACCGGCCTCGGCGAGCCGACGAAGCTTGCTTCAGCACGTAGCTGGCTCGACGACATCGCCGACTACCACCGCATCTATTCACGCCAGAAGGAACGCCTCGTCGAGGTTCCTGCCTCCGAAGCTCCTGTTATCGAGACCTGGCTCGCCTCCAGCGTCGGCGTGCCGTTCACCATCCCCAACCTCACCGGCAAGGGCCTGAACTTCGAGGGCGCACGCCTGCTCGTCGCAAACGGCAAACCCGTCGCCCAGCTCATCTATCGCAATGCCGATGGCGACGTGTTTGCAATCTGTTTCCTCAAGGACAGCGACAGCCCGCAATCCGACAAGTTCTCCGAAAGCATCCGCGACGATCTCGGCATGGTTTCCTGGCAGCGCGGCGGCGCATCCTTCGTCGTTGTCGGTCCGTCCGCAAATCCCGGCCTGCACGATCTGGCCGAAGCGGTCTCGACGACAATCTGACCCTGAACCTTCACACCGCCCCGCCGCTCTGTCGCCTTCGTGTTGGCGTGCCATTTGTCAGGCTGGATCGCGTCGCCGTGAAAGCCGGCTCGCTCGCCGGTCCGGCAGAAAGCAAGAATGCCCGAACCCCAGGCAGTTATTTACTCACACAACCAAATAGTTAAAGCCACTTTTGATACGGAAAATACATCTGCCGCCGTGGGCAAATATTGACTCCGAATTGCGGTGTCGTCTCGCCCGGAAAATTGGCAAAATTCAGCAAATAAAAACCAAAGGTTGACATTGCAATACTTTATCTCTATCTCTGGCAAATCGATATTTGCTTGCTGAGCTTTGGTTACCGCGCATTTAGCAACCGCGCCCTGAACGAACCTTCCTTTCAAAAATCGCTATCATCATCCGCAGCGCTTCCGCGCCGCGGTCATTCAATACGCTATGAAAGGGTTCATCATGACCACTGGCACAGTTAAATGGTTTAATTCCACCAAGGGCTTCGGCTTCATTCAGCCTGACAACGGCGGCCCGGACGCCTTCGTCCACATCTCTGCCGTCGAGCGCGCTGGCATGCGCGAAATCGTCGAAGGCCAGAAGATCGCCTACGACATGGAGCGCGACAACAAGTCGGGCAAGATGTCTGCCTGCAACCTTCAGGCAGCTTAAATCGGTATCGGCTCTCCCTTGACCACGGATGTACTGGCACTGTCGAGAGCATGATACCCATCAAGGTCAGGCATTATGCCTGGCCTTTTTTTGTTAGCACGTGTTGCCTGCATGATCCCGCCGATCGAAATCGCGCCGGAGATGAAACCATGTGGGAACCAAAGGGATAGCGCAGTTGTCGCATGCCTCCATGGAGGTGCGCCACTGCAGGCGAACCCCTTTTAAGTCGGGAAACCCCATGACAGACACACACAACAAATCGCGCCAGCGGGCCGAGATCGCCTTTGCCAAGGAGCAATCGCAGTTCTTTGCCCGTGACAGCGCGGTCGAAGAGCTTGACTCGATCGTCCAGGCTCGCGAGGAGAAGACCTTGCGCCTGCGGGAAGCCCGCCTGGCAAAAGAGTTGCAGGATCGCCTGGCGGCCGCCGCCGCCCCCGTTTCGAAACGTGTCAGAAAGGCCTGACTTTCAGTCAGGGTGACACCTCAACTGGAATAGAGACTTGAGAAACATCAGAAACAGTGAACTCACCGACCGTCGTAGCGCCGCCAACGATGCGAAGGCAGCGCTTCTCCAAGCCTATCGCGCTGCAAAGGAAGCAGCCGAACCGACCCAGCTCGCCCGACAGGCCGAACGCCAGGCGGTCGCTGCCGCCCGCGAGGAACGGCGTATCAATCGCGAGCGGGTAAAGACCGAGGAGCGCGAGCGCGCGCAGGCAGAGGCCGCCGAGCGCGAGGCAGCAATCGCCGCTGCAGCAACGGCTGAGGCCGAAGCACGCGAAGCAGCTGACAAGAACCGCATTTCGCGCGTCATCGAAGACGAAGCTGCGCGCAAGGCCGAACGCGATCGGCGCTACGCCAACCGCAAGGCCCGGCAGGGCTAACCGCCTCCAGGCCCGAAATAAGCGGCCGGTCGGCACACCCGCATGGCATTGCATTGCATTCCGATTGAACACACCGCGCGTCGACCTCGACGCGCGGTGTTTTTTAATGCTCAGCTGAGCTTCATCTCCAGCACGCGGTTGGCGGCCGAAACGATCGCTTCCAGCGAGGCGGCGACGATGTTGGTGTTGATACCGGCGCCGAACAGCTTTCCGCCCGGATGCTCCATCTCGACATAGGCGATGGCGGCGGCGTTCGAGCCGTGCTGCAGCGAATGTTCGGAATAGTCGGCAACCGAGAGGTCGACACCGAGGTAGATCGAGAGCGCGTTAATGAAACCATCGATCGGACCGGTGCCCTTGCCCTCGATGCGCTTCGTCTCGCCATTGTCGGTGATCTCGGCTGCAACCACGCGCACGCCCTTGTGCTCACCGACCGGATAGGTGTGGTGATCGACGAATTTTATCCGCGCGCCGGGCTGGTCGACGTAACGCTCGATAAAGCGCTCATGGATCCGCTTGGAGGGTAGCTCCTTGCCTTCCTCGTCGGTGATGCGCTGGATATCTTCACGGAACTCGACCTGCAGGTTGCGCGGCAGGTTGATGCCGTAGTCTTCCTGCAGGATATAGGCGATACCGCCCTTGCCCGACTGCGAGTTGATGCGGATGATCGCCTCGTAGGAGCGACCGACGTCACGCGGGTCGATCGGCAGGTAGGGCACTTCCCACTGCGGTTTGTTGGCGGTCTTGATCGCCTTCATGCCCTTGTTGATCGCATCCTGGTGCGAACCGGAAAACGCGGTATAGACCAGCTCGCCGACGTAAGGGTGGCGCTCCGGGATCACCATCTGGTTGGAATACTCGTAGACTTCCTTGATCCGCTCGATGTCGGAGCAATCCAGGTTCGGGTCCACACCCTGGGTAAACATGTTCAATGCCAGTGTCACGACGTCGACATTGCCCGTGCGCTCGCCATTGCCGAACAGCGTGCCTTCGACGCGGTCGGCGCCGGCCATCAGGCCGAGCTCGGTCGCCGCGATACCCGTGCCGCGGTCGTTGTGCGGATGCAGCGAAATGATCAGGCTCTCGCGATTGTCGAGGTTGCGGCACATCCATTCGATCTGGTCGGCATAGATGTTCGGCGTCGCCATCTCGACGGTCGACGGCAGGTTGAGGATCAGCTTGTTGTCAGGCGTCGGCTTGACGATCTCGGTGACGGCGTTGCAGATCTCCAGCGCCACCTCGAGCTCGGTGCCGGTGAAGCTCTCCGGCGAATATTCGAAACGATAGCCGCCGCCGGCCTTGGCCGCCATGTCGGTGATCATCTTGGCGGCGTCGGTCGCGATCTGCTTGATCCCGGCCACGTCCTTGGCAAACACCACGCGGCGCTGCAGCTCACTGGTGGAATTGTAGAAATGCACGATCGGCTTGTGGGCACCCTGCAGTGCTTCGAAGGTCCGGGTGATCAGCTCCGGCCGGCACTGCACCAGCACCTGCAGCGACACGTCCTTGGCGACGTTGCCCTCTTCGATGCACCAGCGGGCAAAGTCGAAGTCCGTCTGCGAGGCAGAGGGGAAGCCGATTTCGATTTCCTTGAAGCCCATGTCGAGCAGCAGCTGGAACATGCGCGCCTTGCGGTCATGGCCCATCGGGTCGACGAGCGACTGGTTGCCGTCACGCAGGTCGACCGAGCACCAGATCGGCGCCTTGGTAATCGTCTTCGAAGGCCAGGTACGGTCCGTCAGCGCGACCTGCGGGTAAGGCTGATACTTGACCGCCGCTTCCGGCATGCCGTTCTTGATGGAATGGGATTTCTGGATCATTGCAGCTTCTCTTCATCACTGAGCGCTCTGGCCGCTTTGCCATAACCGATCGAGGATCGGATTGCGATGGCAAATGCCGCGGCGGGCGCGCCTTTGTCCTAAAACTCTATGGGATTCGAGGAGCATCTGCCGGCGTGGCTTTTCGGCCGCCGGGCGCTCCTCAGCGAACCCGGCAACCGCGAGTAAGGCCGAGAAGAAGAAGCGAGGCGAAGGCGCGCAGCGGCGCACGATTGTCATCGTGTGCGGCAGAGATCGTAGCGATCCGATATGCGCTGGCCTTGGTCATGCCAAAGCCTATACACGGCTTGCCGGAACGGAGCAAGGCGTCGCCTTCAGGAAACATTGGGTGGCTCCACGGGCTCTTCAATCCGTTGACCCGCAAAACAAAAAGGGCACCGGCGCGACCGCCGATGCCCTTTTCACATCAAACCGCCGCTTCCGGCGAGTATCGGCCTCAGATATCCGAAACCGAGGTGATGATGCGCGAAACGAGACCGTAGCTCTTGGCCTCTTCAGCCGACAGCCAGTAGTCGCGCTCGGTGTCCTTGGCGATCTTCTCGACCGACTGTCCAGTCGCCTCGGAGAAGATCTTGTTGAGGCGCTCGTTCATCTTGATGATTTCGCGCGCCTGGATTTCGATATCGGACGCCATGCCGCGGGTGCCACCAGACGGTTGGTGAAGCAGGAAGCGGGTGTTCGGCAGGCAAAGGCGACGCTCCTTGGGAACGCCGACATAGATCAGCGCGCCGGCGGAAGCGACCCAGCCGGTTCCGATTGTCCAGACCTTCGGCTTCACGAACTTGATCATGTCGTGAATGCTGTCGCCGGATTCGACGTGGCCGCCCGGCGAGCTGACGAAGAGGCGGATATCGTCATCGCTGGCCGATGCAAGCGCCACGAGCTGCGAGCACACCTTCTGCGCCAGTTCCTGGGTGATCGTGCCGTAGATGAAAATCGAGCGCGACTTGAAAAGGTTCGCCTCCGTTTCCTTGCCCAAGGGCAGTTCGGTGTTCTTGTCTTCCTCGTCGCTCATCGATGATTCTCCGGCGTCCAATGAATTTCTTTGTCAAAGTCAGATAATGCGACTCGACCGCGAAGACAATGCAACAAACCGAAGGGGCGACAAAGCGGCAATCAGGACTGTGTCTATGGTAAACACCGCCACCGCCAAATGCCGTATGGACAGCCAAACAAGAGGCAATAAGATCAGCGCGTCAACGAACAGCAAGAACGGGGCTTTCCTCCCAGGCCCTGTCGATCCATGGGGACGAGCATGAACAAACGCATCCTGATTGCGGCCGCAGCACTGATGGCATCCGCAGCACCCGCCTTCGCACACCTCAACCCGCAAGAGCACGGCTCGTTTGCCGCCGGCTTCTCGCATCCGCTCTTCGGCCTCGACCATATTCTGGTCATGGTCGCCGTCGGGCTCTGGGCCGCCCAGATCGGCGGCCGGGCGCTGTGGGCGGTGCCGACAGCCTTCGTCGCCATGATGGCGGTCGGTTTCGCGCTGGCAACCGCCGGCATCGACCTTCCGTTCGTCGAGCCCGCGATCCTCGCATCGGTTGTCGCGCTGGGCCTGCTGGTGGCCATGGCCGTGCGCCTCGATGCGGCCGCGTCGGCTGCTGTCGTCGGCCTGTTTGCGCTCTTCCACGGCCATGCCCATGGCGGCGAACTCGGCAGCGCCGGCGCCCTCCCCTTCGCCGTCGGCTTCATGATCGCTACCGCCGCCCTGCACACAGCCGGCATAGGCCTTGGCGTGACGCTGGGCCGCCTCTCCGGCGGCGGCACGCTGGCGCGCGTGCTCGGCGGGATCACGGCTCTGGCCGGAACGGCCCTGATCTTCGGCTGACGATCGCGACGAGAGGCAAAATGAAAATGGCGGGCCAGGCCCGCCATTTCTTATCCCCGTCCGCGATAGGTCGGCACGCCCTGATCGGGCAGCCACAGCCCTTCGGGCGGCTTGCCGGTCTGCCAGAACACGTCGATCGGGATGCCGCCGCGCGGATACCAGTATGCCCCAATGCGCAGCCAGCGCGGCGACAACAGCGTCACCAGCCGGTTGGCGATGTCGATGGTGCAATCCTCGTGAAAGGCGCCGTGGTTGCGGAAGGAATGCAGGAAAAGCTTCAGCGACTTTGATTCCACCAGCCATTCATCGGGCACGTAGTCGATGACGATATGGGCGAAATCCGGTTGTCCGGTCATCGGGCAAAGCGAGGTGAATTCCGGCGCGGTGAACCGCACCAGGAAGTCCGCGCCCCGATTGCCACTCGGCACACGCTCGAGCACCGCTTCGTCAGGGCTTTGCGGCAGATCGACCTTCGCGCCCAGTTGCGACAGGCCGGATACGTCAGTCTGGCTCATTTCCGAACTCCACTTACCTTTACGCGCACACCGTGCGCCGTTTCGCCTTCCGGCTCCACATGAATGGCGATCTTGGCGCCGGGATGAACCTTGCGGATCGCGTCTTCGATGCGGTCGCAGATATCATGCGCCTCTCCAACCGCCATCTTTTCCGGCACGACCATGTGGAAATCCACAAAGATCACCGCACCCGCTTGGCGAGTCTTCAAGTCGTGCACGCCAAGCGAACCCTTGGCATTGGCGGCAATCGCCTGCTTGATCGCCTCCTCTTCATCATCCGGCACGGCTCTGTCCATCAGCCCGTCGATCGAGCGTGAGATGACAATCCAGCCTTGGAACAGAATGTTGCAGGCAACGATGACAGCAAGCAGCGGATCGAGGATCGCGTAGCCGGTGGCAATGGCAAGAACAAGGCCGATCAACACGCCGATCGAGGTGACGACATCCGACAGGATATGATGCCCGTCGGCGCTGAGCGCAGGCGAGCGATATTGCCTGCCGGCGCGGATCAGCACATAGGCCCAGACGGCATTGATGACACCGGCGACAAAGTTGATCGCGAGCCCGAGGGCGGGCGCATCGAGAAGAACCGGCGCCATCATCGCCGGAACCGCTTCCCAGACGATCAGCAGCGCGGCAACGACGATCAGCACGCCCTCTATAACGGCGGAAATGTATTCCGCCTTGTGATGGCCGAAAGGATGCCCGGCATCCGCCGGCTTAGCGGCATATCCGATCATGGCATAGGCGATGACAGCCGCAATCACATTGACGGTCGATTCAAGACCGTCGGACAGAAGCGCGACGGAACCTGTCACCCACCACGCCAACATCTTCAGGCCCATGACGCCCAAAGCAAGCGGAATGCCCCAGAAGGCGAGTCGGAGCACGGTTCTGTTATCGGATACGGACATTTTCATCATTCCTCATGCAGATGCAAACGAGTTGCAAACGCAAGCCCATTGAAACGCAAAACCGCCCGCGCGAATTTCGCGCAGGCGGTCAATGGCAGACATATGTGCCATCAGTGGCGGCTTGTCAAAGGTTTGATCGGACCATCCGCACCTTCTAAGGGTCCATGGCTGTGCTCGGCAACAGATCAGGGTCTTCGGCTGCACTTTCCACCACGTCTGCGCCCTTGCCGAGATAGAGGAAGACGATCACCGCCGTGGCCGCGGTAATGGCCGTCAACAGCCAGAGCAGCGCGCCGAACGCATCGCCATAGGCCTGAAGCAGGACACCACGCTCGATCGACGGCACGACGCTGCCGGCCGCAGCCACGTTGCCAGTGACGAGCCTCTGGGCGATATCGGCAGCGTGCACGCCCGCCACCGAACCCAGGCTCATCTGCGCAAAGGCAGAGAGAAGCGCCGTCACCACCGCAAGCGCAACGCCTTCGCCGGCAACGCGGGTGGTGCTGAAGATGCCTGTCGCCATGCCCGCGCGCTCCTTCGGCACCACACTGACGGCAAGGCCATCCATCAAGCCCCAGGGCAGGCTGATGCCGATGCCGATGGTGAGCAAGGGTGCGACCAGCAACATAGGGTCGGCCCCCACGGGAAACTGACCGAGCCAGGCAAGACCGGCCGCCGACACCAGCAATCCGGTCCCGCAGATGGCCGCCGGCGCAAACCAGCGTGTCAACAGACCCGCGGCGATCGGCAGGACGAGAAGCGGCGCCGACAACGCAATCATCATCCACCCGCCTTCGATTTCACTCATGCCTTCGATGCCGATGAAACGCACCGGCAGCAGAATGAGCAGCACGACGAAAGCATAGGCAGGTGCCGCTGCCAGCAATTGTACGCCGACAAAACGAGGATATCTGAACAACGAAAGATCCAGCATCGGCCGCGCTACGGAGCGCTCGATCCGGTAGAAGATGAAGAAGAAGGCAGCAGCAGCTGACAACATTGCCAGGACAAACGGATCGCTCCAGCCGGCCTCAGGCATCTGCAGGATGCCGAAGGTCAGGAATGCCAGCGCGAGTGTGAATGTCGCCGCCCCCTTCCAATCGAGCCCTCCAGCATTAGGATCGCGTGTTTCCTTCAAGAAGATGGCCCCGAGCACAAGGGCGAAGCCGGCAAGCGCAACGACCAGCAGAAAGATTGCCGGCCAGCCGAATGCCTCGACCACGAGACCGGAAGCAATCGGGCCGAAGGCGAGGCCCACGCCGAAGCTCGCACCGACGATACTGAACGCCCGCAGCCGCTCGCCCTCTTCAAACTCCTGCGCCAGCGATGCCATGCCGCCGGAAAAGGCGGCTGCGGCGCCGAGACCCTGCAGCGCTCTGAGACTATCAAACCAGACAATGTCTCCGGCAAAGGCCAGGCCGAACGAGAACAGCCCGAAGGCTGCAAGCCCGCCAAGAAACATGCGCTTGCGGCCGTAGGTGTCGGCAAGCGCGCCGGCGGCCATCAAGGTGCTGCCGAAGGTCAGCATGAAGGCGTTGATGACCCAGTTGAGCGCCAGCGGGCTTCCGCCCAGGCTCCGGCTGATCGCGGGCAGCGCCACGGCCGGTCCGGTGAAGGTCAGCGGCATCGCCGCCGCGGCGCAGCAAACGGCGACAAGCACGAACAAACGTCCCGCCCCGCCCTCACATCCAATCTCTTCTCTCATATCTGTCAGTCCGCTGTGTTCGAGCAAAGGAAGGACCTCGCGGCGCACGCAAAGTGGCCGGCCATATGGTCCGTGTCAGTGACTATCGATTGACTTGAGCAGGATAAATTGGACACAGTATTCGGAAAATACCGCCATTATTCCTCGTATGGCGGAACAAAACGCTCGAATAGGAAAAGCCATGGATCGCCTGAGCGGACTGACGGCCTTTGTGCGAACCGCCGATCTCGGAAGTTTCGTTGCTGCAGGACGCGTGCTTGGGCTGTCCGCTTCGGCTGTGGGCAAGGCGGTGACGGGCCTCGAAAAGCAACTGGGCGTCCGTCTTTTTCAACGCTCGACGCGCAGCCTGCGACTGACCGAGGAGGGCCGGCTGTTTCATGAGCGCTGCCGCCGCGTGCTTGACGATCTCGACGATGCCGAGGCATCGCTCGCACAGGCTGTCGCCGCCCCGCGCGGCCGCCTGCGCGTCAGCGTTCCGATCGTCAGCTATCACCTGCTGTTGCCGGTGCTACCTGCGTTTGTCGAGCGCTACCCCGAGGTCGAACTTGACCTCGACTTCAATGATCGCATCGTCGACCTGATCGACGAGGAGGTCGACGTCGCCATTCGCAGCGGCGACCTGCCCGACTCCCGCCTGATGTCGCGGGCCCTCAGGCCATTCCGGCTGCTGCTTTGCGCCGCGCCTTCCTACCTCGCCGACCGCGGCACTCCTGAATGCCCGCGGGATCTCGACGGTCACCGGGCGATCCGGTTCCGCTTTCCCAACAGCCGCAAGCTGCAGGACTGGCCTATCGCCTTGCCGGCACAGGCCCTCCTGCCACCGATGCAGACGGTGCTGACATGCAACAACATGGAAGCCCTGCGGGGCGCCGTGGTCAGTGGCCTCGGCATCGGCTGCATGCCGGATTTTCTGGCGCGCGGGCCACTTGCCGACGGCACGCTCAAAACCGTGCTCGATGCCCATCTCGATGCGCCCGGCCAGTTCCATCTTCTCTGGCCATCGAACCGGCATCTGTCGCCGAAAGTCCGCGTCTTCGTCGATTTCCTCAGCGAACGGCTGTTTGCCGATCGCTGCGAAATCCCCGATGGCCCAAGCGCCCCTTGAGAACGACGGCCGGTTCCACAACGAAAAGCGCCGCCCCCGGTCAAGGAGGCGGCGCTTGATTGTGTGACGATGGTTTCCTTAGGCGGCTTTGACCTTCGCCCGCTTGGCGAGGTGCGCCACCACGTTTTCGATCATGCGCATGCCGGCATCGCCGCCGAGCGTCATGATCGATTCCGGGTGGAACTGCACCGCCGCAACCGGCTCCTTCGTGTGCTCGATGCCCATGATCGTGCCGTCTTCGCTTTCAGCCGTGATCATGAAATCACGCGGCAGGCTCGACGGATCGGCAAAGATCGAGTGGTAGCGACCGACGGTCACTTCCTTGCCGAGGCCGGAAAAGACGATGCCGGGCTCGAGCACGCGGATGCGCGAGGGCTTGCCGTGCATCGGGATCGCCAGTTGCCGGAGGTCGCCGCCATAGGCTTCGGCAAGCGCCTGCAGGCCGAGGCAGACGCCGAAGATCGGCAGGTCGCGGGCGCGCGCCTTCTTGATCGTCGCCTTGCAATCGAAGTCTTTCGGATTGCCGGGACCGGGCGAAAGCACGACGAGATCCGGCTTCACCCGGTCGAAGATCTCTTCGGCCACCGGCGTACGCACGGTCGTGACCGTGGCACCCGTCTGGCGGAAATAGTTCGCCAGCGTGTGCACGAAGCTGTCCTCGTGGTCGACGAGCAGGATGTTGACACCAGCACCGACGGCAGCGACATCGCGGCCAGCCTTGCCGGCGTTGGCGGATTTCGCGTCACGGATGGCTGCGATCATGGCAGAGGCCTTCAGTTCGGTTTCGGCTTCTTCTTCTTCCGGGTTTGAATCGTAGAGCAGCGTTGCTCCCGCCCTCACCTCGGCAATGCCGTCCTTGATGCGGATGGTGCGCAGCGTCAGGCCGGTGTTCATGTCTCCGTTGAAGCCGACCATGCCGATCGCGCCACCATACCATGCGCGCGGGCTCTTCTCGTGGCTCTCGATGAAGCGCATCGCCCACAGCTTCGGCGCGCCGGTGACCGTTACGGCCCAGGCATGGCTGAGGAAACCGTCGAAGGCGTCCATGTCGTCGCGCAGGCGGCCCTCGATGTGGTCGACCGTGTGGATCAGACGCGAATACATCTCGATCTGACGGCGGCCGATGACCTTGACTGAACCCGGAACGCAGACACGGCTCTTGTCGTTGCGATCAACGTCTGAGCACATGGTGAGCTCGGATTCGTCCTTCTTGGAGTTCAGGAGCTTCAGGATCTGCTCGCTGTCGGCGATCGGGTCGTCACCGCGCTTGATCGTGCCCGAGATCGGGCAGGTCTCGATGCGGCGGCCGGACACGCGCACGAACATCTCCGGCGAGGCGCCGACCAGATATTCCTGGTTTCCGAGATTGATGAAGAAAGAATAGGGCGACGGGTTGATCGCCTTCAGACGGTTGGAAATCTCCGACGGCTTGCTGTCGCAGCGCTCGAAGAACTTCTGGCCGGGCACGACCTCGAAGAGGTCACCGCGACGAAAGCTCTCCTTCGCCTTGACGACGAGTTCGGCATATTCGCCAGGGCGATGGTCGCCATGCGGCGGAATGCTGTCGACGGTCTGGAAGGGTTCGCTGGCGATCTCTTCCGTCTTGCCCTCGGTCGAAGCGCCGTCCTTGGCAAAATCGTAGCGGTCGATCCAGGCCTTGGCGGCATAGTGGTCGACGACCAGGATTTCGTCCGGCAGGAACAGCACCATGTCGCGCTGATCGTCCGGACGCTTCAGCTTCAGGTCGATCGCGTCGAACTGGAAGGCAAGGTCGTAACCGAAGGCGCCGTAGAGCCCGAGGTTTGCATCCTCTGCCGAATGGAAGAGGTTGGTGACGGCGCGCAGTACGGTAAAGACCGTCGGCATCTTCGAGCGTTCTTCCTCGGTGAAGACACGGTCGGGCACGTTGATCGTCAGGTCGAGACGGGTTGCCGTCGAGGAGACGAGCGTGATGTCGGCAACGGTTTTCAGATGTTCTGCGATGATCGACAGCAGCACTTCGCCACGGCCGTTATAGGCTTCGATCCAGAGCGCGCGACCGAAGGAGGAGATGCCGAGCGGCGGATCGACGACGGCGGTGTCCCAGCGGGTGTAGCGGCCGGGGTATTCGTAGTTGGACGAAAACACCGCGCCGCGGCGCTCATCCAGCCTGTCTACATAGCTGGAGATCGCATCCCCATAGGAGGCCTCGCGCCGCCTGCGGGTGACGACGATGCCGCCCCTGGTGGTATAGCTTTCCGCGCCGTCTTCGAGAATTGCCGTTGCCATTCGTCTCGCTCCGTAAAAGCCCGGTTTTCCCATGCGGCCAGAATACAAAAAAGCCGCCTCGAAATCTCCGGGCGGCTTGGTGTCTCAATCACGCATGACTGGTCAAGGCCGCCTCAGCGAGCCCACCACCAGATCGAAATGTTGCGTGCATTTGTCATGGGCGAAAGTGTTAGCGCGGGTTGCGCCCTTGCGCAAGCGGGAAAAAGCGGCACCGTAGAGGCAAAAGAAAAGGCGGCCACAAGGACCGCCTTTTCGACTGGAGTTCGTCTGGTATCGCTTAGAACTTGGCCTTGGCAGTGACCAGGAAGGTGCGGCCGCGACCGGTGTCGATCGTGCTGCCGGCAATGGTGCTCGACGATGGGGTATAGGTCTTGTCGAACAGGTTCGTCACCGTTCCCGTCACCTCGAAGCCATTCTCGAACTTGTAGTTCGCGAACATATCGACCAGGCCGTAACCCGGAACGGTCGGCGGTGTGCGGTTGATCGCGCCAACGTCGGCGCTCGATACGGCGTAGAAGCGCGTTCCGACCGTCAGGCGCTGGTCTTCGAGGAAGCGGGCACCGAGCGTGGCGCTGACGATGTTGTCCGGCAGATAGCTCTGCACGCCGAACCCGTTGACCTGCGACGGCAGCTTGCTGTCGGTGTAGGTATAGGCAAGGTCGCCGAACACGAAGCCTGCATCATAGGCCGCCTGCAGTTCGAAGCCCTGAACCGTCGAGGTGCCCGGGTTGTTGGCGAAGAAGATCTGACGGCCGCCATTGAGCAGGACTGCAGTGATGTAGTTGTCGATCCTGTTGTGGAAGTAGTTGGCCTTCACCCGCAGGCTGTCGCTGGAATCGAGCAAGCCGTCGAAGGAGAAATTGGCGCCGACTTCCCACCCCTTGGAGGTTTCAGGCTCCAGGAAAGGATTGGGGAAGAAGGACTGGCCGCTCGGACCCGGATGCGTGCCACCGGCAAAGGTTTCGTTGACGGTCGGCGAGCGCGAGGTCTCGGCGTAGGTCACGTAGGGCTGGAACCAGTCGGTCGGGTTGAGTGCCAGCGTGATGCTGGGGTTGAGGCGGCCGTCGGACTTGTCAACCGTGTAGGGACCA
The DNA here is from genome assembly GCF_059419585.1 of Ensifer sp. GW821-FHT05G01. NCBI lineage: Bacteria > Pseudomonadati > Pseudomonadota > Alphaproteobacteria > Hyphomicrobiales > Rhizobiaceae > Ensifer > Ensifer sp. GW821-FHT05G01. Next base: position 254,783 of record NZ_JBWKSC010000006.1, on the reverse strand, counting down.
GCCGGAAGACCGATCGGGTTGCCGGCGACGACCGCGCCCGAACCGTCGAGGCTGTAGTGGTCCCACCGCAGGCCGGCCGTCAGATCGACGATGCCGTAGGTGAAGGTCGTATTGCTGAAGACGCCCGTCGTGGCATTGGTGCCGCTGCCGTTGACGCCAGCGCCCGGCCGCGCCGTGCTGTTGATGACGTCGTAATCGTCGCGGAAATACTCGACGCCGTAATTGGCCCGGACCGCCACTTCGCCGAGATCGAACAGCGAGGTGTTGGAGACATCGAAGCCCTTGCCGGTATCGGTGATGCGGCGACCTGCGGCAGTACCGGCACCGTTCACATCGGCGTCGTACTTCATCTTCAGCCGGTTCCAGTAGGCATTGGCGCGGAAGTCGATGAGCTCGTTGTCCGGCGTGTAGGAATAGCTTGCCGCCAGCGTCTGGTTGTTCACGTTCTGGAAGTAGGAGTTGGCGAAGAAGTCGTTGTCATAGGTGATGCCGCTGAACTTGAAGGTATGATCCTTGTCCGGCGTCACTTCGAACTTCAGCATGCCCGACAGCAGGTCCTCCTCGGTGTAGGGAACCTTAACGCCGTTGCCGTTGTCGTAGTTGCCCGGATCGGCCTTGCTGATGCCGCCCAATACCGAGAACACGTCGTTGAATCGATAGGCGCCGATCAGCGACTCCGACCAGCCGGCACCGTTGGTGCCGTAGGTGGCCGAGGCGATGCCGCCATAGTTCTTGCCGTCCTGGATCAGATCTTCGACGTCATAGGTCCTGAAGTTGACCGAACCGGCCAGCGCACCACCGCCAACACCGTTGACCGCGCCACGGGTCACGTCGATCTCAGACAGGAACGCCGGATCGAAATAGGCAAAGCCCTGCGCTTCATGGCCGGTGAAGCGGAAATTCTGGCGCACGCCGTCGATCATCATGTTGACGCGGCCGGAACCTTCGAAGCCACGGATGTTGACGGCCACGCCCGGGTTCTGCGGGTTGTTCGCCGTCGATGTGCCAGGAACGCCGCGCAAGAGGTCGTCGGTTTCAAGCCCGGACTGAAGGTCGATCTGGTCGGTCGTCACCACGCTGACCGGGCCGGCCTTCGCATAGGGGTCACTGGTGCGTGCGCCCTTGACGACGATCGGCGACAGGAAGGTTTCACCCTTCTTTGCAGCTTCAGCCGTCTGCTCGTTTGCCTTCTGTTCGGTCGTCGCGGTCTGCGCGAAGGCAGCCGTTGCAGCGGAAAGAGCAAGTGTAGTCGTGCAAGCCAGAAGTGCCAGGCGACGGTGCCGGTTAAGCATGGACCAATCCTTTGAAATCATGGGCCGGGCTTGCTGTTGAGCGGCGAACTCAAGGGGCTGGCTGGGCGTGGGGTCGAAAGCGTTGCGACATTGCGTCGCCTCATTTATGCCGCATAAAAAACATGACTATTGTTGTCAACATAGAAACGCTTCCCCCACAATTTATGGGATCGTCCCAATTCGGGGCGTTGCCGAACTGCAACGCTCTTTGGGCAAGGCCGATGAAACCAGATCGCCTCCCATGCGTTCCTCCCCCTCTTGGGCTACCGCTCCGGACCCCGTGAAAGGATACGCATGCGTTGCCATATCCCTCTGATTTTCCTGTCGACATTACTCCTCACCGGCGCGAGCCTTCCTAAATCCGGACCTCTTCCTTCCGAAAAACCGCCGACGGGCACTCAGGCCGAAGCGCCCATTCCAGCGCCTGAAAAAAAGCCTGAAACGCCGCCAAAGGATGGTGAGGCAAACAAGAACCAACCGCCGCCAGAAGAAGAGCAGGACAGCCAAACTCCCACACCTGAGCCGAAGCCGTCAGAAGGCACGGACACCGAGAAGGCTGACGACAAGGGAGGTGATGAAAAGAAGGGCGATACTGCCGGCGAACAAAAGAACCAGGACAAGCCGGCCGACGACAAGGTGGACGCACCACCAGTCACCTATCCGCCGGTCGAAAAGGAGAACCCGGCCGATTACGCCAAATGCCTGTCGGAGCTGAAGGCACTGGGCGCGGTCTTCACCGAGGCCAAGCGGGTCGACGATGGCAAGGGCTGCGGCATCGACAAGCCGCTCGACGTCACCAGCGTCTTGCCCGACGTCAAGTTGGCACCGAAAGGGCTGATGCGCTGCGAGGCGGCTCTGGCGCTTGCGCGCTGGACAAAGGAAGCAGTGCAGCCGGCGTCTGACGTGGCCTTTGCCAAGGGCACGACGGTCAAGACGCTGAACCAGGCCTCCACCTACATTTGCCGCCTGCGCAACAATGCGAAGACCGGCAAGATCTCCGAACATGCCCATGGCAACGCCGTCGACATCGCGTCCTTCACCTTAAGCGACGGCAAGACAATCGAGATCCAGCCGCGCGACGAGGACGGCACCATGACCGGCGCCTTTCAGCGGGCGATCACCGCATCGGCCTGCCTCTATTTCAAGACCGTGCTCGATCCCGGCAGCGACGCAGCGCACGAAACGCACCTGCATCTCGACGTGATCGAACGCAGGAACGAATACCGCTACTGCCGCTAACTCTTTCCGTGTCCGAGGGCGACGAACTCGCCCTCGAAACGCCCGGCAAGCTCGTCACCATCGAGCAATTCCGCAGCAACGACGATGCGTGCCTTGCCCCGACGATGAAACACGCGCAGGAAATCCGGCCATTGCCCGATGTCTGCAAGGGTCGCGCAAGCCGCAAATGGACCGGCCACCGGCTTCAGATACTCCATGCGGTTGCTCTGGATCACCAGGCGTGCCGGAACGCCGGCGCGGGTCAGCCGAACATGCAGCAGCGACCAGGCGGACAGGATCGACAGCGCCGAGGCGCTGCCACCGAACACCGTCTCGCGATGATTAATGTTCGGAGCCAGCGGTGCCGAGAGGCGCACGTGCTCGTCCGTTACCTCTTCGACATGAACCTGCATCGCCGCGGACAGCGGAATATGGGCGTGAAGATAGGCTTCGAGGTTGAGCGGGGTCATGGGCGGCTTTTCCATTCGGCTGAGGACGTCTTGGATGGCAGGTCACCTGAAGAGATGAGCACGGCGACGCCGCCCTCCACAATAGTCTGAACGTTTGGCGCCCTCTCATGAACATTCCGCAGCACACCCAGGCCCACAAAGGCAACGCCGGCGCCTTGTCGGATCCGGTTTCCTTTCCCAGATAGCAGTCCAGGCAGATCGCAATCCCCCAACGCCCGAGGAACCACCATGGCACTCACGATGTACCGGCTCTCCGTTCCCACCTTCGTCCATGGCTTCGCTGTCCTCAGCAAATTGCTCGACAAGGCCGAGACCCATGCCGGCGAAACGGGCCTTTCGCTCGACGACCTCGTCAACGCCCGGCTCACCGCCGACATGCTGCCGCTCTCCGGCCAGGTCCAGCGCGCCAGCGACACGTCGAAGGGCACCATCGCCCGGCTGACCTATCTCCAAGTGCCGAGCTTTCCTGACGAAGAGAAGACGTTTGCGGATCTGCGCGAGCGCATCGGCAAGTCGGTGGCGTTCCTCGAAACGGTCCGGCCGGCCGACCTCGACGGCAGCGAGACCCGCGAGGTCACACTCAACTTCACCAAGCTGAAGATGACGCTCTCCGGCGAGGACTATCTGCTGAAGTTCGTGCTGTCGAACTTCTATTTCCATCTGACCACGGCCTACGACATCCTGCGCCACAAGGGTGTTCCGGTCGGCAAGGCAGACTTCATCAGCCTCAGCTGAGGCTGTGCATGAAATGGAAGGTGCGGAGCTGTAACGTCAGCCGACAACGCCTCAAATCGATTTCGTTTTGAGGCGTTGTCGATCCTTGCGATCGGCTAAAGCATTTCCAGGAAAAGTGCGGAGCGGTTTTCCGTCAGGAAATGCGTAAAAACAGAGACATAGAGCGTTTCTGTGTTTCCGTCTAAATCGGAAACGCTCTAGAACAGCCCTTCGATGTAGCCCTGTTGGTTGAGATAAATCTTCTCCGACGACGGCACCTTCGGCAGGCCGGGCATGGTCATGATCTCGCCGGTGATGACGACGACGAAACCCGCTCCTGCAGCAAGCCGGACTTCGCGGATAGGAACCGCGTGTCCGGTCGGCGCCCCGCGCAGGTTGGGGTCGGTCGAGAACGAATATTGCGTCTTGGCCATGCAGATCGGCAGGTGGCCATAACCCTGGTCCTCCCAGGTGCGCAATTGGTCGCGCACCGACTTGTCGGCGATCACTTCGCTGGCATGGTAGATGTCCTTGGCGATCGTCTCGATCTTGTGGAACAGCGACATCTCGTCGGGATAGAGCGGCGAAAACTGCGAGTGGCCGCCCTCGGCAAGCTCGGCCACCTTGCGTGCCAGTTCCTCGATGCCGGCTGAGCCTTCGGCCCAGTGGCGGCAGAGCACGGCCTCGGCACCGAGCGTTGCGACATAATCCTTGATTGCCTGCACCTCGGCCTCGGTGTCGGAGGTGAAGTGGTTGATCGCCACGATTGCCGGCACACCGAATTTTTTCACGTTCTGCACGTGGCGGCCAAGATTGGCGCAACCCTTGCGCAGCGCCTCCAGGTTTTCCTTGCCGAGATCGTCCTTCTTGACCCCACCATTCATCTTGATCGCGCGCACAGTGGCGACGATGACAGCGGCGTCGGGCTTCAGCCCCGCCTTGCGGCACTTGATGTCGAAGAATTTTTCCGCCCCGAGATCGGCGCCGAAACCGGCTTCGGTCACCACGTAATCCGCAAGCTTGAGCGCCGTCGTGGTCGCGATCACCGAGTTGCAGCCATGGGCGATGTTGGCGAACGGGCCGCCATGCACGAAGGCCGGGTTGTTCTCCAGCGTCTGCACTAGGTTCGGCTGCATCGCATCCTTCAAGAGCACCGTCATTGCGCCATCCGCCTTGATGTCGCGGGCAAAGACCGGGCTCTTGTCGCGCCGGTAACCAATGATGATATTCCCCAGGCGCTTTTCCAGATCCTTCAGATCCGTCGAGAGGCAGAGGATCGCCATGACCTCGGAGGCGACGGTGATGTCGAAGCCGGTCTCGCGCGGGTAGCCGTTGGCGACGCCGCCGAGCGAACCGACGATGCTGCGCAGCGCCCGGTCGTTCATGTCCATCACCCGTCGCCAAGTGATGCGCCTGATGTCGATGTTCTGCTCATTGCCCCAGTAGATGTGGTTGTCCAGCAGCGCCGCAAGCAGGTTATGGGCGGAGGTGATGGCGTGGAAATCGCCAGTGAAATGGAGGTTCATGTCCTCCATCGGCACCACCTGGGCGTAGCCGCCACCGGCCGCCCCGCCCTTGACGCCAAAGCAGGGGCCGAGCGACGCCTCGCGGATGCACACGACCGCCTTCTTGCCGATGCGGTTGAGCCCGTCGCCGAGACCGACGGTCGTCGTCGTCTTGCCTTCGCCTGCCGGCGTCGGGTTGATTGCCGTCACCAGGATCAGGTGGCCGTTCTTGCGGTCCTTCTGGGCTGCAATGAAATCGGCGCTGATTTTCGCCTTGTCATGCCCGTAGGGCAGCAGATGCTCCGACGGAATGCCGAGCTTTGCGCCGACCTCGAGGATCGGCTTCTTCTTCGCGGCGCGCGCGATTTCGATATCGGACTTGACCTCCGCCATGGGTTTTCCCCTCCCTCCAAGCTGCATTTCTTCTTTTGCCGCACCCCTTCATGGGATGAAGCTTGTTTCCAGCGGCTCCGGGTCGGAGCCGCCGCCTTCAGGCATGAAATTCAGCGTGCAAGAATGTCGCGCATTTCGACGATGTTGGAGCGCACCCGCAGGATATAGAAGCCCATGGTCGCCAGATGCGTCGGCATGATCCAGCCGGCCTCCTCGCCGTTGGAGATGATCAGCGGCTGAATGCGAAGCGCCGAGCGCAGCTGCTTGATCGTTTCCGTCCAGATCGGCGTCAAGCCGCGCTGGGCAACCACGTTCTCGAAGTCGGCACCGGCAGCCGAAAGGATGCCGTAATAGCCATAGAGCTGGCCGTAGGCGAACCAGAAGCGGTCGTCGGCGCGCGTGTCGAACCAGCCGCCATTGTGGTTTTCCGAGCGCTCGCGAATGATCGCCGAGGTGTTGCCGAGGTCGTTGGCGATGCGGTCGAGGAATTCGACCAGGTTATCGGCGCGGCCGTCGAAGACGGCGTCGCACTTGGCAAGCGAAGCGTTGAAGGCGCGCATGTCCTTCATGGCGGCGCGATAGAAGCTCGGTGTCGGCGTCTTCGGGCCGAACGGATTGAGACCGAAGTACCAGGTCTCCTCGTCGAACTGGATGTTGCCGCGCGCGCGCTGCAGGTCGTTGTTGATGCCGGAGGTGCCGCGAACGCGCCCGAGCGAATCGACGAGCTCCACCGAGGTGCGGCGGACCGCCTGGTTGATGCCGCGCTGGAACGATGCCTTGTTGTCGAGCCAGGGCGTATCGTCCCAGTCGAGACCGAAGAAGCCGGTCTTGTAGAGCAGCATCGACGAGATCCAGGCATTCTCGTTGACGTTGAAATCAATGAGGTCGGCCGTGACATCGACGATCGCCGAGGTCTGGCACTGGGTTCCGGCCGGCAGCTGGACGGCGGCGAGCGCCTCGGGCGTCACTTCGGCCGGCGGCGTGGCGACTGCCGCCTGGTTGGCTGCAGCTGCGCCTGTCGTCGTCTGCCCTGTCGTCGCCCCCGGTCCGCTCACAGGCGAACCGGCCGGCACCTTGCGCTCGGCGAGCTTGTAACGGTCGATGTAGTCAGGGTTGAAGTTCGTCCAGGCCTGGGTCTGCCAGACGAAGTAGCCATAGAAGAAGATCAGGCCGAGCAGGATGATGCCGATCGGTCCCTTGATGATCCAGCTGCGCTGGCGATACCAGTTTCCAAGTGCCACGAACGGCCACAGCAGCCACGCAACGGCCAGGCCGATGCCGCGGCCGATCGCGGTAAAGACACGCTGGAAAAACGCGACGATCGGATCAAACATGTCCTATTCCTCTCTGAGGCCGTAAAGCTTGCGGCGGAAGGCCGCCTTGTCTTTGAGATATGTCCCGGTCAGTGTCGCCACAACATATTCCCTGAACTTTTCGCTGTAACGCTCGTAGGCGTCATAAAACCCCTGCTTGTCGAAGACGAAGCGGGAGACGAAATCGCGAGGAACGAGCTGGGCGATCAGGCGATTGACCAGCCACTGATCGGGATGGCTGGGCGATGCCCTCACCAGCATGAAGCGGTTGGCCGGAGCGACATCCTGCATCCGGATGCCGCCGGTCGTTTGCACGGTGCGCAGCATTTCCTGCAGGAAAGGATAGGCGCCGTCCCGGGCAACGAGTGCGGCATTGCGGTGCATCCAGGTCTGCAGCCAGATCCGGTCGGCGCCGGCCAGATCCGCCGTCGGGTCGGCGTCGTTGATGAGCCCGCGCACCACCATGTCGGCCCGATGCTGGTAGAGCCCTGATTCCTCGACCCAGGACGCCTGCGGCAGTTGCAGCCGCTTGGTCGAGGCGAGGAAATCGTAAATGCGGGCGTGATCGTCGATGGCGATGTAGCTCACCTGCCAGGGCCGCGATCGGCGAAAGCCGGGAACCGATGGGTCGCAGATGACAGTGGTCGTCTTGTCGTCGAGGAAGACATAGACGCCGCCGAAATGATTGGCCCAGAAGGCGTCGTGGCGGAAAACCAGTTGATCGGGCACCAGCGCATTCTGGCGGATATCGCCCGTCACCTTCGCCAGCTCGACCATGCGGTTGAGCATCTCGTCGTCCGTCCAGGCGGTGGGCACCTTCTTCAGGCGGTCGACCAGACCGCGCAGTTCTGCCGCCTTGCCCAGCATGTCCTCAGCTGAGAGCACCCGGAAGCGAACCTCATTGATCGACAAGAGGTCGTCGATATCGTCGACGATCGAAACCGAATCCTCGATCTCGCCGTAGAGCGCATCCTTGATCGTCACCGCGTTGATGGCGCGACTGTTGGCGTTGAAGAACTCGTGCATCAACGCCGCCGTGTTGGAAAAGCTCGTATGCACCACCGGCAGCTCCGCCTGATCCGGCGTCATGATGATAAAGCGGCGGTTCACCCGGTTCGGGTCGAGATAGTCGCGGTCACCGAGCTCGTCGGCAATCTCCGGCGAAAATCCGGTCATGTCGATGCTGAAGCGCTCCAAGGCTGTGGGACGCAGGCCAAAGCCCTGCAGCGCCTTGTTGTAGCGCGCAATCAGATGCGGCTCGGAAATATCGAGCAGCCGTCCATAGATGAGCTCGGCTTCGAGCAGACGTTTCATGCCCGCACCTCTCGTGCGGCATCGCCGCAACGCTGCGCACAGCCATCGATTTTGAGTGGGCCAGACAGGCGTCCGCGTCCCCTCTCCCCGCTCGCGGGGAGAGGGTTAGGGTGAGGGGCAAATCGCCATCGCTCAATCATGGCTTTCGCCCGCGGGAATGAACGTCAAATCCAATGTCCTCACTGCACCCGTCAACCGCTTCTCCAACACTGCAACAATCGTATCCAGAACCGCGTCGCGCTCCTTGAATATTTGCGTATTCCAGAAGCGAGCGACACTCCATCCGTTGGCGACCATGTACATATCGCGAATTGAATCGCCACTGCTATTCGCGTGCTGACTGCCATCCACTTCGACAACGAGATGGTGATCCCGACAGGCAAAATCAGCAAAGTAGCGGCCGATCGGATATTGCCGCACGAACTTGTAGCCGTTCAGGCGCCGACCTCTGAGTTCTGCCCACAATACTGCTTCGGCTTCGTTGTCCGCACGTCTCAGAAGACGGGCACGTTTGGTGGCTTTGTCGTTTGCTCCTCTCATGCCCGCCCCTCACCCTAGCCCTCTCCCCGCACGCGGGGAGAGGGGACCACGTCGCACGCCGTGGTCAACCACGGTGCGAAAAGCAGGCCAAGGCCGTCATCTCTTGCCTCAGCCATCACCCCTGCCACCGGCCGTCGCGCTTCATCGCCTCGATCTCGCGGATCGCCTTTTCGCGCTGGCGCTCGCGGCGGATGATGTCGGTGACGGCGGCATCGTCGGACTTGTCGGTGTAGCGGAATTCGCTGTCGGCGTAGCGGTTGATTTCCTGCAGCACCATGTCGATGGAGATCGGGCCGCGCAGCGCCTCGATCATCGCTTTCTTCTCGTCATAGCCCTTGTGCATGAACGAGCCGGCGTCCCTGAACCATTCGTCGGGCAATTCGACATCCATCGCCCTGAGCTTGATCGCATCGGTAATGTTCTTGATCGCCCGGCCGGTGAAGCGCGGTTCCGCTTCCTTGATCATGTGCAGATAGGCGCCGACGTCGGCAAGCGTGGCGAGCGCCCCCTTCTCCTTCTGGTATCGCTCCCAGACGGAAACGAGGCCCTCTTCCTGCGGTCGCGAATGCGCCTCGTAGGATTGCGACACGGCGCGTTTGATCTCCTGTCCTTCGAACAGCGCGTGTTCGCCAAGCGGGATCTTGTGGTTCTTGCCGACCAGCAGCGCGAAGATGTCGATGTAGTCGTCTTCCGTCTGCGGCCCATCGACCAGCCAGCGGGCGCCGGCGCGCTGCCTCAGCGCATCGTCGACATTCTCAGGGTAGTTGGAGAACATGCCGAAGGTGCAGTTGCCGCGCACCACCGTCGAGGCGCCGGCAAAGCTCTCCATCAGCACCGCCGTCACCTCATGCTGGCCGGCCGATGCCCGGTCGTCGGAGCGCTTGGCCGCCACCTGGTCGACGTCGTCGATGGTGCCGAAGCCGATGGCGCGCGGGTTGATGACGTTGTTGACGAATTCCTTGCAGTTCTGGCCTGATTTGCCTTGATAGGACGAGATCTGGTCGACGCCGAAGTTTTCGTAATGGAAGGCGTAGCCGGCAATCTCGCAATATTCGTTGAGCATGCCGGCGAGCATCTGGATCAGGATCGTCTTGCCGGTGCCGGGCATGCCGTCACCGATGAAGGTGAAGAGGAAACCGCCGAGCTCGACGAACGGGTTCATCTGCCGGTCGAAGTCATAGGCCATCAGCATCTTGGCGAGCTTCAGCGCCTGATACTTGGCGATGTGGTTGCCGATGATTTCTTCCGGCCTCTTGAAGGTCATCACCAGCGGCTTGCGCTTCTGGCCGGGCGCGACGTCGAAACCGTTGAGCGTGAAATCGTCCTGGTCGAGGCGGATATGCACGGTCTCGAAACTCTGTAACCCGGTGAAGCGGCCCTTGCGCGCAATCAGCCCTTCGATGGCGACGCGTGAAAACGCGCGCGCCCGCGCCGTCAGCGCCAGATCGTCGGCCGCCCCTGCAATGCTGCGGTCGAGTGCGGCGATCATCGCCTTCAAGGCGTCCTGCGGCGTGTCGAACAGGAAGTCCGGCTCGACCGCATCATCGACCGGCTCGCCTTCTCCCGAGAGGGTCGCGCCGAGATAGGCGGCAAGGGTGAAGGCCGAGATATAGGCAGAGGCGTTCAGCAGCGCCTTGAACTGGTTGGCGTCCTCTCCGGCAAGCGGCGCGGTCAAGTTGCGGGCCTGCAACTGCTCGAGGCTCGTCTGGCGCGAGAAGACGTCGGCAACGGCGAGCGCGACCTGGATGCCGCGGCGGGCGCGGTAGAGAACTGCGTGCTGTGCCGGCGACAGCATCGGGTCGCCCTGGCGCACCGCCTGGACCGTGCGCCCAAGCTCGACCTCGCGGGTGCGGCGTTGGCCACCGGTCGATACCGTCGAGACGAACCGCCGTCCGGTGCCGGCGAGCGGCGCGCCGGCCGGGCCCTCGTCGCGCTCAAGGATCACCAGTTTGGTCACCAACCCTTGCGCGACTGCCAGGTGCCTGGCGATCTCGTCTTCGTGCAGCGTCGTCAGCCCGGCATTGAGTGTCATGCTTAAACCTCGCTCACGACCTGGTTACCGGAGATGACATGCACCTTGTAGTCGCCGAAGACCTGCTCCGCTTCGCCCGCGGCATAAAGAGCCTGGTAGGCATCGTGCGGCACCAGCGCGTGCTTTTCGTAGGACGAGACGCCCATGCGCGTCGCCTCCAGATTGTCGGTGTTGATGTGGAACTCTTCCTGCGCCGGCGTCGTCGACCAGAAGCCGCGCTTGGCGGCGCGCTCGGCCTTGGAAAACACCTCCTGCACGGTCCAGGTCAAGAGCCAGGCATTTTCCGGCTTGCGCACCTTGGACAGGATCTCGTTGATCTTGGCATTGTTCTCGGTGATCCCGGCCGAATAGAACGGGCCAAGCACGATGCGCCGCAACTGCTTGGGGTGCAGCTCGGGAAAATCCTTGTCCATGTTGGTGGCGATCGTCACCGGCGTCAGCGAATAGGTGCTGTTCTTCGAGGCGAAATCATCGAAGCGGCTGGCAAGCTCCGGATTGAGCAGGCCGCCGACCGGCAGCGGGATCTCGACCTGCGGATTGAGCTTGCCGTCTTCGGTCACCAGCATCTCGACGATCTTCTCGGAGGAATCCTCGATCGTCGCCATGTACACCATCGGCAGGGTCTGGGTGCCGTCGAAGGCGCCCCAGCTCACCACGTAATAGGGCCGCATCGTCTTCGGGTTGACGGCGACGCGGATCGTTTCCGGCAGGATGAAGGGTGAAAAGATCTCGCCCTTGCCGATCTGCTCGAGATAGAGGCGCTCCGCCATGCGCGCTTGCAGCGCCTCGGGAAACGCCTTCTGCCGCAGGATGAAATCGGCCATCTCCTCGCGCAGCGCATCAGCCGACGGAATGTCCGCAAGCCGCTTGGCCGCCGTCTGGCGGTCGTTTTCGAGTTCGAGCACGTTCTGGAAGACCGGAAAGCCGCTCTCGGCCCGGGAAATCCTGAACTGGTCGACGAAGCCGATGCGGTTTTCCCAGCAGGCGATCGAAGCTTTCAGCCGGGCCAGATATGGAACGATCACCTCGCCGACCACGGTGTTGCGATAGAGCGGCGAATTGCGGTCGCCAAGAAACAGCTCTAGCCCGGCCAGCGCCGAATGGATCGAGGCAAAATACTGCGCAACGGCGGGAGATGCGGCAATTTTCATGCCGTTCCCCCTGGCGTGTAGCGCAAGGCAAAGTCGAACCGTTTCATGCGCATGCCCATGTGCTCGCGCCGATCACTGCTTCACGTAGTTGGCAGTGTTGTGCTTGTCCATGACCGCCTGGAAGCGCCGGGCAAAGGCGTCGTCGGCCAGCTTCTTGCGGCGCTGGATGTCCTGCGTCGACAGCATGTTCTTCTCATGCATTTCCAGGAGGTCGCCGATATGGCGCTGGGCGGCAGCACCGATGCCGGCCATCGTCTCTTCAGCGGCCGTGTCGACCTGGCTTCCGAGCGTGTTGATCTTGTGGGCGACATCCTGCTGTGCCGCGGTCTTCAACGAATCTTCCAGCGCCTTGTAGAGCACGATGCGTTGCTCGGTATCGATCGTCAGCTTGTTGATGAGGGTGTTCTGAGCCGCGATCTGGTTGTTGAGCGAATCGACGAAAGTCTGGAACATCGAGGTGTAGCGCTCAAGCGTCTGGCTTTCGGCCAGAAGCTCCTGCTCCTTGGCCTGCTTCTCGTTGTATTCCGTCGCCAGTGCCGAGCGTTCGCCTTCAAGCTCGGTGCGCACCTTCTGTTCGGTCGATGCGGCAATGCGGTTTTCGATGTCGAGCAGCAGCGGGTTCAATTCCTCGATGCGCTTCTGCACCGTTTCCAGATTGGCCATGGTGCCCTTGCGGCGCTCGATCACCTGGATCAGGCTCTGCTCGGAGGTCTTGTAACGCTGGTCGAGGATCGACTTCTGGTCCTTGAGGATGCCGACGATGGTGTCGGACTTCGACAGCAACTCCTGCAGGTTGCCGGCAAGCGACATGTTGCGCACCCGGTCGGTGCGCAAACGCTGCATCTTCTGCTTGGAGAAGATACCGATGAACTTCTCGTAGCCGGTATAGTTCTTCATGCTCTCGAACTCGGTACCGAAGATGTTCGTCGCATCTTCCAGCCCGATGATCAGGTCAGCGATGTTGGCCTCCATCACCTTCTGCTGGTTGATCACGTCCTGAATGCGGGCGTTCTCGATATCGAAATTGACGTCGCCGAGCTTGGTCTCCGACTTGGCAAATTGCTCCAGCACGACGCCTGATTGTTCGAGCTTGCCGCGCATCTGCTCGACAACGCTTTTCGTCTTCTCGATTTCCGCGTCAAAATTCTGAAGCGAAGCCATATCATCCCCCTGGATCGATCGAGGCAACAAATGCCATACGGGCCAAATTATTCAGCCTTCGATTGCAGTTATATAAAGGGTGTTTATCGAAAGAGAACAAGTCTAGCCGGCCGGCTTTTTTGGTCAACCGTCCCGCCGAAGTGCTTGAGATATCGAAGGCATTGCCTACCTGGCGGCCGCCGGATCCCTGAGATAGGCAATGACGTCGGCAATATCCTGAGGCTTCTTAAGGCCAACAAAGCTCATCTTTGTGCCGCCCACCATCGCCTTCGGGCTGAGCAGATACTCGCTCAGCGTCGCCTCGTCCCAGACATGCCCCTGTGAACCGAAAGCTTTCATAGCTTCCGAATAGCTGTAGTCGGCGACAGACGCGGCCGGACGGCCGATGACGCCCATAAGGCTCGGACCAACACGATTGTTGGGTTCGGTAGCCGTGTGGCAGGCCCCGCATTTGCGGAAAACGGCAGCCCCCGCCTTGGCGTCGCCGCCGGCATGGCCGGGCGTCGCCCCGAGACAGAGGCAGATGAAAAGAGACGGAAGCAGACGCAGCATTGCGAACCTCATCGAGGAGAAACCGGATCAGCATGACACCCCGACTGCGCAGCTTTCAAGGCGCCATGCAGCCGCACCGCAGCCAAGTGCGCCCAAGGAATGCCGCAACACTCCAAACGCCGGACATGAGGCCGTGAAACGAATCCGGTTTCAGGCGTCAGGCGGGGTCGCAACGCATCTTGTCTTCCCAGTGGCGCCGGCAATAGGAGACATATTTCTCGTTGCCGCCGACCTCGACCTGTGCGCCCTCGCGAACGACGTTGCCGTGCCCATCGAGACGGACGACCATCGTCGCCTTGCGGCCGCAGTCGCAGATCGTGCGCACTTCGCGCAGTTCGTCGGCAATGGCCAGAAGCGCCATCGAGCCCGGAAAGAGTTTGCCCTGGAAATCGGTGCGCAACCCGTAGGCCATGACGGGGATACCGATCCGGTCGGCGACCCGCGCCAGCTGCCAGACCTGCTCTTCGTCCAGGAACTGTGCTTCATCGACGAAGACGCAGGCAATCTTGCCCATGCCGTCGGTGTTGAGCTTTTCAATCAACGCGTAGAGATCGTCGCCGCCATGGAAGGGGATGGCGTCCGCATCGAGACCGATGCGCGACGAGATGCGTCCGGTGCCCGCCCGGTCGTCGAATGCCGCGATCAGCATGACGACGCGCATGCCGCGTTCCTGATAGTTGTAGGATGCCTGCAGCAGCAACGTGCTCTTGCCCGCATTCATCGTGGCATAGCTGAAATAGAGTTTGGCCATATCCTACCGTTTCCGGAATCGTCTCGCCGGTACATGACGAGGCTTGGCCCCGAAGGCCAGAGCCTGTTTGCGCGACCCACAGTTTTTCGCCCGACTTGACCATTTCGTGGGCATTGCGACATTCTGCGTCGCAGCGTGCATCCCGTCCGCGTATTGACGCAATACACTTCCTTCGACATCAAAGCGCTTGAATTCGCTATCCAATGGTGTTTGGCTAAAACCCCAATGTGTTTGGCTAAAACAATAATAGAGGCAGGGGAACGACAACGATGAACAAAGCACTCTCTCTCAAATTCATGCTCGCTGGCGCCGTTTCGGTGGCTGCCCTTGTTGCTGGAAACGCCGCGGCGGCCGAGCCTGAAAACTGTGGCACCGTCCGTTTCTCCGACGTTGGATGGACGGATATCACAGCCACCACCGCCACGGTTTCCGCCGTGCTCAAGGGCCTCGGCTATCAGACGGATATCAAGGTTCTCTCGGTTCCGGTCACCTACACCTCGCTGAAGAACAAGGACATCGACGTCTTCCTCGGCAACTGGATGCCGACCCAGGAAAACGACGTTCGCCCCTATCTCGACGACAAGTCGGTCGAATCCTTCGGCCCGAACCTCGAAGGCGCGAAATACACGCTGGCGACCAACGCCAAGGGTGCCGAACTCGGCATCAAGGACTTCAAGGATATCGCCGCCCAGAAAGACGCGCTCGAAGGCAAGATCTATGGCATCGAGCCGGGCAATGACGGCAACCGCCTGATCATCGACATGGTCGACAAGGACACCTTCGGCCTCAAGGGCTTCGAAGTGGTCGAATCCTCCGAACAGGGCATGCTGGCGCAGGTCGCCCGCTCCGAAAAGGACGGTGCGCCGATCGTGTTCCTCGGCTGGGAGCCGCATCCGATGAACGCCAATTTCAAGCTTACCTACCTCTCCGGCGGTGACGATATCTTCGGCCCGAATTTCGGCGGCGCCACCATCTTCACCAACGTTCGTGCCGGCTACACCACCGAATGCCCCAATGTCGGCAAGCTGCTCACGAACCTCAAGTTCTCGCTGCAGATGGAAAACGAGATCATGGGCAAGATCCTGAACGACGGCAAGGAACCGGACGCCGCCGCCACGGAATGGCTGAAGGCCAACCCGACGGCGATCGAACCGTGGCTCGCCGGCGTGACCACCAAGGATGGCGGCGAAGGCCTCCCGGCGGCCAAGACCGCGCTCGGGCTCTGAGCGACGACAAGGCGGGGGAAGACCCCGCCTTTTTTCACCGCATCGCGCGATATTGTTGATCTGACGAGACGGATTCACCCCTGTGGAATTTCTGACCGAATACCGCATTCCCATCGGCGGCTGGGCCAAGGCGTTCGTCGACTGGCTGACGACGAACTTCGAGCTGTTCTTCGACCAACTTGCCCGCTTCCTGTCCGGCGTCGTCGGCATTCTGCTCTATATCCTGCAGACGCCGCATCCGCTGATCGTGGTGGCAGTCATCACCGGGCTTGCCTGGTGGTTCCGCCGTTCGCTCGGCATCACGCTGTTCACCGGCCTCGGATTGCTGCTGATCATCAACCAGGGCTACTGGAAGGAAACGACCGAGACACTGGCTCTGGTGCTGGCTGCCAGCGTCGTCAGCATGGCCGTCGGCGTTCCGCTCGGCATTGCCGCTGCGCGCCGCGCCTGGGTCTATTCCGTCATGCGCCCGATCCTCGACTTGATGCAGACGATCCCCACCTTCGTCTATCTGATCCCCGCGCTCATTCTCTTCGGCCTCGGCATGGTGCCGGGCCTGATCGCAACGGTGATCTTCGCCATTCCAGCCCCCATCCGCCTCACCCGCCTCGGCATCATCTCCACGCCGCCGTCGCTGGTGGAAGCGGCACAGGCCTTCGGCGCAACACCGGGCCAGGTGCTGCGCAAGGTCGAGCTACCCTTCGCAATGCCACAGATCATGGCGGGCCTGACCCAGACGATCATGCTCTCGCTGTCGATGGTGGTCATCGCGGCGCTGGTCGGCGCCAACGGGCTCGGCGTTCCCGTGCTGCGGGCGCTGAACTCGGTGAACGTCGCCAAGGGTTTCGAGGCCGGCCTCTGCATCGTCATCCTGGCTATCATCCTCGACCGCCTGTTCCGCTCGTCCGACGAAGGAGAGGGTGCATGACCGACGCCGTCGTTTTCAAGAATGTCGACATCATCTTCGGCAACAATCCGCAGACCGCGCTGCAGATGGTCGACCAGGGCAAGACCCGCGACGAGATCGGCGCGGCCACCGGCCTGGTGCTGGGCGTCGCCGGTGCAACGCTGTCGATCAACGAGGGCGAGATCCTGGTCTTGATGGGCCTCTCCGGCTCCGGCAAGTCGACGCTGCTTCGCGCCGTCAACGGCCTGGCACCCGTCGTGCGCGGCGAGGTCGAGGTCAAGACCGCCAATGGACCGCTCAATCCCTATCGAACCACGCCCAAGTCGCTGCGCGATTTCCGCATGCACACCGTGTCGATGGTGTTCCAGCAGTTCGCGCTGTTGCCCTGGCGCACCGTTGCCGACAATGTCGGCTTCGGTCTTGAGCTTGCCGGCATGCCCGACGCCGAACGCAAGGCCCGCGTCGGCGAGCAGCTCGAACTCGTCAACCTGACGAAGTGGGCAGGCCGCAAGGTCAACGAGCTTTCGGGCGGCATGCAGCAGCGCGTCGGCCTGGCCCGCGCCTTTGCGACCGGCGCGCCGATCCTGTTGATGGACGAACCGTTCTCGGCGCTCGACCCATTGATCCGAACCCGGCTGCAGGACGAACTGCTCGAATTCCAACGTCGCCTGAAGAAGACCATCGTCTTCGTCAGTCATGACCTCGACGAGGCGTTCCGCATCGGCAACCGCATCGCCATCATGGAAGGCGGCCGCATCATCCAGTGCGGTACGCCGCAAGACATCGTCAGAAACCCGGCGAACCAATATGTCGCCGATTTCGTTCAGCACATGAACCCGATCACCATGCTGACGGCCAAGGACGTGATGCAGACCGGCGTCCAACGCGGAGCAACGGTTGCCGGCGTGACGGCAACCGCCAAGCCGACGACACCGCTCGTCGATATCCTCGACGCCATGTCCCGCCAGCCGGGCAGCGTCGGCGTCGTCGACAATGGCTCCGTGGTCGGCACGATCAACGCGCAAAACATCGTTGAAGGCCTGACGCGACACCGCAACAAAAGTTGACGAAAGCGCACAAGAAGCCAATAAAAGCCCGGACCCTGTTCCGGGCTTTTTCGTCTGGAACCGGACCGAAGCTCAGGAAGGAAGACGAATGACCGACAAGCCGAACGTATTGCGCGAAACCGATGACGAGGCGCGCAAGCTGGCGCATACGCTCTTGCGCGGTGCGCGCAGCGGTTCGCTTGCGGCAATCGAACCGGAGAGCGGCGGCTTCCCGTTCGTCAGTCGCGTCCTCGTCGGCATGGATGTCGACGGTGTGCCGCTGATCCTGATTTCCAAATTGTCGACCCACACAAAGGCTCTGCTTGCCGACACGCGCGCCTCGCTGCTGACGGGAGAACCGGGCAAAGGCGATCCCCTCGCCCATCCAAGGCTCACAGTGCAGTGCGAGGCCGAAGCGGTTGAACGCGATTCGGACGCTCACGCCCGCATCCGCGAGCGGTTCGTCCGTCGTCACCCGAAATCGAAGCTCTATGTCGACTTCCCCGATTTCGGTTTCTTCCGTCTAAATCCGTTACGCGCGAGCCTTAACGGTGGTTTCGGGCGCGCCTACGTGCTGACGGCGGAGGATCTGGTGATCGAATCACCGGCCACCGCATCACTCGCAGCGATGGAAGCCGGTGCCATCGAGCATATGAACGCCGATCACGCCGAAGCGGTCAAGTTTTACGCTGAAAAGCTCTGTAACGCCCCGGAAGGCGACTGGAAGGTCGTCGGCATCGACGCCGCCGGCCTGGATCTGGCCTATGGCGACCAATTGAAGCGGCTCGAGTTTCCTGCGCCAATGCGGGACAGCTCGGAGTTACGGCCACTTTTGCGCGAACTTTACGGTTAATCGCTCGCCAGATACCCCCATTTCTTGCAGTAGGTAGTTGCCCTTTTATGCATCACGACTAATTATCGTCCTTCGTCAACCATAACTACGTGTGATGTAATTTTCGCATGGAGCACGCAATGCAGCCACTTTCGCCTGAAAAACATGATGAAGCCGAGATAGCAGCCGGCTTCCTCTCGGCCATGGCAAACCCTAAGCGCCTTCTCATCCTCGATTCCCTTGTCAAGGAAGAGATGGCAGTCGGCGCATTGGCCAATAAGGTGGGCTTGAGCCAGTCCGCTCTTTCCCAGCACCTGTCCAAACTGCGAGCCCAGAATCTGGTCAGCACTCGCCGTGACGCTCAGACGATCTATTATTCCAGCTCGTCCGACGCCGTCATGAGGATTTTGGGTACGCTCTCCGATATCTACGGCGTCGACGCAAATGCCGTGGAAGAAAAGACCTTGGTCCGCCGCTCGGCCTGACCTTGTCAGTCCGCAACAGGGATCATGCCCTGAAGTAGCCCCACACGAGCAATCGCGCGGGGCTTATTCTTTTCTGGAAGGTCGGCAGACGGGGCAGGGCCATTGCCCGGCCGAAGCGCCCCGCTGCCCAAGCAACCTCCGTTCTGAAGGTTGCTTGGGGCTTGCCGCCGTTGTTTACGCGGCCTTGAGGTTTCCGGGTCAGGATGCGCCCCGAGCGAAACAGCCGGGACATCGGGTTTATGAAGGACAAGGTCCGTTGGGGCATCGCCGGTACCGGCGTGATCGCAAACAGCTTTGCGTCCGACATCCAGTTTACCGGCAACGCCGTGCTGGCCGCTGTCTATTCCCGAAGCCAGGAGAAGGCCGATGCCTTCGCCGAACGCTTCGGCGGCATTACCCCCCATTCCAGCATCGATGCCTTTGCCGCCGATCCTGAAATCGACGCGGTCTATGTTGCCTCGCCGAACGCCGTGCATCTGGAACACGCCATCGTCTTTCTTTCGGCGGATAAGGCCGTCCTGGTCGAAAAGCCGCTGACGACCTCGTTCGACGACGCGCGTTCGCTATCGGCACTGGCCGCAGCCAAGAGCCTCTTTGCCATGGAGGGTCTGTGGACCTGCTTCCTGCCGGCGATCACCAAGGCACGCGCACTGCTCGATGGTGAGGCGCTGGGGCGCATTCGGCATGTGACGGCGGAGCTCGCCTATGAAAAGCCGTTCGACCCCACAGACCGCTTTTTCGACGCCAGGCTCGGCGGTGGGTCGCTGCTCGACCTCGGCATCTATCCGCTTTCGCTGTGTCTGAACCTGTTCGGGCGCCCGCATACGATCGACGGCCGCTGGCTAAGCGCGCCGACGGGCGTCGACCTCTCGGCGGAAATGCGCCTCGCCTATACCGGCTTCAACGCACATCTTTCCTGCGGCTTCGACCGCGACGGAGACAACCGCTTCGTCATTGATGGAGACCGCGGAACGCTCGTCATCGACGCTCCGTTTCTGAAGGCCAGTCGGCTGTTTCTCGCCAGCAACGGCCTGGTGCGCAAGGCCATCGCACCCAGAGGACGGGGCCTATGGGCGAAGACGCTGACGCGGGTTGCCAGACGCGTCTCCCTGCCCGGTCTTCAGCGTTTCGACCTGCCGTTCCCGGGCAACGGGTTGCAATTCGAGATCGAGGCAGCAAGTGCTGCAATCCTGGAAGGCTGGCACGAACACATCCTGATGCCGACGTCGCGCAGCGTCCAGGCGATCGAAATCATCGAAACGATCCGCGCTTTGCCTCCGTCATAGATCGCGTGGGCGGTAGGCCTGGCGGCCGTTGTTGAGCGCAAGCACGATTTCGGTCAGGTGACGTGCCGTGGCTCCGGAAAAGAACGGCGCCTCCCCACGCGTGATCGCCTCGGCCTGGGCTGCAATGCCGCCGACAAAATCGATCTTCGAGGGATAGGCGGGCAAGGCTGCAGTCCTGGCCTTGGCGGGATAGCGCACCCTGTTGCCGGCATAGAGCCGGACAGGCAGCTTGCGACCGACCTTCCATTCGACCCAGTCGAGGATGCGGTGTTGCAGCGAGCGCTTCGCGCCGAACGCCTCGAGATGAATGGGCGAGCGGTTGTCCCAGAGATCGCGCACGACGATGGTGCCCTTGTCACCGATGATGGTCAGCGATCGGTCGCGCGGGGCCGCAAGCCCGCAGGTCACCCGCGCCGTCACGCCCGAGTGGAAGGAAAGGCAGCCGACCGAGAAATCCGGACCGAGCAGCAACCGTTCCGTACCCGGCCCCTTGTCCGGAAAGGTCAGGGCCGAAACGGCGCTGACCTCGGCAACCGGGCCGAAGAGCGAAACGAGCCAGCTTGCGGCGTACCCGGCATGCTCGAGTGTGCAGCCGACTTCGAACTCATGCACGCCCGGCCAGCGCGCGCCGGAACGGCTGCGCCATTCCCGCCAGTTTGCCTTGAACACCGGGCCATCTTCCATTTCCGCGTAGACGAGGCGCGGCGTGCCGATGGCACCAGCCGCCAGCAGCGAGGCACAGAGCGCGTGCGCCTCGCTGAGCGCATTGGCCGGCGCGCCGCCTAGCACCAGGGCCCTTTCGCGCGCCAGTTCCACCAGCTCGCTCGCCTCATCGACGTCCATGGCCAGCGGCTTTTCGCAATAGACATGCTTGCAGGCGAGAAGTGATGCCCGATTTACGGTGTAGTGACTTTCTGGCGTCGTCAGGTTGACGACGATCGTGACCGCCGGATCAGCCAGCGCCTCTTCCAGCGTCGCGTAGCGGCTGACCTTCCAATAGTCGGCAAACTCCGTCAGGCGCGCTTCATCGCGGTCCCAAACGCCGACGAGCCGCAACTGCGGATGGTTGGCAAGCGTCGTCATGTAATAGTCGGCAACGAAGCCGGTTCCGACAAAGGCTATCCCGGTCATCGCTGCAGCCTCCTAGCGTGCGTCGGCAAGGAACGACGCGACATAGACGAGCGGCGCATTCCAGTTGATGGTGATCTCATTGGATCCGTAGGCCTCGATATCATCGACATAGCATGTCTGGGGGGCGCAGCCCTTCAGGCGTTCTTTGGCGATCGCATCGACAGGCGTCGAATTCGGTCCGCCGGCAAGTGATCCGACCGGCGGGTTAGGCAGGGCCGGGTCCAGCTGATGCGCGTACCAGCGGCTATGCTGGTTCTGCGGCGAGCGAGCGCCGTAGCCCGTGATGTAGGACATCGCCATGGCATTCCGGCCAAGAAGATAGTCCATGCTTTCCCGCGCGGCATTGAGGAAAGTCTTCTCGCCCGAAAGGTCGAAGGCCGCCGACAGGACGATGATGTTCTGCAAAATCAGCTGGTTCGATCCCCAGTCGTACTGGTGATTTCCAGGGCGATAGATCTGCCCGAACGGCTCGGCTGCCTGCAGCGGCAGGAAGGATCTGGCCGCCGTCAGAACCGTGCGTCGCGCCATGTCGAGATCGGCCTTGGGCAAGGCTTCACCGTAGAGCGCCAGCTGCAGCCGGGCGAAGCCGGCAACATTGCGCCAGTGGAAGGCGCCGCTCGACGGCAGCACATCGCCCGACCAGTGCGGTGATGCGCGCAGGACGTCGAGATACTTCGCGTCTCCGGTCGTCAGGAAAAGCTCGGTCGCAGCCCAATAGAG
Organism: Ensifer sp. GW821-FHT05G01; assembly: GCF_059419585.1. Classification (NCBI taxonomy): domain Bacteria; kingdom Pseudomonadati; phylum Pseudomonadota; class Alphaproteobacteria; order Hyphomicrobiales; family Rhizobiaceae; genus Ensifer; species Ensifer sp. GW821-FHT05G01. Next base: position 232,744 of record NZ_JBWKSC010000006.1, on the reverse strand, counting down.
TTCGTCGGAAACATCGTCGTCGTCATAGTCGCCGCCACCCGAATTCCCGTCCGATTTCGGCGCGAGCAGGACCGGATTGGCATTGGCCGCCACCCATGCCTTGCGGGCGGCCGAAAGCAGCTTTGCCGCAAATGTCGGATTGTCCTTGGCAAACAGCCGCGAGGCCTGTGCGGCAACAGCTGCCACGTCGAAGGTCGCAGCCGTCGAGGGTCGGTGCAGCGCCCGCGGCTTCGGATCCTCGCTCGGCAGCATCGGCGGCGACGTCCACTCGGTGTCATGGATCTTGTGATGAACCATCCCGGCAAGCGGTTCGCCATCCGGCACCATCATCGAAAGCAGGAACTGCAGCTCCCATCGCGCCTCGTCGAGCAGATCGGGAATGCCGTTGCCGTTTTCCGGAATGCGCGCAAGCTGATCGCGCAGGGCTGGCGATTTGGCCCCGCCGAAGGCGCTGGCGCGCTCGTAGGTCGCCAGCAGCTGAGCAGCGGAGATCGCGCCGTTGACCGCATACTTGCCGTGATCGCCGGCGTCGTACCAGCCACCGGAAACATCAAGACGATAGGTGCAGGACCAGTCGCCGTAGAGTGATGCGGCTTCGTCGCCACTGAGGCAGCCAACCGATTTGTCGCCCTCGTTCGGTGCGACACCCACATGGCCGGCGGGCCGCGCATAGGCCTTGCCGGCGATATCGCCGCGGATCTTGATGCCGCTGCGCTGCGGATAGAACCAGGAGAGCGCGTCGACGGTGAGACGGCCATAGAGATTGTCGGAGATCGAAAAGCGGTCGCTCGTCCAGTCGCCGGAGACCAGTCGATAGCCGTCACCGAGAACGGCATAGGCGGAAAAATCCGCCACATGCGTCCTGACGCCGCCGGACGGATCAAACCCGCTCGGCCGGGTCATCCCCTCGCCGACGACGACATCGCCGGCATCGACAAGTTGGAAGGATATGGCGCGGCGCGCGTCCGAGATCACGGTCGCCCGCTTCGGGCCATCGGTGAAATAGCCGAGCTGGTTGACCCGGATGGTCGGGCCCCTGTTCGCCCGGTTGGTGGCAGCGGGAGGTGCGGCAATCTCCACTAATGACACGTTGTCGATACAGAAGCGCGAGGGCTTGTCGGCTCCGCCGAGCGGGAAGACCAGTTGAGCCTCCTCCTCGTCCGACGCCATGAAGTCCGCCGAAAACGATGCGCGCTCCGACTCGCCGCCGACGCTGAACTCGCTCTGCACCGTCCAGGGCTCGGCCGCGCGCTGGATGCGGGCCGGCACGGCACGGACAGGATCGGCCGCGGCCGACAATGAAAGCCTGTAGTGTAGTCCCGGTTCAAGTTTCACGCCGTTGACGCCGATGAGCCTGTCCCAGGGACCGCCGCCCGCCGAAACGTCGGCGCAAAGCTCGCCCCCGCCCCGCGTCAGCGCCACACCCTCACCGGCCCAGAAGCCGTCCTGGCCATGCTCGAAACGGCCGTCGACGATCAGGTCGGCGCCTGCTGCCACGCCGGGCAGAAATAGGACGACCATGGCCGCCTGCGCGATCCCCAACCTCGACACCGTCTCGCACTCCGCTTCATTCGGCGCCGGATCGCACCGTCCGGACGACGGCCAAAAGCACGAGCCATGGATCCGGCGATACACGGCGCGGTAGCGTTGACGCAAACAGGTTAAACTTGAGAAAACGTCCGCGCCTGCAACGAAAAATCCCGCCCACCGCCGGAAATGAACAGGTGATTCTTTCGGCAAATCACACCCACCCACCAAACTGGTGCGAGCCCTGAACCCGTTCACGCGCCGGCTCTCCAGACTTGACCCGAACCTGCGCCCTGATAGTTTGACCAAAGGGTAAAAAAATCCGAACGGGCGCGACTGCCCGACACAGGACCATGCCGAGGAGAACTGGAATGTCGAACCGTCTGAATACCACGCCGAACGATCTGCGCGCCTTCTGGATGCCGTTTACCGCCAACCGGCAGTTCAAGAAGGAGCCGCGCCTGTTCGTCGGCGCCAAGGACATGCACTACACGACCCATGACGGTCGCACGGTGCTCGACGGTACCGCCGGTCTCTGGTGCGTGAATGCCGGCCATTGTCGCCCGAAGATCACCGAGGCGATCCGCGAACAGGCGGGTGAGCTCGACTATGCACCGGCCTTCCAGCTCGGCCACCCCAAGGCCTTCGAACTCGCCAACCGCCTGGTCGACATCGCACCTGAGGGCATGAACCACGTTCTCTACACCAATTCCGGGTCGGAATCGGTCGAGACCGCGCTGAAGGTGGCGCTCGCCTACCACCGCGCCAAGGGCGACGGCTCGCGCTCCCGCCTGATCGGCCGCGAGCGCGGCTATCACGGCGTCAATTTCGGCGGCATCTCGGTCGGCGGCATCGTCTCCAACCGCAAGATGTTCGGCACGCTCTTGACCGGCGTCGACCACATGCCGCACACCCACCTGCCAGCCCAGAACGCCTTTACCCGCGGCGAGCCCGAACATGGCGGTGATCTCGCGACCGAGCTCGAGCGCATCGTCACCCTGCACGACGCCTCGACGATCGCCGCAGTCATCGTCGAACCGGTGGCAGGCTCGACCGGCGTGCTGATCCCGCCGAAGGGCTATCTCCAGAAGCTGCGCGACATCTGCACCAAGCACGGCATCCTCTTGATCTTCGACGAAGTCATCACCGGCTTCGGTCGCCTCGGCACGCCTTTCGCCGCCCAGTATTTCGACGTGACGCCTGATATCATCACCACCGCCAAGGGCCTCACCAACGGCGTTATCCCGATGGGCGCGGTGTTCGTGACGTCGGAAATCCACGACGCCTTCATGAACGGCCCGGAACACCTGATCGAGTTTTTCCACGGCTACACCTATTCCGGCAACCCGATCGCCTCGGCCGCAGCCCTCGGCACCCTCGACACCTACAAGGAAGAGGGCCTTCTGACCCGCGCCGCAGAACTGGCCTCCTACTGGGAGGATGGCCTGCATTCCCTCAAGGACTGCCCGAATGTGATCGACATCCGCAATGTCGGCCTGATCGGCGCGATCGAGCTGCAGCCGATCGCCGGAGAACCGACCAAACGTGCCTTCAACGCCTTCCTGAAGGCCTATGAGAAGGGCCTCCTGATCCGCACCACCGGCGACATCATTGCGCTGTCGCCGCCGCTGATCATCTCCAAGGCGGAGATCGACGAGCTGTTCGACAAGCTTCGCGACGTGCTCGTCAACAATATCTGATAACGTCGCCACCGGCGAACAGGACCCTTTCCCCGGCAACGGGGAGAGGGTTAATCTTATCTACAGACCGAAATAAAGGGTGCAGAGATGTCGACAGCTTTGGAACGAATGATCGACCAGGGCGTCGGCCGCGAGCCGGCCGACATCGTGCTCAAGGGCGGGCGCTTCTTCGACCTGGTGACAGGCGATCTTGTCGCCTCCGACATCGCCATATCAGGTGGCCGCATCGTCGGCACCTATGGCGATTATCAAGGACGCGAGGAGATCGATATCTCCGGCCGCATCGTCGTACCCGGCTTCATCGACACGCACCTGCACATCGAATCCTCGCTCGTCACCCCGCATGAGTTCGATCGCTGCGTGCTGCCGCTCGGCATCACCACGGTCATCTGCGACCCGCACGAGATCGCCAACGTGCTCGGCACCGAGGGCATCCAGTTCTTTCTCGATTCCGCCCTCGAGACCATCATGGATATCCGCGTGCAGCTGTCGTCCTGCGTGCCGGCGACGCACCTGGAGACGTCAGGCGCCGACCTGCCGATCGAACGGCTCCTGCCCTTCCGCGATCATCCGAAGGTGATCGGCCTTGCCGAGTTCATGAACTTCCCCGGGGTCGTGCACAAGGATCCCGTTTGCCTTGCCAAGCTGGAGGCGTTCCAGGGCGGCCATATCGACGGCCACGCGCCGCTCTTGAGCGGCAAGGACCTCAACGGTTACCTGTCGACCGGCATCCGCACGGAGCACGAATGTACCACGGCGCAAGAGGCGATGGAGAAGATCCGAAAGGGCATGCACATTCTGGTGCGTGAGGGCTCGGTCTCCAAGGACCTGCACGCGCTGATGCCTATCATCACCGAACGACTTTCGCCCTACCTGGCGCTCTGCACCGACGACCGCAATCCGCTTGATATCGCCGAGCAGGGTCACCTCGACCACATGATCCGCACCGCCATATCAGCCGGCGTCGAGCCGTTGGCGATCTATCGCGCCGCCTCGATTTCGGCCGCACGCGCCTTCGGCCTTCGCGACCGTGGCCTTGTTGCGCCAGGCTGGCGCGCCGATCTCGTGGTGCTCGATAGCCTGGAAAGCTGCCGCGCGCAGATGGTGTTTTCCGGCGGCCGGCGCGTGAGCGACGCCCTGTTTGCCACCCGCAAGCCTGTCGCCCCGGTCGGGCTCGACAGCGTCAAGGCCGGCCATGTCAACGCCAGCGACTTCGGCGTGCCCTATTCCGACAATGACACGTCCGTCATCGGCGTTCTGCCGGGCAAGATCATCACCGAACACCGCCGCTACAAGCTGCCGGCAAACGGCAACGAGACCGGCGTCGATCTCGGCCGCGACATCATCAAGGTGGCGGTGATCGAGCGGCACGGCGTCAACGGCAATCATGCGAACGGCTTCGTGCAGGGCTTTGGCCTAAAGAAGGGCGCGATCGCGTCCACGGTCGGCCATGACAGCCACAACATCTGCGTCGTCGGCGTCAATGTCGAGGACATGGCGACCGCTGCCAATCGGCTTGGCGAGATCAAGGGCGGCTTCGTCGTCGTCGAGGATGGCAAGGTCACCGGCGAGATCGCATTGCCTGTCGCGGGCCTGATGAGCCTTGAGCCACACGAATCCGTGCGCGATACCCTGCATCACCTGCGCCAGGCCGCCATTGCGCTGGGCGCGACGCTGGAAGAGCCCTTCCTGCAGCTCGCCTTCCTGCCGCTGCCGGTGATCCCGCATCTGAAGATCTCGGACCGCGGGCTTGTCGACGTTGACAAGTTCATGCTGATCGGCTGAGCCGGATAGCGTCGCTCAGTTATCGGCGGAGGAGCCGGAAAGCTCCTTGCGGAAATAGACGACCCGTTCGGTTTCCTCGAAGCCGAGCGCCATGTGCAGGCCGTGGCTTTCAAGGTTGTCGATGTCAGTGTCCGACGCCAGCTCGCGGCAACCATGGCTGATCGCCCAACGTTCCGCGGCCGTGATCAGCGCCCGCGCCACCCCATGGCGACGATAGCGTGGAAGCACGTAGATGCCTTCGAGGAAGGCCACGGGCGACGTCTCGCAGCCGTTGACGTAATCGCTGCGCAGCGACACCTCGGCAAAGCCTGCGGCAACCCCTGCATCGTCCTCGCACAGAAACGCCGCCTGCCGTTCGGCCGCCGCAAGACAGCCGTCGATCTCCTCACGGTGCACCACGGCCGGCGTATCGGACCAGAGCGCCAGCCGCATCTCCAGCCAGCGTCCCACCATCTCGACGTCCATCAGCAACACACGCATCACAGTTTCCCGCAATAGGCGCTCAGGCCACCGAGCTTCAGCACGCCACCGACAACCTCAGCCAATTGGCCCGGCAGTGGAACGGTCTCGACGGACGTGTCGGAAACGAGGAACTCCTGCGGCTCCCGCGTCAGGTTGAAGACGAAGAGCAGTCGCTCACCGTCCTTTTCGCGGGTGAACGCCAGAAGATCGCGGTTGCTCTCAAGAAACGACATGTCGCCATCGTGCAACGCTGCATGCGACCGGCGGAAGCCAAGCATGGAACGATAATGATTGAGCACACTGTCGGCGCCAGACTGCTGCGTATCGACGGCCAGCCGCGCCTGTTCCACCGGCACCGGCAACCACGGCTTTCCATCGGAGAACCCGGCATTCGTGGCGGTTGCCTCCCACACCATCGGCGTGCGGCAACCATCCCTGCCCTTGAAGGATGGCCAGAAGCGGATGCCATAGGGATCGCGCAGATCCTCGAAGGCGACGTCCGCCTCGGGCAGGCCGAGCTCTTCGCCCTGATAGAGGCACACCGAGCCACGCAAGGTCGCGAGCAGCGTGATCGCCAGCCTGGCGACTACCTCCCGTTCCGCCTCGCTTTCGGCAAAGCGGCTGACATGGCGCATGACGTCGTGGTTGGAAAAGGCCCAGCAGACCCATCCGTCAGTGACCGCCTTCTGGAAATTGTCGACGCAACGGCGGATATGGCTTGCGGTGAAATCCGGGCCGAGCAGATCAAAGGTGTAGCACATGTGCAGCTTGTCGCCGCCGCTGGTATAGGCCGCCACAGTCTTCAGCGAGCGGGCGCCGTCTCCGACCTCTCCCACCGTCGTGCGCCCGCCATAACCATCGAGCAGAGCCCTGAAGCGCTGGAGGAAGGCGACGTTTTCCAGCTGGCTCTTGTCGTAGAGATGATCCTGCATGCCATAGGGGTTGACGTCGGGCGCGTCGTTGCTGGTGGCATCCGGATCCGGCACCAGCGGCGGATTGTCCCTCAGATGACGGTCGTGGAAATAGAAGTTCACCGTATCCAGCCGAAAGCCGTCGACACCACGGTCGAGCCAGAACCGCGCGGCATCGAGCACAGCATCCTGAACCTGCGGATTGTGAAAGTTGAGATCTGGCTGCGAGGCCAGGAAGTTGTGCATGTAATACTGCTTGCGCACCCCGTCCCATTCCCAGGCCGGCCCACCGAAGATCGAAAGCCAGTTGTTGGGCGCAGTACCATCCGGCTTCGGATCGGCCCAGACATACCAATCCGCCCTCGGGTTTTGGCGGCTGGAGCGGCTCTCGACGAACCAGGGGTGGCGGTCGGACGAATGCGAAATCACCTGGTCGATGATCACCTTGAGGTGGAGACGGTGCGCTTCCGCCAGCATGTCGTCGAAATCGGTAAGCGTGCCGAACATCGGGTCGACATCGCAATAATCAGAGACGTCATAGCCCATGTCCGCCTGCGGCGAGGTGAAGAATGGCGACAGCCAGATGGCGTCGACGCCGAGCGAGGCAATGTGGCCGAGCCGGCGGGTGACACCCTTCAGGTCGCCGATGCCATCGCCATCGGTATCCTGGAACGAGCGCGGATAGACTTGGTAGATCACCGCGCCGCGCCACCAATCGTCACTCGAACCCTGCTGAGACGCCATGCCCTGCCCCCGTGAAACCGATCTGTGCGCAAAGATGTAGCCTTGCGCGGCGCATGAGTAAACGCCGGACTGCAGCCATGCCATCGCTCAAATCGCCAATGCCGGAAAACATTCTCTTGCCGAGACCGGCCTTGAACCTTATCCCGTCAGCACGGGAAAAACGAAAGGGAGAGAAGACGTTGGCCGGAACGATGCTTTCGATCGGGGAGTGCATGGTCGAATTGATGCAGGCCGAGGGCGGTCTGTTGCGCAAGGGCTATGCCGGCGACACCTTCAATGCAGCCTACTATGCGCGCCTGTTCCTGCCGAGTGACTGGTCGGTCGCCTATTGCTCCGCCGTCGGCACCGACACCGTGTCCGACGAAATGCTCGCCTTCATGGCCGAGAAAGGCATCGATACCGGCCCCGTTCGCAAGATCGAAGGCCGCACGCCCGGCCTCTACATGATCCATCTGAAGGACGGCGAGCGTAGCTTCTCCTATTGGCGCTCGGCTTCTGCTGCACGGCTGCTTGCCGACGACCCGGACCATCTGCGCCGCGCCGTCGAGGGCGCCGACCTCATTCTCTTCTCCGGCATTACCCTTGCGATCCTTTCGCGCGACGCGGTGGAAACCCTGCTTGCCGAGCTGCGCCGCGCCAAGGCCGCGGGCAAGCGCGTCGTCTTCGACCCCAATATCCGCCCCCGCCTCTGGGACGATGCCGAGCGCATGCGCCGGACACTGACCGAAGGCGCCCGCGCCGCCAGCCTGCTGATGCCGAGCTTCGACGACGAGGTGACGCATTTCGGCGACAGCTCGATCACGGCGACGATCGCGCGCTACAAGGCGCTGGGTGTGGCGGATGTCGTCGTCAAGGACGGGGAAAAGGGCGTGACGCTCGCGTTCGAGGGGTCGGAAGAAAGCCACGTCCCGGCCACACCAGTCGCGCGCGTGGTCGACACCACCAGCGCCGGCGACAGCTTCAACGGCGCCTTCCTTTCCCGTCTTGTCACGGGCGGCTCGCCGAGCGAGGCTGCAGCCTTTGCGGCGCGCATCGCTGCCGGCGTCATCGGCCATCACGGCGCGCTCGTCGACAAGGCCAAGCTCGTCGGCTGACAGCCCGCATCGGCGTTGCCATCACCGCACATATTGATCGCTTCGGCGCCAAGTTTGATCCGTTTGGCGCCGAACGGATCCCTGTTTGCGCTAACTTTCCCGCATCCACATGAAGGAGATGCAGGGAATGAACCGTTTTCGTAATTTGGTGCTTGCGACCTCGATGCTCGCCGCCCACGCCACCCAGGCGGCCGATTTCACCGTGACCAGCCCAGACTTTGCCGAGGGCAAGGTGCAGCAGGCGCAATTTGCCGCTGGCATGGGTTGCACCGGCAAGGATCTGTCGCCGGCAATCTCCTGGGCCAATGCGCCTGAGGGGACCAAGAGCTTCGTCGTCACCCTCTATGACAAGGATGCGCCGACCGGCTCGGGCTGGTGGCATTGGGTGGCAATCGACATCCCGGCCGACGTCACCGCACTCGATGGCGGCGCCGGCAGCGAGACCACAAAAATGCCGGCCGGAGCGGTGACGATCGCCAACGACGCCGGCGTCGCCGGCTTTGGCGGCGCCTGCCCGCCCGTAGGCGAGGTCCATGACTACACCATCACCGTCAAGGCGCTGAGTGTCGCGAAACTGCCGGTGCCACCGGGAGCATCGGCCGCTCTGGTCGGCTTCGTCAGCAATATGAACACGCTCGCCTCAGCGACGATATCCGCCAAGGGAAGCCGTTAAACTAGCCCATCCGCAAGCCGAGATCGAACGCCGCTCGGCTTGCCCGCAGCGGCGTTTCCGCGCTACCACCGCTCTCCGGGCCGCTCGCCGAGGGAATGAAGCCGCGTGAACCACAAGATCTCCGTTCGCCCTGGCGCTGGCGCCGCGGCCCAAATCGTTCAGTATAACCGGCTGCGCTATTCAAACATCCTGATCGAGCAGCCGGTCATCATCGTCGTCAAGCGCGGCACGAAGGTCCTGCGCCAGGGCGATTTCGAATGTGTGATTGCGCCCGGCGAAGCTGTGGCCCTTCAGCAGGGCCAGGTGTTCGATGTGGTCAACGCTGCCGAGAAGGACGCCGCCTATCTCGCACGATGGGTCGCCTTCGATCCGGAGATCGTCGCCGCCTTCCGTCCAACGAAGGATATCGGCACGCCGATCGATAAGGCGCATCTCCTCACCGGCCTGCAACCTGCTTTTGTCGACGCCTTCGACGCGGCGGCCAAATCGGTTGCCGAGGCCGATGACGTTCCCCTGCCCGTCGCCCGACACCGGATCGGCGAGCTGCTCATCTGGCTGAATGTCATGGGTTGCTTCTTCCGTCCCGTCGCCACGACAAGCTTTGCCCAAAAGGCTCGTCAGAACCTCATGGGCGATCCGGGCACGCCATGGACGGGCAGCGGCCTTGGCAAGCGGCTCGGCGTCAGCGAGGCGACCTTGCGCCGCAAGCTTTCCGCCGAGGGTTGGTCGTTTCAACAGCTGTTGACCGACGTGCGCATGTCCGCAGCCATGCAGATGCTGCAGTCATCCGATGTGCCCGTGCTGCACATCGCCCAGCAGGTCGGGTACGAATCGCAATCGCGCTTCGCCGCCCGCTTCCGCCAACGCTTTGGCTTTCCGCCGAGCGCAATCCGCGGCCACAGGCGCTGACGCCTGCGGCTTAGCGCTTCTTGCGCTTGTTTTCGAAGGGGTTCTCCGACGCGCGATAGTGGATGCGGATCGGCACGCCCGGCAGGTCGAAATCGTTGCGCAAGCCATTGATCAGGTAGCGCGTATAGGATTCCGGCAGCGCGTCGGGGCGCGTGCACGAAATCATGAAGCCCGGCGGGCGGGCCTTCACCTGCGTCATGTATTTCAGTTTCAGCCGGCGGCCAGACACGGCCGGTGGCGGATGCTGCACCTGCTGGGAATCGAGCCAGCGGTTGAGACGCGCCGTCGAGATGCGGCGGTTCCAGGTCTTGTCAGTGTCGATGATCGCCTGCATTAGCCTGTCGAGACCGTAGCCGGTATGACCGGAGATCGGGATGGCGCGAATGCCGCGCGCCTGCGGCAAAAGCCGCTCGGTCTTTTCTCGAAGATCGGCGAGCACCGCCTGCCAGTCTTCCACCAGATCCCACTTGTTGAAGGCGATCACGGCGGCACGACCTTCGCGGATGATGAGGTCGACGATCTGCAGGTCCTGCTTTTCGAACGGAATGGTCGCGTCGAAGACGATGACCACCGTTTCGGCAAAGCGGATGGCGCGCAGCGCATCGGCGACCGAGAGCTTCTCGAGCTTCTCCTGCACCTTGGCCTTGCGGCGCATGCCGGCGGTGTCGAACATCTTGATGGTGCGGCCGCGCCAATCCCACTCGACCGAAATCGAATCGCGGGTGATGCCCGCTTCCGGGCCAGTCAAAAGCCGGTCCTCGCCGAGGAAGCGGTTGATCAGCGTCGACTTTCCGGCGTTCGGGCGGCCGACGATCGCCACGCGCAGCGGCTTGGTCTCGTCATAGGCAGGCTCGGCCTCGTCGTCCTCTTCCCCCGCCTCGCCGGTGGTCGGGCGCAGGTCGATGTCGGTCTCGGCCACATCGTCTTCCGGCGGATAGGCCCGGTCCTCGCCGATCGCAGCGACGATCGCGTCGCGCAGGTCGAGCATGCCCTGGCCGTGTTCGGCGGAAATCGGGCAAGGATCGCCAAGCCCGAGCGTGAAGGCGTCATAGAATCCACCGTCGGAACCGCGCGCTTCGGACTTGTTGGCGACGAGCACGACCGGCTTGCCGCGCCGGCGCAGCATCTCGGCCAGCGTCTCGTCGGCAGGCGTCAGGCCGGCCTTGGCATCAACCACGAACAGCGACAGGTCGGCCTCGTCGATCGCGGCTTCCGTCTGCGCCCACATGCGGCCCTGAAGGCTGTCGGGTGCGGACTGTTCCAGACCGGCGGTATCGATGATGCGGAACCGCAGGTCGATGAGCTTGGCATCTCCAGGGCGGCGGTCGCGGGTGACACCCGGCGTATCGTCGACGAGCGCCAGCTTCTTGCCGACCAAACGGTTGAACAAGGTGGACTTGCCGACATTGGGGCGCCCGACGATGGCGACGGTGAAACTCATGAACGTATCCGTTTCCGACTGAAAGCGCTGCATGTCCTCAAGACATACAGCGCTCCAACACTTTGAAAATCAACATATCCTTTCCAGAGACCGGACCCGATCTCCAGGGATATGCGCTTAGGCTTTGCCGCTCGCGGCAATGACGTCGAGCAGCATCTGCGCCCGGCCTGCGACATTGCGCGGGCTCTGGGCGTCATCGACGATCTGTTGGAACCAGCTCTTCGCCTTGGCGATATCTCCGGCCTTGTAGGCCGACAGGCCAAGCGCCTCGCGGGCCGAGTGGCGCATGGTGTTCTGCGGCACCGCCAGTTGCTCGACCTCGGCCGAAACCTGATCATAGGTGCCGGCATCGACCAGCAGGTACGCGGCACGCAGACGGGCTGCATCGCGAAGGGCTTCGGGCAGGCTGGTATCCTTGCCGATGTCCGAGAACGCCTTGACGGCGGCATCGGTTTCGCCCTTTTCCGCCTGCAGTGTTGCTGCACGAAGACGCGCAAGCACCGGATAGGCGCCGTAGCCATCCTTCTGCAGGGTGTCGAGAGCGGCGAGCGCCTCGTCTGCCTTGTTTTCCTTGGCAAGGTTCAGTGCCTGCAGGAACTCGTCGCCAGACTTCGACGAGGCGTTGTCGCTCCAGTAATCGTAGCCGACTTTGCCGACGGTTCCCAGAACGATAAGCACGGCGATTGCCACGATGACGCTGCCGAAACGGGCCCAGATGTTCTTCATCTGGTCCGAACGCAGTTCTTCATTCACCTCGCGGATAAAGCTGTCGTCTTGGTTCGCCATCGATTGCCCCGGCCTCTCGGCCTTCCCTGCACGCTAATAGGATTTTGCGCCTTCTACCCGATTTTGCGGCAGTTGTAAGGGGGCGCGCGTTATTTAGCCGACAACCATCGGCGAAACACCGATCACCAGTTCGTGCAATTTCCAGACGATCACGCCGTAAAGGGCAGCACCGAGCACGATGGCGATGAGGTCATAGCGATAGGAAACGAAGGCCGGATAGGAGATTTCACCGGCGCGCCAGCGCTTCTTCATCGAGATGCGCAGGATGACGGCCCAGACGAGGAACGTGCCGAACAGCAGCACCGACGACGTCTCGCCATTGGCAAGCAGGTGGGCGAGCGCCCAGATCTTGATGGCGAGAATGGCGGGATGCTTGGTGGCCGTCCTGATCTTGCCCGGCGGCAGATAGGCGGCGACGAGACAGATGCTGGCGATGAGCATCAAGGTCAGCGCGATATGGGCGAGGAAGGTCGGGGGCGTGTAGAGCATGCCGGTGGTGGCCCGTGCCTGGTCGAAGCCATAGGCGATCAGGCCAAGACCGACGAGCGCCGAGACGCCGTGGATCGCATGCCAGGCGCCGGTGCCGCTGCGCGCAATCACCGATGCGCGCAGGCCGGGCGCGAAACTGCGAACGAGATGGATGCCCAGGAAGATCACGATACCCAATATCAGCAGCGCCATGTCGTCACCCGTCCTTCATTGTTGCTCTGTCCACTCGGAACTTGGTATGAGGCATAGCCGGAGTGGACAGAAATTTCCAGACAGATCAAAGGATTGCCGCATTCCTGGATAAAGGGACGGCATACGCAAATCGTCGCAGATATCATGATCCGAACATTTATTGCCCTTTCCCTCGCCCTTACCCCTGCCCTCGCTTCGGCCACCGAACCTGCGGCCGAAAGTGCCGTGGCTACCGTTCCCGCAAAGGAAAAGCAGCTCGTCATCGTCTCCTTCGATGGGGCGCATGACAATGCGCTGTGGGAAAAGAGCCTTGATATGGCCAAGCGCACCAATGCGCATTTCACCTATTTCCTCTCCTGTACGTTCCTGATGACACGTGCCGACGGCAGAGAGATCTACAAGCCGCCCGGGATGAAACCGGGCCGCTCCAATGTCGGCTTTGCCCAGAGCCGTGATGAGATCGCTGCTCGCGCCGGTCATATCTGGCAGGCCCACCTCGACGGCCACGACATCGCCAGCCACGCCTGCGGCCATTTCGACGGCAAGGGCTGGACGAAGGCCGACTGGCAGAGCGAATTTACGACCTTCGACGTGGCTTTGCGCGATGCCTGGAAGAAGGCTGACAAGACGGACGCCGAACCGGAAGGCTGGGCGGAATTTGCCCGCACCGGCATCAAGGGTTTCCGGGCGCCCTACCTTTCGCTGAGCGACGGGTTGCTGCCGGCGCTCAAGGCCTCCGGCTTCACCTATGACGCAAGTCTGGTGACCAAGGGACCGGGCTGGCCGACGGAGAAGGACGGCCTGCCGCGCTTCGGCCTGCCGCTGATCCCCGAGGGACCATCCAAGCGCCCGGTCATCGGCATGGACTACAATCTGTTCGTGCGCCATTCCATGGGTGTGGAAAACAAGAAGGACAGCGCCACCTTCGAAGCCCGCACCTACGAGGCCTACAGGAAAGCCTTCGACAAGGAATATGCCGGCGACCGCATCCCGCTGCAGCTCGGCTTCCATTTCGTCGAAATGAACGGCGGCGCCTACTGGCGCGCACTCGACCGGCTCTTGACCGAGGTCTGCGGCAAGCCGGATGTTGCCTGCGTCAACTACGCTCAGGCGCTACCGATGATCGAGCAGGCAAAGAAGGCGGATCGCTCCGCCTTCTGATCGCTACTCATTCGATTTGGCTCAGGCCAGCTCTTCTTCGCCACCCACCGCGATGAACTTCTGCTCGATTTGCGGCAGAGGCTCGTCGTCGATTGCCGCTTCGAAGGCGCGCAGACGCTTGTAGATCGACAAAAGCTCGACAATGGTCGGCCAGGACGAAACCAGGTACTGGAACGACGACGTCACCTGCCCGAAGGCGCCTGAAATCTGGTTCAACGCACCAAGCGTGATCTTGCCGGCGATGATCGACGGCGCCAGAATCAGCAGCGAGAAGATGCCGTTGATCTGCAGATAGAAAATGCGGGCGATGTTGAAGTAGAGATAGTGGAAGTAGAGCCGGAAATAGTTCCGGCGAACGTTTTCGAAGAGATCGGCGACGGTCGGCGGCTGGGCGCGATCGGCGTGGTCCTCGCCATAAACCAGTTCCTTGCGGTAGGCAGCTTCCACACGCTGGTTGCGGAACTCGAGGCCCGGCAGCTTGATACCGACGATCGCCAGGAACACCGTACCGAACAGCGACCAAAGCACGGCGGCTGTCACGAGCGGATACGGAATGGCGCCGACGATCGGCAGTTCGGTGACGTTGGCCGAAAGCCGGATCAACACCGGCGTAAACGCGATCAGCGTCATCACGCTGTCGATCAGGCTGACGCCGAGGCCTTCCACGGTCGTGGAAAAGCGCATCGTATCTTCCTGAACGCGCTGCGATGCCCCTTCGATATGCCGCAGCTTACCCCAGTGGGCCATGTAATATTCGTTCATCGCCGTGCGCCAGCGGAAGATATAGTGGCTGACGAAAAAGCGGGTCATGACCGCCACCGCGACTGCGACCATGGCGATGCCGAGGAAGACGGCAATTTCCCCATAGAACTCCGCCGCGGTCACCACCTTCGTCTTCGAGACGATTGCCTGAATCAGATCCCAGAACGGCCCGTACCAGTTGTTGATCGCGACGCTCACCTGCACCTGAAAATAGGTGACGAACAGAATGAGGGCCGATCCGAGGATCGACCAGTTCTGCCAGGGGTGTGGCGAGTAGACATACCAGAATGCGGCGAACAACCCGACGACCAGCGCAAAGTACAGGTAGAACCAGAGGAAGGCAGGCGACCAGAAGGCCGAAATGCCGGTGATCGGCGGCGCATCGGAGGGCAAAGGCGGCATTCCGAAGACCGCGCCCAACTGCTCGCCCCCGCCATACCAGAAGGCAATGGCGACCAGCGACCAGGCGACGAAGGAACTGAAAAAGAGCTTCGGCTTCGGAAAGAAGGATAGGAACAAAGGACGGCACTCTCGTTTCGGGGGAGGAGAACAACTCGCCTCCCGAAGCGCCGAAACTAGGGCAAAGCGCCATTTTCAACAATCCGGTAATATGAACCTTACTGTTATTTCATGATACCGGATGAGGATACCTTGCCGCATCCAACCATCGCCCCATGGGCCGTCATCGGAGTAGCTCTTCAGCGCGGCAAGGCGGCTGAGATCCGCCTCAACTCCACCATGATGATGCCGCCGCAGACAAACAGCACGGCAGCCGCGATCAATGTTGGCGCTGAAAAGCTGCCGGTACGCTCAGCGAGCCAGCCGGCAACGACAGGGCCGATGATCTGGCCGATGCCGAAGGCGGCCGTCATCAAGGCGAGCGCCTTGCGCGGGCTTGCCGGCGCGAGATGCCGGCCGATCTGCAGGCCGTAGGCGGTGATCATCATGAAGGTGGCGCCGAGCATCAGCCCGCCGGCAAGCGGCGCATAGGGCAGCGGCAGACTGACGGTCAGCACAAGTCCGACGGCCTCGACCAGAAGACCGATTGCATAGACGCCGGCAAGTCCGAAGCGCGGCACGGCAAAGCGCCAGAGATAGACCGATAGTGCAGCGCTCAGGCCCGTGATCAGCCAGGCGAGGAACTCGATGCTGTGACCGCCGCTGGCATCCCGGGCCATGGCGACGAGGAAGGTCGCGGTGATGACATAGCCGAAGCCGAACAGACCATAGGTCAGTGTCACCACCGTCAGGGGCCGCGTCCAGATAAGCGGCTTTTCGCGCACGGCGCCGTTGCCCGAGAAAGGACCCGACGGCAGCATGAGGGCGACAACGATCGTACCGATCAGGCCGACAAGAGCGCCGGTGAACCAGTCGGCCTGCGACGCGCTCAGCCCGGCGATACCGGCAAGTGGTGCGGCCCAGACGCAGAGCGAGGAGAAGGCGATACCGAGCCCGACGCCACCGAAATGCACCGCCGGCACATGTTCGGACCGCGCCAGCAGCCCGTGGCCAAGCACGATGCCGGAGATGAAGATCATCGAAAACGCGCTCGCAAGACCGGCCAGAAAGCGGATGAGGCTCAGAACAACGACAGAGGAAGACAGCCCCATCGCCGCAAGCAGCAGCGTGGTCGCCAAAAGCGAAGCGAGCCCGATGCGGCGTTCATGCCCATGCGCCCAACCATAGGCGCCGAGCACGGCACCGGCGAGATAGCCGACGAAGTTCGCCGAGGCGATGACACCGGCATCGGCCGGCGTCAGGCCGAGGTCCGCCATCATCGCCGGCAGGATCGGCGTGTAGGAGAAGCGGCCAAACCCCATCGCGACCGCCATGGCGATGGCGCCGGCGGTAGCGGTCGAGGCGAGGCTTGGCGAATGGGATCTGTCGAGCGTGGTCATAGCAGTTTATTGCACTGCAAAACGACGACCACAAATCACTAAAATTGAAGGACCTATTGAAGGAATCGAACGCTGCCCGTCAGCCGGGCAGCGTCACCACCAGCGGACCGCCACGCGTGACGACAACCGTGTGTTCGTACTGCACGGTCGGTGCCCGCGGCTCGCTGTAGAGCGTCCAGTCGTCCTTGTCGCCGCTCTCGGCCCAGTCCGCTCCCATCGAGAGGAAGGGCTCGACGGTAAAGACCATGCCGTCGGTCATGCGCCGGCGTTCGCTTGGGTCCGGCCAGGTGGCGATCTCCTTCGGCTCCTCGTGCAGGGAGCGGCCGATGCCGTGGCTGGCGAGGTTGGTGACCAGCGAATAGCGGTTCTTGCGGGCAAAATCGCCAATGGCGTTGCCGATTGCGGCGAGCGGTTGGTCGGGACGCACCTGCTTGAGGCCAACCCACATCGCCCGCTTGCCGTCCCGGCACAGTCGGTCGATCGCAGCCGACACCGGCGGCACCGGGAAGGACGCACCGGTATCGGCGAAGATGCCGTCTTTCTCGGCCGAGACGTCGATGTTGACGAGATCGCCGGCGCGGATGATGCGGCTGCCGGGAATGCCGTGGGCGATTTCCTCGTTGACGCTGATGCAGGTGGCGCCCGGAAACTGGTAGCAGAGCTCAGGCGCGGAGCGCGCCCCCGCCTCTTCCAGCACCTTGCGGCCGATCGCATCCAGTTCCGCCGTGGTGATGCCGGGCTCCAGCGCTTCGCCCATCGCCTGCAGCGCATTGGCGCAGATGCGGCCGATTTCCTTCAGCCGCAGCAGATCTTCTTCGTTGTTGAGGGTCATCCGTGTCTCGCTTTCGTGCCCACATGTAGCCCGTCGGCGCCGGATTTTCCAGCGCCGACAGCTATGCATGTTGGGCTCGCGATGTTCAGGCCGAAACGGCCTGTCCGGCCTTCTCGTCAGCGAGTGCCTTGCGCACCAGCGGCGCGACCTTGGTGCCGTAGAGTTCGATGCCGCGCATGATCTGGTCGTGCGGCATCGGGCCGATCGCCATCTGCAAAAGAAAGCGGTCGTTGCGGAACAGCTTCCAGTTCTCGACGATCTTCTCGGCCACGGTTTCCGGATCGCCGAGGAAGAGATTGCCGGCGGGGCTGCGCGCCTGGTCGAAATGCGCCCGGTTGGTCGGTCCCCAGCCACGCTCGCGGCCGATTCGGTTCATCACTTCGGCCTGCGGACCGTAGAACTGGTCGGCAGCGATATCGGTGGTATCGGCGATGAAGCCGTGAACGTTGATGCTAGTCTTCAGTTTTGCCGCATCCTGGCCGGCGCGGCGAGCGGCTTCGCGATAGAGGTCGAACAGCGGCGCGAACCGGCGCGGCTCGCCGCCGATGATGGCGAGCGCCACCGGCAGCCCGAGAGCACCCGCACGGGCAACCGACTGCGGCGTGCCGCCGACGGCGATCCACAGCGGCAACATATCCTGCAACGGGCGCGGATAGACGCCTCGATCGCTGATCGCAGGACGCATCTCGCCCGCCCAGGACACTTTCTCCGTTTCGCGCAACGCCATCAGCAGGTCGAGCTTTTCGGCAAACAGCTGATCGTAATCGTCGAGCGACTGGCCGAAGAGCGGGAAGGATTCGATGAACGAGCCGCGCCCGGCCATGATTTCCGCCCGGCCGTTGGAGATGAGATCAAGCGTCGAAAACTGCTGGAACACCCGCACCGGATCGTCGGAACTGAGAACCGTCACAGCACTCGTCAGCCGGATGGCCTTGGTTCTCGCGGCGGCGGCGGCAAGGATGACGGCCGGCGCTGAAGCTGCATAATCGGGGCGGTGATGTTCGCCGAGGCCGAAGACATCGAGGCCGACCTGGTCGGCCAGCTCGATCTCTTCGAGCAGGTTGGCAAGCCGGCGCTGGCCTTCCCGGCCCTTGTCGGCTGCGTTCGGATCGACATCCGCGAAAGTGTAAAGCCCGAGTTCCATGGTGCCCATCGTGTCCTTGTTTACCGACAGATAGTTGGCGCAGGGACAAGCGGCAAATGCGCATCCGGGAAACACTGTGTTTCCCGGATGGATCCAAACGGCGCTTTGATCAGGCTTGGGTCAATGTGCGCTTGACCGCATTGCGCCAACCCTTGAACTTCACCTTGCGCGTCGCCTCGTCCATGGCGGGCTCGAAGCGGCGATCGCGGGCCCAGGACTTGGCAAAGTCTTCCTGCTTCGGCCAGACACCGGCGCGGCTGCCGGCAAGCCAGGCAACGCCGAGTGCCGTCGTCTCGAGAATGATCGGTCGGTCGACGGGTGCGTCGAGGAGGTCGGAAAGCCGCTGCATCGTCCAGTCCGAGACGACCATGCCGCCATCGACCCGCAGCACCGTTTCCTTGCCGTGGCTGCGCCAGTCCTTGTGCATGGCTTCGAGCAGATCGCGTGTCTGGTAGCAGACCGCCTCGAGCGCAGCACGGGCGAACTCGGCCGGGCCGGTGTTGCGGGTCATGCCGAAGATCGCGCCGCGGGCGTCGGGGTCCCAGTGCGGCGCACCGAGACCCGTGAAGGCCGGCACCAGATAGACCTCCTGCGACGGGTCGGCGCTTTCGGCAAGCGTGCCGGCGTCGGGCGCGGCCTTGATCACCTTCAGGCCATCACGCAACCACTGTACGGAAGCGCCCGCGACGAAGATCGAGCCTTCGAGAGCATAGGTGGTTTCGCCATCCAGCCGATAGGCAATGGTGGTGAGCAGCCGGTTCTTCGAGCGCACCATGTCCCGGCCGGTGTTGAGCAGCGCGAAGCAGCCGGTGCCATAGGTCGATTTCAGCATGCCCGGCTTGAAACAGGCCTGGCCGATGGTCGCGGCCTGCTGGTCGCCGGCAACGCCGAGGATCGGGATCGCTGCGCCGAACAGCGCCTTATCGGTAACGCCGAAATCGGCGGCGCAATCCTTCACCTCCGGCAACATGGCGCGGGGAACGCGCAGGATGTCGAGAAGCTCGTCATCCCAGGCATTGTCGGCGATGTTGTAGATCAGCGTGCGCGAGGCGTTGGTCGCGTCGGTGACGAAGGACTTGCCGCCCGTCAACCGCCAGATCAGGAACGTATCGACCGTGCCGAAGCAGAGCTCGCCCCTGGCAGCACGCGCATGGGCGCCCTTCACATTCGACAGCAACCACTGAAGCTTCGTGCCGGAGAAGTAGGGATCGAGCAGCAGCCCGGTCTTCTTGGCGAAGGTCTTTTCCAGCCCCTGCTTCTTCAGCTTGTCGCAATAGGCAGCGGTTCGGCGATCCTGCCACACGATGGCATTATGGATCGGCTTTCCGGTCTGGCGATCCCAGACGACGACGGTTTCGCGCTGGTTGGTGATGCCGATGCCGGCGAGATCGCTGGCCGAGATCCCCGCCTTCTTGATCGCCTCTTTGACGGTGACGATAACCGTCTCCCAGATTTCCTCCGGATCGTGCTCGACCCATCCGGATTTCGGGAAATGCTGCTTGAATTCCTTCTGGTCGACGCCCGCCACCTGCTGCTTGCCGTCGAAGACGATCGCCCGGCTCGATGTCGTGCCCTGATCGATCGCGAGAATATATCCGCCCATATGCCCCTCCCCGGCCTCACATCACGTGTTTCGACGCGCTTCCTCGAGCGCGTGGCGTCCATTTCGAAAAACTTCAATACGATGGCAAAACGAATGTCAAACGAAAACAAAACGCAAGGAACCGTGACGAAGCCTGCAGCCGCAACTCTGCGTCGGCGACCTGAAAAACACAATTGTCACCTCAGCGGTTTTACGCGTAGGTTGACGCTGTTGCGTCGCAAAAACCGGGCAAGATCAGGCGACGCTGCAAAGGGAGAAATCAGGAATGACGAGAACTGCGGTCATCACCGGTTCGACGAGCGGCATCGGCCTTGCCATTGCCAAGGCTTTCGCCAAGGGCGGCGCCAATATCGTCTTGAACGGCTTCGGCGCGCCCGACGACATCAAGGCTGCGACGGAGGAAGTCGCCGCACTTGCCACCGGAACCGTGATCTATCATCCGGCCGACATGACGAAGCCGGACGAGATCGCCGACCTGATGGCAACGGCGGAAAAGCGCTTCGGCGGCGTCGACATTCTCGTCAACAATGCCGGCGTTCAATATGTCGAGAAGGTCGAGGATTTCCCGATCGAACAATGGGACCGGATCATCGCCATCAACCTCTCCTCCTCCTTCCACACCATTCGCGCCGCCCTCCCCGGCATGAAGGCCAGGGGCTGGGGCCGTATCATCAATATTGCGTCTGCCCACGGGCTCGTCGCCTCGCCGTTCAAGTCGGCCTATGTCGCCGCCAAGCATGGCGTGATGGGCCTGACGAAAACAGTCGCGCTGGAAGTCGCCGAGAATGGCATCACCGCCAACTCGATTTGCCCGGGCTATGTCCTGACCCCGCTGGTCGAAAAGCAGATCCCGGATCAGGCCCGCACCCGCGGCATTACCGAGCAGCAAGTGATCAACGACGTAATGCTCAAGGGGCAGCCGACCAAGAAATTCATCACCGTCGAGCAGGTGGCGTCACTCGCCGTCTACCTCGCCGGCGACGACGCCGCACAGATCACCGGCACCCATGTCTCCATGGACGGCGGCTGGACGGCGCAATAGTGCGCGGCCCGTCCATTGAGACAAGGCGCAAGACGCCCTAACTTTATGACAATGCGCAAGGGTCCACCGCCAGGAACGATTCCGGCTTTCGCGGCCTTGCATCAGCAGGAATGAACGGCATGCCCCAGGACAGGGAAAGCAAGAACAACGACAGCATTCGCTTCATTCTCAATGACAGCGAGGTCGCGCTTTCCGATGTCGCGCCGACGGCGACGCTGCTCGATTACCTGAGGCTCGAGCGCCGGCTGACCGGCACCAAGGAAGGCTGCGCCGAAGGCGACTGCGGCGCCTGCACCGTGCTCGTCGGCCGACTTGCCGGGGAAAAGCTGGTCTATGAAAGCGTCAACGCCTGCATCCGCTTCGTCGGATCGCTGCATGCAACGCATGTGGTAACGATCGAACATCTCGCCGCCCGTGACGGGACTCTGCATCCGGTGCAGCAGGCGATGGTCGATTTCCACGGCTCCCAATGCGGCTTCTGCACACCCGGTTTCGTCATGTCGCTCTATGGTCTGTGGCTGTCGAACGATGATCCCAGTCGGGCAGACATCGAAAAGGCGCTGCAAGGCAATCTCTGTCGGTGCACCGGCTATGAGCCGATCGTCAAGGCGGCAGAAGCCGCTGCCAGCGCCCGGCCGTCCGCCATCTTCGATCCGATCACGGCGGCGCGCGAGGCGACCATTGCCCGCCTGAAGGCGCTTCAGCCGAACGAGACAATCACCATCCGCCATGGCGAGCACTGTCTGATCGTGCCGGCGGGCGCCGCCGGCCTCGCGAACGCGCTTGCCGAACACGAGGGCGCAACGGTGGTTGCCGGTTCCACCGATGTCGGCCTCTGGGTCACCAAGCAGATGCGGCCGATTGATCCGGTCATCTTTATCAACGGCATCGCCGAACTGCAGCAGATTGCCGAAAACGAAGCCGGCCTGACCATCGGTGCCGGCGTCAGCTATTCAGCGGCCTTTGCAGCCTTGAGCAGCGCCTTTCCCGCCTTCGGCCGGCTGATCGACCGCATCGGCGGCGAGCAGGTGCGCAACATGGGCACCATCGGCGGCAACATCGCCAACGGCTCGCCGATCGGCGACAGCCCGCCGCCGCTGATCGTGCTCGGCGCAACCGTGACGCTGCGCTCGACGGAGGGTGCGCGCACGCTGCCGCTCGAAGATTTCTTCATCGCCTATGGCAAGCAGGATCGAAAGGCAGGCGAATTCGTCGAGAGCATCTTCGTGCCGAAGCTGCCTGAGGGTGACCTCTTTGCCGCCTACAAGATTTCCAAGCGCCGCGACGAGGACATTTCCGCATTGCTCGGAGCCTTCCGCATTTCGATTGAAGACGGCAGGGTAAGGTCCGCCCGCATCGCTTTCGGCGGCATGGCCGGTACGCCGAAGCGCGCCGCAAGCGTGGAAGCTGCCCTCATCGGCAAGCCCTGGACCGAAGAAACCGTGCGCACCGCTCAAGGTGCCTTCGAGACCGACTATCAGCCGTTGAGCGACTGGCGCGCCACCAGCACCTATCGCATGCTTGCCGCGAAGAACCTGCTGATGCGCTTCTTCTTCGAAAGCGAAGGCGAACCGGCAGAGCTCGTGCGCTACGCAGCGGGAGAGAAGTGATCATGGACAAGTCGACCTTCGAGGAACGCAAGGCGATCAACGGCCAGATGCATTCGCGCCAGCGCCATGACAGCGCCCACAAGCATGTGGCCGGCACCGCCGACTATATCGACGACATGCCGGAACCGGCGGGCACCCTGCACGGCGCGCTCGGAATGACCGACCGCGCCCATGCCGAAATCACCGAGATGGACCTGTCGGCCGTCATCGCAGCGCCCGGCGTCGTCTGCGTGCTGACTGCGCGCGACATGCCGCATTCCAACGACATCAGCCCCAGCCACCTGCATGACGAGCCGGTGCTCGCCGACGGCATCGTCCAGTTCCACGGCCAGCCGGCCTTTGCCGTCATCGCCGAGACGCGCGACATCGCCCGCCGCGCCGCCCGGCTGGCAAAGATCAGCTATCGCGACCTGCCGCATTTCACCGATATCACCGACGCCGTCGCCCATGGCGGCGAACTCGTGACCCAGCCATTGACCCTGCAGCGTGGCGACGCGGAAACCGAACTGGAAAAGGCGCCGCGCCGGCTGAAGGGCCGGATGCGCATCGGCGGCCAGGAGCATTTCTATCTCGAAGGTCATATCGCCCTTGCAATTCCCGGCGAGGACGACGAGGTCACCGTCTGGTCGTCGACCCAGCATCCGAGCGAAATCCAGCACATGGTCTCACACGTGCTCGGCGTTCCCTCCAATGCAGTGACGGTCAATGTGCGCCGCATGGGCGGCGGCTTCGGCGGCAAGGAAACGCAAGGCAACCAGTTCGCAGCGCTTGCGGCCGTGGCGGCCAAGAAGCTCAACCGCGCCGTCAAGTTTCGCCCAGATCGCGACGAGGACATGACGGCCACCGGCAAGCGCCACGACTTTCTCGTCGACTATGACGTCGGCTTCGACGACGAGGGCCGCATCCACGCGGTGCATGCCAATTATGCGGCGCGCTGCGGCTATTCCTCCGATCTTTCCGGGCCGGTCACCGACCGCGCGCTGTTCCATGCCGACAGTTCCTATTTCTACCCGCATGTGAAATTGACGTCGCAGCCGCTGAAGACCAACACAGTCTCCAACACCGCCTATCGCGGCTTCGGCGGGCCCCAGGGCATGGTTGGAGGCGAGCGCATGATCGAGGAGATCGCCTACGCGCTCGGCAAAGATCCGCTCGAAATCCGCAAGCTGAATTTCTACGGCGAAAAGGGTTCGGGGCGGGATATCACGCCCTACCACCAGCAGGTCGAAGACAACATCATCGCCCGCGTCGTTGCCGAGCTCGAAGCCGACGCCGACTACCAGGCGCGCCGCAAGGCGATCGTCGACTTCAACCGCACGAGCCGGGTCATCCGCAAGGGCATCGCGCTGACGCCGGTGAAGTTCGGCATCTCCTTTACGCTCACCGCCTTCAACCAGGCGGGCGCGCTGGTGCATGTCTATCAGGACGGCTCGATCCACCTGAACCATGGCGGCACCGAGATGGGCCAGGGCCTCTATGTGAAGGTCGCCCAGGTGATCGCCGACAGCTTCCAGGTCGATCTCGAACGCGTGCGCATCACCGCCACCACCACCGGCAAGGTTCCGAACACCTCGGCGACCGCTGCCTCGTCCGGCACGGATCTCAACGGCATGGCCGCCTTCGATGCCGCGCGCCAGATCAAGGAGCGGCTCATCGCCTTTGCCTGCGAACGCTGGCAGACGACGGCGGAAAACGTCACCTTCGTTCCAGACCACGTCAAGATCGGCGAGGAACGGATAGCCTTTCCGGAATTCATCAAGCTTGCCTATATGGCACGTGTGCAGCTCTCGGCCGCCGGGTTCTACAAGACGCCGAAGATCCACTGGGATCGCGCGACCGGCCGCGGAACGCCGTTCTACTACTTCGCCTACGGTGCCTCGGTCTCGGAAGTCTCGATCGATACGCTGACCGGCGAATACATGGTCGACCGCGTCGACGTGCTGCACGATGTCGGCCGCTCGCTCAATCCGGCAATCGACCTCGGCCAGATCGAGGGCGGTTTCGTCCAGGGCATGGGGTGGCTGACGACGGAGGAGCTGTGGTGGGACGACAAGGGCCGGCTGCGCACCCATGCGCCCTCGACCTACAAGATCCCGCTCGCCTCAGACCGGCCGAAGATCTTCAACGTCAAGCTGGCCGAGTGGGCGGAGAATGCGGAAAAGACCATCGGCCGGTCGAAGGCGGTGGGCGAACCGCCGTTCATGCTGCCGATCTCGGTACTCGAGGCCCTGTCGATGGCGGTCGCAAGTGTTGCCGATTATCGCGAATGCCCGCGTCTTGATGCGCCGGCGACGCCGGAGCGCGTCTTGATGGCCATCGAACGTCTTCGCAAATCCCCTTGAAACAAGACAACGCCGCGCATCCTGCCCGATGCGCGGCGCTTTCGAAAAATCCGGTCAGATCCGGGGCAGTTCGTCGCTGTTGAACAGCCGATGGGCATCCTTCTGTGCCTCGGCGTCGTGCCCATAGGGGCCGCGGCCATCCATGAAACCCATGTCTCTTTTGATGTGGTCGGACAGTGCATTGACATCGAGCACCGGCTTGGCGGCAACAGTGCCGCGAAACAGGGAGGACGTGAACCGCACGACCGCATCCAGCGAAAGAACCTGTTTTCTTTCAGTATGTTCGATAACGTCGCAAGTCATTTTTATCACCTGTTCGTCTTGGGAAGTTGACTTGCAGGATGACGTGGAAGAGGATTGAAATCCAATCGAACATCCGTCTGCATGCATCAAGAGAACTTATCCATGAAGATGTCCAAGCAGTTTCCGCTGAATGCGCTCCGGGTCTTCGAAGCCGTCGCCCGGCTCGGCAGCTTTACCAGGGCCGGCGAAGAGCTGGGCATGACCCAGACCGCCGTCAGCTACCAGGTCAAGCTGATCGAGGAGAATGTCGGCGAGCCCCTGTTCCTGCGCCGTCCGCGCCAGATCGCTCTCACCGACGTCGGCCAGCGGCTAGCGCCGCGGGTCACCGAAGCCTTCGAGATGCTGCAGGAAGCCGTCTCGTCGGCGCGCGGCGACATCGACAGCACGCTGCTGATCAGTTCGACCCCGACCTTCGCCTCGCAATGGCTCGCTCGCAACATCGGCTCGTTTCAGCTCGCTCACCCCACCATCGCCGTGCGCCTGGACACCAACGACAACCTCGTCGATTTTGCCAAGGAATTCACGGATGTCGCCATCCGCTCCGGCGCGGGCGTGTGGCCCGGTCTCGACACGCATCCGCTGATGCGCGTCGAGTTCAGCCCGATGCTGAGCCCGGCACTCGCCGAAACCATCGGCGGCATCCACGAACCACGCGATCTCCTGAAGCTCAGGATCATCGATGCCGGTGATCCCTGGTGGCGGCTCTGGTTTGCCGCAGCCGGCGTGAAAGATCCGGATCTGGAAGGTCGGCCGACGAGCCGGCTCGGGGCACAATCCTTCGAGGCGCGCGCGGCCATCGCGGGCCAGGGCGTGGCGATCCTGACGCCGGAATTCTACGGCGACGACGTGGCGCTTGGCCGGCTCTACCAGCCTTTCGACCTGCGCTGCAGCGACGGCTGCGATTACTGGCTTGCCTACCCGCATGCCCGCCGCAACACCCCGAAGATCCGTATCTTCCGCGACTGGATCCTCAGCGAACTCTGCCCATCGATGCAGTTCGGAGCCGATTGGGTGGAGCAGCGCAAAGCAGCTTCCGCGCGCTAAAGCATTTCCAGGAAAAGTGCGGAGCGGTTTTCCGTTAGGAAATGCGTAAAGGCAGAGACATAGAGCGTTTCTGTGTTTCCGTCTAAATCGGAAACGCTCTAGGGTAACCCCTTAGAATCCATCAGGTTTATCGTCAGGCACATTTCACCGCGAAATCGTCCCGATCCCTGCAAAACACGCCCACAGGTGCATGCTCCCCCTTTCCCAACTCCCGGTTTTTGCGCAAGGTGCGCCGACGGAGAGAATAAAGGGGACCCCGAATGTATGAGTTCGCCATCGCCTGGGAATGGCTGGCCTTTGCCGTGCGCTGGCTGCACGTCATCACCGCCATCGCCTGGATCGGCTCATCCTTCTATTTCATCGCGCTCGACCTCGGCCTGGTGAAGCGTGATCATCTGCCCGTTGGCGCCTATGGCGAGGAATGGCAGGTGCATGGCGGCGGTTTCTACCACATCCAGAAGTATCTGGTGGCGCCGGCTTCCATGCCCGAGCACCTGACCTGGTTCAAATGGGAATCCTACGTGACGTGGCTTTCGGGCTTTGCCATGCTCTGTCTCGTCTACTACGGCGGCGCCGATCTTTTCCTGATCGACCGCCATGTGCTCGACATCTCCGCGACCACGGCCATCCTGATCTCGCTCGCCTCGCTCGGCATCGGCTGGATCTTCTATGATCTGCTCTGCAAGTCGCCTTTGGGCAAGAACACCTGGGGCCTGATGGCGCTTCTCTACGTGGCGCTGGTGATCATGGCCTGGGGCTATACGCAGGTCTTCACCGGCCGCGCCGCCTTCCTGCACCTGGGCGCCTTTACGGCGACCATCATGTCGGCCAACGTCTTCTTCCTCATCATCCCCAACCAGAAGATCGTGGTTGCCGACCTGATCGCCGGCCGCACGCCGGACCCGAAGCTCGGCGCGCAGGCCAAGCAGCGCTCGCTGCACAACAACTACCTGACCCTGCCGGTCATCTTCTTCATGCTGTCGAACCATTATCCGCTGGCCTTTGCCACCGCCTTCAACTGGATTATCGCGGCCCTCGTATTCCTGATGGGCGTCACCATCCGGCATTGGTTCAACACCACCCACGCGCGCAAGGGCAGGCCCACCTGGACGTGGCTTGCCACCGTGCTCCTCTTCATCCTGATCATGTGGCTGTCGACCGTGCCGAAGGTGCTGACCGGCGAAGAAAAAGCCGAGATCGCACCAGTCTTTGTCCGTTTTGCCGAGAATGCGCACTTCCCCGCCGTCAAGGACGCGATCTCGACCCGCTGTTCCATGTGCCACGCAGCCGAACCGGTCTATGAGGGCATCGTCCGGGCGCCGAAGGGCGTGGTGCTGGAAAGCGATCAGGAGATTGCCGCCCACGCCCGCGAAATCTATATCCAGGCGGGGCGCAGCCATGCCATGCCGCCCGGCAACATAACAGACATGACGACGGACGAGCGCCAGTTGCTGACAGCCTGGTTCGAAAGCGCCGTCGAGGAAGGCAAGACACAATGACATCGACGCTCATCCGCGGCCGCCTCCTGAGCTTTCACCGCGCGCCACTGGCCATCGACGACAGCGCCGCCTATGCCTATGAGGCGGATGGCGCATTGCTGGTCGAAGGCGGTGTGATCAAGGCGTCGGGCACTTATGAGAGCGTGAAGTCCGAGGCAGCGGATGACAGTGTCGAGATCGACCACCGCCCGCATCTGATCGTGCCCGGCTTCATCGACACACACCTGCATTTCCCGCAGATGCAGGTGATGGCGTCCTATGCCGCCAACCTCTTGGAATGGCTGAACACTTACACCTTCCCGGAGGAATGCCGCTTCGTCGAGACCGCCCATGCCGAGCGTATCGCCAGCCGCTTCTTCGACGAGATGGTCCGCCACGGCACGACGACGGCGGCGGCCTATTGCTCCGTGCATAAGGCTTCGGCCGACGCCTTTTTCTCCGAGGCGCTGCGCCGCGACATGCGCATGATCGCCGGCAAGGTGATGATGGACCGCAATGCCCCGCAAGGCCTGCTCGACACGCCTGAGATGAGCTACGACGAGACCCGCGCGGTGATCCGTGATTGGCACGGCAAGGGCCGCAACCATGTGGCCATCACCCCGCGCTTTGCCATCACCTCGACGCCGGAGCAGATGGACGTGGCCAAGTCGCTGGTGCACGAATTCTCCGACCTGCACGTCCAGACGCATCTTTCGGAAAACCGCGACGAGATCGCCTTCACCTGCGAACTCTACCCGCAAGCAGTCGACTATACCGACGTCTATGCCCGCTATGGCCTGCTCGGGCCGAAGAGCCTGTTCGGCCACTGCATCCACCTCTCTGAGCGCGAGGCGGATGTGATGAGTGAGACTGGATCGGTCGCGGTCTTTTGCCCGACATCCAATCTCTTCCTCGGCTCGGGGCTTTTTCCGTTGCGGGCGCTCAACCGACGCGACAAGCCGGTGCGCACTTCGGTCGCCTCCGATATCGGCGGCGGCACCAGCTATTCCATGCTGAAGACGCTCGACGAGGCCTACAAGATCCTGCAGTTGCAGGGCGAGCGCCTGAACCCGTTCGACAGCTTCTTCATGATGACCCGCGGCAACGCCGAGGCGCTGTCGCTGGTGGATCGGATCGGCACGCTCGAGGCCGGCACCGATGCGGACTTCATCGTGCTCGACATGGCGGCAACGCCGGCGATGGCGCTGCGCGCCGAAGTGGTCAACTCGCTTTCCGACGAGCTGTTCCTGTTGCAAACGATGGGCGACGACCGCTCTGTGGTCGAGACCTATGTTGCGGGAAGACCGGCAAAGTCGGCACTCGCTGCCGCCTGATTTTGCCACAGAACGAAAAGAGGTCAAAAAAATTGACCTCTTTTCCCAAGCGCTATTAACAAGCCTTCGGCAAACATGGTAAGGGCTGTGAAGTCAGTCCTCGAGCAGGCGTGCACGGTTTTCGCCGACATCCGCTCTGCCCCTGCGTTTCAGATGAAGGCCGTTTCCATGACGCAAATCCTCGAAATCAGCGACCTCAAGGCCCTTGCCAAGCGCCGCGTGCCAAAACTCTTCTTTGATTACGCCGACAGCGGCGCTTGGACCGAGGGCACCTATCGCGCCAACGAGGAAGATTTCGCCAAGGTGAAGCTGCGCCAGCGGGTGCTGGTCGACATGACCAACCGTTCGCTGGAAACGACGATGATCGGCCAGAAAGTGTCTATGCCGGTGGCATTGGCGCCGACCGGCTTGACTGGCATGCAGCACGCCGACGGCGAGATGCTGGCAGCCCAGGCAGCCGAGGCCTTCGGCGTTCCCTTCACGCTCTCGACAATGAGCATCTGCTCGATCGAGGACGTGGCGTCGGTCACGACCAAGCCCTTCTGGTTCCAGCTTTACGTCATGCGCGAGCGCGAATTCGTGCTGAACCTGATCGACCGCGCCAAGGCCGCAAAGTGCTCGGCGCTGGTTCTGACACTCGACCTGCAGATCCTCGGCCAGCGCCACAAGGACCTGCGCAACAGCCTGTCGGCCCCGCCGAAGCTGACGCCAAAACATCTCTGGCAGATGGCGACGCGTCCGGGCTGGTGCATGAAGATGCTCGGCACCAACCGCCGCACCTTCCGCAACATCGTCGGCCATGCCAAGAGCGTCACCGACCTCTCCTCGCTCGGCGCCTGGACGACGGAACAGTTCGACCCGCAGCTGTCGTGGAAGGACGTCGAGTGGATCAAGGAGCGCTGGGGCGGTCCGCTGATCCTGAAGGGCATTCTCGATCCGGAAGACGCCAAGATGGCGGCTGCGACCGGCGCCGACGCGATCATCGTCTCCAACCACGGCGGCCGCCAGCTCGACGGCGCCCATTCCTCGATCAGCATGCTGCCGCGCATCGTCGATGCGGTCGGCCACCAGATCGAGGTGCACATCGACGGCGGCATCCGCTCCGGCCAGGACGTGCTGAAGGCGGTGGCGATGGGCGCCAAGGGCACCTATATCGGCCGCCCCTTCCTCTACGGCCTCGGCGCCATGGGGAAGGAAGGCGTGACCAAGACGCTGGAAATCATCCGCAAGGAGATGGACATCACCATGGCCCTCTGCGGCAAGCGCGATATCAACGACGTCAACCGCGACATTCTCGCGGATTGAGGCACGGCCTTTCGACTACTCTCCATGGAGACAGCCTCAGGATCGGCCTCAAAGAGCGCAGCGCGTCAAACATGGCGCGCTCGAGACACTGCAACGCGCTAAGCTTGCTCAAAAATTCCGGCGGTTCAACGCCGGTCAAGGGCAGCCCCAGCTCTCACCGTCATGCTCGGGCTTGACCCGAGCACCCACCACACTCAAGCTCTTCCGCGTCCGGCGCATGGCTGGATCCTCGGGTCAAGCCCGAGGATGACGGTCGGAGAAGGCGAGCGCGAAATCAGAGCTGCCTCCGCTCAGCAGATTGCCTGCGGAACCTCGTTCTCCAAGCATGCAGAAAACCAGCGCTCAACTGCCGCGATAGGTAGAATAGCCGTAGGGCGAGAGAAGCAGCGGCACGTGATAATGGCTGCCCGGATCGGCGATGCCGAAGCGCAAGGGAATCAGGTCGAGGAAGGCGGGTTCCGGCAGCTCCACACCTGCTCCCCGCAGATAGGCGCCGGCGTGGAAGACGAGCTCGTAGCTGCCGGCCATAAAGCCGACGCCTTCGGCCATCGGGCCATCCACCCGCCCGTCGCTGTTGGTGTGGACGGTGCGGATCAGTTGCCGCTCCTCGCCTTCGAGCCAGAAGAGATCGATGCGCAAGCCTTCGGCGGGCTTGCCGAGCGCGGTGTCGAGGACATGGGTGGTCAGACGGCCGGTGCTGCTCATCGCGTCTCTTCCTTCAGATTGCGCTCTCGATGACGAAGGGCTCTTCATAAGAATACTCTTCGAGATTGTTACCCGGCCCCTCGCGGTCGACGACGATGAAGTCGTTGACGGCGCCCACCGTCATCAGTGGGTGATGCCAGACATTGCGGCCGTAATTGACGCCCTGCCGCCCCTGCGCCCGGAACACCCGCGGCGCGCCCGGCTTGCCGCCCTCGTCTTCGGCAACGACCACAAGCCAGGGCCGGTCGTCGAGCGGCGAAAAACTTTGGCTGCCGAACGGGTGCCTCTCCATCATTGCGACCGAATAGGGGAAAGCGCGTGGCTGGCCGCGAAAGATGTTGATGATGACATTGGCGCCCTCGCCGGTGACATCGGCGCGCGCCAGGCCGTGGAAGCGCTCGGTGTTGCCACCGTTGATGTAACGCATCGACGCAGGATCCGCTTCGATGACGGTGCCGAATGGGGCGAAAGCGTCCTGTGTAAGGGGTTCGATCGAAAGAATACGCGACATCAGGCAATAACCCCGCGGCTGTTGCTGCCGGCGGTATTGGCATGATCCGGTTCGACTACCCTCCATAACGGTGAGAGTAGAGTGCGAACGGGTACGTCAGGCATTTTCGTCTCCTGGAAGCATGGATTGCAGCCGCAGACGAGCGATTTTCTCCACCTGCGCACAGGCGGTCTCAAATTCCTCTTCGGTCGAATTGTCAATGCGCCTTTCGAACGAGGCGAGAATATCGTTCTTCGTCAGACCCTTGACGGCGATGATGAAGGGAAAGCCGAACTTCTGCGTATAGGCCTCGTTGAGCGCCGTGAAGCGGGCATGCTCGTCGGCCGAAAGACGATCAAGCCCGGCGGACGCCTGCTCGGCGGTCGAGTCCGCCGTCAGCTTGCCGGCGATCGCCAGCTTGCCGGCAAGATCCGGGTGCGCCCGCAGCACCGCGAGCCTCTCGCGCGGCAATCCGGCGCGAAAGGCCTGGCAAAGGGCCGAGTGTACATTGCCGGCTGAAAGTCCCGTCGCGGCCGCCCGGTCATAGGCTCGTTCGGCAACCCAGGGAGAATGCTCGAACACGCCGCCGAAGCGGCTGACGAAGGCGTCGCGATCGGACATCAGAGAGCCCCTTCCGGCTTGTGGTGTTCATACCAGTGGCGGGCGATATCGATGCGCCGCGGCACCCAGACCTTGTCGTGCGACATGACGTAGTCGATGAAACGCGCCAGCGCCGCCGCACGGCCCGGACGGCCGACGAGGCGGCAGTGAAGACCGATATTCATCATCTTGGCGTCGCCTTCCTTGCCTTCCTCGTAGAGCACGTCGAACGTGTCCTTGAGATAGGTGAAGAACTGGTCGCCGGAGTTGAAACCCTGGTTCGTCGCAAAACGCATGTCGTTGGCGTCGAGCGTGTAAGGAATGATCAGATGGGGCTTGTCGGCCGTAAGCCCCGGAACCCAGTAGGGTAATTCGTCCGCATAGCTGTCGCTGGAATAGAGGAAACCTCCCTCTTCGAGAACCAGCTTCAGCGTGTTGTTGGACGGCTTGCCCTGGTAAAGGCCGAGCGGACGCTCTCCGGTCAGCTCGGTGTGCAGACGCACCACCTCGCGGATATGCTCGCGTTCCACCTCTTCGGGGAAATCCTTGTATTCGAGCCAGCGCAGCCCGTGGCTGGCGATCTCCCAGCCGGCTTCCTTCATGGCGGCGACCGCTTCCGGATTGCGCGCCATCGCCTGCGTCACGCCATAAACCGTCAACGGCACGTCGCGGCTCGTAAACATGCGCCACAGCCGCCAGAAGCCGGAGCGCGAGCCGTATTCGTAGATCGATTCCATGTTGAGGTTGCGCTGCCCCGGCCAGGGCTGCGCGCCAACGATCTCCGAAAGCAGGTTTTCCGACGCCGGGTCGCCATCGAGAATGCAGCTTTCGCCGCCCTCTTCGTAGTTGAGCACGAACTGCACGGCGATGCGCGCATCGCCCGGCCAGTTTGCCTTGGGCGGGTTGCGGCCATAGCCGACGAGATCGCGTGGATAGGTAGTCTCAGACATCAAATCACCCTTCGAATTTTCCGGAACGGTATCATCGCCGCCCGGATTGTCGAGACAAAATGACGTCAGTGCAGACGGTTAGCGACTCGGTTAGCGACCGGCCATCAACGCGGCCACCATCCGCGACAGCGGCGGAACCGGGCTCGGCGCAAGCGTTGCCTCGGCTGCGGCCCGCTTGATCCGGTCCGCCCGCTTGGTCGCGGAAATCTTGCCGAGCGGGTGCTGAGAGTGAACGCGCATCGGAGCACCCGATTCCTGCTCGACGAACAGCGCCAGGCTGCCGATCGTCAAGGGTTGCATCAGGCACGGCTCGAACAGGTCGCGAAGCGGCGCCTCGATGCGGCGTATCGCGTCCTGACCGAGCGGCCCGGTCAGCATCATGTGGAAGCGATATTCGTCC
This sequence comes from Ensifer sp. GW821-FHT05G01, assembly GCF_059419585.1. Classification (NCBI taxonomy): domain Bacteria; kingdom Pseudomonadati; phylum Pseudomonadota; class Alphaproteobacteria; order Hyphomicrobiales; family Rhizobiaceae; genus Ensifer; species Ensifer sp. GW821-FHT05G01. The sequence goes on along the minus strand of NZ_JBWKSC010000006.1, from coordinate 199,028 downwards.
ATCACATGTGGATCGCCCCAGCGATGCAGATTCGAGAATTGCGGCGCCGTCAGCCGGTCCGGATCGGAACGTTCGATCTCGTCTTCGCTCAGCGGCGCGCGGAACGCGTCGAACTCCTGGATGATGCTGGCGGCGAGCAGGTGCATCGCCGTGCTCGGGATCTGCGGCATCAGCCCCCAGCACTGGCCGAGGCGAGCCACTTCCATCCGCTCGATCTCGAACGGCATCTGGGCGCCGGCAAAGTGCATCAGCGCCTTGAGCAGCTGCGCCTCGTCCATATCAGGGTGGAGCCTGAACGGCGACATCACCACCGCATGAAACCCGAAGCGACGTGGAACGGCCGTGTGGAAAGCAATCTCGGATGCGGTCAATCCGCAGATCGACGGCAGTTCGGTAGGCTCGCCCGAGTAGACGTTGCGACCGAGCCAGCTCGCGGCAACCGTTGAGAGCGGATCGGCCATCGGCGGCGTGAAACAAATGGCGTAACGCATGCGCATGCTCCGGAAATCCGTTCTGGCACTTGCCCGCGACAACCAATCTCGATCGTCGCCAGGGCTGGCGCAGGTTCAAAACCTTGAGAGCGTCAACAATGCTTCCCCGAGGAAACGCGACGCTCTACTGCCTGCGTCTTAGGTGATTTGCGTGACAGATTGACGAAGTAGGCGGGGCATGCCTGGGGATCACGCCCAAGGTTCTCGACCGAACTGTTTCGGAACCATCGCGGCCAACAGCCGTTCCCCTGATGTAGCCAACAACGATGGAGAAGAAGTGTGACCTATCACAATGCGAACCTTCAGGACGCCAGCATCAAGGAAACCCATGACCTGATCGCGAGCGACAAGGTTGAAGGCACGAAGGTTTATGGCGCCGACAGCAAGCACATCGGCTCGATCGAGCGCGTGATTATCGAAAAGCGCAGTGGTCGCGTGGCCTATGCCGTGCTCGGCTTCGGCGGTTTTCTCGGCATCGGCGAGGATCACTATCCACTCCCCTGGGCGAAGCTGACCTATGACGAGAGCCTCGGTGGCTATCGCACTGACGTGACCCGCGAACAGGTCGAGCGCGCGCCGAAGTATCATGGCAGCGATGAATACGACTGGAACGCCGAGAACGGCCGCCGCGTCTACGACTACTACGGCGTGCCGCCTTACTGGATGTAACGACCGGGTTTTCCCGATACAGGATTTACGGGCCCCGCCAGCGGCGGGGCCCTTTGCATGACGACGCCTTAAAGATGTTTCTCGCGAAGTGCCGCTATGTGTGTCCGGCACAGGAAGGTGTCCGGAATTTCGATTGACGGGCGACCCGTGATCTCATCGACGACGAAGCGCGCGAGGCGATGGGCGATGCCGAAGCTCACCTTGAAGCCGCCTGTCAGCACCGACAGGTTTTCGTGATCCGGATGCCGCCCGACCATCGGCTCCCGTTCGGTCGATTTCGGCCGGATGCCGGCCCAGCGCTCAACCACTTCCGCCCCGAGTAGAGCCGGAACCAGCACCTCGGCCCGCCCAAGCAGCTCATTCAAGAGTTCATCCGTGGACAGCGGATCGGCATATTTGTTTTCGCTGGTGCTGCCGACAGCCACATGCCCGTCGTCATGGGCGACGATGTAGACGCCGTCGGTGAAGATGACGGGCAATTGCGGATCGACATCGGCCAGCAGCAGCGCCGCCTGGCCCTTGACCCCCGTGCCGCTCGGTCCGCGGATCGGTCCGCACAGCGTGTCGATCAGCGGAAAGCTGCCGATACCGGCGGCAAGAATGCAGTGGCCGAATGCGATTTCCGTACCGTCATCGAGTTCCGCCCGGCCTTGGCCGGGGTGGATACCCCGAACGCCGCTTCCCTCAACAATCCGCACCTTCGGCGCTCGCGCCAGGGCCGCGCGCAAAACTGCCAGCATCTGGCGAGGCGCAAGCCGGCCGCCAAGCGTATCGAACACCAATCCGTGGGCCATCTCTTCCGCACCGAGCCAGCCGGAGGGCGCCTCGTCTCGCACATGCCAGAAGAACCGGCGGTCACCTGCCCGCCAGTTTGCCAATGCATCCTGTTCGTGGCGAAGGGCGATGTCACGCAGATGCGGCTTGGCGAGCGGCATGATCCGGCCGCTGCGGCGATAGCCCGCCGAAAGCCCGGTTTCAGCCTCGAGCGCTTCGATCTCGCTCTCAAGCAACACCAGCGCTTCGAATTGGAATTGTTTCTTGGCGTTCCACTTGTCGGGCATATGCGGCATCAGCGCGCCGAGGATGCCGCCGCTGGCACCGGCGCCGATGTGGCGCTCTTCGACAAGGCAGACGCTCATGCCCGCGCGTGCCGCCATAAGGGCGGCCCAAAGCCCCATGATGCCGCCGCCGATGATCAAAACTTCGCTCATCGATTGACCTTCTCCGGTGGCGGGATTATCGCCATCGCATGACAGGATCCGCCGCAGAACCGAACCAGCCCCCGGCCCATCAAAGCCTCGATTGGCACGAGGGCGATATGCCCTATTCGCGCGAATTTGGCGATCACTTTTATTGCCGCACCGATGGCCGGCTCGAATGCGGGCACGTGTTCCTTGCCGGCAACGGCCTGCCCGAACGCTGGGCCACCGGCGACGCGTTTACCATTGGCGAACTGGGCTTCGGCACCGGCCTCAATTTCTGTGAAACCTGGCGGCAATGGAAAGCGGCAGCGACAGGCGGGGCATTGCACTTCGTCAGCTTCGAGCGGTTCCCGATGCAGGCGGAGGAAATCTCCCGAGCGCTTGCCCATTGGCCAGAGATCGATGCCGAGCGGCTGGCTCTCGTCGAACGATGGCCGGCTGCGAACGACGGCCGGATCGAGATTGATTTCGGCGATGGCGTTCGCCTGACCGTCGTCTGCGGTCCCGCGCTGGAGAGCCTCGCCGAGGCGGCCGAGTGCTTCGATGCCTGGTTTCTCGATGGTTTCGCGCCGTCGCGCAATCCCGACATGTGGTCTGAAGAGCTGATGCGACTGGTGTTCGACAGGACCGCACCCGGCGGCAGCTTTGCCACCTATGCCGCCGCTGGCTTTGTTCGCCGCAATCTGCAGGCAGCCGGCTTTGCCGTCGAGAAGCGCAAGGGCTTCGCCGGTAAACGCGAGATGCTGCGCGGCGACAAGGTCTGAGCAAGACGTTTTCACGGCCTTTACTCCACCAGAGAACTGAACTGTCGCAAATGGCGGGGGCATGCCTGCGAATAATCTGCGACAAAAATCCATCGGCAACGCGGTGGGTTTTTCATGAACGACGATCAGTTTCCGGATGCTGCGACAGGCGAAAATTCCTCCCCGCTCGAGCGACGACGCAGGCCAGGCGGCCGCGGTGGCGAGCGCACACGAAAGTCCACGGGCGGCAAATATCTCAATCTCGTCAACACCCAGAGCAAATCCTCGGTGCTGTCGGACGATGCGCTCTATGCGATCCATGAGGCGTCGCTGACGATCTTGGAAGAGATCGGCATGGACGTCATTCTGCCTGAGGCGCGCGAGCGCATGAAGGCAGCCGGCGCCGATGTGACCCCCGGGACTGACCGCGTGCGCTTCGACCGCGGGTTGATCATGGACATGATCGCCTCGGCCCCCTCCTCCTTCACCATGCATGCGCGCAATCCGGCCCGCAATGTCGCGATCGGCGGCAACAATCTGGTGTTCGCCCAGATTGCCAGCGCACCGTTCGTCGCCGACCGTGAAGGCGGCCGGCGCACGGGCAACCAGGAGGATTTCCGCAAGCTGGTGAAGCTCGCCCAGTCCTACGACATCATTCACACCACCGGCGGCTACCCGGTCGAGCCGGTCGATCTGCACGCCTCCGTCCGGCACCTCGACTGCCTCTCGGACATGGTGAAGCTCACCGACAAGGTCTTTCACGTCTATTCGCTCGGTCGCCAGCGCAACACCGACGGCATCGAGATCGCCCGCATCGGCCGTGGCGTATCGATGGAGCAGATGGAGCGCGAACCATCGCTGTTCACCATCATCAATACCTCGTCGCCGCTGCGCCTCGACGGGCCGATGCTGCAGGGCATCATCGAAATGTCCTCTCGCAACCAAGTGGTGGTGATCACGCCGTTTACGCTTGCAGGCGCGATGGCGCCGGTGACGATCGCTGGCGCACTGGTCCAGCAGAATGCCGAGGCGCTCTGCGGAATTGCCTTTACCCAGATGGTGCGACGCGGAGCGCCTGTCATGTACGGCGGCTTCACCTCGAACGTCGACATGAAGACCGGTGCGCCCGCCTTCGGCACACCTGAATACATGAAGGCGGTGATTGCCGGCGGCCAGCTCGCCCGCCGCTACAACATTCCCTACCGCACCTCCAACACCAATGCGGCCAACACGCTCGACGCACAGGCCGCCTACGAGTCGGCGCTGTCGCTCTGGGCGCTGACGCAAGGGGGTGGCAACTTCATCATGCATGCCGCCGGCTGGACGGAAGGAGGACTGACGGCGTCCTTCGAGAAATTCATCCTCGACGTCGACATGCTGCAGATGGTGGCGGAATTCCTGACGCCGCTCGATGTCAGCGAGGATGCGCTCGGTCTCGACGCGGTGCGCGATGTCGGACCGGGCGGCCATTACTTCGGCACGCTGCACACGTTGCAGCGCTACGAGACCGCCTTCTATTCGCCGATCCTGTCGGACTGGCGCAACTTCGAGACCTGGACGGAGGCCGGCCGCCCGACCACCTATGATCACGCCAACCGCGTCTTCAAGCAGAAGCTCAACGAGTACGAACGGCCGCCGCTGGATCCGGCGATCGAAGACGAACTCGACGCCTTCGTTGCCAAGCGCAAGGAGGAAGGCGGCGTCCCGACGGATTTCTGACGGGACGCGGTGTTTCGGTTTGCGGGAAAAGCCTCAGGGATAGACTGCCGAGCGGGCGGTAGCGATCAGCTGCTCGATCGGCACCGTCACGCAGTTGCGGTCGATTTCGGCGACCGTCTTCTGCTTCACATTGGCCGACAGCAGTTTACGCAGATCACCGAGCGTTTTTGGCGCCGCGCAGATCACCAGGCTGTCGAAGGCGTTGTCGTTTAGATAACCTTCGATCTTGCTCGCCACATCGGCGGCAAAGCGGTGTTTTTCCTCGCGCACCGGATCGCTGCTGTATTCCATCGCTGAGCGGCCATGCCCCACCGAGGAATGACTGCGCCCCGGCTTGTCGGCCATGATGTCCTGGGCGCGCTTGGGATCGGTGTGAATGACCTCCTCCTCCGGGTGCTGACGTTCGTCCTTCCGCAGGTTGACGCCCTTGACGAAGCGCGCCGTGTTGCCATCCGCGGCCAGTATCCAAGTCCGGTTTTGCACGATTGTCTCCCATGAAATGATGTTGCTCGTGGGCAGGCCAGAATGGGCCCGGAATAGAAACGGATGAAGGCCGATCCGGTTCCATCCACTTTGTCAAATCCATGCACTTTTTTGGTGTGCCGGCCGCCTCACATGCGCGCGAGGTAGGCCTCGAAGCTGCGTTCGGGCGTCGGCTGGAAATGATCCCGCTCGACTTTCATCTCGCGGATGCGATCCACACGGAAATCGCGGAAATCCTGGCGCAGCTCGCACCAGCTGGTCAGCAGCCAGTGGTGGCCGAAGACGCTCAAGCCCAGCGGCCAGACCGTGCGCTCGGAGCTCTGGTCGGCAAGGCTTTCATAGGCGATCGTCACCTTTCGCTCCTCTGTGATCGCCCGGCGCAGATCACCAAGCACCGGCGGCGTCTTCGGCTGCAGCGCCGAGCGGAAAGCGCGGATCGGGGCGCTGCGCAATCGCGCCACGTGCTCGGGCGGAAGTCCGTGCTCGATCTTGTCCATCGCCTCACGGGCGGCCTGCGCCAGCCTGCTGTCGCCGAGCATCTGCACGGCCCGCGCGCCGAAGGCCAGCGCCTCCAGCTGTTCGAAGGTGAAGGCGAGCGGTGGTGCGTCAAAGCTTTCGCGCAGGAGGTATCCGACACCGCGCTCACCGTCGATCGGCGCGCCTGACGCCATCAGGTGCTCCATGTCGCGGTAGATGGTGCGCCGCGCCACTTCCATCTTCTCAGCGATTTCCTGCGCCGTCATCGCTCGGCCGGTCGCGCGCATGAGCTGGATGATTCGAAACAGCCGGTCGGCAGGTCTCATTGGGGCAATCCGATCGCAGGTCCCGTGTACGGCTATGGCCATAAGGCTGTCAGTTGCAGTGTGATTAAGTCAAGCCGCAATCAACAGGGAGCATGACATGACCACCGAAAGCATCATCGAACTCGCCGTCTGCATCGTCGCAGACAGGCCAGCCGCCGCGGCCGCTCGTCAAAGGGCGATGCAAGCCGTCTCGCAATATCCGGGATTCATTTCCTGGCGTGCCGTCGGCTCCTGCGAAAAGGCAGACATGCTTGCGGATCTGGTCGAGTGGGAAACGCTCGACGCGGCCAGATCAGCCGGCGAGCGCGTGCGCCGCGATCCGGATTTTGCGCCTTACATGGCGGCAATCAGCGCGGTAATGCTGATGCAGCATTTTGCGGTCGAGCAACAGATCTGAGCAGAAAGACGATCCAGCAATGGCTGAACCACTGAAGAACCTGCTGCATCCGGGTGTCGTCACCGCCATCGCCGACCGCCTGTGCGCGGTCCGCCCGACCTTCGAGCGAGCAAGGTTCGAAGCGCTTGCCGGCGCCAATCTCGAAGCGCTGGAATTGATGCAGCGATCGCTACTGATCCGCGATGCCCTGATCGAAACCCTGCCGCAATCCTTCACGGAAGCAGCGGCCGCCCTTGATGGCTGTCTGCCGAGCGGTGACCGGGCCGGCCTCAGCGGCTGGGCGCTGCTACCCGTCAGCCAATATGTCGCGGCACACGGGCTTGGCGATTTCGAGCTGTCGCTGGCACTGCTGCGTGCCTTGACGCCGCACTTTACATCCGAGTTCGGAATCCGTGTGTTCATCGACCAGGATCAGGAACGGGCGCTCGCGATCATCGGCCCTTGGGTCACCGATCCGAACCATCACGTCAGGCGCCTGGCGAGTGAGGGCACCCGCCCTCGCCTGCCATGGGCGATGCGCCTGCCGAAGCTCATCCGCGATCCCCAACCGATCCTGCCGATCCTGACCGCGCTGATCGACGACCCGGAAGATTATGTCCGCCGCTCGGTCGCCAACAGCCTCAATGACATTGCCAAGGACCATCCCGATCTCGTGGCAGGGTTTGTGGCCGAGCACATGGCAGGCGCCTCGCCCGAGCGGCGGCAATTGCTGCGCCACGCGTCGCGTACGTTGCTGAAACAGGGCCATGGCACTGCCCTTTCGAACTTCGGCTTTGCGCCACCCGCAGGCATCGACGCAGCCATTTCGCTCGACCGGTCGGAAATCGCTCTTGGAGAAAGCCTCGTCTTCAAGCTGGCTGTCAGGCACTCCGCCGAGACCGCCCAGAAGATCATGATTGACTACGCGGTGCACCACCGCAAAGCCAATGGCACGACATCGCCCAAAGTGTTCAAATGGACATCGGCAACGCTCGAGCCGGGCGCGACGATCGAGATCGAAAAGCGCCACGCGATCCGGCCGATCACGACCCGCCGCTATTATCCCGGCGCCCATCGCGTGGTCATCCTCGTCAACGGCCAGGAGGCAGCCGACGCAGATTTTCAGCTCTCGGTTGACGAATAGCCCCACCTCATTTCGCACCTGCGAAAAGATGGACCTTGACTTTTGGGCGCAAAACGACGACATGGACGCAGCGTCACCTTCAGGCCGCCGCGTGAGCGCGCCCTCGGCAACACAGAAAGCCGTGAAGAAGGAAAAGCGCACCCATACGCCGTAAGCGGCGACAGCACAGGCGCTTGACGACTTTTTCTTAACCCACAAGTTCCCAATTCACGCGGGGTTCTTGACGCCGAACGACACCGGAACAGCAGACTGCGGTTCCGGCGAATGCGTTTGGCGCCCCCAAAAGGTATATGCATTTGTCCACCTTTAAAGATCTTGGTCTTTCCGAACACATTCTGGAGACCCTGACTGCCAACGGCTTCGAAAAGCCGACGCCGATCCAGGCGCAGGCCATTCCGCTGGTGTTGAAGGGCCACGACCTGATCGGTCTCGCCCAGACCGGAACCGGCAAGACGGCCGCCTTCGGCCTGCCGATGATCGAAAAGCTTGTTGCCGACGGCAAGCGCCCCGACCCGCGCAACATCCGCGCCCTAGTGCTGGCGCCGACCCGCGAACTGGTCAACCAGATCGCTGCCAACCTCAAGCTGTTCGTCAAGAAGTCCCCGCTGAAGATCGGCGTTGTCGTCGGCGGCGTCTCGATCAACAAGCAGACCGAACAGCTCGCCCGCGGCGTCGACATCCTAGTCGCAACGCCGGGCCGCCTGCTCGACCTGATCAACCGCAAGGCCGTGACCCTGACGCAGGGTCGCTACCTCGTGCTCGACGAAGCCGACCAGATGCTCGACCTCGGCTTCATCCATGACCTGCGCAAGATTTCCAAGCTCGTGCCGAAGAACCGCCAGACGCTGCTGTTCTCCGCCACCATGCCGAAGCTGATCGCCGAACTCGCTGGCGAGTACCTGACCGACCCGGTCAAGGTTCAGGTCACGCCTCCGGGCAAGGCCGCCGACAAGGTCGACCAGTATGTTCACTTCGTTCCCGGCAAGGACCTGAAGACGGTTATCCTCAAGAAGACCCTGACCGAGAACCCGGATGGCCTGTCGCTGATCTTCAGCCGCACCAAGCACGGCGCCGAGAAGCTGATGAAGCATCTCGACCACGTCGGCTTCAAGGCCGCCTCGATCCACGGCAACAAGAGCCAGGGCCAGCGCGAGCGCGCCTTGAAGGCGTTCCGTGACGGCGAGATCCGCGTGCTCGTCGCCACCGACGTCGCTGCCCGCGGCATCGACATCCCCGGCGTCACCCACGTCTACAACTACGACCTGCCGGAAGTTCCGGACGCCTATGTTCACCGCATCGGCCGCACCGCCCGCGCCGGCCGCGACGGCATCGCGATTGCGTTTTGCGCACCGGACGAAATCCGCCTGCTTCGCGACATCGAGAAGCTGATGGGCATCAACATTGCTGTCGCCAGCGGCGAAGCGCCTGCCGACCAGGCCCGCCCGTCCAAGGGACGCGGTGGCCGCGGCAACGGCAATGGCAACGGCCAGCACCGCGGCAATGGCGGCGGCGGTCAGCGCCAGGAAGCCCGCCCGCGCCGCGAGCGCCCGGCTCGCCAGTCGGCACTCGCTCCGAGCAGCTTTGCCGGTGACGACCTCCTGCGCGACGACCGTCCGCAGAAGACGGAACACCGTGGCCAGCGCCCGGCCAGCCAGGGTCATGCCGACGGCCGTTCGGAAGGCAACCGCAACCACGAGCCCAAGAAGCACCACGGTCGTCCCGGCCAGAAGCCGGGCGAATGGCGCAACAAGGGCCCGCGTCCTGAAGGCCAGGGCGGCGACCGCCGCGAAGGCGGTCAGGGTGGCATGCGCCGTGGAGCCGGTGGCGGCAATCGTGGCCAGCAGGGCTGATCTCTACGCGCGTTCCAGGCGAGCCGTTTGAAGCGGCTCCCGGAACTGCCGGAAAATCAAAGAATTGAGAACGGCGGGTCGCTTCGGCCCGCCGTTTTTTATGCCTGCTGCTTGCGATTGGTGAGGTAGACGCCGGCAACGGCAATGACCGTGCCGATGATCATCGGCAGCGTCAGCGCCTCGCCGAAGAACAGCCATGCCTGCACGGCCGCAAGCGGCGGCACCAGATAGATGAGCGAGGCTGCGCGCGAAACCTGGCCGCGGCGGATGAGATAGAGCAGCAGCGCGATCGCACCCATGGAAAGTCCGAGCACCGACCAGGCGAGGGCTGCAAAGATCTGCAGGTTCCAGGTGACATGCAGATCCTCGAGCATCAGCGCGAGCGGAATGGTGACGATGAGTGCGCCGAGATACTGAAGCGCCGCAATGGTGCGGATGTCGCCGCTTTGCAGATGCCGCTTCTGGTAGAGCGTGCCATAGGTCACAGCGGCCATGCCGAGAACGTTGACGATCACCGGCAGCAGGTGGATCGGCGTTGCACCGGTATCGATGACGAGCACCTTCGGCAACACGGCAAGGGCGATTCCGAAGAAACCAAGCACCAGCCCGAGTTTCTGCTGAATGCTGAGCTGCTCGTCGATGACCACGGAGGCAGCAACAGCCGTCATCAGCGGCTGCAGCCCGGCGATGATGCCGGATATCGCCGCCGGCACGCCCTGTCCGATCGCCCACCAGACGGCGCCGAGATAAAGCCCGTGAAGAAACATGCCCGAGACCACCGCGTGGGCAGCCGCCGACCATGACGTCGGCCATTTCGCCCGGGTCACGAGACAGAAGCCGATGAACAGCAGGATCGCCAACGTATAGCGCAGAACCAGAAACGTCAGCGGATCGGCATAGACAGCCGCATATTTGGCGACGACCCATCCGGTCGACCAGAGCAGTACGAAGATGGCCGGGGCCAGGCGGGCGAGTGTCATTGACCTATCCGAATGGGCAAAGGGAGGTCAGCCGCGATAGACGCGGCGACGTTGATGGTCAAAGCAATTTTTCTGATGGTGACGATCAGCGAATTGGAACCATCAACCGCAGCGACGACAGCGAGAGCGAAACGAAGCCCGGTTCGTATTCCTCGCGAAAGTGCAGCCTGCTGGTATCGACCGCCAGGCCTTCGGATGCGATCCAGTCGAACATGTGCTGGTAATGCGCAAAGACGTCGCCAGCTTCGGGGTGATGCATGGCGCTGACGAAGCGCATGGCCGGCAGGTCGACATGGCCGGGGTGGCGGGTCGTTTCCGCCTTCTTCGAGACGAAGCCGACGAGGTAGCGGAAACCATCCGGCCGATCGTTCCAGGACAGACCGACGAGCATCGGATGATCCTTCGGATGCAGCCGCAGATGATGCTCCTGCATCTCCGCGATCAACCGGCGCACGGCACCATCAGCCGCCTCGACGAAGGTTCCCTCCCAGAAGGAGCCGGCAACGCGCTGCGCCGGCCTTTCGACGATTTCGAACACGATGCACCTCTTGCCAAGAAAGGGGATGGCCGCCGCCTCAAGCAGCCGCGACTATTGATAATCCAGCCGCGTCAGATGGCAATCGTTTCTGCCAACAAGGCTGTCAGAGCAGATCGACGAAGGCGCGCGCCGCGCGGCTGAACTGGCGGTCGCGGTGGGTCAACAGCTCGAAACTGCGCTCGGCAAGCTCGAACGGCAACTCGACCAGCCGGCCGCTGTCGACAAACGGCTGGGCGGCAAGCCTGGACACGGCGGTGATGAACGGGCCGCTCTCGACGGCCGTCAGCACTGCCTCGTTCGATGGCAATTCAAGCTCCACTTTCAGCTGACTGACCTCCGCACCATGCGCCTGCATCGATTGCAGAAACATGGCGCGCGTCCCCGATCCCTCTTCGCGCAGCACCCAGCGCGCGGCAAGCAGCGCTTCAAGATCGACGGGCCCACCGGCAAGCGAATGGCGCGGCGGTGCGTAGATGGCGATGCGGTCGACAGCGACACTGCGATGGTCCAACCTCTCCGCCTCGACCCTGCCCTCGACGAAACCGAGCTGCGCCGTTCCTTCCTCGACCGCTTCGGCAACAACGGCCGTGTTGCGCACGGTCAACTTCACGTCGATATGCGGATAGTCATGGGTGAACCGCGCCAGGCGGGCCGGCAGCCAGTAGCTTGCCACCGTCTGGCTTGCGGCGATCGCCAGCGTGCCGCGGCGCAGGTTCGAGAGGTCGTTGAGGCAGGCGGTGGCGACCGTTGCGCGTGAGAGAACGGCCTTTGCCTCCGGCAGAAACGCTTTTCCGGCCTCCGTCAGCGCCAGCCCGCGACCGATACGATCGAACAACCTGACGTCGTGCTGCGTTTCGAGTGCTGCGATGGCAGCGCTTGCCGCGGACTGCGTGACGTTCATGGCCTCGGCCGCTCGCGTCATATGCAGGCGCTCCGCGACAGCCACAAAAATGCGAAGTTGGTCGAGGGTCATAGAAAATCAATCGCAAAAATCGATCGGTTTGACAAGAACAATCCGTTAGACTGATTTATCAATCGGATTAGGGTGTGGTCATGTCCAGATCGCATCCCATATCCACCACCTTCGTAACCACGCTCCCTTCCCGCATAGCGCGTATCGCGCCGGGCCTGATCCTTTGTTGTCTCGTTGCGCTCGCCGCCTTCGGCCTCGAACGGTTCGAGGCAAAGTGGACCGGTCGCCCCTGGCTGGAAGCGCTTGTCATCGCCATCCTCCTCGGGGCGCTCGTGCGCATTTTCTGGACGCCAGGAGATCGCTGGATGACGGGCATCCGCTTCTCCTCCAAGCTGCTTCTGGAAGCGGCAATCGTCCTGATCGGCGCGAGCCTGAGCTTCGAGGCGATCCTGGCAAGCGGCCCGGTGCTGCTCGCCACCATCGTCGGCATCGTTTTTCTCTCGATCGTCTCCGGCTATCTGATCGCGCGGCTGCTCGGCCTGCCCAAGCGCATGGCGACGCTGATTGCCTGCGGCAATGCCATCTGCGGCAATTCGGCGATCGCCGCCGTCGCGCCGGCCATCGGCGCCGAGGGCGATGAGGTTGCTGCAGCCATCTCCTTTACCGCAATCCTCGGCATCGCCGTCGTTCTCACCCTGCCGTTGATCGGCGGCTGGTTCGGCATGTCGCCCTATGGCTTCGGCGTTCTGGCTGGCATGACCGTCTATGCCGTGCCCCAGGTGCTGGCGGCGGCCTCCCCGTTCAGCGCACTGTCCGTACAGGTCGGGACCCTGGTCAAGCTCGTGCGTGTGCTGATGCTTGGCCCCGCTGTCCTTTGCTTCTCGCTCATCAACCGCGGGGGCGAAGCGCATCCCCTGGCGCCAAGCCGGCCCGAAGGCAAGCAGCCGGCCCGTCTCGCCACATTCGCGCATTTCGTTCCCTGGTTCATTCTCGGTTTCCTCGCAGTCGCAGTCGCCCGCAACAGCGGAGTGATCCCCGATGTCGCCGCAACCGGTGCAGCACATCTCGCCACATGGCTGACCGTCATCGCCATGGCGGCGCTTGGCCTGGAGGTCGACATTCGCAAGCTCGCCGATGCCGGCCCGCGCGCAAGCGCGGCCGCCATGCTGTCACTGCTGGTCCTGGCCAGCCTGGCAGCCGCGGCCATCGTTGTTTTCGGCCTGGGTTAGCCTCACAGGCGCGCCCAAATTTCAAGCATCTGCTTATTTTCTAAGACACCAGATTCAAGGCGGCCCGTCCGACGGACGAAGTCCGCCCCATTGTTGGGCATCACTTTGGCCGCAACAGCCGGAATAACGCGTCAGAACTTTCTTGTCCCCCGACTGTGCACGCTTCTTGCATTGCATCCAGCGTTGTACTCAAATGGTCAAAAATAAGGGGACCACGCCTTTGGCATTTGACGAAATGATGAATGCGGACAGCAGTCCGCGCCAGCCATATTCGACCTATCATGAATGGTATGCCAGCCAGGACAGAAATCGGCTCATAGCGAAATCCAAGGACGCCGAGAATATCTTCCGGAAAACCGGCATCACCTTCGCGGTCTACGGACACGCAGACTCATCCGAAAAGCTCATCCCCTTCGACCTCATCCCCCGCATCATTTCCGGCCGCGAATGGCGTAAGCTCGCCCAGGGCATCGAACAGCGGGTCATCGCGCTCAACGCCTTCCTCGACGACATCTACCACAAGCAGGAAATCATCCGGGCAGGCCGCGTGCCGCGCGAACTGATCGAGAAGAACGTCGCGTTTCTGCCGCAGATGATCGGTTTTAGGCCGCCAGGCGGCGTCTACACCCATATCGTCGGCACCGACATCGTGCGCACCGGCGAAGATCAGTTCTACGTGCTGGAGGACAACGCGCGCACGCCATCCGGTGTCAGCTACATGCTGGAAAACCGCGAAACGATGATGCAGATGTTCCCCGAACTCTTCCATCAGAACCGCGTCCGCCCGGTCGAGAACTACCCGAACCTTCTGCGCCAGAGCCTGGCGTCGCTGGCACCTCCCGGCTGCAGCGGCAAGCCGCGCGTCGCGGTGCTGACCCCCGGCATCTACAACTCCGCCTATTACGAACACGCCTTCCTCGCAGACATGATGGGCGTCGAACTGGTCGAGGGCTCCGACCTGCGCGTCATCGACGGCAAGGTGAAGATGCGTACCACCCGCGGCTACGAGGCGATCGACGTACTCTACCGCCGCGTCGACGACGACTTCCTCGATCCCTTGACCTTCCGGCCGGAATCCGCGCTCGGCGTGCCCGGCATCATGGATGTCTATCGCGCCGGCAACATCACCATCGCCAACGCGCCCGGCACCGGCATCTCCGACGACAAGGCGATTTATTCCTACATGCCCGAAATCGTCGAGTTCTACACCGGCCGCAAGCCGCTCCTCGAAAACGTGCCGACCTGGCGCTGTTCCGAGCCGCAGAGCCTGAAATACGTGCTCGAACATCTGGAAGAACTGGTGGTCAAGGAAGTGCACGGCTCCGGTGGCTACGGCATGCTGGTCGGCCCGACCGCCAGCAAGAAGGAGCGCGCGCTCTTTGCCGAAAAGCTGAAAGCCCGCCCGACCAACTATATCGCCCAGCCGACGCTGTCGCTGTCGACCGTGCCCATCCTCGTCAACAAAGGCATCGCGCCCCGGCACGTGGATCTTCGTCCCTACGTCCTTGTCTCCGACAAGGTGCAGATCATTCCCGGCGGCCTGACGCGCGTCGCCCTTAAGGCCGGTTCACTCGTCGTGAACTCCAGCCAGGGCGGCGGGACCAAGGACACCTGGGTGCTGGAGGACTGAGGCCATGTTGGGAAGAACTGCAAACGGTCTCTACTGGATGTTCCGCTACATCGAACGCGCCGAAAACAGCGCCCGGTTGATCGATGCCGGCCTGCGCATGGCGCTGACCCGCAGCGGCGCGACGGAGGGCGACTGGGACGGCGTCCTGCAAAGTGCCGGCGTGCGCGAACTCTATGACGAGGTGCACGAGACGCTGACGAGCATCGACGCGATCGATTTCCTTTTGCGCGACCGCGCCAATCCGTCGAGCGTGATGTCCTGCATCGAGGCGGGTCGCCACAACGCCCGCATGGTGCGTACGGCGCTGACGCGCGAGACCTGGGAAGCCACCAACGAATGCTACCTCGAGATGAAGGCGATCCTCTCCAGGAAGGCGCGTCCGACGGACATGCCGGAGATCATCGATCAGATCAAGCGTCGTGCCGGCCTCATCCGTGGCGCGTTCCA
The DNA here is from genome assembly GCF_059419585.1 of Ensifer sp. GW821-FHT05G01. NCBI lineage: Bacteria > Pseudomonadati > Pseudomonadota > Alphaproteobacteria > Hyphomicrobiales > Rhizobiaceae > Ensifer > Ensifer sp. GW821-FHT05G01. The sequence goes on along the minus strand of NZ_JBWKSC010000006.1, from coordinate 183,811 downwards.
CGGCACGATGCTCAGGAACGAGATCTTCAACTTCTCTCGCATCGGCACCTTCATCGAGCGGGCCGACAACACCGCGCGCATCCTCGACGTCAAATACTACGTGCTACTGCCGGCGGTCGCCGCCGTCGGCTCGTCGATGGACAATGTGCAGTGGGAATCGATCCTGCGCTCGGTCTCGGCCCACCGCGCCTATGGCTGGGTCTATGACGCCGAACTGAAACCGGCCAACATCGCCGACTTCCTGATCTCCAACGGCCGCATGCCACGGTCGCTGGCCTATTGCTACGAGAAGATTGCCAGCAACCTCGGCTATCTCGAGCGGGAATATGGCGAGCGCCACCAGGCGCACGAGACGGCGGACCGTACGCTGGCAGCACTGCGCAGCCGTTCGATCACCGACATCATGGACCAGGGACTGCACGAATACCTCGAGGATTTCATCAGCCAGAACAACCGTCTCGGCCAGGAAATCTCCGACGGCTATCGTTTCAACTGAGTTTCGGGAGGACAGCATGCACCTGAAAATCAGCCATACGACCGAATACCACTACGACGAGCCGGTGCAGTATGCGCTGCAGCGGCTGCGCCTGACGCCGGTCACAGGGGTGGGCCAGACCGTGCTCGGCTGGCAGACGCTCGTCGACGGCGCCGCGATGGAGGTGAGTTACGACGATCACTTCGGCAACCGCGTCCATCTCGTCAGTGTCGACGGCGACCGGGAGGCGATCCACATCACCGCAAGCGGCGAGGTCCACACAGAGGATCGCGCCGGCGTCTTCGGGCCGCACCAATCCTATGTACCTCTATGGCTCTATGCCCGCGAAACGCCGCTGACCAAGGCGGGCAATCTGATCCGCGATCTCGCGAAATCGGCCGAGGGCGACACCGACCTTGCCCGCATGCATGCGCTGATGGCGATGATCCACGAGGCGGTGGAATACAAGGCCGGGGAGACCCATGCGGAGACGGCGGCCGAGGACGCGCTTGAGGCCGGTCGCGGCGTCTGCCAGGATCATGCCCATATCATGATCTCGGCCGCGCGCGCGCTCGACATGCCGGCGCGCTACATCTCAGGCTACCTGATGATGGAGGGGCAAACGGCGCAGACCGCCAGCCACGCCTGGGCCGAGGTGCACCTGCCGGGCCTCGGTTGGGTCGGGTTCGATGCGGCCAACAAGATCTGCCCTGATGACCGCTACGTGCGCATCGCCTCGGGCCTGTGCTACCGCGATGCGGCCCCGATATCCGGCCTGATCCATGGTGAGGCCAACGAAACGCTGAAGGTTTCGGTGACCGTCGAGCAACAGACGCAAAGCCAGAGCCAGACGCAAAGCCAATAGGATATCCTCGCCGGCCAAAGCCCTGATCGCGGGTCGAGGCCGCGGCTGCAGCCATTCTGTCCCAAAGCATGTCGCGCAAAAGTGTGCCGCGGTTTTGCGATAACGACATGCGCAAAAACAAGAACTTAAAGCGCGCCAAGCGAATCTGAAAGATCGCGACGCGCTTTAGGACACGGAAGACCTTGCGATCGGCCCGAAAAAGCCGATGACGCGTGTTATTCGCTTCTGGTCAGCGTCGAGGAAGACGATGTCGAGCCCCTCAGGGAAGGAGGACCCATCGGGCATCACGAATTTCCACGCGAAGCGTGCGATCCCATGATGAACATCCACGTCGCTTGTCCGCGTGATGCATGCGCCCGAATGCTTGGCCTGAATTCCTGAGATGTGCGCGAGCAATGCTTCTGCGCCGGCAGCGTGAACTGTTGGATCCGTGTACGTTGCACCATCGCTCCAGATCGGTAGCAGCAACGCCCGCCGCTGCTCGGCGTCCTCCTTCGACCAGGCAGCACAATACGAATCGATGAGATGCGTTAAAGACATTCTATTGCGCTCCTGTAGCCCATTGGGCTGACTTCACCCATGCTCGGACAACAAGGCCCGAGCACATCCAGCTTGTTGTGTCGCAATCAGCTGAAAGCCATAGGATCAACTGCCGCGGCGGCGGTGCCGGCTGTAGCCCGCCCGAATCCACGCGAGGACGAGCGGCGATCCCGTACGTGCGTTTCGCCAAGACACGGATTGAAGGCTTCATTCCCGCACTCCATATTGATCGGCGCGATGCTCGGCACGCCGGTCGTTGCAGGAACCTACGATGTGGACGGGGCGACGCCAATACGAACGGAGCCGTAAGTGGTTACCTGCCGGTAAGGAGAATGAGATGAACAAGCCTGCGGACAATGGCTTTTCGACAGCCATGAAGATGGTCGCGGGTAAGTGGAAGATAAACATCCTTTGCGAACTCGGCGTCGCGCCTCGCAGATTTGGCCGGCTGCGACAGTCGATTCCGGCGATCAGTGAAAAGATGCTGACGCAGCAGTTGCGGGAACTGGAGACCGACGGGCTTGTGAACCGGAAGGTCTATCCGGGCTCTCCGACAAAGGTCGTCTACTCGTTGACGGAAAGCGGAGCGGCACTCAACGCCGGCGCAGAGGGGTTGTGCCTCTGGGCTGAACAGTTCCCGTCCCGTGCCGATGCTTAACGGCGCTCGACAAACATGCTCATCTACCGCGCCGCGCGTCTTATTGGACGCGCAAAGGTCGCTGTAGCACTTTGAATTGCTGCATGTTTTTATCCTTAAATCGAATACGGAAACATGCAGTCGCGTCGGTGACCAGTGTCACTGAGCCCAGGGCGGTACTGTCGCACCACCATCATGGTGCGACAGTCGCAACAGCATAGGCCAGGCACGAGCGATGATGTCGCTCGTGCTCAGCCGGATTTAGTGGCTGTCGCGTTCGACGACGGAACCGCGCGCCCCAACCAGGAAATCGAGGTCGGCGCCGGTGTCGGCCTGCATGACCGTGTTGACGTAAAGGCCGGCATAACCGCCCTTTTGCGGCTTGACCGGGGAAATCCAGGCCGCCCGACGCCGGGCCAGTTCCTCATCGGAAACATCGAGCTGGATGGTGCGGGCGGCAACGTCGACGGCAATCATGTCGCCGTTCTCCACCAGCGCCAGCGGACCGCCGTCGGCGGCTTCCGGCGCGGTGTGAAGGATGACGGTGCCATAGGCGGTGCCCGACATGCGCGCATCGGAAATGCGGATCATGTCGGTGATGCCCTTCTTCAGCACCTTCGGCGGCAGGCCCATGTTGCCGACCTCGGCCATGCCCGGATAGCCCTTGGGGCCGCAGTATTTCAGCACCATCACACAGGTCTCGTCGATGTCGAGATCGTCGCGGTTGATGCGGGCGTGATAGTCCTCGATGCTTTCGAAGACCACGGCGCGGCCCTTATGCTGCATCAGGTGTGGCGATGCCGCCGACGGCTTCAGCACGCAGCCCTTGGGCGCCAGATTGCCGCGCAGCACTGCGATACCACCCGACTGGGTCAGCGCCTTTTCGCGCGGAACGATGACGTCGTCATTGTAGTTGGTGACGTCCTTGACGCCGTTCCAGATCGTGTCGCCGGTGACGGTCAGGGCGTCCTTGTGCAGGAGGCCCATTTCACCGACGGCCTTGATCACCACCGGCAGACCGCCGGCGTAGTAGAACTCTTCCATCAGGTGCTTGCCCGATGGCTGCAGGTTGACGATCGTCGGCACGTCGCGGCCGAGCTTATCCCAGTCGTCGAGCGTCAGTTCGACACCGATGCGGCCGGCAAGCGCCAGCAGATGCAGCACCGCATTGGTCGAGCCACCGACAGCGCCGTTGACGCGGATGGCATTCTCGAACGCCTCTCGCGTCAGGACATCGGACGGCTTCAGATCCTCCTTGACCATGTCGACGATGCGACGGCCGGAAAGCTGCGAGATCACCCGCCTGCGGGCATCGACAGCCGGAATTGCCGCATTGCCGGGAAGCGTCATGCCGAGCGCTTCGGCCATGGAGGCCATGGTCGAGGCCGTGCCCATGGTCATGCAGCTGCCGGCGGAACGCGCCATGCCCTGCTCCGCATCCATGAACTCATCCAGCGACATCTCGCCGGACTTCACCATCTCCGAAAACTGCCAGATGGCGGTGCCGGAGCCGACGTCCTTGCCACGCCACTTGCCGTTCAGCATCGGGCCGCCGGAAACGAGAATGACGGGGATGTCGACACTGGCCGCGCCCATCAAGAGGCTCGGCGTGGTCTTGTCGCAGCCGCCGAGAAGCACGACGCCATCGACCGGATTGCCGCGGATCGCCTCTTCGACATCCATGGCCGCCAGGTTGCGGAACATCATCGCGGTCGGCCTGAGCGTGCTTTCGCCCACGGAGAAGACCGGGAATTCGACCGGGAAGCCGCCAGCCTCGTAGACACCGCGTTTCACCCGCTCGGCGAGATCACGCAGGTGCGCGTTGCACGGCGTCAGCTCCGACCAGGTGTTGCAGATGCCGATGATCGGCCGACCGTCGAAGGTGTCGGCGGGCAGACCCTGGTTCTTCATCCAGGAGCGGTGCATGATGGCATTCTTGCCCGTGCCGCCGAACCATTCCTGCGAACGCAACTTGCGCGGCCACTCAGCTTTCTTCTTCATGTTGTCCTTCCTTGAGCGGCCCGCGCCGAAACGCGGGCCCTGGACGGCGCCCTTATGCCAGGGTGTAGGCCGTCTTGACGGTTGTGTAGAATTCGGCGGCATAGCGCCCCTGCTCGCGCGAGCCATGGGAGGAGCCCTTGCGGCCGCCGAAGGGCACGTGGAAATCGACGCCGGCGGTCGGCAGGTTGACCATCACCATGCCGGCCTCGGCATTGCGCTTGAAATGCGTCGCGTGTTTCAGGCTGGTGGTGGCGATGCCCGACGACAGGCCGAACGGTGTGTCGTTGGCGACGGCAAGCGCCTCGTCATAGTCCTTCACCCGGATCACCGAAGCGACCGGTCCGAAGATCTCCTCTTGGCTGATGCGCATCTGGTTGGTCGCCTCGGTAAACAGCGCCGGCTGCAGATAGAAGCCGGGCGTGTCGCGCTTCAGGAGTTCGCCGCCGAAGGCGAGTTTCGCGCCTTCCTGTTTGCCGATGGCGATATAGTCGGTGTCCTGGTTGAGCTGGCTCTGGTCGACCACCGGGCCGATATGCGTGCCGGCCTTCAAGGCATCGTCGATAACAAGACCCTTCATGCGCTCGCCCATCGCCTGAACGAAGCGGTCGTGAATGCCTTCGGTCACGATCACCCGCGACGACGCGGTGCAGCGCTGGCCGGTGGAGAAGAAGGCGGAGTTGACGGCAGCCTCGACGGCAACATTGAGATCGGCATCGTCGAGCACCACGAAGGGGTTCTTGCCGCCCATCTCCAGCTGGTACTTGCGATTGTGCTCGACTGAGGCGAGCGCGACGCGTTTGCCGGTCCCGGTCGAGCCGGTGAAGGTGATCGCCTGGACGTCGGGGCTGTCGAGCATCGTCTGGCCGACGACGGAGCCCTTGCCCATGACAAGGTTCAAGACGCCCTTCGGCAGGCCGGCGCGCACGAGGATGTCGACGATTGCCCATGAGCAGCCGGGCACCAGTTCGGCCGGCTTGAAGACGATGGTGTTGCCATAGCAGAGCGCCGGCGCGATCTTCCAGGCGGGAATGGCGATCGGGAAGTTCCAGGGCGTGATGATGCCGACGACGCCGACCGGTTCGCGGGTGATTTCGACGCCGATGTTTGGTCGCACCGAGGGGATGACCTCGCCGGCCAGCCGCAGCGCCTCGCCGGCGAAGAAGTCGAAGATCTGGCCGGCACGCACGGTCTCGCCGATGCCTTCCGCCAGCGTCTTGCCCTCTTCGCGCGACAGAAGCCGCCCGAGTTCGTCCTTGCGCGCCAGGATCTCGTCGGCGGTCTTTCGAAGGATGGCGTGGCGCTCGAGAATGCCGGAGCGCGACCAGGCCGGAAACGCAGCTTTCGCCGCGGCAATCGCGGCCTTCGCATCCTCGGCCGAAGCGCGGGCGTACTCCCCGATCACGTCGTTGGTGTCGGACGGATTGATATTGGCAACGCCATCACCGCCAACCCACTCGCCGGCAATCAGGTTCTGGTGCAATGTCATGGGCCTCAGCCTCCTTCATCTTGTTTTCGCGGGCAGCCGCTGCTCGGCGGCCTGCCGCTGGCATACCAGATATATCAGAGCTGATGTATGGCGACCTGCTCGTCGCCGGCGATCGCCAGCGGGTTGCGCAGGGCAAGACCGAACTCGGCAGCCTCGATCTCGAAGACATCCCCCTCCTCGGTGCGGATGCCATCACCGAAGGACAGCGTCGCCGTGCCGAACATGTGCACGTGGACGTCGCCGGGCTGGCGGAACAAGCCGTATTTGAAGTGGTGGTGTTCGAGGTTGGCAAAGCTGTGCGACATGTTGGCTTCGCCCGAAAGGAACGGCTTTTCCCAAAGAACTTTGCCGCCACGCAGGATGCGCGAGGTGCCCCTGACATCCTCCGGCGCCGCACCGACGCGAATTTCAGGCCCGAAGCTTGCCTGACGCAGCTTGGAATGGGCGAGCCAGAGGTAGTTGACCCGCTCGGTCTTGTGGTCGGAGAACTCGTTGGCAACGGCAAAGCCGATGCGGAACGGCACGCCCTTGTCGGAGATCACGTAGATGCCGGCCATCTCCGGCTCCTCGCCGCCGTCCTCGGCAAAGGCAGGCGAGACGAGCGCCGAGCCGGGCGCGACGGCAGAGGTGCCGTTGCCCTTGTAGAACCATTCCGGCTGCGCACCGATTTCGCCGGGCTTCGGTTTGCCACCTTCGAGCCCCATGCGGAACATCTTCATGGAGTCGGTCAGCGTCTCCACTGCCGTCTCGGTGGTCTTCTTGTGCATGGCGTCGCGGGTTGCAGCCGAACCCAGATGTGTCAGCCCCGTGCCGGTCAGATGCAGATGCGCCGGATCGGGATGGGTGATCGGCGGCAAGAAACGTCCATCGGCATAGGCCTTTTCGAGATCGATCGAGACGCCAAGGCCCTTGGCCTCGATCGTATCCTTGAGGCTGCGCCCGGCATTGGCCGCTTCCATCGCCAGCGCATAGACGCTCGTTGCACCGTTGACGGCACGGGCAGTTTCACCCGCAGCACGCACGGCGACCGTTATCGATCCGTCTTCGTTTCTGACTTGAGAAATCAGCACGATCCTGTCCTTCCTTGCATCGTTCGGCCGTTGCGCTCACCTGATTTCAGGCAAAACGCCGCCCTTCGGGTGGCTCGCACCGCCCAATCCGACAGCTTCGCTGTCAACCTTGGCAGCCGAGGCCGCCGGTTCCTTGTTACTGGTTCGATCCGGGCTGTTCGGTCGCTCGTCAGCCCTTGTTCTTGTTGTAGACGTCGAAGAACACGGCAGCGAGCAGCACCAGACCCTTGATCAGTTGCTGGTAATCGATGCCGATGCCCATGATCGACATGCCGTTGTTCATTACGCCCATGATAAATGCGCCGATCACCGCACCTGTGATCTTGCCGACACCGCCCGAGGCCGACGCGCCGCCGATGAAGCAGGCCGCGATGACGTCGAGTTCGAAGCCGACGCCGGCCTTCGGTGTCGCCGAATTAAGCCGTGCGGTGATGATCATGCCGGCGAGTGCTGCCAAAACACCCATGTTGATGAAGGTATAGAAGGTCAGTCGCTCGGTATTGATGCCCGAGAGTTTCGCTGCCTTGACGTTGCCGCCCATGGCATAGATGCGACGGCCGACCGTCGAACGCGTGGTGACGAAGGTGTAGAGCGCAATCAGCACGCCCATGGCGATGAGCACGTTGGGCAGGCCGCGATAGGTCGAAAGCTGGTAGCCGATGAACAGCGCGACTACGGCGATGACCGCCATCTGGATCGCAAAGAAGACGAAAGGCTCGTTTTCGCTGCCATGCTGCTCGTTGACCCGGCGATTGCGCACGCCTGCATAGATGGCGTAGCCGACGAGAGCCAGCACCGCCACCAGTGCCACCATGTTTTGGATCAGGTCGGGCTTGGGGTTAAGGAAGTAGAGGAAATCCGGAACGAAGCCGGTCGACAGCAGCTGGAATTCCTTCGGGAACGGGCCGATCGGCCGGCCGCCGAGCACCACATAGGTAAGCCCGCGGAAGACAAGCATGCCGGCGAGCGTGACGATGAACGACGGAATCTTCTGGTAGGCGACCCAGTAGCCCTGCGCCGCCCCCATGATGCCGCCAACGATCAGACAGGCGGGAATGACGACGATCGCCGGCAGGCCCCATTTCACCAGCATGATCGCCGATATCGCCCCGATGAAGGCGACGATCGAGCCGACAGAAAGATCGATATGCCCGGCGACGATGATCAGGAGCATGCCCAGCGCCATGATGACGATGAACGAGTTCTGCAGCACCAGATTGGTGATGTTGACCGGGCGAAACAGGACGCCGTTGGTGACGAACTGGAAGAACAGCATGATGACCACGAGCGCGACCAGGAGGCCGTATTCGCGGATGTTGTTCTTGAGATAGTCCCCGATCGAGGGTTTGTTTGCTTGGTTGCTCGTATCGGCGACCATTAGTGTTTCTCCCCTGAACGCATGATGGCACGCATGATGGATTCCTGGCTCGCTTCCGCCTTCGAAAGCTCGGCGACGATGCGGCCCTCATTCATGACGTAGATGCGGTCGCAGGTTCCAAGCAGTTCCGGCATCTCCGATGAGATCATCAGGATGCCTTTGCCCTCGGCTGCAAGCTGGTTGATGATGGTATAGATCTCATACTTCGCGCCGATATCGATACCGCGTGTCGGCTCGTCGAGGATGAGGACTTCCGGGTTGGTGAACAGCCACTTCGACAGCACCACCTTTTGCTGGTTGCCGCCGGAGAGATTGACCGTTTCCTGATAGATCGAGTGCGAACGGATGCGCAGCTTCGTACGATAGTCGGAGGCGACCTTCACCTCCTTGCGATCGTCGATGACGCCGTTCGACGCCACCGCCTTCAGGTTGGAGAGCGTGGTGTTCTCCTTGATGTTGTTGATCAGCACGAGACCCAGCTGCTTGCGGTCTTCGGTGACATAGGCAAGGCCGGCATCGATGGCGCGCGGGATTGTGCTGACATCGACCGGCTTGCCGCGCATCAGCACGTCGCCGGTGATCTTGTGACCCCAGGACTTGCCGAAGATGCTCATCGCCGTCTCGGTGCGCCCTGCGCCCATCAATCCGGCAATGCCGACGACCTCGCCGGCGCGCACGGTGAAATTGACTTCGTGCAGGAACTGCCGGTCGCGGTGATGCTGGTGGAAAACGTTCCAGTTCTTCACCTCCAGCAGCGTCTCGCCGATCTTCGGCTCGCGCGGCGGATAGCGGTCTTCCATGGCGCGGCCGACCATGCCCTTGATGATCCGGTCCTCGCCGATATCCTCGGTCTGACAGTCGAGCGTCTCGACCGTTCCGCCGTCACGCAGGATGGTGATCTGGTCGGCAACCTTGCGGATCTCGTTCAGCTTGTGCGAGATGATGATCGACGTCATGCCCTGGGTGCGAAACTCCATCAGGAGCTTCAAGAGCGCGTCGGAATCGTTTTCGTTGAGCGAGGCGGTCGGCTCGTCGAGGATCAGGAGCCGCACCTTCTTCGACAGCGCCTTGGCGATCTCGACCAGCTGCTGCTTGCCGACGCCGATATCGGTGATCAGCGTCGCCGGCGGTTCGCTTAAGCCCACCTTCTTCAGAAGTTCCTGTGTGCGTGCAAAGGTCTGCGGCCAGTGGATGACGCCATTGGTGGCGATCTCGTTGCCGAGAAATATGTTTTCGGCGATCGACAGCAGCGGGACCAGTGCCAGCTCCTGGTGGATGATGATGATACCCAGATGTTCGCTGTCGGAGATGGTCGAGAAGCGGCGCGGCTCGCCGTCGTAGTAGATCTCGCCGTCATAGGTGCCGGCGGGATAAACACCGCTCAGGACCTTCATCAGCGTCGATTTGCCGGCGCCGTTTTCACCGACCAGCGCGTGGATCTCACCTTCGCGAACCTTGAAGCTGACATTGTCCAGCGCCTTGACGCCCGGAAACGTCTTGGTGATGCCACGCATTTCGAGAATGATATTGTCCATGTTCAGTCATTCCAGCGGCAGTCGGCAAGAGAGTACAGGCTCCCTCACCCGGATAAAAGGGCCCGCGACGGATCGCGGACCCCGATGCATGGCCTGATCAGTTGTTGATCTGATCTTCGGTGTAGTAACCGGACGAGACCATCACGTCCTTGATGTTGGACTTGTCTACGGCAACCGGCTTCAGGAGGTAGGACGGAACGACCTTGACGCCGTTGTCGTAGGTCTTGGTGTCGTTCACTTCAGGCTCCTTGCCTTCCATGATCGCGTTGACCATGCCGACCGTGACCTTGGCGAGTTCGCGCGTGTCCTTGAAGACCGACGAGTACTGCTCGCCGGCAAGGATCGACTTGACCGAAGGCAGCTCGGCGTCCTGGCCGGTAACGGCAGGCATCGCCATGTCGCCCGAGCCGTAGCCGACGCCCTTCAGCGCCGAGATGATGCCGATCGACAGGCCGTCATAGGGCGACAGAACGCCATCGACCTTGGCGTCGGTGTAGTTCGACGACAAGAGGTTCTCCATGCGAGCCTGGGCAACAGCACCGTCCCAGCGCAGCGTGCCGACCTGGTCCATGCCCTTCTGGCCGGACTTGACGACGATCTTGTTGCTGTCGATCAGCGGCTGCAGAACCGACATTGCGCCATCGTAGAAGAAGAAGGCGTTGTTATCGTCGGGCGAACCGCCGAACAGTTCGACGTTCTTCGGCTCGGTCGCGCCGTCGAGCTTCAGGCCCTGCACCAGCGAGGTTGCCTGCAGCACGCCGACCTGGAAGTTGTCGAAGGTGGCGTAGTAGTCGACATTGCCCGAATCGCGGATCAGACGGTCATAGGCAATGACCTTGACGCCGGCGTCGTGGGCCTTCTGCAGGATGTCGGAAAGCGTCGTGCCGTCGATGGCGCCGATGACGAGAACCTTGGCGCCCTTGGTCACCATGTTTTCGATCTGGGCGAGCTGGTTCGGAATGTCATCATCGGCGAACTGCAGGTCAGGTGTGTAGCCTGCTTCCTTGAACAGCTTCTCCATGGTCTCGCCATCGGAGATCCAGCGGGTCGAGGTCTTCGTCGGCATGGAGATGCCGACCGTGCCCTTGTCCTGCGCGAAGGCGGGTGCAGCAAACGACGCGACGGATATCGCAGCCGCTGCGAGAAGCGAGGTAATCAATTTCATCTGGTCTCTCCCAAAAATGTTGAAGCCGGCAGGCCCGCAGCCTCCCCGTCTATGCGCAGCGATCCACCGGCCCGGAGATCTTAGTCTCCGACGGTGGATCAAGGTGAAGGAAAACCTCCCCGCCCGCATGCTCCCACATGCACTGGCACATGAGGAAAAACTGGAATCAAAAGCCATAACTGTCAAATACAATATCGCTTTGCATGCATACCATAATTGATATAATAATCAAAAACAGTGTGATTTTTGAAACATCCTGAAAACTGGATTGCCTACGATGATCAAGGACGGAAAGCCAGGCGCGACAGGGATTGCCGCCGAACAGTTCGACAGCGGACTGTTTCGCTCGGGCCTGAAGATCAATCACCTCCGGCTGATTCTGGCGATCGACGATCATCGTCGCATCAGTGCGGCTGCAGAGACCCTCGGCATCTCCCAGCCGGCCGCATCGCGCATGCTCGCGGAGATCGAGACGATCCTGAAGGCGCCGATCTGCGAGCGAGTCGCGCGCGGCGTGGAACTGACCCGCTACGGCCAGGCGCTGGCGCGCCGCGCGCGCACGATCTTTCTGGAACTGCGCGAGGCCTCACGCGAAATCAATGAATTGAAGACCGGCAGCGGCGGCTCGGTGTCGATCGGCTCGGTGACCGGACCAGCACTCAACCTCGCCGTACCGGCGATCCGCCAGGTTATCACCGCCTATCCCGGCATCGAGATCAACATACAGATCGAAAACAGCAACGTGCTGACACGCGAGCTGCTTGCCGCCCGCCACGACTTCGTCGTCGGGCGCATTCCGGACGATCTCAACCCGCGGCTCTTCAACATGGTCGAGATCGGCTACGAAGAGGTCTGCCTGATCGTGCGCGACGGCCACCCGCTGCTCGAAAAACCTGTCGCCGATGCCGAGGACCTCCCCGCCTACGACTGGGTGTTCCAGCCGCCGGGTACGCTGCTGCGGCGCGCGGTCGAAGACAGTTTCATCTCTGCCGGCGTAAGGCTGCCGGCAACCGTCATCAACACGTCCTCGATCATCCTGACACTGTCGATCGTGCGCAATACCAACGCGATTGCCCCGGTGGCGCTCGACGTCGCCAACCTGATCGCCGACAATGGCACGCCAGCCGGCGAGATCCGCATCCTCAAGACCGAGATTCCGATCCGCATCAAACCCTACGGGTTGATCACCGCCGAGGGACGCGCTCTGCCGCCGAGCGCCAAGCTGCTTTACGATCTCATTCTCAAGCAGGGGCGAGCCTGACCTGACTGATCAGCCCGGCATGATCACACGGGCTGATCAGCCTGGCATGATCACACGGGCTGATCAGCCTGGGATAATCTCCATCCGGCATTTTGCGCCCGGATAACGGAGGGCTGCATGTTTGGAATGTCGGTGTTTCAGTCCGTGCTTGAACGGCTGAAGACGGAAGAAAGCGAAGAAGAGACCGCAGCGACGGCATTGGCCGCCACGCCGCGCGCGCCGTCTTGCGCAACCCCGTTCGTTGCCGGTGCCAACGAGAACGGGTCGGCTGCGCACAGCGCTGTCGAGCGCGCCTATTTCGACGCGTCCTTCATCGAGCCTCCCCCGACAGAGCCGATGCCGGCGTTTCTCAATCGCACCAGTCTTGAAGAGGTTGCCGAAGAACTGGACCTCGACGAACGGGAAACGCTCGGAACACTTGCCGCCAAGCGACGAATCTTTGCCGCGGCCAATCATCCCGACCGCCTGCCGCAGGACTATCGCGCCAATGCCACGGTGCGGATGAAACTCGCCAACATGCTGATTGACGAAGCGTCACGTCAGTTGCAGGCGGCCTGACTGTCGCTCACGCGTCGTTGTCGGCCTTGGGCGTTTCGTCCTTTGACGCAGTACTCTCGGCGCCTGCAACCTTGTCGGTCGGTTTGTAGAAGAGCAGCAGCGAAGAGCCGACATAGGCGGCGATCGCGAGCGCAATGATGCTGAAGAACGGCTGATCGTGATAGAATTCAAGCGCCGCCCATCCGGCGCAGACCAGGAAAATCAGGATCCGGCGCCACAAGGGACGGTAAAAGGCGTGGTCCGGGTCGATGAGTTTGATCATCCTGTCCTCTGGCTGTCATGCGCTTGTGATCGGCAAAGGATGTCTTGTAGGGGAAATGCACCCGCCGCCGCAAGTCCGCGACCGCGGCACGCCCTTGACGAACGCCACCAAAATAGAATAAAAATTCCGAAAATATTTTCATCGACCATTTCATTCCGAACAGACGGTACAAGGTGCCGCGCGGAAAGGGTCGAGCGAGGGAGAGGAAAGCGGCATCCGCTTGCGCAACAGTACCGCCAGACGCCTTGCAACCGATTCGTGGAATTGCCCTTCCGCGGCGCCTTTGCGCGATGAGCGCTGATCATCACGCACCTTCCCGGTCACGGACCGGATTTCGAGAGAGACAGAGATGACAGTGAGATTTGGTCTTCTGGGCGCCGGACGCATCGGCAAGGTTCACGCAAAGGCCGTCAGCGGCAATCCCGATGCCGTGCTCGTCGCCGTGGCCGATGCCTTCCCGGCGGCTGCCGACGCCATTGCCAAGGCCTATGGCTGCGAAGTCCGCACCATCGAGGCGATCGAAAAGTCGGCCGACATCGATGCCGTCGTCATCTGCACGCCGACCGACACCCATGCCGACCTGATCGAGCGTTTCGCCCGCGCCGGCAAGGCAATCTTCTGCGAAAAGCCCATTGATCTCGACGTCGATCGCGTCCGGGCCTGCATGAAGGTGGTGGCCGAGACCAAGGGCAAGCTGATGGTTGGCTTCAACCGTCGCTTCGACCCGCATTTCATGGCCGTTCGCAAGGCCATCGACGCCGGCAAGATCGGTGACGTCGAAATGGTGACGATCACCTCGCGCGACCCCGGCGCACCGCCGGTCGACTACATCAAGCGCTCGGGCGGCATCTTCCGCGACATGACCATCCATGACTTCGACATGGCGCGCTTCCTGCTGGGTGAAGAGCCGGTATCGGTCACGGCGACCGCAGCCGTGCTCGTCGACAAGGCAATCGGCGAAGCCGGCGACTACGACAGCGTGTCGGTCATCCTGCAGACCGCATCCGGCAAGCAGGCGATCATCTCCAACTCGCGTCGCGCCACCTACGGTTATGACCAGCGTATCGAGGTTCATGGCTCCAAGGGCGTCGTCTCGGCGGAGAACCAGCGCCCGGTTTCGATCGAGATCGCCAATGGCGACGGCTACACCCGCCCGCCGTTGCACGACTTCTTCATGACCCGCTACACCGAAGCCTATGCCAACGAGATCGAGAGCTTCATCTCCGCGATCGAAAAGGGCACCGAAATCACCCCTTCGGGCAAGGATGGCCTCGCGGCGCTTGCACTTGCCGACGCCGCCGTGAAGTCGGTTGTGGAAAAGCGCCAGATCAGCGTCGGTTAAGGCGCAGGCAAGCCCCAGAATCGAACGGCCGGGCGCATTGCGCTCGGCCGTTTGCATTTCCGGACTACCGCTTCAGCCGTCGGCGCGCAGCGCCTCAGTCGACCACTCGCGCGCCTGCTCCTCCTGCCCGGTGCTGGGCGCGACTCCGGGCCTGCCCGTCAGAAACCCCTGGACCTGCAGGCAGCCTTCTTCGACCAGGATCTGTCTTTGCCGCTCCGTTTCCACGCCCTCGGTCACGACAGGCAGGTTGAGGCTGTTGCCAAGCGCGATGATCGCCCTGACGATGGCGTGCGCTGAAGGGTCCTTGTCGATCAGGGCCGTAAAGCTGCAATCGATCTTCAGCTTGTCGAACGGGAAGGTCTGCAGGTTGCTGAGGGAGGAATGCCCGGTTCCGAAGTCGTCCATGACGATGTGAACCCCGTGGATGCGCAGCCGTCCGAGGGTGGCAAGGACGTCTTCGCGATTGTGCAGCAGCGCAGCCTCGGTGATCTCCAGCTCCAGCCTGCGCGGCTCCAACCCCGTGCGCCGCAGGATGCCGAAGATCTGGTCGAACAGATTGGGAAGCAGGAACTGCACCGGCGAGATATTGACCGACACCGGCAAGGGCTCGTTCCATTTCGCCGCCTCCCTGCAGGCCTGCTCCAGCACCCATTCGCCGATCTGGATGATCGAACCGCTTTGCTCGGCAATGGGGATGAAGACATCGGGACTGATCAGGCCGCGCTCGGGGTGTATCCAGCGCAACAGCGCTTCATAGCCCAGAACCCGGTCGCCACGTAGATCGACAATGGGTTGATATTCAAGGAAGAGTTGCCGCCGAAGCACGGCGTGACGCAGGTCGTTTTCAATCTGCCGGCGGGTGCGCACGGCTTCGTCCATCTCCGTATCGAAGAAGCAGGCAATCCCCTTGCCGGATTGTTTGGCGCGGTAGAGAGCGGTATCGGCGTTGTTGCGCAGTCGGTCGGCGGTGTCGCCGTCGATCGGATAGATCGCCGCGCCGATGCTGACGCCAACGGCGGTCGGATCGCGGTTCGTATCCATCTCCGCGGCAAAAAACGTCAGGATGCGGTCTGTCAGATGACGTGCGGCCTCCGGTTGCTCGCCCCCGACCTGAAGGATGGCAAACTCGTCACCGCCCAGCCGGGCGACGGTATCCCCCTCGCCGACGGCCTCGCGCAGGATGTCGGCAACCTTCTTGAGGATGCGATCACCCTCGCCGTGGCCGAAGATGTCGTTGACCGCCTTGAACCGATCGAGGTCGAGGCAGAGGATGGCGAGGTGCTCACCCTTCGCCGCCGCAGCCGCCATGGCCTGGCCAAGGCGAAGGTCGAAGAAACCACGGTTGGGAAGGTCGGTCAGGGCATCGTGGTGCGCCAGATGCTCGATGGTGCGTTCTGCTTCCTTGCGCGCGCTCAGATCGCGCACGAAGATCACCTCGCATTCGCGCCCGCGATATTCGATCGTCCGGCACGTGAACTCGACAGGAACGGACTGCCCGGCCACATCGACCAGGTCGATCTCCCCCGGGCCGTCGCCGCGATGATGGCCCTCCAGCCCTTCCTTGCCGAAGGCGAAAATGTCCGCGGGATCTCTGGCGACAAGCTCGGGAACCTTGCAGCCCGCCAAGCGTGCGAAGCGTTCATTCGCGTCGATGATGCGGCCTTCATGCACGATGGCCATGCCTTCCAGCGATGCATTGGCAAGGCCGCGCAGGTCTGTCAGATGGCGGTCGACGAACACCGCGCCGAAGGCCAGGATGATCAGCATCGTCGAGGCAGCGATGACCCCACCGGCAAGCCAAGCGGGATGGATGACATCGGTTGCCGGAATATCCGGCGCCGGCACCAGCGTCGCGCCGCTCATCGAGGTGAAATGGAGGACGCAGATGGCAACGACGAGCAGCAAGGTCGAAACCACCAGCCGGCGGACATTGCGCAACACATGAAAGGCATGAAGCGCTACAGATGCCAGCAAGGTACCGGCAACGATGGCGAAGGCGGTGAACCTGGTGTCGTAGACGATGTGACCGGGCATCTCGAGCGCCTGCATGCCGGTAAAGTGCATGGCGGCGATGCCGACACCCAGGATGACGCCACTTGACGCAAGCGCGTAATGCGAGCGTGCACCGAGCCCGACGGTGAACGCGACCCAGGCAGCCGCGACGGCGACCGCAATCGAGAGCGCTGTCCCGGAGGCGCCGTAGGAAACCGTCATCCCGCCATCATAGGCAAGCATGGCAATGAAATGGGTGGCCCAGACGCCGATGCCGCAGGCAACACCACTGGCGGCGACCCAGAGATCGCGCTGGTTGCCTTCACTTCGCTGGGCACGCAGCAGCAACAGCATGGTAGCCACACAGCCGGCCAGGCAAACCACGGCAGCCACCAGCACCAGACGCCAATCGTGGTCATCGCGTATGCATGCAATCACTGAAAACATGATCGTCTCCCGCGTCAATGCCACATTGACAAGGAGTTGCTAAATAACCGTAAATTGCATTAGCGTGCTTGTTCGCCCTTGATACAACCCCAAGAATGGTTGTCTCATCCCGCGCCTCACGCGCGCGCCAGTCAGGCCGTGGCGATCTCGCTATCGATCACGCCCAAGGCGCGCTCGAGATGTCCATCGAAAACGAGCCGTTGCTCGTCTAGCACAACAGATATTTCAGGCGGGCCCTGAAGCCGGAGCTGGAGTGACTGGGACACGCCCTCCATCAACCCACCCTGCAGCAGATCGAAGTAACGCGTCCCGGGGCCGGTGACGTAGATCGGCATGCGCTCGTAAAGACTGAGCATGCGCGATATGCCGTTGCCGAGAGCAAGACCCGCCTGTCGAAAGGCATAGCCCGCCATCCGATGCCCCTGGCGCGCACTCGCCGCGATCTTGTCCATCTCGGCGATCGGGACGAACTTTGCCGGGATCGTGTCGGGCGGCACTTCGAAAGCTGCTCGAAGGATGCCGTAGAACCCGGCGGCCGCTTCGATGCAGCCATAGGCGCCGCACCGGCACAATCCCGCCGATGGCGCATGCAGCATGTGCCCGAAGTTTGGCGCGGTCACGTCGATCTCGCCGAACCTGCCCTTGCGGGCAACACCGAGGCCGATGCTGTGGCCGAGCGAGATGGCGGCAAGCGATCGGAAACCGGCCTCTGGCGCGCGTTCCGCTTCCGCAGCCAGCGCCTGCGCCACCAGCAAGGTCTCATTGTTGAGCATCACCTTCGCCCGCCATTCCGGGGCAAGCAGTGCGGCAAAGTCGAGTTGTTCGCTGCCGAAGACCGGCGACCAGAGCAGACGCGCCGCGTCGTTGTCGACATCGACCAGACCCTTGCTGCTGATGGAGACGGCAAGCACACGGTCACGCGTCAGGCGCGAACGCTGCAGCAAGCGCTCCAGCGCATCGACGAAGATCTGCGCGAAGGCGGATGTGCCGCGTTGATCGTGATTGCGGCTCTCCTCGAAACGGTCGAGCAGCGTGCCGCCGTAATCGGTCAGCGAATATTGCACCACATCGGAAGAGATGCGCACGACGATGACATAGCCGCAGTCGCGGCGCGGCGTGAACAACACACGCGGACGCCCACGTCCGCCCTGCACCTGCTGCTCCGCCTTGGCGATGACGCCTGCCCGCTCGAGCTCGGCCGTGATCGCCGAAACGGTCGCAGACGCAAGCCCGGTCGCAGCAGAAATCTCCGTATGGGAAAGATTGCGGGCACGTCTGAGCGCGGCAAGAACCAGGGCGCTGTTTTGCTGACGCACGAGCTCAGTGCTGGACTTGGTCAGCATCATACGTCCTTGCCGGTGGCGGGTCCTTCGAACACATGCCCTCCCAAAGCATCTGCCGTGCGGCGAAGCAAGGCGCTGACGGCCTTGTCGATAGCCTTGCCAATCTCTGCCACTGATTTTCTCGACTGTCGAGAAATAATCCACAGGCCATTTCGCGAGCCAGGCAATCGCAATCGCGCTGTTCGGCGTCGACAGGAGAGGTGTTGCCGCAAGTTGCATTGCACGGTCGCCGGGCAAAACCCACCGAGCCAACGGACAAGCCATCCGGAACCTTCCCGGAGATCGCCCCGGGCGTTGGTTGAAATGACACGACAATCCTTTTCCGACTGGCCGCGGGACCACACATTCCCTTGTGACGCTGCGGTTGTGCGCGCTGCGCGTCGGTGCATCCAGGTGTCGAATGCGACCGGGTTGCCCGTGTTGACAGGTCCGGGATTCTCTGACATTCATTTTCTCGACTGTCGAGAAAATAAAGCCGAACGATGTTACGGTGGCATTTCGACAGCGTTGCAAGGCTGGTCGAGGATGGTGCGGGAGGTTCGCACGCTCAGCCGGCCGCCACTCGGGAGGATGAAATGAAAACCGTTTTGAAGCTGATGGCAGGGGCTGCCATCATCGCGTCGATGCATTCCGCCGCGATCGCCAAGGACCTGGTGGTCGGCGTTTCCTGGTCCAACTTCCAGGAAGAGCGTTGGAAAACCGACGAAGCCGCCATCAAGGCAGCGCTTGAGGCATCCGGCGACAAGTACATTTCCGCCGACGCACAGTCTTCCGCTGCCAAGCAGCTGACCGACGTCGAGTCGCTGATCGCCCAGGGCGCCAACGCTCTGATCGTGCTGGCGCAGGACAGCGACGCCATCGGCCCGGCCATCGAAAAGGCTGCCGCCGAAGGCATCCCGGTCGTCGGCTACGACCGCCTGATCGAAAACCCGGCCGCCTTCTATATCACCTTCGACAACAAGGAAGTGGGCCGCATGCAGGCTCGCGAAGTGTTCAAGGTCAAGCCGGAAGGCAACTATGTCTTCATCAAGGGCTCGTCTGCCGACCCGAACGCCGACTTCCTGTTCTCCGGACAGATGGAAGTGCTGAAGGAAGCCGTCGACGCCGGCAAGATCAAGAATGTCGGTGAAGCCTATACCGACGGCTGGAAGCCGGAAAATGCCCAGAAGAACATGGAGCAGTTCCTGACCGCCAACGACAACAAGGTCGATGCGGTCGTCGCTTCCAACGACGGCACCGCCGGCGGCGCGATCGCAGCCCTCGACGCACAGGGCCTCGCCGGTTCCGTTCCTGTCTCCGGCCAGGACGCCGACAAGGCAGCTCTCAACCGCGTAGCCCTCGGCACCCAGACCGTGTCGGTCTGGAAGGACAGCCGAGAACTCGGCAAGCGTGCAGCTGAGATCGCCGCGGAACTGGCAAGCGGCAAGAAGATGGAAGAAATCGCCGGCGTGACCGCCTTCAACGGCGGCCCGAAGGGCGTCGCCATGCAGTCGGTCTTCCTCGCACCGCTGCCGATCACCAAGGAGAACCTCAACGTCGTCATCGACGCCGGCTGGATCTCCAAGGACGAAGCCTGCCAGGGCGTCAAGGGCGACGTGGCTGCGTGCAAGTAAGCCGCCCGGACAGGGTTGAGCTCTGACCTCCTGACAAGCGCCGCAACGCACCCCGTTGCGGCGCTTGCGCAAGGTGCGGCCGGGGCGGACAATGCGGCAAGACCTTCGGGCGCGCATTGACGAACGAGAGAAGCGCTCGACAGCTGTCTTCATCATCAGACTTGTCGCGTCCCATCCGGCCGTTTCGTGCCGGCAGACGCGATGACATCAACGAAAGAGTGGGGGGAAGGCACGTCCATGGCCGACATCACACAGGGCAACCAGACACAAAGAACCCAGGCCAACCGGGCCCGCAATGCGGACGAAAACCCGGTGAAGCGCTTTTTCCGCGCCACCGAGATCGACACCCGCCTGCTCGGCATGGTCGGCGCGCTGGCCATCATCTGGCTCGGCTTCGAGATCATGACCGGCGGGCTATTTCTGACGCCGCGAAACCTTTGGAACCTGACGGTTCAGACCTCGTCCGTCGCCGTGATGGCGACCGGCATGGTGCTGATCATCGTCACCCGCAACATCGATCTGTCCGTCGGCTCCGTGCTCGGCTTCTGCGGCATGATCATGGCGGTCATGCAGGTGAAAGTCCTGCCGCAATATCTAGGCCTCGAGCACCCCGCCATCTGGATCATCACGCTTGCCTGCGGCATTGCCGTCGGTGCTGCGATCGGCGCGCTCCAGGGTTCGATCATCGCCTTCCTCAACGTGCCGGCCTTCATCGTCACGCTCGGCGGCCTTCTCGTCTGGCGCGGCGCCACATGGTTCGTCACCAGCGGCCAGACGGTCGCGCCGATGAACTCCACCTTCCGCCTGATGGGCGGCGGCACCGAGGGATCGATCGGGGCGACAGCCAGCTGGATCGTCGGCATCATCGCCTGTATCGCCATCGTCGGGGCCATCCTCAACTCACGCAAACAACGCAAGCGCTTCGGCTTTCCGCTGCGCCCGGTCTGGGCTGAATACTTCCTCGGCATCCTCGGCTGCATCCTGGTGATGGGTGCCGTGGCGATCGCCAACAACTATTACTGGCCGGTCAACATCGCCCGCAAATATGCCGACGCCAACGGCATCGCCTGGCCGGATGGCGGCCTCCTGATCTCGCATGGCATCGCCATCCCCGTGCTGGTCGCCATCGCGGTCGGCATCGTCATGACCTTCATCGCCACCCGCCTGCGCTTCGGCCGTTACGTCTTTGCGCTCGGCGGCAACCCTGAGGCAGCCGAACTTGCCGGCATCAAGACCCGCTGGGTCACCGTCAAGATCTTCATGCTGATGGGCGTGCTTTGCGCCATCGCCGCTGCGATCTCGACCGCCCGCCTCAACGCCGCGACCAATGCGCAAGGCGAGCTCGACGAGCTCTACACGATCGCAGCCGCTGTTATCGGCGGCACGTCGCTTGCCGGCGGTGTCGGCACGATCGCCGGCGCGATGATCGGCGCCCTCGTCATGCAATCGCTGCAGTCGGGCATGGTGCTGCTCGGGATCGACAGTCCGTTCCAGCGCATCGTCGTTGGCGTGGTTCTTGTCGTGGCCGTCTGGCTCGACACCATCTACCGCGCCCGTGCCAAGTAAGAAGGGGTCCGACCAATGAAAGACCAACGCACTCCGCTCGTGGAAATGAAGAACATTTCCATCTCCTTCGGCGGCATCCATGCGGTCGACAACGCCTCCGTCGACCTCTATCCCGGCGAGGTGGTGGCACTTCTCGGCCACAACGGCGCCGGCAAGTCGACGCTGATCAAGATCCTGTCAGGCGCCTACAAGCGCGATGGCGGCGAAATCCTGATCAATGGCGAAGCCGCCGACATCAGCAACCCGCGCGACGCCAAGAAATACGGCATCGAGACGATCTACCAGACGCTTGCCGTCGCCGACAACGTCGACGCGGCCGCCAACCTCTATCTCGGCCGCGAGCTCAGAACGCCCTGGGGCACGCTCGACGACGTGGCGATGGAGGCCAAGGCCCGCGAAGTCATGGGGCGCCTCAACCCCAACTTCCAGCGCTTCAAGGAGCCGGTGAAGGCGCTCTCGGGCGGCCAGCGGCAATCGGTGGCGATCGCCCGCGCCATCCTGTTCGACGCCCGCATCCTGATCATGGACGAGCCGACGGCAGCCCTCGGGCCCCAGGAAACCGCCCAGGTCGGCGAACTGATCAAGCAGCTGAAGCGCGAAGGCATCGGCATCTTCCTGATCAGCCACGACATCCACGACGTCTTCGACCTTGCCGACCGCGTGTCGGTTATGAAGAACGGCCAGGTCGTCGGCCAGGCCCGCACCGAGGATGTGACCAAGGACGAGGTGCTCGGCATGATCATCATGGGCAAGGTCCCGCCCAAGGCGATCCCCGGCCCCGGCGCCATGCTGACCGCCTGACAGAAGATACCGAATGGCCCGGCAATTGCCGGGCCATTCATTTTGAAGCCTAAGCGCTCCGCCTCGGAGTAGGGAAGTGCCGCGTGAGGACGCGAAGGCAAGCCGCGGCAAGGCCCCTGCCTGCCTCCCGGGCTAGCCACACGCCCCTCGCCCGCGCAGCACGTCGATACATGTCGCAAGGCGACACTCGCCCCTCCTCTCGCCACCTGTCGAGACGTGTTCAACGGCCCGTTCGACCCGTTGCCCTGGCAGCAATTTGCAGTCCTTCGCAAATTCCCCTGCGAACTCCGTCATTTCACCATTGAAGCGGCGCGCAAGCTAAGCTATGAACCGCTCACAGCCCGCTTCGGCGGCCTCGCTGCAAACGGATGCACCCGTAGCTCAGCTGGATAGAGTGTTGGATTCCGATTCCAAAGGTCACAGGTTCGAATCCTGTCGGGTGCGCCATTTTACTCAAAAAATCAATACCTTAGGTCAAGGGCACGACTTCTCTTCGCTTATTGCTACGTTTTCGCCTCGTTTCACCAGGCGGAAACAGCCTCTCTCCGGCTCCGCTTGGAAAATTAAGCCCGCCTTGCCGCAAAGCAGGCATAGCGAAGTTTATACCAGCGAGCACTGATCGCGACTTGTTATGGGATTCCCTAATAGGCTGATTTCTGACGCATTGTGCCAAACGGAAGTTTGGCATGACGAGTGCGGTATCGTTACGTGGAGATTTTGACGGGCCTGCGCTCAGGCGGCTGGCGAAGAAGGCAAAGGATGCCGCCCAAGCTCGGCGGCTGTTGGCGGTGGCCTCGGTTTATGATGGCGGCTCCCGGCAGTATGCATCCGAGGTCGGCGCAGTGACGGTTCAGACCGCCCGTGATTGGGTCATTCGCTTCAACGAACGCGGCCCTATCCCTGCCGTGCGGCGTCGTGCGCTGGTGCAGGAATGATCTGGTGCAGTGGCTCGCCCAGGAGTTCAGGCTATCCCTCGACGAGACAACGACCGGCAGGAGTTGAGGGCGTTGGACTTTGCCAAGCTTCCCGCCCGTCCGTGCCGCTGGGCACGTCCGGGAACCCGACCACCTGCCCTGCACGACCCGCGAACCATGTGGGTCTATATCTTCGGCGCGATCTGCCCGAAAAAGAGCAATGGTTATGGTAGCGCCGTGCAGGAAATTGCCGTTCACGTCGATAGAGAGCACGCAGCAGAGGTGGGGCCCTCCGCGGCACCCCTCCCTACAAAGAGGATGGAAATCCGCCCCGCACGTAATTCTTATTTGATCGCAACACTGTTCGACCCGGCAACGACGAGGATACAGCCTTCGACTTGTGGAAAGACTTGGGGGGCCACCGTGAAAAGTTCGGGTGGGAAATAGACTGGCAATCCTCACAATACCGATAATCGTGATTGCCGGATCGCCTTGCTTTTGTTCACGCAATGTTTGAAATATGCCGTATACAACCGTAGCAGAGCACAGTGGCGCGCGTTTCGCGTTGCCACCGTGATGAAGAAGCAAGACAAGGTCCAATCATTTTACCGGGGGAATATCGTGGGCGGCTTTTCGATATGGCATTGGCTGATCGTCTTGATCGTTTTTGTTGTGGCAATCTTCTTAATCGTCAAGTCACGTCCGCCCGGTCCTAATCGGTTCGGTGAGATGCCCTCGTCAATGAGTTTCGGCGAGGCCATTTGGAGCTTCTTCAAGAACTACGCAAGGTTTTCAGGAAGAGCGAGCCGTTCCGAATTCTGGTATTCAATGCTCTTCGTAGTCGCCGTACTGGTGACATTGAACATCGGAGACCCAAGCGAACTTTTGGGCGCTTTGTTCTTTTGTGCGGTTTTCCTTCCCACCATCGCAGTGAGCGCACGCCGCCTCCATGACACTAACCGAAGCGGGAGACTTCAGATTCTTTCGTTGCTCGGCCCAATCGGAACTATCGCGGTTATTGTCTGGTACTGCACGAAGGCAAGCGACCAGAGCCCCGTCTTTACTCATGCCGCGTCCACGCATCCGCCATCGTCGCAGTCAGTCTAAGTGTTGGAAAGGCTTGCAAAGCTAAGCGATAGCGGCGCGATTGTTGGCGAGGAATACGACGCGGAGAAACGCAAACTTCTGCGGACGTAAGTGGACCTTCAGCGCACGCAGCCTCCTTCTCCTACTCGAAGTCTCGGAGGAATTTGGTTTGCTGACCGTCGAGATTGGAAGGTATGAGCATTATCCGGGACGCAAATTGAGCGATCAGGTGCCGCCTACGGTCGATCTTGTGCTTCCTTAAAAAGAGCTGGACCGCGCGCAAATTTGCTATGCCGATTATCAGCTTTTGCGTTGGCGACCGCCGTGAATTATGAACAAATTCAATGGTGACAAGGACTTATCGAAGTACTGTCGGGTGGGCCATCTTTCACAAGTCCTTATTGGACATTGGCTTGCAGTTTGTTTTCGAGACATAGGCAGCTTTTGGCCCGAACGGGTTTTCGAGCGGTTCTGGCATGCACGTCTCGTCATTCGAATATCCCAGATCATAGTGCATGAAGGTCACGAGCCAGATGCGCTCGTCTGCTTGTTTACTTCCGACGACCTGTCCCGCAAAGCCCTTGGCCGAGCTTCACCTTCTGGCGCTTAAAGCACATGCGGCCGCACGTGATGACGGTGCCGTCGTTGTCGTGAAACGGGTCGTCGAAGCCGGGTAAACCTCAGCGGTTACCGTGCTTTGACCTGTCCTTGCCGACTGATAATGTGGCGTCAGGCAACCCAAACGTTCGAGCGGACAATTGCACCCGCGACCGTATTTCGCCGCAGCACATTGGAAATGACGCCCGCCTGGGAAATGGAACTCCACCCTCACCGAGTTACACACAGCTCGGCATTGCAAGGAGACACCATGAGAAACCTCGTAGCTGCGGCGGCCGCAACGTCCGCGCTCCTGATCACCAGCCCGACATTTGCCGCTGACACGGTTCCCGTCCCCACGCTCGCCTGGAACGCTTGCCCGGCAGCCAAGCAAGGTGCCGCGAGCACCGACAGCTTCCAGTGCGCCACGGCCGAAGTGCCGATGGACTACGCGGATCCGTCTTTGGGACGCTTCAACCTAGCGCTGATCAAGGCTCCGGCGCGCGATGCGGGACAGCGGCTCGGCACGCTGTTCTGGAATCCTGGCGGCCCCAGCGACGCGGGAACAGAGTACCTCCCAGCAGCAATCCGCGGCTTTCCTGAGAAGGTGCGTGACCGCTTCGATATCATCAGCTGGGATCCGCGTGGCATGGGCGGACGCACGACACCGGTTGTCCAATGCTTTGACAGTGCCGATGACGAAGCGGCATTCTTCGCCCGCGCCACGCAAGACGGTTTCCCGGTGACGGCGAAGCAACTCGCCAAAGACGCCGCCGGGCGCACCGCGTTCAATGAGGCTTGCGTCAAACGCAACGGCGAACTCCTCGCCCACGTTTCCACGGCGGACAATGCCCGCGACCTCGATCTCTTGCGCCAAGCCGTCGGCGAGGAGACGATGAACTATTACGGCACGTCCTATGGCACCTTCCTCGGCGCAACGTACATTAACATGTACCCCGACCGGGTGCGCGCTGCCGTCCTTGACGGCGCTGTGGCAGTGCCGGCATGGGCCGGCAACGCCGGCGAAAACCTTGCGCTCAGCACCTTCATCCGGCTCGGCTCAGACTTCGGTGCAGCCTCAACTATCCAGGCATTCATGAGCCAGTGCGGGGCGGTCGATGCTTCGGGTTGCGCCTTCTCGGCCGGATCTCCCGAGGCGACAAGGAAGAAATGGTCGGATCTGCTCCAGCGCGCGCAGAAGGGCTTCGCACTCGAAGGCGACACGATCGACGCCCCAAGCATCCTCGCCTACGTCGGCAGCTCGATCTACGTCGTCGAGCCGCTACCGGGCTTTGGCCGCTTTCCCGGTTGGGCGGCGGTGGCAGAGTTCCTGCAGCAGGCGTGGGTGGCGAGCGAAGGCAGCGGGCAACAGGTCGCCGCTGGCGGTTCGGGCGATGCCGGTTCGCCGGCTGCCGTTGCCACACCGGAAAAGCCGGCAGGGGCCACGTATGTCACCAGCGCCGGACGCCAGCTTTCAGTGATCTGCGGCGAAAGCCCCAACCCCACGACCGAAGACGCCGCCGTTCAACAGGCACTGGCGAGTTATCAGCGTGCCGGCATCTCCGCATGGCCGTTTGTGGCGTACTGCGTCGGCTGGACTGCCAGGGCGAAGGCGACCTATCTCGGCCCATGGAACAAGGCGACCGCGCCGGTGCTCGTTATCGGCAACACCAGCGACCCCGCGGCCGCCTTACCCAGTTCGGTTCGCATGGCACAGGCTCTCGGGAACGCGCGACTGCTGATCGTGAACGGTTTCGGGCACACCGTGCTCATCAATCCAAGCACGTGTGCGCAGGACCACATCGCGGCCTATTTTATCGACGGCGAGATGCCGCCGACGGGCGCAACATGCGCCCAGGACAAGCCCCCGTTTCCTGGCGATTGAGCAGCACGAAAAAACACGACGCGCAAAAGTGTGTTGCGGTGTTTTGACGACGACATGCGCAAAAACAAAAACTCAAAGCGCGCAAGCGAATCTGAAAGATCGCGACGCGCTTTCGTTCCGCACCGCATGACGCCCGACTACCCCTGTGCAGCCAAACGCGCATACCGCCCCGGCGCCTCCCCCACATGGCGGCTGAAGGCCGTGCTGAACGCGCTCGCCGAGGCGTAACCAACCCGCTCGGCGACGTCGGAGATTTCGGCGTTGTGGTTGCACAGCAGATCCTTGGCCATCGCCATGCGCCAGCCAAGCAGATATTCCATCGGCGCGACGCCGACATTGCGGGTGAAGCGCTCGAAGAACGCCGAGCGGGAGAGACTGGCCAGCTTCGCCAGCTCGGCCACTGTCCATGATCGCGCCGGAGTGCCGTGCATCGCCCTTATCGCTTCCGCCAGCCGTTGATCGGCAAGCCCGCGCAGCAATCCCGGCGAGGCGTCCGGCCGCTGGGTCAGGCGCAACGCCTCGACGAGCAGCACTTCGACAAGGCGGGCAAGCACCAGATCGCGCCCGGCGCGCTGCTCGCCCGCCTCCTCCGTCAACAGCCGGACCAAGAGCGAAAGCCGCTCGGCGCCGCGCACATGCACCTGCGCCGGCAGCAGCGACACCAGCAACCCGGCATCCTCAGTCGCAAAGACAAAGTAGCCGCCGAGCAGCCGCACGCTTGGCGGAGCGTCGGGATCGCCGTGGCGAACTTCGTCGCCCTGGTCCGGCGCTGCCTTCGGATCGATGTATGTCGGCGTCACGGGCTCGAAGCCCGACAGGGTGAAGCCGGGTGTCGTCGGCAAGAGGACGAAATCACCGGCCTCAAGCACCAGCGGGTCCTGGCCGTCGACGGCGAGACGGCAACCACCTTCGAGTACGGTACAGAAGCCGGGATGGCCGAAGTCGGAATAGCGCACACCCCAGCGGCCGGCACCGCTGATGCCTTTCGTAAACACCGCGCGTGGCCTGAGCAGTGTGATGATTTCAGAAAGTGGGTCGATCATTTCAGGACTATGGCAAATAAGATACGGATTTTCAATTATATATCGTCCGGTCAACGTTGGGTATCATGCCATCATCAGAACCAACCAAGGACATGTCATGAAAACCGTATTGATCACCGGCTGCTCGTCCGGCTATGGCCTCGAAACCGCACGCCTCTTCCACGCCAAGGGCTGGACCGTGATTGCCACCATGCGCTCGCCGCGCGAGGATATTCTGCCGTGCTCGGAGCGTTTGCGTGTCGTGCAACTGGACGTGACCGATCCCGACAGTATTGCGGCGGCACTCGAGGCGAGCGGCCCGATCGATGCGCTGGTCAACAATGCCGGCATCGGCGTGGTCGGCGCCTTCGAGGCGACGCCGATGGCGCATATACGCAAAATCTTCGAGACCAACACGTTTGGCGTCATGGCTATGACGCAGGCGGTGATCCCGCAGTTTCGCGCCAGGAAATCCGGCGTCGTGGTCAACGTCACGTCCAGCGTGACGCTTGCCGCCATGCCGCTGGCCGCTGCCTATACCGCCAGTAAGACGGCGATCGAGGGGTTTACCGGATCGCTGGCCCACGAGCTTGCCGCCTTCGGCGTGCGCGCCAAGCTGGTCGAGCCCGGCTATGCGCCGAGCACGCAGTTTTCGCACAATACCGGCGTCAACATCGCGGACCTGATCCCGGAGACCTATGCGGCGTTTGCGCAGCCGATCTTCGCCGCCTTTGCAAACCCGGCCCTTATTACCAAGGAAAGCGATGTGGCGGACGCGGTCTGGCGCGCGGCCAATGACGCGTCGCAACAGCTGCATTTCCCGGCAGGGGCCGACGCCGTGGCGTTGGCCCGCGCAAGCTGACAATCCCTGTCGGCCCCGCGTCGCCCGCAAGCAACCGTCAGCCGAGCGGCAGGCCCGCAGCGTGCACCCTGTCGATGAGCGCTTCCGTGATCGTCCGGTCGCGGAAGAACTCCTGGGTGCGGATATATCCGGCCGAAAGCTTCGGATCGAGCGCCTGGATCTGCGCCACCAGCTGGCGCGCCCGGTCGGTATCGCCCCGCGCCATCCGCGCGGCGATACGATAAATCAGCGTCCGCCGCGTCTGGTAAGGCAGTGCCCGCGCCACGGCGAAAAGCTCGTCGTGGCGGCCCAGCATATAGAGCGAGGCGACCCGCTCCTCGACGATCCAGACCGGCAGGAACGGATCCAGCGCCTCGGCCCGGTCGAGCAGTTCCAGTGCTCGCTCGGCTTCGTTCGCGTAGGTGTAGAAAGCTGCGCATCGCCCGGCGATATAGGCATCATTGGGCGCAAGCTCGATCGCCCGCTCGTGATGGTGCCGTGAGGCGACGAAATCCCCCTCCATGCATTTGATCGCGCCCATGATGCGGTGGGAGTCCGGGTCGGTGGGGTCGAGATCAAGCGCGTGGGCGACCTGCCGCTCGCCGGCAAAAAGGTCGAAATCCGGCAGGTTGCTCCAGGCGCAGACATGCATGGCGACCGGCCGGCCGAAGGACGGATCCGCATCCATCGAGCGCTCGAACCAGCGCATGGCTTCGCCGATGTGGCTGTCGGCGACGCCGATCAAGCGATGATGGTCGAGACCAAGCAGATAGTATTCGTAGGCAGACATGTTCTCCGGCCGCTTCAGCCGCGCAGCCACCAGCTCCGCCTGCTCGATCCGCCCGGCCACCGTCGCGGCGATCCGGGCCGTCACCTCGTCGATGACGGCAAGCAGTTCCTCAAACGGCCGCTCGATCCGGTCCGACCAGACGAGATGGCCATGGGCGGTCTCCGACAGCGACACATTGAGGCGGACGAGGCCACCGAGCTTGCGCACCGAGCCCGAAACGACGTAGCGCACCCCGAGCGCCCTGCCGACCTCGACGGGATCGCGGGTGGACAGTGCCACCGAGGCCGAGCGCGAGCTGACGAAAAGGCTCTTCAGCCGGCCGAGCTCCAGGGTCAGGTCGTCGGTCAGACCTTCCGTGAGGAAAGACTGATCGTCCTGGTTGGCCGCGAAGGCGACGAAGGGCGTAACGATGACCGAATTCGGCCGCATCGACGCGGGCGGCGCCTCGCGCGTCGGCGCCGAGAGAAACCGGTGCCGGTCGATGTTCGTGCCCACCCGGTAGACGCGGATCGGATCGGCGACACCCTTGAAGCGCCGCTCGCCGACCTCCTCGAAGCCGCAGGGCGAGGCCCGGCGCACCTGCTGATACAGCGCTTCGGACACCTCGATCTCGCCGGCCGCAGCGCTTGATTGCAGCCGTGCGGCAAGATTGACACCATTGCCCCTCAGATCATCGCCGACTGCGAAAACGTCGGCCAGATGCAAGCCGAAGCGCATGTGGTTGGGCGTGGCATCGGGGATTGCCGCAAGCGAACTGCGTGCCTCCATGGCCGCGCGAAGAGCATTGACCGGGCTGCCGAACTCGGCAAGCACGGCATCGCCGGCCGTGTTGAAAACCCGGCCATCGTGCCGCACGACCGTGTCGCCCACCACCCTCAGGCAGGCCGAGACGCACTCGACAGCCTCTTCCTCACGCGTTTCCATCGCCGCCGTCGACCCGACGAAATCCGCCACCATGATCGCTACCAGCTTGCGCTGCATCTCCATCGCCTCGCCGGCACATGGGCCGCCTGTATTAGAGGATAGCACATTGCAGCGGGTCAGACAGCAATCGCTGCTTTAGCGATAACTTCAACAAAAGAAGGAACACCCCGCTGCGCGCCGTCATCCGGGCAACGCATGAGGGCCGGCGTGCGGGCTGCCCTCATCATTTCTGCTTTTTCGCCTATAACATGCCGGCTTGAAGTTGCGAGAAGGCTGGCGGAGCTGCAGCCAAATGGTTTATTGAGCCGTTGTTTTCATATACAGCCTGCGACGTGTGGAGTGTGCAGATTTGACGGTCGAGTTTCTGACAACAGAAACGTCGCCGTGCCGTGTGGCTCTAATTCGCTGGCACAAGTTTATAGCTAACCATGGGACAAGTTCGTATGGCTGAGAAATCTAAGGTCGCCCTCGTCACTGGCGTCACGGGACAGGATGGCGCTTACCTTGCACAACTCCTGCTGGACAAGGGTTACATCGTACACGGCATCAAGCGACGGTCTTCGTCTTTCAATACCGCCAGGATCGACGATATCTACCAGGATCCTCACGAGAAGAATGCGCGCTTCTTCCTGCATTACGGCGATATGACGGATGCCACGAACCTCATTCGGATCATGCAGGAAACGCAGCCGGACGAAATTTACAACCTCGCCGCACAGAGCCATGTTCAGGTCTCGTTCGAAACGCCGGAATATACCGCCAATTCGGATGCGCTCGGCACTTTGCGGCTATTGGAAGCCATCCGCATCCTGGGTCTGACCGACAAGGCACGGTTCTACCAGGCATCGACGTCCGAACTCTACGGCCTGGTTCAGGAAGTCCCTCAGCGCGAAACAACGCCGTTCTATCCCCGAAGCCCCTACGCCGCGGCAAAGCTCTACGCCTACTGGATCGTCGTAAACTATCGCGAAGCATACGGAATGCACGCTTCGAACGGGATTCTCTTCAACCACGAGAGCCCGCTGCGCGGTGAAACCTTCGTTACGAGGAAGATTACCCGCGCCGCCGCGGCCATCAAGCTTGGCAAACAGGACAAACTCTACCTCGGCAATCTCGACGCCAAACGAGACTGGGGCCATGCGCGCGAATATGTCCGCGGAATGTGGCTTATGCTGCAACAGGACAAGGCCGACGACTACGTGCTCGCCACCGGGAAAACCACCGAGGTGCGGACGTTCGTCGAATGGGCTTTCGCCGATGTGGGCATCACCCTGCGCTGGCAAGGCCACGGTGTGGAGGAAACGGGGATCGATGATGCGACCGGCCGGGTGCTCGTCGAGGTCGATCCACGCTATTTCCGGCCGACCGAGGTCGACCTGTTGATCGGCGATCCGACCAAGGCCCTGGAGAAACTGGGCTGGTCGCATGAGATCGGCGTCAGAGATCTCGTCAGGGAGATGGTGGAATACGACCTGCGCGAAATGGAAAGCCATTAACACTGCCGTGCCGGTGCACGAACAAAGCGAGATACGAGAGTGACGAAAATCCTGCTAACAGGTGGAGGCGGTATGGTTGGGCGCAACCTCGTATCGCTGTGTCGCAATGTCGGTATCGACATTGTCGCCCCCGGCCGAAGCGAGCTTGACCTGCTGGACTTCAACCAAACGCAGAATGTCCTCAAGCAATTGAGCCCTGATCTGGTGATCCATGCCGCAGGCGTCGTCGGCGGCATTCAGGCCAACATCAAAAATCCGGTGCGGTTCCTCTCCGACAACTGGGCGATGGGAAACAACATCGTCCTTGCGGCCCGATCGGCCGGCGTGGCGCGGTTGCTCAACCTGGGCAGCTCCTGCATGTACCCTCGAAACAGCGAAGATCCGTTGCGAGAGGACCAGGTTCTGAGCGGGACGCTCGAGCCGACGAATGAAGGATATGCACTGGCCAAATGCGCCGTTGCGCGCTTGTGCGAATACGTGACGAGAGAGACCCCGCAATACGACTACAAGACGATCATACCGTGCAATTTGTATGGCCCATTTGACAAATTCGACCCGGGCGTTTCGCATCTCATACCCGCGATCATTCACAAGCTGCATGTCGCCAAACTGCGCGGCGAGACATCAGTCGAGATTTGGGGAGACGGGTCGGCACGGCGCGAATTCATGTTCGCCGGAGATCTTGCCGATGCGATCGTCTTCGCCATCGCCAACTTCGCCTCCATGCCGAGCCTGCTCAATATCGGCCTCGGCGACGATTTTACAGTGAACGAATACTACCAGGTTGCCGCGGATGTTATCGGCTATGACGGCACCTTTGCGCATGACATTTCAAAACCGGTCGGAATGAAGCGCAAGCTGCTGGACGTAACAAAACAGACGATGCTGGGGTGGGCGCCACGCACGACGCTTCGCGACGGTATCCGCGAAACCTACGAATACTATCTTTCACTGGAAGCCTGATATGCCTTATCCATTAGCCAATTCCACCTGGGATCAAGAAGAATACGAAGCCCTCCAGACGGTGATCAAGTCTGGCATGTTTACCATGGGCGAGAAGGTTTCGCAGTTCGAGCGGGCTTTTGCAGACTATGTCGGCAGCAAGTATTGCGTCATGGTCAATTCCGGTTCCTCCGCCAACCTCCTGATGATCGCCGCGCTGCGGTATCGCTCCGCGTCGCCTCTGCTGCCGGGAGCGGAAGTCATCGTTCCCGCAGTCTCATGGAGCACGACCTACTACCCGCTTCATCAATATGGGCTGAAGCTCCGTTTTGTGGACATCGACGCACAGACACTGAACTTCGACCTCGAACAGCTGTCGCAGGCGATAACGCAGGATACAAAAGCGATCATGGCCGTGAACCTGCTCGGCAATCCCAATGATTTTGCCCGCATAAAGGCGATTATCGGCGATCGCGACATCGCCCTCATCGAGGACAATTGTGAGTCGATGGGCGCCTTGTATGAAGGTAAGCAGGCCGGCACGTTCGGATTGATGGGGTCTTTCAGTTCCTTCTTCAGCCATCACATATCCACCATGGAAGGTGGGCTTGTCGTGACCGACGACGAGGAATTGTTCCATGTCATGTTGTCCTTGCGCGCTCACGGCTGGACAAGGAACCTGCCGAAAGTAAACCGGGTGACGACCGACAAAAGCGATGACCCGTTTACGGAGTCGTTCCGCTTCGTGCTTCCCGGCTACAATCTGCGCCCCCTGGAAATGAGCGGCGCGCTGGGATTGACCCAACTTCGCAAGCTGCCCAGCATCGTGGACGAGCGCCGGAAAAACGCCGAAGAATTCCTTGAGCTGATGCGCGACTATCCGTTCCTGCGAGTCCAGCGCGAAATTGGCCAAAGCAGTTGGTTTGGCTTCAGCCTCATTGTCGAACCGGACTCCGGCGTGACGCGGGAAAACATGCTTCACTTGCTCACCGAAGCACAGGTCGATGTCCGGCCGATCGTGGCGGGCAACTTTGCCAAGAACGAAGTTCTGAAATGGTTCGACTATTCCGTTGCCGGCGACCTGAGCAACGCTGATACGGCCGACAAACACGGCTTCTTCATCGGCAACCACCACTACCCGCTTGAGCAGGAATTCGAACTGCTGCGCTCGGTGTTCGGCAAGACGAATTGGAAGTAGTGTGATGGCGGGGGCTCTTACCCCCTGCAGCGTTCATGACGGGAAACAATTCTTCGATTGCCCCAATGCAAGCGGCGCCGGCAAAAAACCACCTGCCGCGCGTTTTCGCCTATGCGAGGGTTTCTCTCGGCAACGCAGTTCGCGCGGTCAAGACCGTCATAGAGCCTGCTCTCGCAGAAACCGCCGAGACGGAACTCAACGTGGCCCGCCGGCGTGTCCTTTGTGATCACAACCTCTTGGCCATCCTGGCAAAGCTGGCCGGACAGCTGAAACATGAAGAGAAAGGCAGACCGCCTTCAGCCGGAGGCGAGGCACATTAGCTTTAAGCATTAGGCGTTGATGCTTCTGCACCGGTGACATTCAGGCTCA
The DNA here is from genome assembly GCF_059419585.1 of Ensifer sp. GW821-FHT05G01. NCBI lineage: Bacteria > Pseudomonadati > Pseudomonadota > Alphaproteobacteria > Hyphomicrobiales > Rhizobiaceae > Ensifer > Ensifer sp. GW821-FHT05G01. The sequence goes on along the minus strand of NZ_JBWKSC010000006.1, from coordinate 149,410 downwards.
TGGGTGCCGAGAAGCCGACGATCACACCAACGACGCGACGCGGAGCGCGCGCAAGCTTCCCGCTCCTTCAAACTCCAACTTCCCATACGAATACGCACCGACCACCTGGCTCGCTGTCCAGCGCCACTCGCCGCTTCTCAGTTTGCAGCACTTACAAACGCTGCCACGTGGCAGGCAGGATATCGCTTGCATCGTGATCCTTCGAGCGAAACCACTGTGCTGGCGCAATCACGTGCTTTTCCACGTTCGGATTGAGCCACGCCCCCCACCAGCTGAATGTGCTGTTGGCGATAATGTGCGCGCGGCAAGCTGCCATCAGGTGCATGTCCTCGCCGTCCTGACCATCCGCCTGAGGCTCCACGAAGATCATCGACGGCCAGGACGGCAGGTTGGCGCGGGCCCAGGCCGGATCATCGGAGAACACAAAGAAAGACGGGTTGTCGAAGCGCGCAGCCATCTGGCGCATTGCCTCGGCATACCACTCCGGTTCGCATGTCCCGTGGATAGAGTTGGCCGAGGGATTGCTGACATAGTCACCGCGGCGAACATGGACGGAGACGGGCGCGTCGGCAGCGCGCACCTGCTGCAAGACCTCTTGTCTTGCAGCGCTGAAGGGGGCCCTGAGTCCGAACTCCTTGCGGATGACATCTGCCACCGAGGCAAAGTACTTCTCGGTCTGCCAGTAGCCCTGGAGGTGCACCGGGCCACGCAAGTCGAGGATCGCTGCGTCAAACGTGTTGGCTCGCTCCTTGGCGATGAGACAGGGCGACGTCTTGGGCAGAAGCCGCGACTTCACCTTGTTGAAAAGCCCCCTGCCCGGCTTCGCCGGCACTTCGTCCGGGCGAGCGCTCTCCGCTTGAATTGCAAACTGCTCCAACCCGAAAGCCCAGGTCTTGTAGCGTTGCATTTCCGTCAGATCCAGCTTGAGCGTTTGTCCGCTAGCAGACGCGAGCGACCGGCCGGCCGCATACTGAAACATCTGGTTGCCGAGACCACCAAGGATACGCGTGATTATCAAGAGATTACCTTCGATTGTTGGGTTGCTTCAACAGGCTCTGACCCGTCACGCCTCGTCCGGCTCTTTCCATCGCCCCACATAAGGCAGATTGCTCAGGAAGCGACCGATATCGTCACGCGCGCGGTAGATCGCCCGCAGTCGCCGGAAGCGCCGCGACTTCTTTGCACGCTGGCCTCCCTGCCAGATCTCCGATTGCTCGGGCGTTTCCGCCGCGTGCGTGACAGGCAACGGCGAGATCCCATAGGAACCGACCCCGTGGGTCCAGAACCGATCCAGGTGGCAATCGACCGGCTCGAACCAAATCGCGGCCGTGGCCAAAAGCTTGGATGCGGCCTGTGGCGACACCGCATAGCACGACGTCCCGTGCGGTCCACGCTCGAAGCGGACAATGCGCATCGCGTCGTTCAGGCGCTCGCATGTCGCCCATTGGCGCCGCTTGTGCCCGGAAAACCGCAAGAGCCCGTAGCGCTCGATCTTGCGGGCGGCGAAGTGATAGGCTTCCGCAAAATTGTCGTTGAGAACGACATCATCTTCGAAGATGAGAAGCGGCTTGTTCTCTCGCACGCAGCGCTCCCAAAGAAGATAGTGGCTGGCGAAGCACCCAAGTTCACCTGCATTGAGAATGAACCCTCTGCGAACTTCAGCAAGATGCTCGTCAAAATGGTCAAATGACGAATGCCGCCCCTTGCGCCCGTCGACCGCATCGAAAAAGCTGTAGGGCAATCCGAGCGGTTCAAGCAGGCGCACCATGTCCTCACGTCGCTCGACGGAACGTTCCAGATTAACCACGACAATCTCGAGCGCAGTATCCTTCACTTTATCGATCACCCCTTGTCACTTGATCATCACATTTCGCAAGGTTTCTGGGCCAACTGGAGCGAACTTGTCAATCCGCCACCGCTGCCCGGTATCGCCATATTGGTGTTGTCGGCGTCAAGACGCGTTGAATGCACGGCGCCGGGACGCGGCCGTCCGTTGCGAAGAATTGCCGTGGCGGTCTTGCGTCGGAAAATATCGCATGGAAGTCTAAGGCTGCGCAATTGCGCAAGATCGTGGCTTGGTCTAAGCGAAGACCTTCATTGGCAGCGATACTGTGGCCGTTTGGCACGCCCTACCAGCGCCTTTTAACCTCCCGCGCACGCCGCCCGGGAGCGACCGCGCGAAAGGCAGGCAGCAAGCCGCCGCATCGATCAGGAAGTGCAATGCCTCAAATTGACCTTTGCATCGTTGCCACCCGGCGGCCCGAACTGCTTGCGCAAACCCTTGCGAGTTTTCGCGAGAAGATGCTTTGCCAGCTTGATATGGGATCGACCTATCTCAATCTCGATCCGGCCTTCGGCACGCCAGACGACCATGCCGCCTGCATTGAGGTCGTGCGCGGCCACTTTCCCGATGCGGTGATTTTCGAGCCGGAGCAGCCCGGCTTTTGCGCCGCCGTCGCAAGAACATGGGCGGCAAGCACGTCGGAGTATGTCTTCCATCTGGAAGATGACTGGATCTCGCTCAGGGACATGGGTGAAGAACTGTTCCAGCCGTTTGACGATCCGTCTGTCATGCAGGTGTCTTTTCACACTGCAGACCAGAACTGGGACATTGCCCGCAAGGGCCATTTCCATCAGCGCAACGAATATGCGCGGCTGCTCGGCATCAAGATCCCGCTGTTTCGCACCTTCCCGAAGTTCACCACCTCGCCGTCGATCCTGCGCGGCAACTTTGCGCGCCATTGCGCCAGCCTGATGGATCTCAGCCGCGATCCTGAAAAGCAGTTTTATTCCGGGGTCAACCCGGCCATGGAAGCCTACGTCGCAAGCTATCGCAACTACATCTTCTCGCCGGAGGCAAAGCCGGTCATTCGCGACATGGGACGGGAATGGCGCGATCAGCGCAACATTCGCAAGGTGATCACCAACTCCACCTCGACCTGGGAAAACGGCAGCTGAACTCGGAGCATCCCGCTTTCGACGGAAGTGCCGAAGGTGGACAAGATGCTCCAGAACCGGATTTCCGGAGCGCCGGTGGTCGGCGTTGCCCGCGTTTCTTGCGACACAGGCGAATTGATCAGCCGTCACCCCCGCTTCGGCGCGACGGCTGATTTTTCAACGTCAGGCGGCAGCGCCCTTGCGCTGGAAACCCTTGCTCGCAACCATCAGATTGCGGGTATAGTCCTCGCTGATCCGTCCGGCGACGAGATCGGCCGAGGACAGCCGCTCGACCACGCGGCCGTTCTGCATCACCGCCAGGCGGTCGCACATATGCGTGACGACACCCAGGTCGTGGCTGACCATGATGAAGGTCAGCTTGCGGTCGCGCCGCACCTGTTCGAGCAGGTTCAACACCTCCGCCTGCACCGAGGCGTCGAGCGCAGAGGTCGGCTCGTCGAGAAGCAGGATCGAGGGCTCGAGGATCAGCGCCCGCGCGATCGCGATGCGCTGGCGCTGGCCGCCCGAAAGCTGGTGCGGGTAACGGAAACGGAAACCCGAGCCGAGGCCGACTTCGTCGAGCGCCTTCAGGATGCGCCGTTCGCCATCGGCAACGCCGTGGATGGCGAGGGGCTCGAGCAGTTGCCGGTCGATCGTCTGGCGCGGATGCAGCGACCCATAGGGGTCCTGGAACACCATCTGCACATCGCGATAGAACGCTTTGTCCCGGCGATTGCCCGTCAAAACCCGGTCGTGCACGCGGATCTTTCCCGATGTCACCGGCGCAAGGCCGGCGACCGCGCGAAGCAGGGTCGACTTTCCGGAGCCGGACTCGCCGACGAGCCCGAAGGATTCGCCGGGCGCGACATCGATGCTGACGTCGTCCAGCGCCTTGAACTCGTCATAGGTGACGACAAGATTCTCAGTGGAAACGGTGGCGGTCGTCATAGGGCCCACTCCGGTTTGCGATCGAGGACCGGCAGGGGATGACGATCCGAACCGATCGCCGGCATGCAGTTCAACAGGCCCTGGGTATAGGGATGTTTGGCGTTTGCGAGATCGGACGCGGCAAGCTCCTCTACGATCTTGCCGGCATACATCACGATGACGCGGTCGCAGAACGAAGACACCAGCCTGAGGTCGTGCGAGACGAAGATCAGACCCATGCCGCGCTCGGAAACCAACTTGTCGAGGATACCAAGCACTTCGAGCTGAACCGTCACATCGAGCGCCGAGGTCGGTTCGTCGGCGATCAAAAGCTCGGGTCCCGCCACCAGCATCATCGCGATCATCGCGCGCTGTCCCATGCCGCCTGAAACTTCGTGCGGATAGAGGTCGAAGACGCGGCCGGGATCGCGGATCTGCACCGCCTCCAGCATGTCGAGCGCCCGCTCGCGCGCTTCCGCACGGCCGACGCTCTCATGCCGCGTCAATGTCTCGACAATCTGCCGACCGATGCTCATCACCGGGTTCAGCGAATACTTCGGGTCCTGCAGGATCATCGCAATCCGCTTGCCCCTGAGATCCCGCCGTACCTTCGGCGCGGCCGACAGCAGATCGATGCCTTCGAAGGAAAGCGTCTTGGCCGTCACCCGCGCGTGCGCCGGCGTCAGTCCCATGATCGCGCGACCCGTCTGCGACTTGCCGGAACCACTCTCGCCGACAATGCCGAGCCGCTCGCGGCCAAGCGTGAAGGAGACCCCGCGCACGGCTTCGACCAGCCCGGTGCGGGTCGGAAACGAGACCTTGAGGTCGTCGACGGTCAGAAGCGGGTTCATTGTCCGCTCTCCCGCGGGTCGAGCGCATCGCGCAGGCCGTCGCCGAGCAAGTTGAAGCCGAGGCTGACGATCAGGATCGCAACGCCGGGCATGGTGGCAACCCACCACTGGTCAAGGATGAAGCGGCGACCGGATGCGATCATCGCGCCCCATTCCGGCAATGGCGGCTGTGCGCCAAGGCCGAGGAAGCCGAGGCCCGCGGCAGTCAGGATGATGCCGGCCATGTCGAGCGTGACGCGCACGATCAAGGACGACATGCACATCGGCATCACATGGCGAAAGACGATGCGGGTCGGCGACGCGCCCATCAGTTGCACGGCGGCGATATAGTCGGAGTTGCGCACCGTCAGCGTTTCAGCGCGCGCGATGCGCGCATAGGGCGGCCAAGAGGTAATCGCGATGGCGATGACGGCGTTCTCGATGCCGGGGCCAAGTGCGGCCACGAAGGCGAGAGCCAGCACCAGCTTCGGAAAGGCAAGGAAGATGTCGGTGATGCGCATCAGCACCGCATCGACCCATCCGCCGGCATAGCCCGCGACCGCACCGACGATGAGGCCGACCGGGGCGGCGATAATTGCGACGAGCAGCACGACCGCAAGCGTCAGCCGCGAGCCGTGGATCAGTCGGGAGAGGATGTCGCGGCCGAGATCGTCGGTACCGAGCAGGTAGCCGGGGGTGCCGGGCGGCAAGAGGCGGGCATTGGCGAGATCGCCGATATAGGGCGAGTGCGGCGCCAGCACGTTGGCAAAGGCTGCAATGAACACCAAGGCGAGCAGGATCAAGAGGCCGAGAACGGCCAGCTTGTTGGCGGAAAAGCGCTGCCAGGTCATGTAGGCGCGGCCGAGGCGCGCCTGCGTGCGCGATTGCGGCCGGTCGGACAACAGCCATTCGCGGCGTGTCATCGGGCGTGTTTCAGTGACGGTGCTCATCGCTGGCGCGTCCTTGGGTCAAGCGTCCGATAGAGAAGATCGGACAGGAGATTGATGCCGATGAAGACCGAACCGATGACGATGGTGCCACCGAGAACGGCATTCATGTCGGCATTCTGCAGCGAATTAGTGATGTAGAGGCCAAGGCCCGGCCAGGCAAAGACGGTCTCGGTCAGGACCGACCCTTCGAGCAGACCGGCATAGGAAAGCGCAATCACGGTAACGAGCGGCACGGCGGCATTGCGCAGCGCGTGGCCCCAGATGATGCGGGTTTCCGAAAGGCCCTTGGCGCGGGCGGCAACGATATACTCCTGCTGCAGCTCGTTCAGCATGAAGCTGCGCGTCATGCGGCTGATATAGGCAAGCGAGAAGTAACCGAGCAACGATGCCGGCAGGATGATGTGGCGGAAGACGTCCCAGAGCACATCCCACTGCCGCTGCCAGAGCGCATCGAACAGGTAGAAGCCGGTGATCGGCGTAAACGTGTATTCGAACACGATGTCGATGCGGCCGGGATAGGCGACCCACTTCAGCCGGGCATAGAACACCAGGAGCGACAGGAGCGCCAGCCAGAAGATCGGCACGGAATAGCCGACAAGGCCGATGACGCGGACGATCTGGTCGGCGATGCTGCCGCGCTTGACGGCGGCGAGAACGCCGAGCGGCACGCCGAAGATGGCGCCGATCAGAGTGCCGAGCGTCGCAAGCTCCATGGTCGCCGGGAAGACACGACGGATATCGGTCATGACAGGATTGGTCGTCAGCACCGAAATGCCGAAGTCACCGGTCAGCGCCTGACGGACATAGATGAAGAATTGTTGGTAGAGGGGCAGGTTCAGCCCCATCGCCTCGCGCGTCCTTTCGACGACATGCGTTGGCGCCCGGTCGCCGAGGACGGCGAGCACCGGGTCGATCGGGATCACCCGGCCGATGAAGAAGGTCACGGCCAGAAGGCCAAGATAGGTGGTGACGACGATCACCAGGAACCGCAGGACGGCACCCATGATCTTCGCTGGACGGGCGCGTCGGCGCCCGCCCATCCGTTCTGTTCCGCTCATGCTCAAGGGAACTATCCTTTCGGGTTATTCCTTCGAGATGCCTGCAACGAAGTTGGTGTCGAAGCTCGGGCCGAGTTTCAGGCCCTTGACGTTGCCGCGATAGCCGGCGACTTCGGTCTGCTGGAAGATGATGACGAACGGGCTTTCGCCCAGCACCGTCTTCTGCAGTTCCTTGTAGGTTTCCGCACGCTTGGCGCTGTCACGCTCGAGCAGGGCAGCCTTGGTCTTCTTCGTCAACTCCGGAACGTCCCAGGCATTGCGCCAGGCGAGCGTCTTGTTCTTGCCTTCGTCGGAGTTGTCCGGGTTGGCGGTGAAGGTTTCGGCATTCGAGTTCGGGTCGAAATAGTCCATGCCCCACTGACCGATATACATGTCGTGGTTACGGGCACGGTACTTCGTCAGCGTCTGCTTGCCGTCGCCGGGGATGATCTCCAGCTTCACGCCGGCCTGGCCGAGCGTCTGCTGGAAGGATTCGGCAATGCCGGTGACCGGCTGGCCGTTGCGCACGTCCATGGTGACGGTGAAGCCGTCGGCAAGGCCGGCCTTGGCCAGCAGTTCCTTCGCCTTGGCGACGTCGAACTTGTAGGGGTTCTCGTCAAGCGCACCCAGAACGCCCTTCGGCAGGAAGCTCTGGTGGATTTCGCCGATGCCCTTGATCAGGGTCGAGCCGATTGCATCGTAGTCGACCAGGTACTTGAACGCTTCGCGCACCTCAGGCTTGGCAAGGTTGGCGTTCTTCTGGTTGAGGCTGATGTAGTAGACGGTGCCCTTCGGCGCATTGGTCGTGGCAAGGTCGCCATTCTTCGCAACGGCGTCGAAATCGCCCGGCTCCAGGTTGCGCGCGACGTCGATGTCGCCGGCTTCCAGCGCCAGGCGCTGGCCCGAGCTTTCCTTCATGTGGCGATAGATGACGCGGGCAAGCTTTGCCTGTTCGCCATAGTAGTTTTCGTTGCGCTCGAGAACGATGACTTCGTTGGCGCGCCATTCGCGCAGCTTGAACGGGCCCGAGCCGGCATAGCCGGTCTTCAGCCATTCATTGCCGAAGTCGTTGTCGTACTTGTACTCGTCGCTCGGCGTGACAGGCTTGACGTTTTCAAGCACCAGCTTCTTGTCGAGCACGGCGCCGACGGTTGCCGTCAGGCAGTTCAAGACGAAGCTCGGTGCGTAGGGTTGGTCGACGGTAAAGACGAAGGTCGTATCGTCAGTGGCCTTGGCCTTTTCCGTCACGTTGTCGCCGGTGAGGCCGAACTGGGTGAGGATGAAGGCGGGGCTCTTGTCGAGCTTGACGGCGCGCTCGAACGACCAGGCGACATCGGCAGCCGTCACCGGATTGCCGGAGGCAAACTTCAGGCCGGACTTCAGCTTGAACGTATAGGTCAGGCCATCGTCAGACACGGTCCAGCTGTCGGCCAGATCACCGACAACCTTGGTGGTGTCGTTGATGTCGAGGCGAACCAGCATGCTGTAGGTGTTGCCGGTGATTTCGGCCGCGGTCAGCTCGAAGGCTTCGCCCGGATCCATGGAGATGACGTCGTCGATTGCAAAGGCTTCGACCAGCGTGTCCTTTGGCGTTTCGGCAAAGGCCGGTGCGGTCGCGGCCATCACCATGGCGAGCGCCGCCGAAGCGGTCAGAAGACGAAGACGTCCATTGAGCTTGTGCATCATTTTTTGCAGTTCCCTCGTTTGCACCCCTTTCGGGGCTCTTCTTCATGGGTTCAGGCGGCCTCGTGCCAAGCCTGCCCCAGAACTCTCAGCCAGTTCTCCCGGCATATCTTTGCCAGTTCGGCGTCACCATATCCGGCGGTCTTGAGCGCCGCAACGAGCTTCTGGCCGCCCGCCGCATCGCCGATATCTTCCGGTATCGTCGCGCCATCGAAGTCGGAACCGAGCCCGACGCAGTCGATCCCCATCCGCTCGACCATGTAGTCGATGTGGCGAACCATGTCGGAAAGCGGTGTCGCGGCGTTTTCCTGCGCGTCGGCGCGCAGCATCGTGGTTGCGTAGTTGAGACCGACGAGGCCCTTGCTTTCGCTGACGGCATCGAGCTGCCTGTCGGTGAGGTTGCGCGCAACCGCCGTCAGCGCATGGGCATTCGAGTGGCTGACGACCAGCGGCTGGTCGCTCGTCTTGGCGACGTCCCAGAACCCTTTTTCGGTGATATGGGCTAGATCGATGAGGATGCCCAGGCGGTTGCACGCCTTCACCAGCTCAAAACCGGCCTCGGTCAGGCCCGGCGCGGTATCGGGCGACATCGGGAAAGCGAAGGGCACGCCGTGGGCAAAGGCGTTGTGGCGGCTCCAGACCGGTCCGAGCGAACGCAGGCCGGCGGCATAGAACGTTTCGAGCGACGACAGATCGGCACCGATCGCCTCGCAGCCTTCCATGTGCAGCACGGATGCAAAGGTGCCCTGCCCGGCCGCATCGCGGATTTCGGCGGTCGAACGGCAAAGCTTCCAGGCGCCGGCCCGATCGAGACGGACGGCGATATCGGCCATCTCGATGGCGACGCCCAGCGACGGCAGATGCTCGAGCGGCGCGGAGAGCGGTGTGGCATAGTGGCCATTCGCGTCCGGACCCGCCAGCACCAGATCGCCCGAGGGAACGTAGATCGCGCACAGACCGCCGATCAGGCCGCCTGTTTTCGCACGCGGCGCATCGATATGTCCCTTGTCGGTACCGTCGACGAACTCGCCAACCGGGTCGCTTCCCTTGCGCGCGTTCTGCCATAGCCGCAGAAGCACGTCATTATGGCCATCGAAAACCGCCTGCATTCCGGATTTCCTTATGTTTTCAGGGAGATCGGATGAGGCATACAATGCCGCACCGAAGGAGGAAAGATCGGATGCTATTGAAACGCCGATCCCTTTTCAATTGATATTGAGGGGTTTTACCCAACGCCCGCTGTCGCGAAATGTTGCATGTTTGCCGCACGTGCACCATCAGAGAGGGCGCGAACAGGCCGAAAAGCTATGCCGAGGGCAGAAATTCTGCCATTTCTAGGGCATGAGACTGGCCGGATCCGGGGTTATGGATCGGCGCGCCGCATGATGCGGTATTGGGGGTTTTGTTGCTGCGTTTGTTTTCTTGGGCTGGCCGACCGGGCCAAGTGGGCCGCGTCGCCACCGTTCTGCTCCTGGCGTCCGTTCTGGCAGCCTGTGCCAGCCGACCGGTCGGCGTGCTCGTTCCATCGGGAACGGCCGGCGGCGCCTCGGAAGTCGATCTGCTGGTCGCCACCACCCGCGCGCCCTCGACCGAGCCCGGCGTGCTTTTCAGCGGCGAGCGCTCAGATGAACTGTCGCTTACCGAAATTGTCGTCTCGATCCCGCCCGAAAAGAGCCGCACGGTTGGTCAGGTTCAGTGGCCGAAGAAACTGCCGGCCAATCCCGAACGCGAGTTTTCGACCGTCAGTGTGACGCCGCTGAAGGGCAAGGACGATGCGCAGTCCTGGCTGAAGGGCAATCTGCCGAAAAGCCGGCGCGTGCTGATCTTCGTCCACGGCTTCAACAACCGTTATGAGGACGCGGTCTATCGCTATGCCCAGATCGTCCACGATTCGGGAACGGATGTCGCGCCGGTGATCTTCACCTGGCCGTCGCGCGCAAGCGTCTTCGACTACAACTACGACAAGGAAAGCACCAACTATTCGCGCGACGCGCTCGAAGACCTGCTGCACCGCGCGGCGCGCGACCCGAAGGTCGGCGAAATCACCGTCATGGCCCACTCGATGGGATCGTGGGTCACAGTCGAGGCGCTCCGACAAATGGCGATCCGTGATGGCCGCATCGCGCCGAAGATCACCGACGTCATCCTCGCCTCGCCGGATCTCGACGTCGACGTGTTCGGCAAGCAGATTCAGGCGATGGGCAAGGCACGGCCGAAGTTCACGCTGTTCGTGTCGCGCGACGACCGTGCGCTCAACCTCTCCCGCCGGATTTCCGGCAATATCGACCGTCTCGGTCAAATCGACCCGACGGTCGAGCCCTATCGCACACAGCTGGAAACCGCTGGCATCACCGTTCTCGACCTGACGGCGCTGAAAGGCGGCGACAAGTTGAACCACGGAAAATTCGCCGAAAGCCCTGAAGTCGTGCAACTGCTCGGCAACCGATTGATCGCCGGCCAGACGGTCACCGATTCCGATGTCGGCCTCGGGGAGCGCATCGGCGCCGTGACGCTCGGCACCGCCCAGACCGTCGGCAGCGCCGCCAGCGTCGCTGTGTCCACTCCGATCATGATCTTCGACCCGCGCACCCGCGCCAACTACGGCAATCAGGTCCGCCGCCTTGGCCAATCGGTGGAAAACACCGTCGGCTCGACTGTTGCCCCCTGAGATCGCTCCTTGTTGCGTGGTCAAGGCCCGGTAGGCTATGCTTTATCGGGCAACGGGAAAATGAAATGAATCTCAAGGAGTTCGCAGGCCAGCTGGGGCTGTCGCAAACGACGGTCAGCCGTGCGCTCAGCGGTTATCCGGAAGTCAAGAAGACGACGCGCGAACGGGTGCTGAAGGCGGCAGCCGAACTCGGCTATCGGCCGAACACCAGCGCGCTCGGGCTTGCGACCGGACGCGTCGGCACCATCGGCATCGTCTTTCGCGGCGGCGGCGATTTCGGCCCGCACACCAGCGAGTTCATGGGCGGACTCGGCAGCCGGCTGCAGCAGGCTGATGTCGATATCCTGCTTTCCACCGTCGACACGCGGGAAGCGGAGCTTGCAACCTACCGCCGGCTTGCCGCCAGCAAGCGCGTCGATGCGGTCATCCTGCATTCGCCTGCGGTCGACGATCCGCGCATCGCCCTTCTGACCGAGCTGCGGCTGCCTTTCGTCCTGCATGGGCGAACCGGGACCGCAGGCAATTTCGCCTTTCTCGACATCGACAATTTCGGCGCGATCCGCCAGGCGACCGAGCTTTTGACCGCTCTCGGCCACCGCCGCATCGCGCTGGTCAACGGCCATCGCGGCTATACCTTCACCGAACATCGACAGGACGGTTATGCGGCAGCCCTCGGCGCGCGCGGCATCGATATCGATCCCAACCTGCTCGGCAATGGCGACTTCACCGACGAGATGGGTTTTCGCCTGATGCAGGGGTTCTTGGCACAGGAAAACCGGCCGACGGCCGTCTTGGCCGGCTCGATGATGTCGGCGCTCGGCGCGATGCGGGCCATCCGCAGCGCCGGAATGACCGTCGGCGAACACATCTCCCTGATCGCCCACGACGACGTCTTTCCGTATCTGAGCCCCGAGAACCTGATCCCGACGCTCACCACCACGCGCTCATCGATCCGCGCTGCGGGAACGCGGATCGCCGAGATGGTTCTGGACCTTCTTCAGGGCACGCCAGCTGCCGATCTGTGCCAGGTCTGGCCGGTGGAGCTGGTCATGCGCAGTTCCACCGCACCGCCTCCGAACTGAAGCGCTGTCAAACCGAGAGTTCGCGCCTTTCGGCTTCAGTCTCCAGCGCCAGGTCCAGCACCTTCTGCAGGTTCGCGGCATGGCGGAAGCCCGGCTCAACCGTCTTGGCGTCCTTAACCGCGGCGGCAAACCGCTCGTAGTTGGTCGGCACCGTGCCGGCATCGACATCGCGCCAGGTCGCCGTTTCGACATCCGTGCCGAGGCAGGCACGAAGCGTCGAGCCATCCGGCGTATGCACCACTTCGAGAGCGCCCTTGTCCCCGTGCAGCCGAAGCCGCAACTCGTTGAGGTGGCCGGTCGCCCAGCGGCTGGCATGGATCACGCCCATGGCACCGTTGCCGAACTCGGCGGTCATGACAAAGCTGTCATTGGCGTCGAGATCATACTCGCCGATGCGGTTTTCCGGCGCCTTGTCGAAAGTCTTCAGCCGCGCAAAAATCCGCTCGGCGTCGGTGCCGGCGCCATAACCGGCAAAATCGAGGATATGGATGCCCACGTCGCCCAGAACACCGTTCGAACCGTGTTTGGTCGACAGCCGCCAGAGCCACTGCGATTCCGTCGCCCAGTCGCCCCAGGCCTTGGAGACGAGCCAGCTCTGCAGATAGGAAGCTTCGAGGTGGCGCAGCCTGCCAACATCGCCGGCCAGCACCATCGCCCTCGCCTTCTGCAGCGGCGCGACATTGCGATAGGTCAGGTTGACCATGGTGACGAGGCCAGATCGCTCCGCCGCATCGGCCATTTCCGCGGCCTTGGCGTAATTTTCAGCGAGCGGCTTTTCGCACAGCACGTGCTTGCCGGCAGCAAGCAATGCCAACGTCGTCGGGTGGTGCGCCTTGTCCGGCGTCACGTTCGTCGCCGCATCGAACTTGCCCCAGGCGATCGCCTCGTCGAGCGAGGTGAAGGTGTTCGCGATGCCGTGTCTCTCGGCAAAGTCCGTGGCGCGCTTGGGGTCGACGTCGACCGCCCCCACCATGTCTACGCCTTCGATCCCGGCGAAGGCTTCGGCATGGCTGTTGGCCATGCCGCCGGTTCCAACAACAAGAAGACGCATAGCGATCACCTGTAGCCGGCTTCGCCGGCCTCATGCAGCTTGGGCCCACGCTCGACGATCGGCTCCAGCGCATTTTCGACCGGCACGTTCGGCGCGTCGTGGATCGCGGTGTAGCGGTTGTCGGCGTTGTAGGCCCACTTGACCGAGTTGCGCAGCACCTTCTGGACATTGCCGTCATGGTAGGTCGGGTAGGTCTCGTGGCCCGGACGGAAATAGAAGATGTTGCCGGCACCGCGGCGCCAGGTCAGACCGGAACGAAACACTTCGCCGCCGGCAAACCACGAGATGAACACCGTCTCAAGCGGCTCCGGCACGGAAAACTGCTCGCCATACATCTCTTCGTTTTCGAGGACAAAATTCTCGCCGATGCCCTCGGCAATCGGGTGGCGCGGATTGATCGCCCAGACGCGTTCACGCTCGCCGGCCTCGCGCCATTTGAGCGCGCAAGGCGTGCCCATCAGCCGCTTGAAGATTTTCGAGAAATGACCGGAATGCAGAACGATCAGGCCCATGCCTTCCCAGACGCGCTTGGCGACGCGCTCGACCACCTCGTCGCTGACCGCACCATGATCCTTGTGCCCCCACCACAGAAGCACATCGGTCGCAGCGAGTCGCGCCTCGGTCAGGCCATGTTCCGGCTCCTGCAGCGTCGCTGTCGTCGCCTCGATCGAAACGTCGGTGTTCAGCGCCGCCGCGATCGTGTTGTGCATCCCGTTGGGATAGATGCTTCTCACGACCTCATTGGTCTGCTCATGGATGTTTTCACCCCACACGACTGTCCGGATTGGCATCGGCAAACTCCCGTTTATGCGCAGCTGTTAAAATTGAAAGCGGTTTCAATTCGTAGAACTAGTCATGCGCCAACGCCTTTGCAAGCGCTTTTTGCCCTGCCTGATGTCAGCGACCGGATGTCGGCAGCGAGATTTTCAATGGAACGTGGACTTGGAGAAGACGTTGAGCACGATGACGCCGCAGATGATGAGCCCGAGCCCGATCACGGCGGCAAGATCCAGCTTCTGGCCAAAAGCAAAGTATCCGACGAGTGAAATCAAGACGATGCCGAGACCGCTCCACACCGCGTAGGCGATACCAACAGGAATATAGCGCAGCGTGTAGGACAGAAAGAAGAAGGCGATGGCGTAACAGACGACCATCGTCACCGTCGGCACCAGCCGGGTAAAATGCTGTGCGGCCTGCATCGCCGAGGTGCCGAGCACCTCGAAGACGATCGCAACGACCAGGACGGCATAGAGCATCGCGGGGTTCATTTTGGTCTCCCTCCGACCTATCGCGTCGAAAGCGCTTTGAGATTGTCGGCCAGCGCGAGGCGTGCCGCGGCATCAAGGTCATGGCTCTGCATCAGGTCGGCGAGCCAGAGGCCATCTGCCGCAAACCGGGCGAGCACGCAGTGTGGCGAGGCGTCGGTTTCCGCGAACTCCTGAGAGCGGCGATTGACCCATTCGCGCCAGCGGACCTTCAGGTTCGGCTCGGCAATCATCGCGATCGTCAGCATCCGCCAGCCGGGCACGTCCGCATCGGGGTCGAGCGTCGAGCAGACATCGACATAGGCGCGGGTAAAACGCCCCTGCGCCACCGGATCCGCGGCCATCGCCTTTTCGATCGCCGCATCGAACCGCACGACGAGATCGTCGAACAATCCATCGAGCAGCGCCGACTTGTTGGGAAAATGGTGCAGCAGCCCACCCTTGCTGACGCCGGCCGCATGCGACACCGCATCCAGCGTGATGCCTGCCACCCCCTGCTCATGCGACAGGCGCGCGGCGACCTCCAGCAATTGCTGGCGGACCTGTTCGGGTTGCTTCTTGCGGCGATGGGCGTCTGTCATGACGCTATAAAGATACCGTCTGGACGGTTTGTCAAGATCGCCGCGACAATCCCGCGCCGAAACGCCGCAAAAACAAGAGGCGGAAAGCCGTTGTCCGTCAGGTCCTGGCGGGCTAGGACAAAGGCACGAAGGAAGCGGCGATGGCAGATCAGGAAACGACGACCCTCTATGACGCGATCGGCGGCGACACGGTGCGTGCGCTGACCCATCGTTTCTACGAACTGATGGACACGCTTCCGGAAGCCGCACGTTGTCGCGCGGTTCATCCGCCTGACCTGTCCGGCAGCGAGGAAAAATTCTACGAGTATCTGACCGGCTGGCTCGGCGGGCCGCCGATCTATGTGGAAAAACGTGGCCATCCGATGCTGCGGCGCCGGCATTTCGTGGCCGAGATCGGACCGCAGGAGCGGGACGAATGGCTGCTCTGCTTCACCCGCGCGCTGGAAGAAACGGTGGAGCACCCGAAACTGCGGCAGATCATCCTCGACCCGATCACCCGCCTCGCCTTGCACATGCAGAACAAGGAATGACCATGCCTTCAAGTGGATTGCGCGCAACGACGCTCTTTGTCGCCGGATTGATGGGGCTTGCCGGGGTGGTCAGCGCCGCCGCCGCATCGCATGGGCCGGACCCAAGGTTGCTTGCCGGGATCTCGGCCATGTGCCTGGCACACGCCCCCGCCCTTGTCGCACTCTATGCCGCCTGGCCGAGCTTTCGCACCGCGCCGGCCGCAGCCTTGCTGATCGCATTTGGAACGGCGCTGTTTTCAGCCGACCTCGCCATGCGCCACATGGCGGGACAGGGCCTGTTTCCGATGTCGGCGCCGCTCGGCGGCACGACGATCATGGCCGGCTGGCTTGCCGTTTCCATCGGCGCCGTCCTTCCAAAGAAGGCGCCGTGACGCTTAAAGACCGTTCGCAGCGCGGGGGATCAGGCGCCTTCGACGACGGAAAAACCTTCGAACTTCGGGGGCCCCAGATACATCGACCGGTTGTCGCCTGCGTTCTTGTGGGCCGCTCGAAAATTCTCCGACTTCGTCCAGGCCGAGAAAGCATCCTTGTCCTTCCAGGTCGAATTCGACACGAAGAGCGTATAGCCCTCCTCCGGCACGCTTTCGCCCCTCAGAAGATGAAACGAGAGGAAGCCCGGCATTTCGGCAAGGCTTGAATCGCGGCCCTTCCAGATGGCTTCGAAAGCCTCTTCCTGGCCGATGGCGATACGAAAACGGTTCATTGCGTAGAACATAGCCTGCCTCTTATGCGCTGTCTTTCTTGCGAGCCGGCTCGTTGGCCGCTCTCGGGAAGGCAACAATAGTGGCCTCCTGCGCCTCCGCAAGCCCAAAGGGATCCCGGCCCGGCCGGCGCGTTTCCCAGGACGGGAACTCGGTGACATTCGGGTTTTCTTCGAGCATGCGGGAGCGCCGCGTCAGCAATTCATAGAGTTCGGGCACGAGCCCATCGCCATTTTGCGCTGCCAACTTGTGCAGGCCGATCATCATGCACTTGTCCTGTCGGTCTTCAATCATGTCGAAAAATCTCCAGGCGCGCGGGCAGCCACTCGCCATCGCCGCGCGTCATGTTTTTGGGTGGTTCTAGTCGTTGCGGCTGTTGGTGAGGTCCTGCAGCGCCCGCTCGAGGCTCGACTTCGAACCGTTGCGCAGCGGCACGAAGGCCTTGCCCCACTTCTTGCAGCCGGTCTTCACGCGAAGACACGCATCGTGGCTGATGCAATCGATCGGGCAGAAGACACAGTCGACGGAAGGAAGGACGCGGTCGATGCGCGATACTGCCTCGCGCAGACCGCCATCGTGATGCAGCAACTCCGCACCGAAAGAGCTGGCGATTTCGCGCAGATGGGCGACCTGGCAGTCGCGCCCGCCGACATAGAGGAAGCTGCGGCCCTCGAGTGTCGTCTTGGCGACCTCTTCGCGGACCTCGACCCGTTCGGAACCGGAACGACCCTTGCCGCTCTTGGCCGCATTGTGGTGACGCTTGCCGCGCATGCAATCTTCTCCGCCTCATTGCTGCGTCAGCTACCCTCACGGCAACCGATCGCATCGGGATCGACACACACCGTTCGGTTGCGTCACGGCGGCAACTTATTAAACTTGATATTCAGAGTAAAGTATAAACATGAGTTTTGTATTCATATTTATTTCGAGAGGCCGCCGGGACATTTCGGCTGACCTCGCCCGGCGTCAATCGCTGGCTTCAGCCCGGATTGTAGGCGATCGGCAAACTGAAGGTCCAGCTGCTGCGACCGGCATCGGCCGGGATCGGTGGGAACGGTGCCGCACGGCGCACCGTATCGAGGGCCGCCTGGTCGAGAATCGGCGAGCCGGAACTTCCTGCCAGGCGAAGGCCGGACAGCCCGCCGTCCGCCGACACGACAAAGCTTACGGTTGCAGTGCCGGCTATGCCCTGGCGCCTGGCCTGGGAGGGATAGCGATGCTTCCTGTTGACCTTGGTGCGCACCTTGCCCTTGTAGTTGTCAAAGGAGGCATTGCCCTCGGCCGACGAAACCTTGCCTTGCCCGGATGCCGTGGCGGACTTGGCATTCTCCAGACCGTCGGCTTTGCCTTTGACCTGGCTCTGTGCCTGCTCGCCCTTGTCGCCCGACTTTTTGCGGGTGACCTTCTTCTTTTTGACCGGATCCTTCTTCGGTTCGGGTTTTTCAACCTTCTCCTTCTTCGGCTCCACGATCTCTGGCTTTTCCTCCGGCACGACGGTCTCGACCGGCGCTACGCTGGCCGTGACCACAGCTTCGGCGACCTGCAAGGTGGGAACCTGTTCCGCCGGAAGAATGACGTCGGCTTCCGTTGCCACCAGGTCATGCGGCTGCTCGGCGACGATCTCCGGCGTCGTCGACGTCAACTCTTCGACCGGCTCGATTTCCTCGGGCTTCAGCTCGTCGGGCGTGTCTTCGGTCGGCTCGACGATTTCGGATGGATCGCCGGCCTGCAGCGTTTCATCAAAGGCATCGCCGAGAAGGGCGACTTCGGTCGCCACGCCGCCCATCACGAAGGCCGGCTCGTCTTGCGGCGCCGACGAGGCGAGATACATCGCACCGCTGGCATGCGCTACGAGCGAGAAGGCGATCGCGCCGATCCATTTGATGGTATGCTTCATCTTAGCCTAACCTCCGCCGCGAACCGCGACGCAAACGCAGTACTCAATGTAAAAACCGGACATCAGCCCTTGAGTTCGACCGGCGACTTCGAGCCGGTCTTGAGTGCCTTCATGCAAGCGTCGCCCTGAACGCCCTCGCCGACGCAGGCAGGTGCGTCATTGATCAGCAGGCTCTTGACCGCCTCGCAATTGGTGCCGGGCAGATCGAACTGGCGAACCTTGGTCTTGCCGGCAGGCAGGTAGCGGAAATCGAGCACCGCCATGCGCTCGACCAGACCCTTCTGATCGAAAATCACGAATTCGAAGGAAACCTTGCTCAGGCTCTGGGCGAAGGCGTTGCCGGCAACGAAAGTGAGCTTGCAACCTTTCTGCGACGGCGCAACCTCGTTCAGCTCGATATTGAGCGCGCCGGCGAGTGCCGCCTCCTGTGCTGCAGCGCCACCTGCTGCAAGCGCAAATGCGAGGGCCACGGGAGCAATCATACGGGAAAAGTGCATCATTCTAATACCACTCGCGAACGGCGCTCCGGGCCACGGAGCGTTGAAGTCGTCGCCATCTGTCCACAAGCGTGAAGCATCTAACTTGAGTGTGGCGATCCGGTATTGCGTCCATAAAGAAATATGAGTAATGAAGTCAAGATAGTAAACGAATTGCGCGGCAGGAAATGCGGGAAAAACGCCGCGGCCCGCCATCTAGAGACGACCGAACCGTGACAGCTGATGACACTGATTATGCGCGACTTTCGCAACCTGCGGCATCCGCGCAGCGTGTCCAGCGGGTCGTCGAAAGCCGCGACCTGTTTCGCGGCGAAAACGAGATCCTCATTTCCCACGACGGCGCGATCTACCGCATGAAGATCACCCGCCAAGGCAAACTGATCCTGAACAAATAGGCGAATGACAATGACCGAGAGCCTCCGTCCCACCCCGTCCGAAATCCGCGCCTACCGCGCCGAGAACCCGAAAATGCGCGAGCGCGACATCGCGGCTCAGCTCGGCGTTTCGGAAGCAGCGCTCGTGGCCGCCGAATGTGGTTTGACCGCGGTGCGCATCGACGCGGATGCCAACCGTTTCCTTCTGCGCGCCGAGGAGCTCGGCGAGGTCATGGCGCTAACCCGCAACGAGAGCGCCGTTCACGAAAAGATCGGCGTCTTTGAAAAAATCACGACGGGCGAGATGGCGAGCATCGTTCTTGGCGAGCAGATCGACCTGCGCGTCTTCCCGAGCGCCTGGGCGCATGCCTTCGCCGTGACCAAGACCGACGACAGCGGCGAAGCGCGCAAGAGCCTGCAGTTCTTCGACAAGTGGGGCAATGCCGTGCACAAGCTGCACCTGCGCCCGGCGTCGAACGTCGCCGCCTACGACAAGATCGTCGAAGACTTCCGCCTCGACGACCAGGCGCAGACCTTTGTTGCCGACACCAGCACGCCGGCTGGCGACGACAAGCCGGAACACGTCGTCGACGTTACCGAACTGCGTGACCGCTGGGCCAAGATGACCGACACGCATCAGTTCCATGGCCTCTTGCGCAAGCTGAAGATCGGCCGCCGCCAGGCCCTGCAGCACATCGGCGACGACTTCGCCTGGCGCCTCGACCCGTCGAGTGTCGAAACGATGATGCGCGCCAGCGCCGAGATCGAGTTGCCGATCATGTGCTTCGTCGGCAACCGCGGCATGATCCAGATCCATTCCGGCCCGATCGCCAAGATTGCCCCGATGGGCCCTTGGCTCAACGTCATGGATCCGACCTTCCACCTTCACCTGCGCACCGACCACATTGCCGAGCTTTGGGCCGTGCGCAAGCCGACTGCCGATGGTCACGTCACCTCGATCGAGGCGCTGGACGCCAAGGGCGAGATGATCATCCAGTTCTTCGGCAAGCGTAAGGAAGGTTTTGCCGAGCGCCCCGAGTGGCGCGATATCGCCGAGGGCCTGGCGCGCCTCGACACCACCGTCGCAGCTTAAGGACAGCGTGATGATCAAGGGTCTCGACTTCCGCCGCCTTCGCCGCTGGGAGCTGGCTTTGGCCGCCTTCGCGGTTTCCGCTCCTTTCCTGCTGCCCGCCGTGGCGCCGGGGGCGCCGTCGTTCATCCGACCGGCGATGGCGGAAAGCATCGAGAAGCCGGACGTCTCGCGCGTCGTTTCGGTCGGTGGCGCGATCACCGAGATCATCTACGCACTTGGCGAGGAGGGTCGCCTCGTCGGCCGGGACTCGACCAGCACCTATCCGGAAGCGGCAAACAAGCTGCCCGACGTCGGCTACATGCGTCAGCTCGCCCCTGAAGGCATCATCGCGGTTAACCCGACCGCGATCGTCGCCGTCGAAGGCAGCGGCCCGCCGGAAGCGCTTGCCATCCTGAAGGAGGCCAATATCGCCTTTACCAGCGTGCCGGAAACCTTCGACAAGGACAGCATCCCCGCAAAGATCCGCTCGGTCGGCACCTTCCTCAATGTGCCCGACAAGGCCGAAGCGCTCGCAAAGTCGGTGGAAACCGACCTTGCTGCGGCGATTGCCGATGGTGCCAAGCGCCCGGAAGGAGAGCGCAAGCGCGTTCTTTTCGTGCTCAGCACCCAGGGTGGCAAGATCATGGCTTCGGGCACCGGCACGGCTGCCAACGGCATCATCGAGCTCTCGGGCGCGATCAATGCTGCCGGCCAGTTTCCGGGCTACAAGGCTCTGACCGACGAGGCGATCATCGAGGCCAAGCCCGACGTCATCCTGATGATGGATCGCGGCGGCGAGCACAGCGCCAAGGCGGCCGAACTTTTCGCCTTGCCGTCGCTGAGCCTGACGCCCGCCGCCAAGACACAGGCGCTGATCCGCATGGACGGCCTGCATCTGCTCGGCTTCGGCCCGCGCACGGCAAGCGCCATCCGCGACCTCAATGCCGCAATCTACGGGAAGAAGGCCAATGCCTCGCAGTGAGGCATTGGACCGCGGCATGCGCCTGACCGCCTTTGCTGCCGATATCCGGGCCGAATGGCGGTCCGGCAATCGTGCACGACTGGCCGGCGTCGTCATTGTGCTGCTCGTCGTCTTTGCAGCGGCAACATTCATCAGCTCGATCATGACCGGCGCCGCCGATGCGTCGCTATCCAATGTCGTGCGCTGGCTCCTGGGTGCAAGCGAGGCGGATCAGGTCCTGAGCGTTCGCGATCGCATCATCATTCTCGACATCCGGCTGCCGCGCGCCGTGCTCGGCATGCTCGTCGGTGCGTCGCTCGCCGTCTCCGGCGTGGTCATGCAAGGGCTGTTTCGCAACCCGCTGGCCGATCCCGGCCTCGTCGGCGTTTCCTCCGGCGCGAGCCTCGGCGCAGTCCTCCTGATCGTGCTCGGTTCGGCGGTGTTCGGCCCGCTATTTGCGCTCTTTGGTTTTTACGCCCTGCCGATCGCTGCCTTCGTCGGCGGCCTCGTGACCACGCTCCTGCTCTACCGGATTGCCACGCGCGGCGGGCAGACATCGGTTGCGACGCTGCTTCTCGCCGGAATCGCGCTCGGCGCGCTCACCGGCGCCTTCACCGGCGTGCTGATCTTCATGGCCGACGACAAGCAACTGCGCGATGTCACCTTCTGGGGTCTAGGCTCGCTTGCCGGCGCCAATTGGACGAAGATCGGCGCGGCTGCCCCCATCATTCTCCTGTCGCTCGCCGTCACGCCCTTCCTGGCACGCGGCCTCAACGCGATTACGCTCGGCGAAGCCGCCGCCTTCCATATGGGCATCCCAGTGCAGCGCATGAAGAACATCGCCATCGTCAGCGTTGCCGCGGCAACGGGCGCGTCGGTCGCCGTCAGCGGCGGCATCGGCTTTGTCGGCATCGTCGTGCCGCATCTCCTGCGGCTGGTCATCGGCCCGGATCACCGCTATCTCATCCCGGCATCGGCGCTGCTCGGCGGAACCTTGCTGATCCTGGCCGACATGATCGCCCGCACCATCGCGTCACCCGCCGAGCTGCCGATCGGCATCGTCACCGCCTTCATCGGTGCACCGTTCTTCCTGTGGATCCTGCTGCGCGGTCGCACGACCATGGGGCTGTGAGACAAGACCATGATCACCGTATCGAACCTTTCTGTCCGTTTGGGCGGCCGCCAAGTCATCCACGGCATTTCGCTCGAGGCAGCACCGGGGGCGTTGACCGCAATCGTCGGGCCGAACGGCTGCGGCAAGACGACGACGTTGAAGGCGATCTCCGGCGAATTGGCGCCGGAAAGCGGTTCGGTCAGCATCAACGGCCGCAATCTCAAGGGCCTGAAACCCTGGGAACTTGCGCTGAAACGCGGCGTGCTGCCGCAATCGACCGTGATTTCGTTTCCCTTCACGGTCCGCGAAGTGGTGCGTTTGGGCCTGACCGCGGGTGCGAACGCCGATGCCAAGGCCAATGACCGCATTGCAGCCGACGCGCTCGAATCTGTCGATCTCGGCGGCTTTGCCGGCCGCTTCTATCAGGAGCTTTCCGGCGGCGAGCAGCAGCGCGTGCAGCTGGCGCGCGTCCTTTGTCAGATTTCCAACCCGGTCGCCGATGGTGAGCCCCGTTACCTGCTGCTCGACGAGCCGGTTTCGAGCCTCGACATCCGCCATCAGCTGACCATCATGCAGCTGGCGCGCCGGTTTTGTGAACAGGGCGGCGGCGTCATCGCCGTCATGCATGACCTCAACCTGACGGCGATGTTCGCCGACCGGATGATCATGATGAAGTCTGGCGTGATCCGGGCAAGCGGTGCGCCAGGCGATGTGCTAACGGACGAGACGATGGAGGCGGTGTTCGGTTGCCGCATGCAGGTCAGCGCCATGCCGGCCGCCGGAGTGCCCTTCGTGTTGCCGCAGACGGCGACGCTCTGACCGCCTCTCTGCAAATCGCGCCAACTTCAAGATTTATCGAAACAATTTGCGCACTCGTGCGTTGTTCTCCGTGAAAGGCCGGCCGCGGTGATGAGCGCGCATGCCGGTTCGAGCAGATCACGCCGGTCGACCTTGGCCGGCGTTGCAGCGAAAAGGAGACCAATCATGGCTTCAGGCCTCTTCTCAGGTTCCAGTTCACGGTCGAGCAAGCGCAACGGTGCGCTCGCGGACATTTCCATCGAAGATCAGCTCAGCGAACTGCGAAGCGATATGGCAGCGCTGGCGGCACTGCTTGCCGATCGCGGCGCCGATGCGTCGAAACAGGCGCGCAACAAGGCGCACGATGCGCGCGAACAGGCCGAAGCCGGCCTTCAGGATCTGCTTGCAACCGGCGAGGAATTGCTGGGTGACCTGCGTAGCCGTTACGCCGGCACGGAAAAACAGCTGCGCAATGCGGTCCGCGAGCACCCCTTCGCAACGCTCGGCACAGCAGCGCTGATCGGCCTGGTCGCAGCCGCCCTCCTGCGGCGCTAGACGAGCGTGAGGCCACCACGCAACAGGGTGGGAACGCCGCAAGCGTCCCACCCGTTTTGACGTCTTTCAGGAGTAGAAGCGCATGGGTCCACTTGGGGCTGCCCTGTCCGCCTTGCTGGCCGCCGATATCGGCGCCACCGCATCCCGTTTCAAGCGCAACGCCGCGCTCTGCGCTGTCGTCGCCGTGCTGCTCGTCACCGCCTACGTCTTCGCACTGATCGCGGTCGCGCTCTATCTCAGCGCCACCTATTCACCTGTCATCGCCGCCGCGTCGATTGCAGCAGCCCTCATTCTCACGGCTCTTATCGTGATCATCGTCATGATTGCCCTGGAGGGCCGGGATAGGCGCCTGGCAGAAGAACGCCGCCGGCGTTCGATGGTGAAGACCAATTTGACGATCCTGGCTGCGACAAGCATTCTGCGCAAGAATCCGCTCGTTGCTGTCGGCACCGCACTGGCCATCGGCGCCCTGCTCGGCACCGGCAAGAAACGCAGGGATTCCTAGAGCGGCACGCGGATCAGGGCGGTCACGCCGGCCGCCATGTATTCCACCTTCACCGAACTGCCGAGAACCTTGTCGAGGCTGCGCTCTATCAGGATGGAGCCGAAGCCTCGACGTTTCGGTTCGCGCACCGGCGGTCCGCCGACCTCAGTCCACGTCAGGTGCAACACCGCCTCGCCTTCCTCCACGACATTGCGCGCCGTCAGCACCACCTTGCCATTCGGCACCGACAGCGAGCCGTACTTCACCGCGTTGGTCGCCAATTCGTGCAGCACAAGCCCGAGGCCGACCGCCTGATCCGGCCCAAGCAGCACCTCATCCTTGTGCAGTTCGATCTGATCCGCATAGACGCTGACATGCGGCATCAATTGCTTGGAGATCAGGTCCGCAAGCCGGATCGTGCCCCACTCGTGATCCGATAACAGCCCGTGCGCCTCGGAGATCGCCTGAAGCCGACCGGCAAAGGCGGTCATGAATTCGGCCGGGTCGCTGGTCTGGCGCAGCGTCTGGCGGGCGAGAGACTGCAGCATCGCCAGGGTATTCTTGACCCGGTGATTGAGTTCCTTGAGCAAAAGCCGCGTCCGCTGGACCGACGCCTGCTGGTCGGTAACATCGATGGTGACGCCGATGAAGGTCAGCGGGTTTCCCTTGGCGTCCCGATCATGCACCCGCCCGCGGCCGAGCAGCCACCGGCCGGTGTCGCCGATCCGGAACATGCCGTCATATTCCTCATCCGCCTTCATCGCCTGACGAAGCTTGGCGAAGGTGGCTCCGCGGTCGTCAGGATGGATGGCACCGAACACTTCTCTTGCGCCGAACGAACGATCGGTCGGCAATCCGAACATGCGCATCAAGGCGCTGTTGCCGGCGATCACGCCGGAGCGGACATCCCAGAGCCAGCTGCCAATGTTGGCCGCCTCCAGCGCCATGGCGTGACGCTGTTCCTCGCGCGAAAGTGCGGCCTCCTTGATGGCACGACGACGCGCTTCATCCTTAAGCTTGAACAGGGCAGCGGCAAGGCCGGCAAGCCGGCGCAACTGTTCCATCAGATGCGGCGCAACCTCGCCGCGCACGGCAACGTCGAGCACGCAGACCGTGCCGACCGGCTGGCCATCGAGGATGATCGGCGCACCGGCGTAAAAGCGCAGGAACGGCGCACCGGCGACAAGCGGTCGGCTGCGGAACCGCAGATCGGCTGAAGCGTCGAGAACGACGAGGCCGGCGCCTCCGGAATCCGCGGCCGCGTGTACGCAGAACGAATCTTCCGATGACGCCCGCGGCTCCGACGTGCCGACAGCGGATTTGAACCATTGCCACTCGCGGTCAAGCAGGCTGACGAGCGCGATCGGCGCATCGAAGAGGCGGGCGGCGATTTCGGTAATGCCGTCGAAATCCGTATCGGGGACGGCCATATCCGGCACTGTCGCGTGCAGCACACGCAGACGTTCGGGCGCGTCGAGCAGCGATGTCTCCGGTGAGGCGGTGTTTTCTTCTCGTTTTTCGCGCATCCGGCCTCAACTCCAAACTGCCGCCTCGGCCACCGGCGCCAATTGCCATCGACGCACGGCGCTCCTATGCGGAGGCATTCAGGCCGCCAGTGAAAGCAGGGCTGCTCTCGATTTGCAACGCTCTGGCGGCCAAAAAAGCTTTCGAATCAGGAAACGAATGCCCGAGAGGTGATGGGAGCGGACGTTTCGTCCGGACCGTAGTCGTTTTCTCCCTGAACCTGGAGGATATCCTGAAGGCGCTGGCGGGCGCGATTGACCCGGCTCTTGATGGTGCCGAGCGCGCAACCGCAGATCGTCGCCGCTTCCTCGTAGGAGAAACCCGACGCTCCGACGAGAATGATCGCCTCGCGCTGATCCGGAGGCAGTGTTTCGAGTGCCCGACGGAAATCCTGCAGGTCCAGCGAACCATACTGTTCCGGATGGTGGGCGAGCGACTCGGTGAAATGGCCGTCGCTGTCCTGGACTTCTCGTCCGCGCTTGCGCATCTGGCTATAGAGTTCGTTGCGCAGGATGGTGAACAGCCAGGCCTTCATGTTCGTCCCCATCTGGAAATGGTCCTGCTTGGCCCAGGCCTTCATGATCGTGTCCTGGACAAGATCATCCGCCCGATCATGGCGACCGATGAGGGACATGGCAAAAGCGCGAAGGCTCGGCAGGGCGGCGAGCATCTCTCGCTTGAAATCATTCTTTTCCGACGACATTCCGGCGCTCACTCCCTACCCTGCAGAACCGACTGCTGCTCGGCCGCATCGAGTTTCTCCAGAAGATCTAGAAAACGCGAGGGTATCGCTTCTTCCTGAACGGACTGGTAGAGCGCCTTCAGCTTGGCTGCGATCTGTGCGTTTGGGTCTTCGGTCCATGAGGTCGTACCGGAAGTGCGCCCCGCCCCTGTTTTATACTTCATTGTCAATCTGTCGCCTTGTGGTGTTCATTACCGCCTTAACGCGTCTGAAAAATGAAATGTTCCCTCTCGGAACTTTTTTTTGCGTGGAACGTTTTCGGACGTCACCGCAATTAATATCTCGAGGGAGTTCCCCATGACATTGTCCACACGGATCGCGCCGCTGCTGCCTTATCTGCGCCGCTACTCGCGCGCATTGACCGGCTCGCAGACATCCGGCGACGCCTATGTGGCCGCCGTGCTCGAAGCCCTGATTGCCGACACCTCCATTTTCCCGGAGGCCAGCAACGACCGGGTCTCGCTGTTCCGTCTCTATACGTCGCTCTTCGGTTCCTCGTCAGTGCTGGTTCCCGAACCGATTTCGCCCTTTGCGTGGGAGCAACGCGCATCGGTCAACCTGGCGAACGTGTCGCCGCTTGCTCGCCAGGCGTTCCTTCTCGTATCGGTCGAAGGTTTCCGCCCCGAAGAAGCCAGCGAAATCCTTGACGTCAGCGACGACAAGATCGGCGCGCTTCTCGACCGCGCCTCGCAGGAAATCTCGCGCCAGGTCGCGACCGATATCATGATCATCGAGGACGAGCCGCTGATCGCCATCGATATCGAGAACATGGTCGAGAGCCTCGGCCACCGCGTCACCGGCATTGCCCGCACCCGCGACGAGGCGGTCGCGCTTTACAAGAAGACCCGGCCGAGCATGGTGCTTGCCGATATCCAGCTTGCCGACGGCAGCTCGGGCATCGACGCGGTCAACGACATCCTCAAGAGCAGCGCGATTCCGGTGATCTTCATCACCGCCTTCCCCGAGCGCCTGTTGACCGGCGAACGCCCGGAACCGACCTTCCTGGTCACCAAGCCGTTCAACCCCGATATGGTCAAGGCTCTGATCAGCCAGGCGCTGTTCTTCAACGAGTCGACCAAGGCCGCAGCCTAACCATCGACGCAACGCTTTATCGCCGGCGGCTTCGGTCGCCGGCTTTTGTATGTCTGCGTGCTGCCTGTTCAAGCGGCCCACCCGGCGATCCACTGGGCGATCCGAGGGCTGAAAACAAAACAGCCAGTGCCGAGGGAAGGCACTGGCTGACATTGTTCAACTCACACGGGGAGTGTGAGTTGTAAACCGGCGGATTACCTCCGGCGCCACATTGGGGGCGATGCGCGCCACCGTCCGGTCTGCAGATAAAATGCGTGACGCAAGCAAAGGTTCCCGGCGTTTCGCGTATGCCGATCATTTTTATTGAAGCGCGTCGAGTTCGTCCCGATGGCGGTAGAGCGCAAGGAAGCGGCGGTAGTCGCGATCGTAGATGTCGCGCATCTGAGCGTTCGGCAATCGCTCCTGCCCGCCCGATGCCATGGCAACGCCGGATGCCGCGAGATCGGCGTGAACCTGACCGGCGACGGCCGCCGCCATCGCCGTGCCGAGAAGCACGGCGTCAGGTGCATCCGGTGCCACGACCCGGCACCCCGTGACGTCGCAGTAAAGCTCCATCAGAAGGGCGTTGCGAACATGGCCGCCGGTGACGTGAAGCGTATCGAGCTCATAGCCGACCTCACGCATCGTTTCCAGGATATGGCGGATGCCGAGCGCGATCGCGACACAGGTGCGCCAGTAAAGCCGGCAAAGCGCATCGAACGACGAATCGAACGGCAGGCCGCTGATGACACCGAGGCCGTGCGGATCGGCAAGCGGCGAGCGGTTGCCGTGAAAATCGGGCAGGACGTGCAGCCGCTCGGCAAATTGCGCTCCGTGCAGGGCGCGCAGTTCCTGGACGCGCGCAATGATGCGGCCATGGGTCTCGGTCGTCGGCTCCAGTCCGCCGCCATGGATGCGCACGATGTGATCGAGCAGCGCGCCGGTTGCCGATTGCCCACCCTCGATCAGCCAGGCTCCGGGCAGCACGGCCTCGAAATAGGGTCCCCACATGCCGAAGCCGGGCTTCATATCCTTGGAGAAGGCGACGATGCAGCTCGATGTTCCGGCGATCAGCGCCAGCTGCCGCTCGAGTTTTTCCGGCTCTCCGACAAAACCGCCGAGAACGCCGAGCGCGCCGGCATAGGCATCGATCAATCCCGGCGCTACCTGGCAGCCGGTATCCAGGCCAAGGTCTGCTGCAGCTTCCGCCGACAGGCCACCGACCGAGCTTCCGACCGGCAGCGTTTCCTCCGGCAATCCGCCTCGCGTCAGCAGGTCCTCAAGGCCGATGCGTTCGAGATAGTCCGCCTGCCAGCCGCGTTTCTCATGGGCGAGATAGTTCCATTTCGCCGTCAATGTGCAGCGTGAGCGTGCCGCACTGCCCGTCGCCCGCCAGGAGAGATAATCGGCAAGATCGAAGAAGTAACCCGCCTTCTCCCATTGGGCCGGCAAGTTTCGCTTGAGCCACATCAGCTTCGGCATTTCCATCTCCGGCGACATGACGCGGCCGGAGAAATCGAGAACCGGATGTCCGGTTGCGGTGCAGAAATCGGCTTCCTCAAGCGCCCGATGATCGAGCCAGACGATCGTGTCCCAGCGGCCCTCGCCTTTCCGGTTGACGGAAAGCGGCACCCCGTCCCGGTCGCGAACGACGAGCGAGCACGTCGCGTCGAAACCGATGGCAGCGATATCCTCTGCCGCGATGCCGGCCTTGTCTCGGGCAGCCCTCACCGAGCCGCAGACGGCTCTCCAGATATCGTCCGAATCATGTTCGGCATGATTTTCCTCCGGCCGGTTCATGGCGATCGGCAGGTCGGCACGTGCCAGCAGCCTGCCGGCCCGGTCGAAGATACCCGCGCGGGCACTGCCGGTACCGACATCGACCGCAACGACGAATTCACGCATCAATGGAGGTCCCCGTCCCTGTTACTGGCGGACAAACTGTAGCAATTCGCCCATGTCGTCAAACAGCACGTCCGGGCTGAGCTCGGCCAGCGTCTGCCTATGCCGGTCGTTGCGCGCATGCCCGCCACCGGCGAAAGCGAAAGCCCGCATGCCGGCGGCATGCGCCGCCTCGATACCGGCCGGACTGTCCTCGACGACGATACAGTCCTCGGGCGCATAGCCCATCTCCCGGCTCGCCAGCAGAAACAGGTCGGGCGCAGGCTTGCCATGTTTGACCATCGTCGCAGAGAAGATGTTCGGCTCGAAAAGATCGATCAGACCGGTGACGGTCAGCGATAGCCGGATGCGTTCCGGCTGGCTGGACGAGGCGACGCAACAGGCAACGCCAAGCTCTTCGACCGCACGGCGGATGCCGGCGATCGGCTGCAGCTCCAAGCGGAACCGCTGGTAGAGCCGCGTGCGCATGTCATCGAGAAAGGCGTCGTCGGTCGCCAGGCCGTACTCGTCGTGGAGGATGGCGGACATGCTCTTGAGGCTGCGGCCGAGAAACCGTTCGGTCGCCTCCTCCGTCGTCATCGATACGCCAGCGGACGAGAGCACATCGACCAGGACTTCGAGCGAGATCGGTTCGCTGTCGACCAGCACGCCATCGCAATCGAAGATCACCAGCCTGGACGCGCCGTCCGCCATGATACCCTACTCCCCAAGCTTGCCGTCCAGATAAAGCTGGAGCGTAGCGCGCGTACCCTTTTCCCAAAGGGTTTTCAATGCTTGGTGGAAGCGCTTGCGGAAAAGATCGGCTCGCGCGACTTCGCCGAAGATGTCCGACAATGCCAGAAAAGCCATCGGATCCTCTTTGGCGGCCAGCGCCGCCGCCTGAAGCCGATCGGCGTTCTGGTCGTTGAAGACGATCGCCTTGCCGCTGTCGGTGGTGCCGGCGAAGTAGCGGCACCAGAGTGCCGAGACCAGCGCCAGACCGACGACGTCTTCGCCGCGTGCCAACCGGTCGGACGCCGAGGGCAGGATGAATTTCGGTTGCCGGTTGGAGCCATCCTGCGCCAGCCGCGGGATCGTGTCGCCGATCTTCGGATTGGAAAAGCGGGTCTCGATCAGCTTGTAGTAATCGCCGAGATCAGTGTTCGGCACCGGCGGAATGACGGGAATGATCTCGTCGCGCTCAAGTTTGGCGAGGAAGGCACGGATCAGCGGCTCCTCCATCGCCTCGTGCACAAAATGAATGTCGAGCAAGGCGGCCGGGTAAGCGATCGCCGCGTGGCCGCCATTGAGGATGCGGATCTTCATGTGCTCGTAAGGCGCGACATCAGGCACGAATTGTACCCCGACCTTTTCGAGTGCCGGACGCCCCTGCGGAAAATGATCTTCCAGCACCCATTGCTTGAACTCTTCGCAGAACACCGGCCAGGCGTCCTCGATCTCGTACTCGGTCGCCACGATGCCGATTTCGCGTGCGCCGGTGGCCGGCGTGATGCGATCCACCATGCCGTTCGGAAAGGCGACATTGGCATCGATCCAGTCTGCGAAATCAGGGTCGAAGAGCCGCGCGAGGCCCGAGACCGCCGCATGCGTTACTTCGCCATTGCCCGGAATGTTGTCGCAGGACATGACGGTGAACGGCGGGATATGCCTGTCCCGGCGGGCCTTCAGGCCGGCGACGACAAGGCCGAAGACCGTCTTCGGAGAAGCCGGTTTCTGCGCATCTTCGACAATATCAGGATGGGTCGGGTTGAAGACGCCAGAGGCTGGGTCGATGAAGTAGCCGCCTTCGGTGATCGTCAGCGAAACGATGCGGATCGCCGGATCGGCAAGCGTGGCGACGATGCCCGCGACATCCCCGGGCTTCAGGTAATCGATCATCGCGCCGGTCACATGGGCACCGGTGCGGTTGTTGTCCTGCTCGACCACCGTTGTCAGGAAATCCTGCGCCGCAAGCTTTGCCCGCATCTGTTCGTCGGACGGCAAGACACCGGCCCCGACGATCGCCCAGTCATGGTCGTGTCCGGCATTGAAGAGATCGTCGAGATAGACGGCCTGATGGGCGCGGTGAAAGTTGCCGACACCGAAATGCACGATGCCGGCTTTGAGATCGGCACGATCGTAGCTCGGCACACCGGCCTTGGCCTTGACCGCATCGAGCGCGGCAAGAGAAAGTTTGGTCGTCATGATCCCGTTCCTTTTGAAGGCATCGTCTGAGAGACGGACCTCAGCTCATCCAGTTGCCGCCATCGACGTTGTAGGTCTGCGACACCACGTAGTCGCTCTCGGCTGACGCGAGAAAAATCGCCATGCCCGTGAGATCCTCGGCCGTTCCCATGCGCCCGTAGGGCACTTCGGCACCCACGAGCCGCTTCTTCTCGCCGCGTGGGCGGTTCTCGTATTTGGCAAACAGCGCGTCGACGCCGTCCCAGTGTTCGCCGTCGACCACGCCCGGAGCGATGGCGTTGACGTTGATGCGATGCTTGATCAGGTCGAGCCCGGCCGACTGGGTCAGGCTGATGACCGCCGCCTTGGTCGCGCAATAGACCGCGACCAGTGCCTCGCCGCGACGCCCTGCCTGGCTTGCCATGTTGATGATCTTGCCGCCCCTGCCCTGGGCGATCATCTGTTTGGCGGCCGCCTGCATCGCAAACAGCGTTCCCGACACATTGATCGAAAACAGCCGGTCATAACTTTCGCGGGTGATTTCGACGATCGGTGCGAGATCGAAGAGCGCGGCATTGTTGACGAGTATGTCGAGACCGCCGGCCTCGGTAACGACCGATGCTATCGCCGCGTCGATCGAGCCCTGCTGCGTCACGTCCATTTCGACAGCATAGGCGCTCGGTCCGATCTCCGCGGCCGTCTCACGCGCCCGCGCCATGTTGATGTCGGCAATCGCCACCCGGGCGCCTTCGCGCACATAGGCTTCGGCAAAAGCGCGACCGATACCCCGCGCAGACCCGGTGATCAGCGCGCTTTTCCCGTGAAGACGTTTCATCGAACTGCCAACCCCTTGTCGTCGAACCTGTGGACGCGCTGGGCGTCAGGCGTCAGGAACACGCGATCACCGTGAGTGACAGCGAAATCACCGCCGACCCGCGCCGTCATCGTTCCGATATTGTCGACGTTGACATGCAGGAACGTGTCCGAGCCCAGGTGCTCGGCAACCCCGACCGTGCCGCCCCAGGTGCCGCTTTCCTTGGACAGCACCAGATGCTCCGGCCGGATGCCCATTGTGTGCGCCTGATAGGCAGTGGCCGGCGCACCGGAGACGAAGTTCATGCGCGGCGAACCGATAAAGCCGGCGACGAAGAGATTGTCGGGCTTGTGATAGAGATCGAGCGGCGAGCCGACCTGTTCGATGCGGCCGCGATTGAGCACCACGATCTTGTCGGCCATGGTCATGGCCTCCACCTGATCGTGGGTGACGTAGACCATCGTCGTCTTCAGGTCCTGGTGCAGTTGGCTGATTTCCAGCCGCATGTTGACGCGCAAGGCAGCGTCGAGGTTCGAAAGCGGCTCGTCGAACAGGAACGCCTTCGGCTGACGCACGATCGCCCGGCCGATGGCGACGCGCTGGCGCTGACCGCCCGAGAGCTGCCGCGGTTTGCGGTCGAGGTAGTCGGTGAGATTGAGAACGCGCGCAGCATCGGCCACTTTCTTGTCGATGACGGCCTTGTCCTCGTTCGCCATTTTCAACGGAAACCCGATATTCGAGCGCACGCTCATATGCGGATAGAGCGCGTATGACTGGAACACCATCGACAGGCCGCGTTGTGCGGGTGGTAGCTCGGTGGCGTTCTTGCCGTCGATGACGATCTCGCCATCGCTCACATCTTCAAGCCCGGCGATCAGCCGCAAGAGCGTGGACTTCCCGCAGCCCGACGGGCCGACGAAGACGACGAACTCGCCGTCGTTGATGTTGAGGTCGATCGACGGGATGACGGCATGGGCGCCGAAGACCTTCGAGACGTTTCTGAGCGTTATGTTTCCCATTGTCGTATCCCTTATTTGACCGCGCCGAAGGTGAGGCCGCGCACGAGCTGTTTCTGCGAGAACCAGCCGAGTATGAGGATGGGGGCGATCGCCATGGTCGAGGCCGCCGAAAGCTTGGCGTAGAACAGGCCCTCGGGGCTTGAGTATGAGGCGATGAAAGCCGTCAGCGGCGCCGCCTTCGCGGCACTGAGGTTGAGCGTCCAGAACGCCTCGTTCCAGGCAAGGATGATGTTGAGCAGCAGTGTCGAGGCGATGCCGGGGATCGCCATCGGCGTCAGCACATAGATGATCTCCTTCGACAGAGAAGCACCGTCCATGCGTGCCGCTTCCAGGATCTCGCCGGGGATTTCCTTGAAATAGGTGTAGAGCATCCAGATGATGATCGGCAGGTTGATCAGCGTCAGCACGATGACGAGGCCGGTGCGGGTATCGAGCAGGCCGGTGTTGCGGAACAACAGATACATCGGCACCAATACGCCGACCGACGGCATCATCTTGGTGGAGAGCATCCACATCAACACGTCCTTGGTGCGCTTGGTCGGCGAGAACGCCATCGCCCAGGCAGACGGAATGGCGATGATCAGGCCGATCAGCGTCGAGCCGAAGGAGACGACGACGGAGTTCATGAAGTGCAGGAAGTAATTCGATCGGCTCTGCACCTCATGGTAGTTCTCCGTCGTCCAGTCGAAGAAGAACAGTGACGGCGGCGAGGCGATCGCCTCTGCCTCGGTCTTGAAGCTCGTCAGGAACGTCCAGAGGATCGGGAAGAAGATCAGGATGCCGATCGTCCAGGCGACGACGGTAACGATGATCTTTCTTCGGGTGGAGACGTTGCGTGCCATGGGTCTCAAGCCTCCAGCGTCTTGCCGATCATGCGCATCAGGAAGAATGCGACGATGTTGGCGAGGATGACGGCGATGATGCCGCCGGCGGATGCGCCGCCCACGTCGAACTGCAGCAAGGCCTGCGCATAGACGAGGAAGGTCAGATTGGTGCTCTGTGTGCCCGGGCCGCCATTGGTCGTCACCAGGATTTCCGCAAAGACCGAGAGCAGGAAGATCGTCTGGATCAG
Organism: Ensifer sp. GW821-FHT05G01; assembly: GCF_059419585.1. Classification (NCBI taxonomy): domain Bacteria; kingdom Pseudomonadati; phylum Pseudomonadota; class Alphaproteobacteria; order Hyphomicrobiales; family Rhizobiaceae; genus Ensifer; species Ensifer sp. GW821-FHT05G01. Next base: position 115,109 of record NZ_JBWKSC010000006.1, on the reverse strand, counting down.
GATGACCACGGTGATGGCGCGGGAGAGATGCGGCAGCACGAGATAGATGAAGCGGCTCCAGGCGCTGGCGCCGTCCATCTGGGCTGCTTCCTTCTGCTCTTCGTCGAGCGATTGCAGCGCCGTCAAAAGGATCAGTGTCGCAAAGGGCAGCCACTGCCAGGCGACGATGAGGATCACCGACATCAACGGTGCGTTGGCGAGAAAGTCGAAGGGCTGCAGTCCGAAGAGCTTGGCCACCCAGGCGAACAGCCCGTTGACCGGGTTCATGAACATGTTCTTCCACACCAGTGCCGCGACGGTCGGCATGATCAGGAACGGCGCGATCACCAGGATGCGCACGATCCCCTGCCCGAACATCGGCTGGTCCAGCAGCAGCGCCAGCGCGATGCCGCCGACGACGGTGATGAACAGCACGCCGAGCACGATGGCGAGTGTGTTGAAGATCGCGTGGAAGAAGGCCGGATCGGTGAGGAAGTACTTGTAGTTCGAGAAGCCCGCGAACTCTTCCATTCCCGGCATCAGGAGATTGTAGCGCAGGAACGAGAAATAGATCGTCATGGCCAGCGGAACGATCATCCAGGCCAGAAGCAGAAGCACCGAGGGCGCGATCATCAGACGCGCGGCGGAGCGGGTGTGCAAGGTCGCCATGGCGTCCCCCCAAATGACGGAATTCAACGCTGTTTCGAGATCGGGTCGGGCCGGCGCGTGATCCCGCGCAGGCCTGACTTGAGGGAAATTACCGGGGCGCCAGCCATTTGCGGCCGGCACCCCGGGCCCTTGGGAGCGCTATTTGATGTAACCGGCCTTGGTCATTTCGCGTTCGGTCAGTGTCTGGGCGCTGGCAAGCGCGTCGTCGACGCTCATCTGACCGGCAAGGGCCGCCGAGAACTGCTGGCCGACCGCCGTGCCGAGACCCTGGAATTCGGGGATCGCCACGAACTGCACGCCGACATAGGGCACCGGCTTGACGGCCGGGTTCTTCGGATCGGCGGCATTGATCGAATCGAGCGTCATCTTCGCAAACGGCGCTGCCTTCTGGTACTCAGGGTTTGCGTAGAGCGAGGTGCGCGTGCCCGGGGGAACGTTGGCCCAGCCTTCCTTGTCGGCAACCAGCTTCAGATAGTCCTTGCCCGTTGCCCAGGCGATGAACTTTTCGGCCGCTGCCACCTTCTGCGAACCGGCGGGAATGGCGAGGTTCCAGGCCCAGAGCCAGTTGCCGCGTTTGCCAAGACCGGTGTCAGGCGCAAGCGCAAAGCCCACCTTGTCAGCCACCGTCGATTCCTTCGGATTGGTCACGAACGAGGCCGCAACCGTCGCATCGATCCACATGCCGCACTTGCCGGTCTGGAACAGCGACAGGTTTTCGTTGAAGCCGTTCGAGGATGCACCGGGCGGTCCGGCGTCATTCATCAGCTTGACGTAAAAGTCGAGCGCGTTCTTCCATTCCGGCTGGTCGAATTGCGGCTTCCAGTTCTCGTCGAACCAGCGCGCGCCGAAGGCGTTCGCGGTTGCCGTCAGGAACGCCATGTTCTCGCCCCAGCCCGCCTTGCCGCGCAGGCAGATGCCGTAGACTTCGTTGTTCTTGTCGGTGATCTTGCGGGCTGCCTCAGCGATAAAGTCCCAGGTCGGCGCGTCGGGCATGGTCAGCCCAGCCTTCTCGAACAGGTCCTTGCGGTACATCACCATCGAGCTTTCGCCGTAAAACGGTGCGGCATAGAGCTTGCCGTCGATGGTCAGGCCCGAGCGGATCGCCGGCAACAGATCGTCGACATCATAGTCGGCGCCGAGATTGTCGAGCGGCAGCAGCCAGCCCTGCTTGGCCCAGATCGGCACTTCGTAGGTGCCGATGGTCATGATGTCGTACTGGCCGCCCTTGGTGGCGATATCCGTCGTCACGCGCTGGCGCAGCACGTTTTCCTCGAGCGTTACCCACTCGAGCGTAATGTCCGGATTCTTGGACGTGAAATCATCCGTCAGCTTCTGCATCCGGATCATGTCGCCGTTGTTCACGGTCGCAATGGTCAGCGTTTCTGCTTGGGCCAGACCTGACAGTGCGACTGCCGAGCATGTGCCCAGCAGGAAAGTTCTCAAATTCATCGACTTCCTCCCAGAAGAAATTGAGCATTTGCCTCGCTCATGGGCAATTACTCACTTATCGTAAAAGAATGTCAATCCGCTTTCGTTGCTGCGCTGCAAACAGAAAGGTTACAAAGCTGTTTTGATTGTCGATTTTTTATCAGCAAGCGATCATATGAACGCCAAAAGGCCGGTGCATGGCCGGCCTCCGTCAACTGGAATCGGTGCGATCAGGCGTTGAGCAGGTAGGCGGCAGTCGCCTCATCGGTGATAATGCCGTTGATGATCCGGCCCTTGAGAGCCGCCCTCAGCGCCTCGTATTTGCGCCGTCCCTTGGCGAGACCGATCACCGAGGCATTGTCACGGGATGGGAGCGGAACCGAGGCGACGCGATCGTTGAAGCTGCCGGCCATCAACGCGCCGTCTTGGTCGAACATCCAGCCGCAGATCTCCCCGGCTGCACCCGATTTCGTCAACTGCCCCATTTCGTCCTGGGACAGAAACCCGTCCTGGCAAAGCGGCGCGTCGGGGCCGAGCTCGCCGACGCCGACAAAGGCGACATTGGCTTGCGCACCGAGCTTCAGCGCCACCTGGACGAGGCTCTGGCTGTGCAGCACCGCGCGCTCCTCCGCCGACGAGGCGAGCACCGGCAACGGCATTGGAAAATGCCGCGCCTTGACCGCATCGGCCATGCTGAAGATGACGTTGTAATAGGCGGCCGAGCCGTCGAGCCCGATATTGCCGGTCAGTGACACGATGCGATGTTGCGGACATTCCATCGCCGGCAGCTGGTCGATCGCCGCCTTCAGGGTGCGGCCGGTGCCGATCGCCAGAACCTGGGGCTCGGGCAATTTGAGCCAGCGCTCGATCTCGGCAGCTCCGGCTTCAGCGATGCCGACCGTCGTCGAACTCGAGCCAGGATCGCTCGGCACCACGTCCACATGCCTGAGATCGTATCTTTCGCGAAGCCGTTCGGCGGCCTCCAGGCATGCGGCAATCGGATGATCGAGCCGGACCTTGATCAGGCGCTCTGCCATGGCGAGCGACACCAGCCGCTGCGCCGATTGGCGCGAGATGCCCATGACCGTGGCGATCTCGTCTTGTGTGCGGCCGGCGACATAGTAGAGCCAGCCCGCGCGGGCAGCATCGTCAAGCCTGTTGTTCGCCTCAGCCCTGCGCGCCATGCCAATTCTCCGTTCCCCCGCGATCGCGACGTCTTGGGGTCGGATTCACCCAAAAACATCGTGATCGCTTCCCTGAGCTAGATCCGGATGCGGGCGGAAACCCGCACACACTTTTCCTCATCCCGCTCTGATTTGCTGCCACTATTTGCCCTGCCCTGTCAAACAGCGCTCAAGAACAAGCACTTGGCACGTCTACGGCAAAGTGCCGGAGCACAAGGCTTTCAGGTCATTTCGACGGCAAACTTTTACCGTTTGATAAAAAAATAAAGCGTGTTACCGTTCCATCATCCTGAGAAAACATTGGGAGCCAAAAATGGGAACGACGCAATCTGGGATCCTCGGCGGCCGCCTGCCGCTCGCGGACTACGAAACCAATTTCTCCGACCTCCATCCAGCCCTCGACAGGCACGAGGCATTGGTCGCATCCGACCGCTGTTATTTCTGTCATGACGCGCCATGCATGACGGCCTGTCCGACCTCCATCGATATCCCGCTGTTCATTCGGCAGATATCGACGGGCAACCCCATCGGCTCGGCCAAGACCATCTTCGACCAGAATATTCTGGGCGGAATGTGCGCCCGCGTCTGTCCCACCGAAACGCTCTGCGAGCAGGCCTGCGTGCGCAACACGGCCGAGGAGCGCCCGGTCGAGATCGGCCGCCTGCAGCGCTACGCAACCGACATCGCCATGAAGGAGAACAAACAGTTCTACGCCCGCGCCGCCGCCTCCGGTCAAAGGGTTGCCGTCGTCGGCGCCGGCCCGGCAGGGCTTGCCTGCGCTCACCGCCTTGTGGTCAAGGGCCACGAGGTCGTCATCTATGACGCCCGGGAGAAATCCGGCGGCCTCAATGAATATGGCATCGCCGCCTACAAGTCGGTCGACGATTTTGCCCAGAGCGAAGTCGACTACGTCCTGTCGATCGGCGGCATCGAAGTTCGCCACGGCCAGGCGCTCGGCCGCGATTTCTCGCTTGCAGACCTGAGCGAGCAGTATGACGCCGTCTTCCTCGGCCTCGGCCTTGCTGGCGTCAATGCGTTGCGCATCGAAGGCGAAAATGCCGAAGGCATCGATGATGCCGTCGACTTCATCGCCGCCCTTCGCCAGTCGAAGACCAAGGCCGACATTGCCGTCGGTCGCCGCATTGTCGTTCTCGGCGGCGGCATGACCGCCATCGACGCCGCCGTCCAGGCAAAGCTGCTCGGCGCCGAGGAGGTGACGATCTGTTACCGCCGCGGCAAGGAGCATATGAACGCGTCGGAATTCGAGCAGGATCTGGCAGCGTCCAAGGGCGTCACCATCCGCCACTGGCTCCAGCCCAAGCGCATCGCGCTGAAGGACGACAAGGTCGCCGGCATCGAGCTCGAATACACCACGCTCGTCGATGGAAAGCTGACCGCGACCGGCGAAACGGGTATCATAGCCGCAGACCAGATCTTCAAGGCGATCGGTCAGACCTTCGAGGCGTCGGGCCTCGGCTCGCTTGCGTTCGAGGGTGGCCGCATCGTTGTCGATGCGGAAGGCAAGACATCGCTTGCCAATGTCTGGGCCGGTGGCGACTGCGTTGTGGGTGGCGAAGACCTGACAGTGTCGGCCGTCGCCAATGGGCGCGATGCAGCCGAAGCGATCAACCGGGCTTTCGCCGCGGCCATGCCGCAGGCGAGCGCCGTTGCATAACGGATCGGGAGGACGGAACAATGGCTGATCTACGCAACAATTTTGTCGGCATCAAATCCCCGAACCCGTTCTGGCTGGCCTCCGCGCCGCCGACGGACAAGGCCTATAACGTCGAGCGCGCCTTCAAGGCGGGCTGGGGCGGCGTCGTCTGGAAGACGCTCGGCGAGGAAGGACCGCCCGTCGTCAACGTCAACGGCCCGCGCTACGGCGCGATCTGGGGCGCCGACCGCCGGCTGCTCGGCCTCAACAACATCGAGCTCATCACCGACCGCGACCTCTATGTGAACCTGCGGGAAATGAAGCAGGTCAAGATGAACTGGCCGGACCGAGCTCTGATCGCATCGATCATGGTGCCTTGCGAGGAAGAGGCCTGGAAGGCGATCCTGCCGTTGGTGGAAGAAACCGGCGCCGATGGCATCGAGCTTAACTTCGGCTGTCCGCACGGCATGTCCGAGCGCGGCATGGGTGCCGCGGTCGGACAGGTGCCGGAATATATCGAGATGGTCGTGCGCTGGTGCAAGCAGTACACGCGCATGCCCGTCATCACCAAGCTGACGCCGAATATTACCGACGTGCGCAAGCCGGCGCGGGCGGCCAAGGCCGGCGGCACCGATGCCGTGTCGTTGATCAACACGATCAACTCGATCGTCTCCGTCGATCTCGACAACTTCGCACCGAACCCGACGGTCGGCGGCAAGGGCACCCATGGCGGTTATTGCGGCCCGGCCGTCAAGCCGATCGCCCTAAACATGGTCGCCGAGATCGCCCGCGATCCCGAGACCTACGGCCTGCCGATCTCGGGCATCGGCGGCATCACCACCTGGCGCGACGCGGCCGAGTTCCTGGTGCTTGGCGCCGGCAACGTGCAGGTCTGCACCGCGGCGATGACCTACGGCTTCAAGATCGTCCAGGAAATGATCTCCGGCCTCTCCGACTGGATGGATGCCAAGGGTCATCGCAATCTCGACGACATCACCGGCCGCGCCGTGCCGAATGTCACCGACTGGCAGTACCTCAACCTCAACTACATCGCCAAGGCCAAGATCGATCAGGATTCCTGCATCAAGTGCGGCCGCTGTCACATCGCCTGCGAGGACACCTCCCACCAGGCGATCACCCAGTTCGTCAATGGCGTGCGCCATTTCGAGGTGATGGAAGACGAGTGCGTCGGCTGCAATCTCTGCGTCAACGTCTGTCCCGTCGAGAACTGCATTACCATGGAAGAGCTGCCGGCAGGCAGCATGGATCAGCGCACCGGCAAGCCGGTCGATCCGAACTATGCCAACTGGACGACGCATCCGAACAATCCGATGGCCCGCCAGGCCGCGGAATAGGCAGGCGAAAGCGGTTCCAGGAAACCGCAGCGGGTTCCTGGAACCGCTTTAGCCCACGAAAAACGCCGCCGGAGCAACAATCCGGCGGCGTTGTTGTCAAAGGCGTCTCACACCTCGACCACCACCTTGCCGAAGGCGCCGCGATCGAGATGCGCCAGCGCGTCGCGGAAATCCTCGAACCGGTAGCGCGCATCGACCACGGGCTTCAGGCCGGTCTGGTCGACAGCAGCCACCAGATCCTCCAGCGCCCGGCGATGGCCGACGCCGATGCCTTGAATGACCGGAGATTTCAGCAGCACCGGCGGCACCGGCGCCGAGATCTCCGCGCCCTCCAGTACACCGATAACCGAGATCCTCCCCTGCACAGCCACCGCCTCCAGCGAACGGCCGAGATTGGCGCCACCGGCGAGCTCCAGGATATGATCGGCACCGTGATCGCCGGTGATCTCAAGCACACGCTCGACCCAATCTTCGTTCAAGCGATCGATGCCGTGGTCGGCGCCAAGAGCAAGCGCACGCTCAAGTTTGTCACGGCTTGCCGACGTGACGATAACTTCAGCGCCATGCGCCTTGGCGATCTGCAACCCGAACAGCGAAACGCCGCCCGTCCCCTGCACGACGACGCGGTCGCCGGCCTTCGGCCGTCCCTTTTCGACCAGAGCATACCATGCCGTCACACCGGCGCAGGGCAAGGTGCTGGCCTCACCGTCATCGATGCTCTCAGGCGCGTGCACGAACCAGTCCTCAGGGAAGGCGACATATTCCGACGCGACACCGGGATTGAGACCACCGAGCGCAAACGAGGTCGGGTGACGCGCAGTCCCCGGCTTTTGCCCGTCGATCCAGGTGGGATCGAAGACGGAAATGACGCGATCGCCGGCTCGAAAGCGCGTCACGTCGCTGCCCACCGCTTCGACGACGCCAGCCATGTCGGAGCCCGGCACGAAGGGGAAGGCAAGCGGCATGCCCATGCCGTTTTCGAGCACCAGCTTGTCGCGAAAGTTGAGCGATATGGCGGTGGTTCGAACGAGCACTTCGCCCGGGCCCGCCTCCGGAACGGGACGTTCGACGAGCTTGAGGTTCTGAGCGCCCAGCGCATCGATCGTCCACTGCTTCATCAGTCTTGCCATGGTCTTTCCTTTCATTGGATTGATCTGATGGAGAAAGCATAGCGTTGAAATTAACTCTCCAGTTACGATATGATTTCGTCATATTGGTTCCCTGAGGGATACAAAAATGAGCTATCTCAGTGGCGTTTCGGTGTTTGTGGAAGCAGCAGACGCCGGTGGTTTTTCGGCAGCCGCCGAAAGGCTCAACCTGTCGCGCTCGGCCGTCGGCAAGACAGTCGCCAAGCTGGAACAGAGGCTCGGCGTTCGCCTGTTTCATCGCACCACCCGCACGCAGAGCCTGACCGACGAGGGTCAGCTGTTCTACGAGAACTGCCTGAGGGCGCTCAGTGAAATCAGGGCCGGCGAAGCGCTGCTGGAATCCGGCAAGCAGGAGATACAGGGGCGCTTGCGCCTGTCGATGCCGGTGCATTTCGGCCGCCAATGCGTCATGCCGCTTCTGTCCGAACTGCTGCGGATGCATCCGCGCCTGGAGTTCGACCTCAACTTCAGCGACCGCAACGTCGACCTCATCGAGGATGGCTTCGATCTGGCCATCCGCTCCGGCCCGCTGCGGAGCGATCCCGAACTGATGTCGCGCAAGATCGCCGACCAGCGCATGATCGTCTGCGCCTCTCCGGCCTATATCGAAGCGAACGGCGCCCCGAAGACGATTGAAGACCTAATGGCGCATCAGGCCATCCTTTACCGGCGCAGCGGTCAACCCCTCGCCTGGTCCTTTCCGGCCAAGGCCGGCCAGACGCAGGCCGTCACCCCGCCGGCGCGGCTGCGCCTCGACGACCTGACGTCGATCGCCGACGCGGCGGCTGACGGTTTCGGTATCGCCTGGCTGCCATGCTGGCTTGTGGGCAGCCGCATAGCCTCCGGTTCGCTCGTGCGGATACTTGCCGATGCGCCCGCCCTCTCCTACGGCGCCTACGTCGTCTGGCCGAAAACCCAATACATGCCGCCTAAGCTGCGTCTGCTCATCGATACGCTTGCCGCGCGCCTGCCGCCCATGATGGAATGACGGCAACGGCAGCCGCCGCGGACTCAGGTCAGGGAGGCAATCGACATGCAGAAAGTGGCAGGAATCGGCGGGCTTTTCTTCCGCAGCGACGATCCGGACCGGCTCGCTGCCTGGTATCAGGCCCACCTCGGCATAGACACCGTGCCTTCGAACTACGACGACAGTTGCTGGCAGCAGCGCGCTGGCAGCACCGTCTTTGCGCCGTTCAAGCGCGATACCGATTACTTCGGCCGTGGAGAACAAATGTGGATGGTCAACTTTCGCGTCGACGATCTCGACGCGATGGTCGAGCAACTGCGCACTGCGGGCATCGAGGTGACGACCGATCCGCAAACCTATCCGAACGGCCGCTTCGCCAGGCTCCACGACCCCGAGGGCAACCCGATCGAACTCTGGCAGCCGAACCCCGCCGAATAGCGCCGGCGACCGATGACGCGCAAGACACGATAACGAAACAGATTGTGTAGAAAAGGTAAGTTGTCGGCGTATGCGATCTGGATAATAAAGGGGGAAAGAACCGAAGCCGGCGTCTCGCCGGCAGAGCTGGGCTCGCTATTTGACGATCATTTCCGCCAATAGACGCAAGCGCATTCACCTCGTCTCCGGGGCAGTGCTTGGTACGTTCATCCTTGCCCATTTTCTCAACCATTCGCTCGGCCTGATCTCCGTCGAGGCCATGGAAGCCGGCCGCAAGGTCTTCAACGTCGTCTGGCATAGTGTGCCCGGCACGATCTTGCTCTATGGCGCGCTGCTGGCGCATTTCATCATGGCGCTCGACAGCCTCTACCGGCGCCAGACGCTGCGCATGCCGATGCGCGAGGCGCTGAAGATCGTCTTCGGCCTCAGCCTGCCGTTCCTGCTCATCGGCCACGTCACCGCGACGCGGATCGAGCCGCTTTTGACCGGCGTGGAAGCCGACTATCCCGGCATGCTGCGCGCGCTCTGGTCGAGCTGGACCAATACCACCCGACAGTCGCTGGCCCTGCTGCTCGCCTGGAGCCACGGCTGTCTCGGCGCCTGGTTCTGGATGCGCGGGCGCACCTGGTTTCCGCGCTATGAAATCCTGCTCTATACGGTCGCCATCCTCGTACCGATCTTCGCGCTGCTCGGCTTCTTCAGCGGCGCCCGCTCGCTCGAACGTGTCTACGAAGAGCATGGCGGCTACGGCGACAGGGCCGAAATCAGACCGGCCTACGACGTCAACCTGCTCGAAGACATCCGGTTCGGCCTCTACCTCGGCTTTGCCGGTCTGATCGGCGGAACCTTCATCCTGCGCATCCTGCCCAAGGGTGGGCGCATTCGCGTCCGCTATCCCGATGGCCGCGTCGCCACCGTCAATCTCGGTTTCAGTGTGCTGGAGGCGAGCCGCGCCGCCGGCATTCCGCATGTCTCGGTCTGCGGCGGCCGCGGCCGCTGCTCCACCTGCCGCGTGCGGGTGATTCAAGGCCTTGAAGGAAATCCGGGGCCGGAGGATGCCGAGTTGACGACGCTGACGCGGATCGGCGCACCGGACAATGTGCGGCTTGCCTGCCAGTTCCGCCCCGTCCACAACGTCACCGTCGTTCCCATCCTCGATACCGACAGCATCGGCATCAAGAAGCAGCTGGTGCGCCAGGACGGCGAAGGCCGCGAGCGGCGCATCGCCGTGCTCTTCTGCGACCTGCGCGGCTTTACCAGCATCGCCGAGCACAAGCTGCCCTTCGATACCGTCTTCCTCTTGAACCGCTATTTCGAGATGGTCGGCGAGGCGGTCGAGGATTCCGGCGGCGTCATCGACAAGTTCATCGGCGATGGCGCTCTCGCCATCTTCGGGCTGAAGAGCTCCTTCACCGAGGCCTGCCAGCAATCGCTGGCAGCCGCCGTGCGCATCTCCAAGGGTATCGACGCCCTCAACCAGACCTTCGAGGGCGAACTCGACGAGCCGCTCAGGATCGCGATCGGCATGCATGCCGGCCCGGCCATCATCGGCGAGATCGGCTACGGTCAGGCAACGTCGCTGACCGCCGTCGGCGACACCATCAACACCGCGAGCCGGCTCGAAGGCCTTGCCAAGGAGCACGACGCCCAGCTTGCCGTCTCGGCCGAACTCGTCAACCGCGCCGGTGTGGTGATGGAGGCGCACAAGCGGCTCGACATCAGCCTTCGCGGACGCCAGGCGACACTCGAAACCTGGATCGTCGAGGACGCCGGCGATATTGCCAAGGCCTTGCAACCGTCACCGGCTCCGGCTTAGAGCATTTCCAGGAAAAGTGCGAAGCGGTTTTCCGTCAGGAAATGCGTAGAAACAAAGCGATAGGGCGTTACTATGACTCCGTTTACACCGGAAATGCTCTATAGGTGCGTGGGCACACGCATCCTTCGCCATCTCCAGTTCCGGAAGCCAGCATGAAACAGGACGTCTCGCCGAAAACGGCGCACCAGAGCCACGCCAAGGGCGTCGAAAAGCTCAAGGCGCATCTGGCGATGCTGACCTTTTCGGCGCTGATCGCCGGCTCCTTCTCCTTCGGCGGCCTGGCGGCACAGCATATGGGTGCAGGTCCGCTGACGCTCTGGCGCTATCTGTTGACTGTCGTCGTGCTCGGCGCGCTTACCTTCGGTTATGCGCGAGTACCGTTTCACATCCCCAAACAGCTGTGGCGTTTTCTCATCCTTGGCGGGCTGATCGCCGTCTACATGCTGACCATGTTCAAGGCGCTGGAATTCACCGATCCGGTTTCGACCGGCGCCGTCTTCACCCTGATGCCGCTGTTAAGCGCGGGCTTCGCCTTCCTGCTGCTCGGCCAGCACACGCGGCCGGGCGTGCTCGCCGGCCTGATCATCGCCGCACTTGGCGCCGTTTGGGTGATCTTTCGCGCGAACGTCCAGGCGATCCTCGCCTTCGATATCGGTCAGGGTGAGCTGATCTTCTTCGTCGGCGTCATCTGCCACGCGATCTATGTGCCCTTGATCCGCAAGTTCGATCGCAAGGAAAACCCTTTCGCCTTTGGATTCTGGGTCGCCGCCTGCACCGTGCCGTGGCTGCTCGTTCCCGGCGCGGTCGGCCTTGCCACCACCGACTTTTCAAGCCTGCCGGCCATCGTCTGGATTGCCGTCGTCTATCTCGCTGTCGTGACGACGGCGATCACCTTCCTGTTGCTGCAGTTCGCCTCGATGCGGTTGCCGTCGTCGAAGGTGCTCGGCTACGGTTATCTGACGCCGAGCTTCATCATTCTGCTTGAAGGCATTCTCGGCCACGGCTGGGTCAGCCTCCCCGTCCTTGCCGGCGCGTTGACGACGGCCTGCGGGCTGGCGCTGATGGCGCTGCTGCCGGATTGATGTCTGAAGCATGTCGCGCAAAAGTGTGCCGCGGTTTTGCGATAACGACATGCGTAAAAACAAGAGCCTAAAGCGTGTAACGCGACTCTGAGCGATCGCGATGCGCTTTAGGCCATTCAGGAGATCGGCTGTTCGCTGACCTGCAGCCCATCGACAAACAGGCGCTCGAGAAAGCGCGCCGCATCCTCGAACCGCCCTTCGCCGGAATTGCCCTGCCCGAGCACCGCGCGCACCTGTACGTCGAAGTCGGCATAGTGCTGCGTCGTCGACCAGATCGCAAAGATCAGGTGATAGGGATCGCACTTGGCGATCTTGCCGGCCTTGGTCCAGGCGCGGATGACCTCCGCCTTCTCGTCAACGAGTTCCTTCAACGGCCCCTTGAGTTCGTCCTCGATATGCGGCGCGCCCTGCAGCACCTCATTGGCAAACAGCCGGCTTTCGCGCGGGAAATCGCGCGCCATCTCCAGCTTTCGGCGAATGTAGCTGCGGATCTCGGTGACCGGGTTTCCCCCGGCGTCGAAGGCGCGCAGCGGATCGAGCCAGGTGTCGAGCACGCGATCGATCAGCGCCCGATGCATCGCTTCCTTGGTGCGGAAATAATAAAGCAGGTTGGGCTTCGACATGCCGGCCACATCGGCGATCTGGTCGACGGTCGCACCGCGAAAGCCGTGGGCCGAAAACACCTCCAGCGCCGCCTCCAGAATGCGCTCTTCCTTCTCACCCTGGATGCGTGTACGCCTCTGGGTCCTGGCCGCTCTCGGAAGTACCATTTCGCCCCCTGCCGGTGCCTGCGCGCTGATCCGCCCAGTCGGTCTCTGCCCAATTTTCGGCGCCGCCATCTTTTCGGGCAACAACTTCGTTTTTTTGCTTTTCCGGCTTGAGTGCCGCAACGGAAGTTGTAATGTTTACCAACCGGTCAAATTATCAGCCAGTTCGCCAGCAAAGGCAACGACTGATCGAAGGGCACCAGAAAAAACCAAGCCTGGATTTGACCAAGGGAACATGAGGGGCATGCGCCACCCAAGGCGCTGTCCGAAAGAATGAGGAGACCGCCGTGGCAGCACCTGGCGAGAACATGCGCGTCAATGCCGACCGCCTGTGGGATACATTAATGGACATGGCCAAGATCGGCCCTGGTATCGCTGGCGGCAACAACCGCCAGACGCTGACGGACGAGGATGGCGAAGGCCGTAAGCTCTTTCAGTCCTGGTGCGATGAAGCGGGCCTGACCATGGGTGTCGACACCATGGGCAACATGTTCTTCACCCGGCCCGGCACCGACCCGGATGCCCTTCCCGTCTATGTCGGCTCCCATCTCGACACCCAGCCGACGGGCGGCAAGTTCGACGGCGTGCTCGGTGTGCTCTCGGGCCTCGAGGTCGTTCGCTCCATGAACGATCTCGGCATCAAGACCAAGCATCCCATCGTCGTCACCAACTGGACCAACGAGGAAGGCGCACGCTTTGCGCCTGCCATGCTCGCCTCCGGTGTCTTTGCCGGCGTGCACAGCCAGGACTTTGCCTATGGCCGCAAGGACCCGGAGGGCAAGACCTTCGGCGATGAATTGAAGCGCATCGGCTGGGTCGGCGACGAAGAGGTCGGCGCCCGCAAGATGCACGCCTATTTCGAATACCACATCGAGCAGGGCCCGATCCTTGAGGCCGAAAACAAGGACATCGGCGTCGTCACTCACTGTCAGGGCCTGTGGTGGCTGGAATTCACGCTGACCGGGCGCGAGGCGCACACCGGCTCGACCCCGATGAACATGCGCGTCAATGCCGGCCTTGCCATGTCGCGCATCATCGAAATGGTCCAAAGCGTGGCGATGGAAAACCAGCCGGGGGCCGTCGGCGGCGTCGGCCAGGTGGTGTTCTCGCCCAATTCCCGCAACGTGCTGCCGGGCAAGGTCGTCTTCACCGTCGATATCCGCTCGCCCGACAAGGCCAAGCTTGACCGCATGCGCGCGAAGATCGAGGCGGAGGCGCCGAAGATTGCCGATGCCCTCGGCGTCGGCTGCTCCGTAGAGGCCATCGGCCATTTCGAGCCGGTGACCTTCGATCCGAAACTCGTCACCGCCGTGCGCAACGCCGCCGAGCGGCTCGGCTACAGCCATATGAACCTGATCTCCGGCGCAGGACACGATGCCTGCTGGGCCGCCAAGGTCGCGCCCGCCACGATGGTCATGTGCCCCTGCGTCGGCGGCCTCAGCCACAATGAGGCCGAGGACATCTCCAGGGAGTGGGCAGGCGCCGGAGCCGACGTCCTCTTCCACGCCGTCGTCGAAACGGCCGAAATCGTCGAATGAGTTTGCGGGCGGGACGAAAGTTCCGCCCTTTTTCGTGGCGGCCGAACGGCCACCGGAAGCACAATCGCGAGGGTGAAAATCAATGAGCACTGTCATCAAGGGCGGAACCATCGTCACCGCCGACCTGACCTACAAGGCGGATGTGAAGATCGAAGGCGGCAGGATCGTCGAGATCGGCCCGAACCTGAACGGCGACGAAACGCTCGACGCCACCGGCTGTTTCGTCATGCCGGGTGGCATCGACCCGCACACACACCTCGAAATGCCCTTCATGGGCACCTACTCCTCCGATGACTTCGAAAGCGGTACCCGGGCAGCGCTCGCCGGCGGCACGACGATGGTCGTGGATTTCGCCCTGCCCTCGCCCAACCAGTCGCTGCTCGAAGCGCTTGACATGTGGCACAACAAGTCGACGCGCGCCAACTGCGACTATTCCTTCCACATGGCGATCACCTGGTGGGGCGAGCAGGTCTTCAACGAGATGGAGACCATCGTCAAGGATAAGGGCATCAACACCTTCAAGCACTTCATGGCCTACAAGGGCGCCTTGATGGTCGACGACGACGAGATGTTCTCGTCCTTCCAGCGCTGCGCGGCACTCGGCGCCCTGCCGCTCGTGCATGCGGAAAATGGCGACGTCGTCGCACAACTGCAGGCCAAGCTGCTGGCCGAAGGCAATAACGGCCCGGAGGCGCACGCCTATTCGCGGCCGGCCGAAGTCGAGGGCGAGGCCACCAACCGCGCGATCATGATCGCCGACATGGCTGGAAGCCCTGTCTATATCGTCCACACCTCCTGCGAACAGGCGCATGAAGCGATCCGCCGCGCCCGCGCCAAGGGCATGCGCGTCTTCGGCGAGCCACTGATCCAGCACCTGACGCTCGACGAGTCAGAATATTTCAACAAGGATTGGGACCACGCCGCCCGTCGCGTGATGTCGCCGCCGTTCCGCAACAAGCTGCATCAGGACAGTCTCTGGGCCGGCCTTGCTTCCGGTTCTCTGCAGGTGGTGGCAACCGATCACTGCGCCTTTACATCAGAGCAGAAACGCTCTGGCGTCGGCGATTTCACCAAGATCCCCAACGGCACCGGCGGACTTGAAGACCGCATGCCGATGCTTTGGACCCACGGCGTCAACACCGGCCGTATCACCATGAACGAGTTCGTGGCGGTGACCTCGACCAACATCGCCAAGATCCTCAACGTCTACCCGAAGAAGGGCGCGGTGCTCGTCGGCGCCGACGCCGACCTCGTGGTCTGGGATCCGAAGCGCACGAAGACGATCTCGGCCAAGAGCCAGCAGTCGGCGATCGATTACAACGTATTCGAGGGCAAGGAAGTAAAGGGCCTGCCGCGCTACACGCTGACCCGCGGCATCGTCGCCATCGAGGAAGGCACGATCAAGACGCGCGAAGGCCACGGCGAATTCGTCCGCCGCGATCCGTTCCCGGCCGTCAGCACCGCGCTCACCACGTGGAAGGAAGTTACCGCCCCCCGCGCCGTCCAGCGCAGCGGTATCCCGGCGACCGGGGTGTAATTTTGGTGTTTCGCGGCCTGCACGTCTTCACACCACTCTGTCCCACCGGACATGTCCCGCCACACCGGTGGGACGCTTCGGCTCGGTTTCCCATCGCCTCAGCCAGGCACGAGGGCGTCGAGCTCCGGCAGCAGAACGACGCTTTCCTGCTCCTTGGGGTCGGTGCGGGCGATGACGGCCGAACAGGGTGCGTCGGAGAGATTTGCCGGCAGGTGCGGCACGCCGGCCGGAATGTAGAACATTTCGCCGGCGCGAACGACCACATGCTCCTCGAGCCGCTGGCCGAACCAGGTGTGCGCCTCGCCCGACAGCACATAGATCGCCGTCTCGTGGCTCTCGTGCAGATGCGCCTTGGCACGCGCGCCGGGCGGGATCGTCAACAGGTGCATGCAGATGCCGGTCGCGCCGACGGTCTCCGCCGCAATGCCCTCGAAATAGCTGAGCCCCTGCTTTCCGGCATATCCGCTGCCGGGGCGAACCACGCGACAGCCAGGATTGGATGATCGAGACATGACTGTTCTCCAGAATTCCCTGAAAAACCAGCAGCAAACGGCTCCGCTTGCAAATCCGCGATTGCATGTTGCCGGTCCGGATAGCAGTCTGACACAGCCAAGCCAGAATGAGTATTCGCCGATGACGTCCAATACCGCATCCGTGGTTTCGGCCCGGGACCTCTGCCTGACCTTCGAGACTGCCGACGGCCCGGTCAACGCCCTGACCGGCGTCAACCTGGATGTGGCCAAGGGCGATTTCGTGTCGTTCATCGGCCCGTCCGGCTGCGGCAAGACGACGTTCCTGCGCGTCATCGCCGATCTCGAAAAGGCGACCTCCGGTACCATCACCGTCAACGGCATGACGCCCGAGGAAGCCCGGAAGCAACGTGCTTATGGCTATGTGTTTCAGGCGGCCGCACTCTATCCCTGGCGCACCATCGAGAACAACATCGCCCTGCCGTTGGAAATCATGGGCTATTCCAAGGCGGAGAGACAAGCGCGCATCGACCGCACGCTCGATCTCGTCAACCTGACAGGTTTCGGCAAGAAATATCCCTGGCAGCTTTCCGGCGGCATGCAGCAGCGCGCCTCGATCGCGCGCGCATTGGCCTTCGACGCCGATCTCCTGTTGATGGACGAGCCCTTCGGCGCGCTCGACGAGATCGTTCGCGACCATCTGAACGAGCAGCTTCTGAAGCTCTGGGCGCGGACGAACAAGACGATCTGTTTCGTCACCCATTCTATTCCCGAAGCCGTCTATCTCTCCACCAAGATCGTGGTGATGAGCCCCCGCCCCGGCCGCGTCACCGACATCATCGAATCGCCCCTGCCGCGCGAGCGCCCGCTCGGCATCCGCGAAACGCCCGAGTTTCTCGAAGTCGCCCACCGCGTGCGCGAGGGCCTGAGAGCGGGACACAGCTATGAGGAGTAGCGCGGCGTCTTTGACCGTCTGCCGTCCGGCGACACACGGCGACATGAGCGCCTGCGCCGACATTCTCAACCGCTGGATCGATGCGACGCCCTGGATGCCTCGCATCCACGACCATGCCGACGTCGCGCGATATTACAGCGAGACGGTTTTTCCCGAACGCACCGTGATCGTTGCAGAGCGGGACGAGCGGATCGCAGGTTTCATGGCGCTCTCCAGCGATCACTATGTGACAGCGCTTTACATCGACACACCTGATCGCGGCATGGGCGTCGGCAGAGACCTGCTCGGCACTGCCAAGATGCTGTCGCCACAGGAATTGAACCTCTGGACTTTCGTCGCAAACGACAGGGCTCAGCGCTTCTATGAAAGACAGGGGTTTTCGGCAGTTCGCCGGACCGATGGCGACAACGAGGAAAGCCTGCCCGACATCCTCTATCATTGGCGTGGGGCGGAGGGACAGCCATGACCCTTGCCTATGTGCTCTGGCTGCTGCTTGCCACCACCATCTTTCTCGGCGGCGCGACGGCTTCGCGCGCCTATGTGTCCAACAGCCATATCGGCGTGCTGGTTCTGGCACTCGGGCTCTACATGGTCGGCAACATCATCATGGTCAAACTGATGCGCGATGGCGGCCTTGGTCTTGCGATCTCGCTGTCGGCCATCGTGCAACTGGTCCTCGTCAACATCATCGCCTTTGCCGTCTTCGGCGAAAGGCTGAGCCTCACCCAGGCGGCCGGCGTCATGCTCGGCATCGCCGCCATGGGCCTGATGTTGCTGCCGACAAGCGGAAAGGCGTGACGATGCGCGAGGAAAGCTTTGTTCGAGACAAACTCCTGCCCGTCGGCACGGTCGTCGCAGTGCTGATCATCATCTGGTATGTCGCGGTCGTATACCTCAACGCGCCGTTCGAGCGCGACACGGCTGCCCGCGCCGGCACCGAAATCAGTTTCTCGCAGATCGTCCACAACACCATGGCGCAGGAGCGCCCCGTGCTGCCAGCGCCGCACCAGGTGATCGCCGAAATCTGGGACACGACCGTCAACAAGCCGATCACCTCGAAGCGCAGCCTCGTCTATCACGCCTGGATCACGCTTTCGGCCACCCTGCTCGGCTTCGGTATCGGCGGTGTACTCGGCATTCTGCTCGCCATCGGCATCGTGCACAACCGCGCAATGGACCGGTCGCTGATGCCGTGGGTCATCGCCAGCCAGACGATCCCGATCCTTGCCGTGGCACCGATGATCATCGTCGTCCTCAACGCGATCGGCATCTCCGGGCTTTTGCCGAAGGCGCTGATCTCGACCTACCTCTCGTTCTTCCCGGTCGTCGTCGGCATGGTGAAGGGCCTGCGCAGTCCCGAGGCGATCCAACTCGATCTGATGCACACCTACAACGCCTCGCAGGCACAGACCTTCTGGAAACTGCGCTGGCCGTCGTCGATGCCCTATCTCTTCACGTCGCTGAAGGTTGCGGTGGCGATCTCGCTCGTCGGCGCGATCGTCGGCGAGTTGCCGACAGGGGCCGTCGCCGGCCTCGGCGCCCGCCTGCTCGCCGGCTCCTATTATGGCCAGACGGTGCAGATCTGGTCGGCCCTGTTCATGGCGGCAGCGCTCGCCGCGGTCCTCGTCATGATTGTCGGCTTTGCGCATACCGCCGTCCTCAAGCGCATGGGGGCCAAGCCATGAACCTACCGATCCTCGTTGCTGCTATCATCTTCTGGCTTGCCGCCTGGGCTTTCAACGAATGGCTGGTGCGCCAGCGTTTTGAAAGCGAAATTGCCAATCGGGCGGCGCACTTCGCCGTGCCGGTCCTTTTCGGCATCACGCTCCTGGTGCTCTGGGAAGGCATCGTGCGCGGTTTTTCCGTGCCCTCGGTGCTGCTGCCGGCACCGTCGATGATCTGGCAGCGCCTGATCAACTCGGTGCCGACACTGATGGCCGACTTCCGCCAGACGTTCCTGAAGGCGGTACTGACGGGTTATGCGCTCGGCTGCGGCCTCGGCTTCGTCGTTGCCATCCTTATCGATCGCTCGCCGTTCCTGCAAAAGGGGCTGCTGCCGCTCGGCAACTTCGTCTCGGCGCTGCCGGTCATCGGCGTCGCGCCGATCATGGTCATGTGGTTCGGCTTCGACTGGCAATCCAAGGTCGCCGTCGTCGTCATCATGACGTTCTTCCCGATGTTGGTGAACACCATCGCCGGCCTGGCGGCGTCCAGCCACATGGAGCGTGACCTGATGCGCACCTATGCCGCCTCCTGGTGGCAGACACTGATCAAGCTGCGGCTACCGGCCGCCTGGCCGTTCATCTTCAACGCGCTCAAGATCAATTCCACCCTGGCGCTGATCGGTGCCATCGTCGCCGAATTCTTCGGGACACCCATTGTCGGCATGGGGTTCCGGATCTCCACGGAAGTGGGCCGCATGAACGTCGACATGGTCTGGGCCGAAATCGCCGTCGCGGCGGTGGCAGGTTCGGCTTTCTACGGGGTGGTGGCGCTCATCGAGCGCGCCGTCACCTTCTGGCATCCTTCCATTCGCGGAGGGCGCGCCTGAGAACACGCAGTGATCCAAAGAAAATGAAGCAAAAACAAGAGGGAACTGACATGAACAAGAGACTTGCATCGCTTCTCGCCGCAGGCGTCTTTTCGCTTACAGCGTTCCACGCCCAAGCCGCCGACAAGGTGACACTGCAGCTGAAATGGGTCACGCAGGCCCAGTTCGCCGGTTACTACGTCGCCAAGGACAAGGGCTTCTACGAAGAAGAAGGCCTCGACGTCGACATCAAGCCCGGCGGCCCGGATATCGCGCCTGCCCAGGTGATTGCCGGCGGCGGCGCCGACGTCGTCGTCGACTGGATGCCGTCAGCGCTTGCCACCCGCGAAAAGGGCGTGCCCCTCGTCAACATCGCCCAGCCCTTCAAGAAGTCGGGCATGATGCTGACCTGCCTCAAGGAAAGCGGAGTCACCAGCCCGGACAAGTTCAAGGGCCATACGCTCGGCGTCTGGTTCTTCGGCAACGAGTATCCGTTCCTGTCCTGGATGTCGCACCTGAAGATTCCGACGGATGGCGGACCGAACGGCGTGACCGTGCTCAAGCAGGGCTTCAACGTCGATCCTCTGATCCAGAAGCAAGCGGCCTGCATCTCGACCATGACCTACAACGAGTATTGGCAGGTGATCGACGCCGGCATCAAGCCGGATGATCTCGTCACCTTCCAGTACGAAGACCAGGGCGTGGCGACGCTCGAAGACGGCCTCTACGTGCTCGAAGACAAGCTCAAGGATGCGGCCTTCAAGGAGAAGATGGTCAAGTTCGTGCGCGCCTCGATGAAGGGCTGGAAGTACGCCGAGGAAAACCCGGATGAAGCAGCCGGTATCGTTCTCGAAAACGACTCGACCGGTGCCCAGACTGAAAAACACCAGAAGCGCATGATGGGTGAAGTTGCCAAGCTGACCGCCGGCTCGAACGGCGCGCTCGATGAAGCCGACTACAAGCGGACCGTGCAGTCTCTGCTTTCGGGCGGTTCCGATCCCGTTATCTCCAAGGAGCCGCAAGGCGCCTGGACGCACGAGATCACCGACGCGGCCCTGAAATAAGAAGAAGCGAACCGAACTGCAGAAGAGGGTCGCGCGATATCAATCGCGCGGCCCTCTTCCGTTTCTGTACGGGCCGTTCATGTCCCGCAAGCGTTGCCTCGAACGTCCGGGCGTGGGGGTGGCAATTCGAGGCCAACGGGCGGTTGATGCGCCTCAATTGTCAAGATCGTGTCGAGATTGCAACCAAGACTGCAGAACGGGAGAAATATTGAGGAACCATCACTTCACCGCACTTGTAAGCACATGATGTCAAGATTACATAGGCGCGGATGTTTGTTGGAGGCAAGCAACACGGAGGAGTTCATTTTCCGAATGTTTTGCCTGCGGGATTAGGTCCCAGTTCTGCCTGCTCTCACGGTCTGATACCGTGTGTGCGGCGCATGAATACAATGGCCGTGCGCCTATGCCTTGTTTCGCTGGTCGGCGAAAACAGGTGTCGGCGAAACTGATAATCGCTTGATTGTGCAGGGGTCCAGCCTTGAAAGGCGCAGATCCTCTTTATGTCGTTTCCGTTGCCGGGATTGTAAAGCCGATGGCTCACAAAGTAATACCTGCTCTCAGCGTTTTCGCTGCGATGATCATTGCCCCATTTTCAAGTGCATTTGCCGAGGACGCAGCCAAGGCTCCGCCGGCGCACAGCCTGCCATCAATCGTCGTGACAGAAGCCGTCGATCAGTCGATCAGCGATCGGGTCGTTGCAACCGGGACGATACAGGCGGTGGAGCAGGTCTATGTCGCGCCGCTGGTCGAGGGATTGTCGATCCGCTCACTGAATGTCGACATCGGTGACAAGGTCGAAGAAGGCAGCGTGCTGGTCGTTCTCAACGATGACGCGCTGCGGCTTGAAAAGAGCCAGCTCGAAGCCTCACTCGCCAAGGCGGAAGCCGGGCTTGCGCAACTCAACGCTCAGCTCAGCGAAGCCAAGGCAAATTCCGAGGAAGCGACACGCGTCAGCGATCGCAACGCCGAGCTTGCCAAGAACGGCACCGTCTCGACAGCAGAGGCCGATCGTGTCCGCGCTCTTGCCGCAGCCACCCGCGCCCGCGTCCGCTCCGCCGAACAGGCCGTTGCCGTCTCCAATGCCGATATCAAGGTGGCGCAGGCCCAGATCGACGACATCGATCTCCGCCTCACCCGCACCGAGGTCAAGGCACCGGTCGCCGGCATCATCTCCGCCAAGAACGCCAAGATCGGCGCGATCGCCAATGGCAGCGGCGAACCGCTGTTTGCGTTGATCCGCGATGGCGCTATCGAAATGAAGGCCGATGTCGCCGAAGCCGATATCATCAAGCTTGCCGTCGGCCAGCCGGCGACGATCACGCTTGCCGGCGGAAACACCAAGGTCGAGGGCGCCATTCGCCTGATCGCGCCGACGGTCGATCCCGTTTCGCGCCTCGGCACCGTCTTCATCAGCCTCAAGGACACTTCCAAGGCACGTTCCGGCATGTATGCCAACGCCATCATCACCGCTGAAGAGAAGACCGCTGTCGTTCTGCCGCAAACAGCGGTTACCAACGAGGACGGCAAGACCATCGTGCGCAAGGTCGAGAACGGCGTGGTGAACATCATTCCGGTGAAGACCGGCATCTCCGACGGCAAGTTCGTCGAGGTGGTCGAAGGGTTGAGGGCCGGCGAGCAGGTCGTGGCCAGGGCCGGCGCCTATGTGCGTGACGGCGACCACATCAACCCCGTCAAATCAGCGCAACCAGCGACCAACTGACAGGAACCGTGACCATGAACTTCTCAGCCTGGTCCATCCGCAATCCGATCGCTCCGATCCTCGCCTTTTTCGTGCTGCTCGTGCTCGGCTATCAGTCGTTCAACAGCCTGCCGATCACCCGCTTCCCCAACATCGACGTGCCGATCGTATCGATCAGCGTGGCGCAGAGCGGCGCCTCGCCGGCCGAACTCGAGACCCAGGTTACGAAGGAAATCGAGGACGCGGTCGCCAGCGTCACCGGCGTCGACCATATCCAGTCGACGATCAATGACGGCACATCGACCACAGCCGTGATCTTCCGCATGGAAGTGCCGACGACGCAGGCCGTCCAGGACGTCAAGGACGCCATCGACCGTGTGCGCGGAGACCTTCCCACCTCGATCGAGGAACCGATCGTCTCCAAGGTCGACGTCGAGGGACAGGCGATCCAGACCTTCTCGGTCTCGGCACCCGGCATGTCGCTCGAAGAGCTCTCCTGGTTCGTCGACGACGTCATCAAGCGCGAAATTCAGGGCAAGAGCGGCATCGGCCGCGTCGACCGCTATGGCGGCGCCGACCGCGAGGTTCGCGTCGAGCTCAACGAGGACAAGCTGAACTCACTCGGCATAACCGCTGCCGACGTCAACGCCCAGCTTCGTCGCATGAACATGGACCTGGGCTCCGGCCGCGGCCAGGTGGGCGGCAGCGAGCAGGCAATCCGCACGCTCGGCGATGCCCGCAATGTCGATCAACTCGCCAACACGATGATCTCGGTTCCGAGCGGGCGTTTCGTACGCCTTTCCGAACTCGGCACGGTGACCGACACCTATGAGGAGCCCCGCTCCTTCTCGCGCTTCAACGGCAATCCCGGCGTGACCTTCGCGGTCTTCCGCGCCAAGGGCGCCAGCGAAGTCAGCGTTGCCGAGACCGTCGCCAAGTCGCTGGAGAAGATCAAGGCAGCAAACCCTGACGTCACCATCGAGATGGTCGACGATTCCGTCTACTTCACCTACGGCAACTATGAAGCCGCGCTGCACACGCTGATGGAAGGCGCTTTGCTCGCCGTCATCGTGGTCATGCTGTTCCTGCGCAACTGGCGCGCCACGCTGATTTGCGCCGTCGCCCTGCCGCTCTCGGCAATCCCGACCTTCTGGGTCATGGAACTGCTCGGCTTCTCGCTCAACCTCGTCAGCTTCCTGGCCTTGACGCTCGCAACCGGCATTCTCGTCGACGACGCGATCGTCGAGATCGAGAACATCGAGCGCCATATCCATATGGGCAAATCGCCCTATCGGGCGGCAATCGAGGCGGCGGACGAAATCGGCCTTGCGGTTATCGCCACCACCTTCACGATCATCGCGGTTTTCATACCGGTGTCGTTCATGCCGGGCATCGTCGGCCAGTACTTCATCCAGTTCGGCCTGACCGTGGCCGTCTCGGTGTTCTTCTCGCTGCTGGTTGCGCGGCTGATCACGCCCGTCATGGCCGCCTACATGATGCGTCCGTCCAAACTGGAAGCACATCAGCTCGAAGACGGCTACCTGATGCGCAAGTATACGCGTCTGGTGCATGCAACAACGAAGCGCTGGTACATGCGCTATCTGACAGTGCTCGTCGCAATCGGCGTGACCGTGGCATCCGTCATCGCACTGTTCATGTTCGTGCCGGGCGGGTTCCTGCCTCCGGACGACACGTCGCGCGTCAGCCTCTCCGTCGAACTGGCGCCGGACGCCATGCTCGAAGACACGGACCGAACGACGGCGCAAATCTACGAAAGGGTCAAGGACCTCGATGGCGTCGAAAGCGTCTTCGTGCTCGGCGGCGCCTCGCCCAAGGGCGACCTGGAACTGCGCCGGGCCACGGTGACGGTGCTTTTGGAAAAGCGCGATCACTCGCTTCTCAACAAGGTCGTCAACGACGTACTTGGCCGCCTGCCGGTCATCGGCCAATACCTGCCGAAGCTTGAGCCGGAAGGCCGCATCATTCCTCAGGCGCAGATCGAAAAGGAAATCTTTGCCCGCGTCCGCGATCTGCCTGATGTCCGTGTGATCAAGCTCAACGACCGCGGCGAGCGAGAGCTCTCCTTCAACCTGCTTTCCAACAACGAGAAGGATCTGGACCAGGCCGTTGCCATTCTCGAAGCCAAGCTGCGCAGTGATCCGCTGCTGGCCAATGTCAGCCCTGACGGCGCCCTGCCCCGTCCGGAATTGCAGATCCGTCCGCGGGACGAGCAGATGTCGCGCCTTGGCATCACCACCGCGCAGATCTCGGAAGTCATCCGCGTTGCCACCATCGGCGACATCGACGCGGCCCTGACGAAGATTGCCCTCGACGGCCGGCTCATCCCGATCCGCGTGCAGATCAATCGCGACTTCCGCACGGATATCGCCGCGATCCGCAATCTGAAGATCCAGACCGCTTCAGGCGCGACAGTGCCGCTGTCGAGTGTTGCCGACATCAACTATTCGGAAGGCCCGAGCTCGATCAAACGTTACGATCGCAACCGCGTCGTTGCGCTCGGCGCGGACCTGCCGATCGGCGTGGCGCTCAATACCGCCTCGGCTCGCTTCGAGCAGATCGCGGCCGAAGCCGAGATGCCAAGCACCGTGCAACTCCTCAAGAGCGGTGACGCCGAGGTTGAGGAGGAGATGCAGGTCAGCTTCGTCAACGCCATGCTGCTCGGCCTGATGCTGGTGCTGGTGGTGCTGATCCTGCTGTTCAAGGATGTGATCCAGCCTTTCACCATCCTGTTCTCGCTACCGCTCGCCATGGGCGGCGTCGCAGGTGGCCTGATCCTGACACAGAACTCGCTGTCGATGCCGGTTCTGATCGGCATCCTGATGTTGATGGGCATCGTCACCAAGAACGCGATCCTGCTGGTCGATTTCGGCATCGAGATGATGCATCACGGCATGGAACGCACGCAGGCGATGATCGAAGCGGGCCGCAAGCGCGCCCGCCCGATCATCATGACCTCGATCGCCATGTCGGCAGGCATGTTGCCCTCAGCGCTCGGCGTCGGCGAAGGCGGTTCGTTCCGTGCGCCGATGGCGATCGCGGTGATCGGCGGCATCATCGTCTCGACGGTGCTCAGCCTCGTCGTGGTCCCGTCCTTCTTCCTGATCATGGACGATCTGTCGCGCCTGCTCGCCTGGATCTTCGGCCGCTTCGTCGGCAAGAAGGACGAGGAAAACCTGCCGCTTGATCGCGAGGCGCTGACCGAACTCGTCAACGACCAGGGCAAGACGATCGAAGGGCTGGAAGAGCGCCTGAAGACGATCGAGGACGGCCAGCCAAAGGGCAAGTCCACGGGCAAGGTGATCAACCATCCGGCGCTTGCCGCCGAATAGCCGGCACAAATCACCTGACAATCGGGCCCGCACCCACCGGTGCGGGCTTTTTTTGTGAAAATTGTTTGATCGAGGTCAATTCACGTTTCAAAAGCCCGGCTACCCTGATGCGACTTTTGTTTAGGGCCGGTACGATGAAGACCTTGCGATTGAACTCGAATGACAAAGCGGTGCTGCTCGGCTCCCGCTTCTTCGAGACGCTGTCAGCGGCAGCGTCCGATGCCATTCTCGAAGGCGCCGTGGTAACCAACCACGAGGAACACGACATCCTGTTTCAGCAGGACGAACCCGTCGACAGCGTCTTCTGCGTCCTGTCCGGTCTCGTTCGGGTCTATCGGCTCGGCAAGGACGGACGCGAGGCCGACATCGCCGTTTTCCCCAAGGGTGAACTTTTCGGCGAAAACGCCATGTTCCTCGGCAACCGCGCCACCGCCAACGCGCAGGCGATCGGGTCCTCGACCATTGCCCGCCTCGACAGCCGCAATCTGCGCAAGCTCGCCGAACAATATCCGGATATCGCCCAGGCCCTGATGGAGCTGCTCTGCCGGCACGGCCAGATGGCCGAGGATTGCCTTGCGGAAGATCGCCTGCTGACGGCACCTCAGCGTGTCGCCAGCTACATACTCGGGCACTGCCCGGATGGCTCGACCACCTTCTCGTTCCGGCTGCCGTTCCAGAAGAATGTGCTGGCCGGCAAGCTGGGCCTGGCACCGGAGGCGCTCTCGCGTGCCTTCTCGGCGCTTCGTCGCTCTGGCGTCACCGTCAAGGGGCGCATGATCGAGATCCATGACCGCCAGGCGCTGGAGCGCTTCTAGCGATAACAGGCACTGCGAGCTTCAATCCGGATCTGGTCCTGCGCGATGGCGACGATGCGATTGCCTTGTCGCGGATCGCTTCGCCGCCGACCTTGCTCGGGCCTTAGAGCCCACCGTGCAACGTCAGGAAATCGACGATCCGGTTGACGCCGTCGCCGCGTTTCATGTCGGTGAAGACAAAGGGCTTGTCCGCCCGCATCCGGGTTGCGTCGCGATCCATCACGTCGAGGTCGGCGCCGACATAGGGCGCGAGATCCCGCTTGTTGATGACAAGCAGGTCCGACCTGGTGATCCCGGGCCCACCCTTGCGCGGGATTTCCTCGCCCTGGCAGACGGAGATGACATAGATCGTCAGGTCGGCGAGATCAGGGGAGAAAGTGGCAGCCAGATTGTCGCCGCCGGATTCGATGAAGACGACATCAAGATCGGGAAAACGCCGGTTGAGATCGGCGATCGCTTGCAGGTTTATCGTCGCATCCTCGCGGATCGCCGTGTGCGGGCAGCCGCCGGTCTCCACGCCGACGATGCGGTCGGACGGCAGCGCCTGCATGCGCACCAGCGCCTCGGCATCTTCCTTTGTATAGATGTCATTGGTAACGACGGCGACGGAGTATTTCTCCCGCATCGCCTTGCAGAGCTTGTCGGTCAGTGCCGTCTTGCCGGAGCCGACAGGCCCGCCAATGCCGACGCGCAGAGGACCATTCTTCGATGCCATGTGACATTCCTTTTCAAGGCCGAGCTCACGCTTCAGGAGCGGAAAAGCCGCGAATGCAGGGTTTCGTGTCTGAGGGATGAAATATCGGCCGTGATCGTGGCCGAGCCAAGATCGTCCAGCGATGCGGCGCTAGCCTTTCGCGCGACCTCGGCAATCGTCGGCTCCAGCGCCGCGATCAGGCCGACGCCGTCACGCTGGCCGGTGACGCCACAACGGATGGCCACCGATGCGGCGTTCGAAACCGACGCGTGCAGATAGGCGGCAATCGCCGGCTCGAGGCCCGTCGCATGTGCGCTGGCAACGGCACCGACGGCGACCGGATAGGCAACGCCCTCACCCAGCCGCTCAAAGACGGGATGCGGCCAATGCCGCGCGGCAGCAAGAAAGGCCTCGCCCTGCAGCAGGGTTTCCATGTGCCGCTCGCGGCTCGTCGCCATCGCTTCAGAAAGCGCGATGACGGATGCAAGTCGCAGCGGATCATCGAAGGCGCGATAGGCCTCGCCGAGCAACACCGCGTCATTCCAGCCGGATCCGTGGCAAAGCAGCGCCTCCAGCCACCGCCGCAGGCTTTCGGCATCGCCGACATGACCATCGTGAACCGCTTGCTCCAATCCGTTCGAATAGGAGAAGGCGCCGACCGGAAAGGCCGGCGACAGCCAGGCCACGAGGCGAAGAAGCGCCTGCGTGTCGATCCGTTCAGCCATGGTGATGGTGATGGCTGTGATCGTGGCCGCCGGCTGCATGGTAAGCGCCACGCAGCGGATGGAAAGGCTCGGAGATTTCAGCCACCGTCGCCCCCAGTCCCTCGAGCATCGCCCTTATGACCGGATCGCGGGCAATCAGGATGCGCCCGGTCTCGATCTGCGCCGGCAGATGGCGGTTGCCCAGATGCCAGGCCAGCTCGACGAGATGCAGCGGGTCGCGCGGGCGGATTTCGTAAAGCGCCTCGGGTGCGGCAAGAATGCGGATATGGCCGCCCCCTTCGAGCACAAGAAAGTCGCCGTCGGCCAGCATCACCGCTTCCTTGAGGTCAAGCATGACGACATCGTCGTTTTCGAGATGCAGCAGCTTGCGGCGCAGATGGCGTGCATCATGCGCCAGGGTGATGCTGTGCAGCGGTGTCTTGTCCTTTGGCCCGGGCGAGAGCACCTCGGTCGAACGATAGGGCATGTCAGAGCACCTCGACCTTTTCCGGATGCACGAGTTCGATGCGCGCTTCGATCAGCAGATCCGCCATTGCGGCCTGAAAAGCCTTCAGATGCGGTTCGGCGAAATGCGCGTCGACGGCCGCCTTGTCCTTCCAGGTTTCGACGAACACCAGCGTGTCGGGGTCGGCAGGCTTTTGATAGAGCTCGTAGCTGATGCAGCCCGCTTCGCGACGTGTGGCCTCGATCAGTGGTACGGCCAGCGGCAGGACTTCCGCGCCCTTGCCCGGGTGTGCCGTCAGATAAGCGATAATGTAAACCATTGAACCCTCGACATCTTTTTCATCTCGCAGTGTAGCAATAAAAAACCCCGGCGCTAGCACCGGGGTTTCAAAAATCGGCCCATTCGCCAGCCTGATCAGGCTGCGAGCTTCTGCGACTTCAGCGTTTCGAGAATGTTCTGCGGCGAGGAAACGCCATAGGGGTCGCTGTCGCAGTTGTCGGAATAGCCTTCTTCCTCGAACCACTGCACGACGACGCCGTTGTCGACGACGGCGGCGTAGCGCCAGGAGCGCATGCCGAAGCCGAGATTGTCCTTGGCGACCAGCATGCCCATCTTGCGAGTGAACTCGCCCGAACCATCGGGGATCAGCTTGACGTTTTCGAGGTTCTGCGACTTGCCCCAGGCGTTCATCACAAAGGCGTCGTTGACCGAGATGCAGTAGATTTCGTCAACGCCTTCAGCGTTGAATTCGGCCGTCAGCTTTTCGAAGTCAGGCAGCTGGAAGGTCGAGCAGGTGGGCGTGAAGGCGCCCGGCAGCGAAAACAGAACGACGCGCTTGCCGGCGAAGTAATCGTCGGAGGAAACGTCCTGCCAACGGAACGGGTTGGAGCCGCCGACGGCTTCATCGCGGACGCGGGTGCGGAACGTTACGGACGGTACTTTTCTGCCGAGCATGGTCATCTCCTTCAGTGCGGGCACTCGATCGCGAGCGGCCTTGGGAGAACATTCGCAGTCGAGGAAAATATCAGCCCGCTTCCTACCGGAAATTCCGCTGCGGTGCAGCACGAAAGGCAGCGAATCCCGCCGGTGCATGGCAGGCATGCGGAGAGCGCATGCCTGGAGAGAGCGTATCAAACCCGGCCATGTCTCAGTTGTGAAGCCGCAAAGACAGGCCGAGGGTGGAAGGCAAGGGATTCCACAAACCCGTCTGCAATCCCGCTTCTCTCAGCGCCCGCGCCGTCCAGGTGTTGCAACCGAACAGGGCATTGAATGTGCCTTCCGCCTCGAAGAAGCGATCGGCATAGCCATAGGAAAAGCCTTCGACCGGAATGACGGCGCTGCCGTTCCTGGCAAAGCTGCCAGCGATGAACGTCATCAGATTTTCGAATTCGCCACGCTCCAAGCCTACGCTTGCGACCGACGGCTGAGGCTCGACGATCGGACCGGCGATATCCACGTGCATCACCGAGCGATCAAGCGTCAGCGCCCTGAAGACCGGCATCGGCTTCAGCTCCGACCATGTCGGCGTTTCCAGATAGAAGGAACGGCCGCCCCAACCGAAGATCAGCCATCGGGCTTCCGGGTGATCCAATGGCACGCCCGCCTCGCCGGCGAAGCCGAACCGCGCGCGGGTCTCCTCATTGAGCGGAATGGCGATATCGGTGTGGATCGGACCGGAGAGGATCAGGATGCGTTCGCCGATGGTCGTCGATGCTGCCGCCGTCGCCGTCGTCGGCAGCAGGGGCCGGGGCACGATGGTTCCAAGGACGACAGCGAGCACAAGTGCCGACACGCCATATGCGGTCCATCTGAGGACCCGCCAAAAACCGCCTTTTCGAGACAATGCCGTTTGCCGCTCAGAACAGGAAATAGCGCTGGGCCATCGGCAGCACGGTCGCCGGCTCGCAGGTGAGAAGCTCGCCGTCGGCACGCACCTCATAGGTCTCCGGATCGACCTCGACATGCGGGGTCAGGTTGTTGTGGATCATCGATGCCTTGCCGATGCCGCCGCGCGTGTTCCTGACCGCAACCAGCTGCTTGGCGACGCCGAGCCTGGCCGCAAGCCCGGCATCGAGCGACGCCTGCGATACGAAGGTAACGGAGGAATTCGTGCGGCTCTTGCCATAGGCGCCGAACATCGGCCGGTAGTGCACCGGCTGCGGTGTCGGGATCGAGGCGTTGGGATCGCCCATGGGTGCTGCCGCGATCGTTCCGCCGATCACCACCAGATCGGGTTTTACGCCGAAGAAGGCCGGGTTCCAGAGGACGAGGTCGGCGCGTTTGCCGACTTCGAGTGAACCGAGCTCATGGCTGAGACCATGGGCGATCGCCGGGTTGATGGTGTATTTTGCGATGTAGCGTTTGACCCGGAAATTGTCGTTGTCGCCGGTTTCCTGCGGCAGTGCGCCGCGCTGGCGCTTCATCTTGTCGGCGGTCTGCCAGGTGCGGATCGCCACCTCGCCGACACGACCCATCGCCTGGCTGTCGGACGAGATGATCGAGAAGGCGCCGATATCATGCAGGATGTCTTCGGCAGCAATCGTCTCCTTGCGGATCCGGCTTTCGGCAAAGGCGATATCTTCCGGGATCGACGGCGACAGGTGATGGCAGACCATCAGCATATCCAGGTGTTCGGCAAGCGTGTTCCTGGTGTAGGGCCGGGTCGGGTTGGTCGACGAGGGAATGACGTTCGGCTGGCCGCAGATCTTGATGATGTCGGGCGCGTGGCCACCGCCGGCGCCTTCCGTGTGGAAGGCATGAATGGTGCGGCCCCGGATCGCCGCGATCGTGTCCTCGACGAAGCCACTCTCGTTCAGCGTATCCGTGTGGATCATCACCTGCACGTCGTACTCGTCGGCAACGCTGAGGCAGCAATCGACGGCAGCCGGCGTCGAGCCCCAGTCCTCATGCAGCTTAAGCGACGTCGCCCCCGCCAGCACCATCTCGACCAGCGCGCCGGGAAGCGAGGCATTGCCCTTGCCGGCAAAGGCAAGGTTCATCGGAAAGGCATCCGCCGCCTCGATCATGCGGGCGAGATGCCACGGGCCCGGTGTGCAGGTGGTCGCAAGCGTTCCGTGTGCAGGGCCCGTGCCGCCGCCGAGCATGCAGGTGAGCCCGCTCATCAGCGCTTCCTCGATCTGCTGCGGGCAGATGAAGTGGATGTGGCTGTCCATCCCGCCGGCGGTGACGATCTTGCCCTCACCCGCGATCACCTCGGTGCCGGGGCCGACGATGATCGTCACCCCGGACTGCATGTCCGGATTGCCGGCCTTGCCGATTGCCGCGATGCGCCCGTCCTTCAAGCCGATATCGGCCTTGACGATACCCCAGTGGTCGACGATCAGCGCGTTGGTGATGACACTGTCGACGGCACCCGCCGCCCGCGTCACCTGGCTTTGGCCCATGCCGTCGCGGATGACCTTGCCGCCGCCGAATTTCACTTCCTCGCCATAGGTGGTGAAGTCCTTCTCCACCTCGATGAAAAGCTCCGTATCGGCGAGCCGAACCTTGTCGCCGACCGTCGGGCCGAACATGTTGGCATAGGCCGCGCGCGACATCTTGTAGGGCATGGGTTCAGGCTCCTTGGGACAAGTCTGACGAAGAAGAGGAGAGACGGCGAAGACGGCCTTCGGCCACAAGCGCGTCGACATAGCGACGCTCGGCGCCGAAGGGGTGCAGCGCCCAGCCGGCATGGCCGAACCCGGCAAGGACGATATCATCGTCGGCCGATGCGAAACCGGAGAGCACGTCGGCGATCACAACCATACCACTCGACGGAACGACGTAAGGGGTGGGCGCAAACTGCGCCAAATCCCCGTCCAGTTGCTCGTGCGCGGCGACGGAAATGATCCGGTGCGCCCGACCGGTCGACACCGCAAAACTCTCGAAACCGGCGGTATAGTCATCGCAGAAATCATCGAGGTCCGGATGCGTTTCAGCCAATGCCGCGCGCATGCCGGCAAACTTCTCAGCCGACCGCACGCACCAGATCTCGCGGGATTGGCGCACTGCGGCGCTGTTCTTCCAGCGGCCACCTCCGAGCATGGCAAGGGCCGGCCTCCCGGTATTGCAGACAGCGACGATATCGGTCTTCGTTCCACCGGCGCCAACCGACCGGCAGTCGTTGAAGCGAATAACGACATCGGCCGCATCGATGGTGGCGGCAGCCCCCTCCGGCACCTCTCCGTTCCCGACGATCATGATGGTGCGGCGAGCCATGTGAGCTAGTTTTCCGTGGGCTCGAGCAAAGCTTTGAGTTCTTCGGTGCGCGCCGTGGTCAGTTGGGCCAGGCAGCCGGACACCAGCATCGGCTCCATCGATCCGCCCCTCGCCTCGAAGCCTGCAAGCTCGCACTGGCCGTCCCGATAGCCGATCCAGGCGCGTTGCGCCTTTTTCAACGCCTCCTCCGCACCGACATAGTCGGCGCTGATGTCGCCAAGCTCCGCGTCCTTGGCGCGCATGGCCGCGACGGTCTGCTTGTAGACGGTATTGAGTTCGGTATCGGCCGCCTCATACTCCTCGTTGGCGCAGATGTTCATATCAGCCTGCGTCGTCGCATTGCCGCAATCGACATCCTCCTGCGCCAGGACAGGCATGGCGCCCAGCAGCAAGGCGCCGGCAACAAGCATCGTTCGCATCTTCATCTCTATAGCTTTCCCATGATCTGCTGGCGGAATCCGAAAACCTCGCGCTTGCCCGAAAGCGGAATGAGCGTGACCTGCCGTTTCTGCCCCGGCTCGAAACGCACAGCGGTGCCGGCGGGAATGTCGAGCCGCTTGCCACGGGCAGCGCTGCGGTCGAAATCGAGCCCGGCATTGGTTTCGGCAAAATGGTAGTGGCTGCCGACCTGCACCGGCCGGTCGCCGGTGTTGGAAACCTCGATGGTGACCGTCTCCAGCCCGTGGTTGAGTTCGATTTCGCCGCTTGCGGCAATGATTTCCCCTGGGATCATGTCTTGCTCACTCCCCTCTCAAGCCGCGTCGGCGCCGGCACAGCCTTGCGGCTTCAGCACCCGTTCGGTCGATGCCGGATATTTCACAAGCAGCGCGGCGGGTCGCACCGGGCGACGGGTAAACTCGCCGCCGCAGTTCGGGCAGGATCCGCCGAGCTTGCCTTCGACGCAATCGGCGCAGAAGGTGCACTCGAAGGTGCAGATCATCGCTTCGCGGCTGTCGGGCGGCAGATCCTTGTCACAGCATTCGCAATTCGGGCGCAGTGCCAGCATCTCCCAGCCTCCTCAGCGGATCGGTTCGTGCACGGTGACGAGCTTGGTGCCGTCAGGGAAGGTCGCCTCCACCTGGATGTCGTGGATCATTTCGGCAATGCCTTCCATCACCTGCGCCCGGGTAATCACATGGGCGCCCGCCTCCATCAATTCCGCGACCGATCGGCCGTCACGCGCGCCTTCGACGACGAAGTCGGTGATCAGTGCGATCGCTTCTGGATGGTTGAGCTTGACGCCGCGCTCCAGGCGACGACGGGCAACCATCGCGGCCATGGAAATCAACAGCTTGTCCTTTTCGCGCGGGGTAAGATTCATGCGTCGCCACCGGTTTGATTGCGGATTAGAGGACCCAGACTTTCGGCACTGTCTTCTGCTTGCGCAAGTGCGAAATGACCGGAATGAGGGTTTTTCTGAGCGAGAAGCCGTCGGCTGCCGCAAAGCGCCCGACCAGCTTGTCGAGGCCGGCGATCTGGATGTGGCTGACACCTCCACCCGCCTCAGTGTCGATGAGCGTGCGCAGCTGCGGCAGCAGCATCTCGCAATCGGGTCCGGTGTAAAACAGCGTCGCAAACGCCACGCGACCACGAAGGATGGCAGTCCGGGCGACAAGGGCGGCGATATCGTCGGCGAAGGTAAGATTTTCCGCGTGCAGCAACCTGTCATCGACGCGAATGCGCCAGCGGTCACGAAAGAGGCCCGCCTGCATCACCTCGCCCATGGCCTTGCGGCCGAGAAGCACGGCCTCGACGGCCAGCAATGTCGCGTCGCCGTCAAGCTCAACGTCGAGCGCGCGCGTCAGCGACGCCCGATCGAACAGGATCGTTTCCTGCGGCAGCCAGTCGACGCGCGCTCCGGCCGCCACCTTGATGCGTGTCGCGACCTCGACCGTGCCGGCACTTGCCTTATAGATCTTCTCGCAGGCCTGCGTAGTGACGGTCAGCTCGGTCGCGGGACCGGCTTCGATCTCCCAGGCCATGCGGTCGCCGCCGGTGAGCCCACCCGACGAATTGATCAGTACGGCTTCCATGGAACTGTCGAAGGTTTTCGGCAGCCGGATCTTGGCGCAGCCCTCCTGGTAAAGCTCGGCAATGCGCGTGCGCCCGACGGCCGCTTTCGCGACCAGCCGTCCCTTTCCGAATGCCCGCTGCGGGGCGATGATTGCCGCATTGCTCATATTCATCGTCCGACATCGTCGGCATCCTGAGGCGCCAAGTCAAGCTGTTGTTTTGCAAAGAAAATCAGCAGCGTGGTCGCTTTATGAGCAGCGGGTGCTCATCAAACAGCCACCCTCTCAGGCGACCCTGTCCGGCGGCTCGCGCCCGTCGAAGAAGGCTGTGATGTTGTCGACCACCTTCATGCCCATGGCAACGCGCGTTTCCTCGGTCGCACTGCCCAGATGCGGCAGCAGGACGACGTTCTCGAGCGCCCTTAACCCGGCCGGTACGTTTGGTTCGGCCTCGAAGACGTCGAGGCCGGCGCCCCTGATCACGCCGTTCGTCAACGCCTCGATCAGTGCCGGCTCATCAACCACGTCGCCGCGCGCGGTGTTGACGAGATAGGCTGCCTTTTTCATCTTCGCCAGACGCTCAGCATTGATGAGATGCCGGTTCTCGCCGCCACCCGGGCAATGCAGCGAAACGAAGTCGGCGACCTCAAGCACCTCGTCGACGGTATCGAGCTGGCGCGCGCCGTAGCGCGCGGCTTCCGCCGCATCGACGCGCGAGCGGTTGT
Organism: Ensifer sp. GW821-FHT05G01; assembly: GCF_059419585.1. Taxonomy (NCBI): domain Bacteria; kingdom Pseudomonadati; phylum Pseudomonadota; class Alphaproteobacteria; order Hyphomicrobiales; family Rhizobiaceae; genus Ensifer; species Ensifer sp. GW821-FHT05G01. The sequence continues at coordinate 79,845 of NZ_JBWKSC010000006.1, read as the reverse complement.
AGAACACCACCTCCATGTCAAAGCCAAAATGACAGCGTTTCGCCATCGCCTTGCCGATGCGGCCGAAACCGATGATGCCGAGCGTCTTGCCGGTCACTTTGGCTCCGATCATGTGCGTCGGCCGCCAGCCGGCCCATTCGCCCGCCCTGATCTGGCGCTCGCCCTCGCCCGCCCGTCGCGCAACGGTCAGCAGCAACGTCATGGCGATGTCGGCGGTGCAATCGGTCAGAACGCCGGGCGTGTTGGTAACAACGATACCGGCGGCCTTGGCGGCGGCGACGTCGATGTGGTTGTAACCGACGCCGTAGTTGCCGAGGATCCCTGCCCTGATGCCGCCACCGTCAAACAGGCTTGCCGGCAGGCGGTCGGAAACCGTCGGCAGCACGGCATCAAAATCGCGTAGCGCCTGCGCCAGCTGATCCGCCGACATCGGTGCATCGTTCTCGTTCAGCAAGACATCGAACCGCTCGGCCAACGCGCGCTCGACCGCTTGCGGCCATCTGCGGGTGACGAGAATGCGCGGCTTGGAACTCATGGGGCAACCTCTGAAAACAGAATCGTTCGGCGATAGTGCACGAAATGGCAGCGAGGGACAGCCTTGCGCTGGCGCATGTCGCGCAAAAGTGTGCCGCGGTTTTGCGATAACGACATGCGCAAAAACAAGAACTTAAAGCGCGCCAAGCGAATCTGAAAGATCGCGGCGCGCTTTTGCGGAGCGAAAGCCGCGTTGCGCGAGCCCCTGCTCGCGTAGAGCACGTTGTCGAAGCGTCACCACATCCGCCGAGACACTCGTCCAGAAGCGAAAAGCCCGGCGATCGCTCGCCGGGCTTTCGAAGTTCTGACGTGGTTCAACGAACCTCGAAGCGAGATTTACTCGTTTTCGAAGTAGCTGTACTTGCCGTCTTCACCCTTCTTCCAGGTGTACATGACGTAGTCCGGACGGGTGATGTCGCCCTTTTCGTCATAGCCGAGTTCGCCGATGGCGGTCTTGAACGGGCCCTTGGCCTTGATCGCTTCGGCAACGGCCTGCGGATCGGTGGTGCCACCAGCCTTGGCAGCTTCAGCCACAACCTGCAGAGCAGCGTAGGCGTAGAGCGTGTAGGCTTCCGGCTCAAAGCCGGCAGCGCGGAACTTTTCGACGAGTTCCTTGGCAGCCGGGTTCTTGCGCGGATCCGGAGCAAACGTCATCAGCGTGCCGTCAACGGCGTCGCCGGCGATCGAAGCCAGTTCGTTCGAAACGATACCGTCGCCCGACATCAGGGTAGCCTTGAGGCCCTGGTCCTTCATCTGGCGCATGATCAGGCCGGCTTCGGTGTGCAGACCGCCGTAGTAGACGATCGAGACGCCGGCTTCCTTCATCTTGGCGATAAGGGCCGAGAAGTCCTTGTCGCCGGTGTTGATGCCTTCATAGAGGGCTTCATTGAGGCCGGCTTCGTTCATCGACTTCTTGGTTTCATCGGCAAGGCCCTGACCATAAGGGGTCTTGTCGTGAATGACGGCGATCTTGGCGTCCTTGTGGTTGGCAGCAAGGAAGGCGCCGGCAACGGCACCCTGCTGGTCGTCACGACCGCAGGTGCGGAAGGTGTTCCAGAGGCCGCGTTCGGTGAACTGCGGGTTGGTGGAAGCCGGCGTTACCTGCAGGATGCCGTTTTCGGCATAGACTTCGGAAGCCGGGATGGACACGCCCGAGTTGAAGTGGCCGACAACGAACTTCACGCCGTCAGCAACGAACTTGTTGGCGACCGATACGCCCTGCTTGGCGTCGGAAACGTCGTCGCCGAGCACAACCTTGATCTGTTCCCCATTGATACCACCGGCAGCATTGATGTCTGCAGCAGCCTGTTCGGCACCTTTCTGCAGCTGTGCGCCGAAGGCAGCGTTCGGGCCCGTCAGCGGGCCAGCAACGCCAACGAGAATATCAGCCCATGCGGTGCCGCTGAAAGCGACCATCGCCGACAGGGCAACGGCCGACAGAAGAGACTTTTTCATTTTGTTACTCCCAATTATCCGAGCGGGTCTCGTTACCAACCTGCGCAATGCCCACCGTAATTCGCGCCGGTATTTCTTTCGCACCGGCCGCGGCGGCCGGCGCGCGCTGTTCCCTTTATTTGGCTTTCCAGGAGAAAGGCGAAGCCTTCTCATAGAGCCAATAGTAGTTATTGGTCATTTGCTTGGTCCGGTAGTACCGGAAACCTACGGTAGCAAACAACAAAAGTACGACCGTGTCTACGATATAGTAATGCAGACTGAACATCGTGCCTTCGAAGAGGGCGTGGTGCACAAACCGAATACCAAGCCCCAAAAGCGCCACGTAGACAAAGAGGCGCGGAAGCTCCTCCCAGCCCTCGGCGACGCTCTTTCCCGTTCTCCACGCGGTCCAGCCGCCCAGAACACAGGTGATGAAAAGAAACTGCCAGATCGACACTTCTTCGTAGAGAATACCCTGCATGTCACAAACTCCAGATGCGGCGCATCAGTGGCGGCCGCCTTCAAGATAGGCCGCGCGGACTTCCGGATTGGCGAGCAGTTCCTTGCCCGAGCCGCTCATCGTCACGCGGCCGTTGACCATCACGTAACCGCGGTCGGAAAGCTTCAAGGCGCCGAACGCATTCTGCTCGACGAGGAACACGGTGAGCCCCTCTTCCTTGTTCAGCTTCTTGATGGCTTCGAAGATGCCCTTGACGATCAGCGGTGCCAGGCCGAGCGAGGGTTCGTCCAGCAACAGGAGTTTCGGACGCGCCATCAGCGCTCGGGCGATCGACAACATTTGCTGCTCGCCGCCGGACAGCGTGCCGCCGCGTTGAGCCTGACGCTCCTTCAACCGCGGGAACAGCGTGAACACTTTCTCGACGTCCTGGTTGAAGTGCTTGAGATTGTCGAGGCTTGCGCCCATCTGCAGGTTTTCGAACACGGTCATCCGCGGGAAGATACGACGACCTTCCGGCGACTGCGCGATGCGCAGACGGGCGATCTCGTGCGTCGGCATGCGGGTAATGTCCTCGCCTTCGAAGATGACCGCGCCGGTGCGGGCCTGCGGGCTGCCGCAGATCGTCATCATCAGGGTCGATTTTCCGGCGCCATTGGCGCCGATCAGGCAGACGATTTCACCGCGGTGCACTTCGACATCGACGCCGCTCAGCGCCCGGATATTGCCGTAGTAGGTTTCGACGGCCTTTACTTGCAGGAGAGGCGCACTCATTTCTTGGAGCCTCCCTGTCCGCCTTCGATTTCCTCGATTTGTTCGATCACCTCTTCAACCTCTTCATCCTCGACACCCAGATAGGCCGCAATGACCCGCGGATCGTTCTTCACGAAATCCGGGTTGCCGTCGGAAATCTTCTGGCCGTATTCCAAAACGACCACGTGGTCGGAAATCTCCATGACCACCGACATGTCGTGCTCGATCAGCAGGATCGACGTGCCGGTTTCGGCGCGAATGCCCCGCAGTAGCTCATTGAGCGCCAAGGATTCACGCGGGTTGAGGCCGGCGGCCGGCTCGTCGAGGCACAGAAGCTCAGGCCCGGTGCACATGGCACGGGCGATTTCGAGCCGTCGTTGAGCGCCATAGGGCAGATCGCCGGCCGGATCATCGGCGCGATCGACCAGCGATGCCTTTTCCAGCCAATGGCGCGCAAGCTCGATCGATTCCTTCGAGGCCTGCTTGTAGGCGGGAAAGCCGAGCAGCCCGAGGAAGGTATAACCGGATGCCTGCATCAGCTTGTTGTGCTGCGCAACCAGCAGGTTTTCGAGCACCGTCAGACCGGAGAACATCCGGATGTTCTGGAACGTGCGTGCGACCTTGGCATGCTTGGTGATCTCGAAATCCGGCAGGCGCTCCAGCAGATATTCCTTACCGGACTTCTGCTTCATGGTGATCATGCCCATCGTCGGCTTGTAGAAGCCGGTGATGCAGTTGAACACCGTGGTCTTGCCGGCTCCGTTCGGGCCGATCAGCGCGGTGATGTCACCGCGATAGGCTTCGAAGGAGAAGTCGTTGATGGCCATGAGACCGCCGAAGCGCATCGACAGGTGCTCAACCGAGAGAATGGGGTCTTTTTTCATTGTCGTTGTCTCGAGGGCCATCAGCCATGCCCTTCCTTGGTAAAGCTGCCGGAGATCGCCTTGCGTTCGCGCAGGAACGCCGTCGGTTCACGCGAGCCGACGAAGCCCCGCGGTTTCCAGACCATGACGACGACCATCGCCAGACCGAAGATCAGCATGCGGTAGAGTTCAGGCGTGAAGTCCGGCCCGAAGACCGCCTTCAGGAAGGAAAGTTCGCGCAGGATTTCCGTGCCGCCGATCATCGCCACTGCGGCAATGGCGATGCCGGTCAGCGAACCCATGCCGCCGAGAACCACGATCGCCAGGATAACGGCGGATTCGAGGAAGACGAAGGATTCCGGCGAAACGAAGCCCTGGCGCACGGCGAAGAACGAGCCGGCAATGCCGCCGAACATGGCGCCCGTGGCAAAAGCCGTCAGCTTGGTTGTGACCGTGTTGATACCGAGCGAGCGGCAGGCAATCTCGTCTTCGCGCAGCGCTTCCCAGGCGCGACCGATCGGCATGCGGCGAAGGCGGATGGTGACGTAGGCAGTCAGAAGGGCGAGCGCCAGGATCAGGTAGAACAGGAAGATCTTGTAATAGGCCGACGACATGGGAAGCCCCATCAACGCAGCGAAACCGTCCTTGGATGCGTCGAACTTGATGCCGAACAGCGTTGCCTTGGCGATACCGGAGACGCCGAACGTCCCCTTGGTCACCTCGGTCCAGTTTATGAGCACAAGCCGGATGATTTCCCCGAAGGCGAGCGTGACGATCGCGAGATAATCACCCCTCAGCCTCAAGACCGGGAAGCCGAGGATCATGCCCCAGAAGGCGGCAAGGATGCCGGCGACCGGCAGCAGGATCCAGAACGAAAGCCCGAAATAGGTCGACAGCAGCGCGTAGGAATAGGCGCCGACCGCGTAGAAAGCAACATAGCCAAGGTCGAGCAGGCCAGCGAGACCGACGACGATGTTGAGGCCCCAGGCGAGCATCACGTAGATCAGGATCTGAACACCGAAGTTATCGACCCATTTCAGCGAACCCTGAACACCGACAAGTGCAACGATGACCGGCGGATAGAGAATGAGCGCTGCAATGGCGATCTTCGAGAAGTTCCGCTTGAAGAAGGTCTCTTCCTTGACGACGTCCTCGGCCTCTGCCTTGGCCGCCTTACGGCGCGCCATGGCGGGCTGGATATAGGCGACCATCAGAAACCGGCCGACGGCAGCGACGATCACGAAGATCGCAAGCAGACCCCAGCGCTGGGTGAGCACCAGTTCGTTGCGAATGTTCTGGTCGGTTTTCAGACCGACGAACAGCACGAAGAGGCCGAGAGAGATCAGGCCCGCGAAGACAGCCTCGCGCAGGGCCCGCGCCGTCAGGTCACTGCCGGCGCTTGCAGATGTAGAAGCAATGTTTGCCATTGAATTATACCTTCTCGACTTCCGGTCGTCCGAGTATGCCAGACGGCTTGAAGATCAGGACGATTGCGAGAATGGAGAACGTCGCAACATCCTTGTAGTCGATGGTGAAATAAGCGGACCAGAGGGACTCGATGAGGCCGATCAGCAGCCCGCCGAGAACAGCGCCAGGCAATGAGCCGATGCCGCCAAGAACTGCCGCAGTAAAGGCCTTGACCCCCGGAACAAATCCGTCGGTAAAGACGACCACACCATAATACATCAAGTACATGGTGCCGGCGACGGCAGCGAGTGCCGCGCCCATGATGAAGGTCACCGAGATGGTACGATCGACGTCGACACCGAGCAATGCCGCCATCTTGCGGTCCTGTTCGGTCGCGCGCTGGGCCCGCCCGAGTGGCGTCTTGTTGACGATGTACCAGAACACGGACAAGAGGATCGCCGTGATGATGATGATGATGATCTGCTTCAGCGAAATCGTGATGCCCATCACCTCGTAAACCGAGGAAACCATCGGTGGGATCGGCTTGTTGCGCGGTCCCTGCGTGACCTGGATGAAGTTCGACAATGCGATCGACATGCCGATTGCCGTGATCAGCGGGGCGAGCCGGAACGATCCGCGCAGCGGCCGGTAGGCCACCTTCTCGATCGTCCAGTTCCAGAGCGCTGCCGTCAGCATGCCGACGACCATCATCAGCAGCAGGGCAAGTACAACCGGTATGCCGGCCATGAATGTTGTGAGAAGCAGAAAGACAATCAAAGCGGCAAAACCGCCGAGCATGAAGATATCGCCGTGGGCGAAGTTGATCATGCCAATGATGCCGTAGACCATGGTATAACCAATTGCGATCATACCATAAATAGACCCAAGAGTCAGCCCGTTGACGAGCTGCTGGACGAAATACTCCATCAATCTTCCCCTGGACCAGATCCATAAGGTCCGGTCTCTTGTTTTTTGAGCTCATTGTTGAGCGTTCTGTTTGATCGATTCCATACCTCTTTCAAACGAAAAGAAAAGCTAAAAAACGTGGGACCGGCAAAATCTTCGCCGATAAAATCGATTTGACGCTTTTGAAGTCAAAAAAAACAAAAAAAATGCACGTCTCGCCTGCGCAATAGTCAACTTTAGTCTAAAACCGCGTGCAATCCCGTCTGTGGATGAATCGGCAAGCAACAAGACCATCTTGCCGATCCGACCTCCTCAAGCACGCATGCGTTGACCATTTGCGTCGAACAATGGGTAGGGTTGCAGCCGCGCCGGCAGGATCTCGCCGAGCAGTTCAATCGCCCAGCCCCCCTGCTCATCGGCGATCTCCTTGGGCACATAGCCGAGCGCCACCGACACGCCGCTGGCATGGGCATAGCCGCCCGACGTCACCCAGCCACGCACGGCGCCGTCGAAGTAGATCGGTTCGTCGCCGATGACATCGGCATCGCGTGTCTCAATCAGGAAGGTGCGCAAACGAAGCCGCCCGCCTTCGGCCTTCTCGGCGATTGCCGCCGCTTTTCCAATGAAATCCGTGGGTTTGCCGAGCGCCACGAACCGATCGAGCCCGGCCTCCAGCGGACCGTAGAGCGGCCGATACTCGCGCGACCAGCTGCCGAACGATTTTTCGACCCGCAGCGCGTTCAGGGCACGAAGGCCAAACAGCCGGATGCCGGATGCAGCCCCCTTTTCCAGAATCAGATCGAACAGGTAGCGCTGATATTCCGGCTTCATCCAGATCTCGTAGCCGAGATCGCCGGTATAGCTGACGCGGCCGACGACAACGGGCGCCATGCCGAGATCCATCCGGCGAATGTCCATGAAGGCAAAGGCCGAATCACCGACGTCGAGATGGGTCAGCGCCGCCAGCACGTCCCGCGCCTTCGGCCCGGCGATCGACAGACCGACCAGTTCAAGCTTCAGCGGGCGGATCGAGACCGAGCCATCGTCCGGCAGATGCGCCTCGAACCAGCGCATATGGTAATCCTCGGCGATGCCGGAGCCGATAAGAAGGAAATCCTGCTCGCCAAGCCTGGCAAGCGTGAAGTCGCCGATCAGCTTGCCGTCATCCTTCAGCATCGGCGCCAGCGACATCCGGCCTTTCGCCGGGATACGGCAGGCGAGCATCCGGTCGAGCCAGGCTTGCGCCCCACCCCCCTTGATCTCGTATTTGGCAAAACCGGAGGTTTCCATCAGCCCGACCGAGGTTCGCACCGCACGGGCTTCATCGCCGACCGTGTCGAAATCGGTCGAGCGGCGCCAGGAGAAGTGATCCTCGACACCGGCGGGCGCAAACCAGAGCGGCGTCTCCAGGCCATAGGACGCGCCGAACACGGCACCGGCCGCCTTCAGCCGGTCATAAATCGGCGTCGTCAGCAGCGGGCGGCCGGCCGGCAATTCCTCGTTGGGATAGCGGATCGAGAAGCGGCGCGAATAGTTCTCGCGAACCTTGGCGTTGGTATAGGCAAGCGTGGCGAAATCGCCGTAGCGCGCCACGTCCATGGCGAAGACATCGAAGCCCGGATCGCCTTCGATGATCCAGTTGGCAAGCGCCAGTCCGACGCCGCCGCCCTGGCTGAAGCCAGCCATGACGGCGCAGGCCGACCAGAAATTGCGCAAGCCCCTGACCGGCCCGACCAGTGGGTTCCCGTCCGGCGAAAAGGTGAAGGGGCCGTTGATGACCTTCTTGATGCCGGCCTTGTTGAAGGCCGGGAAATGCCGGAAACCAACTTCAAGCTCCGGCGAAATGCGGTCGATATCTTCGGCGAGAAGTTCATGGCCGAAATCCCAGGGCGTCGTTACCGGCGACCACGGGCGGCAGGCTTTCTCATAGGTGCCCATCAGCATGCCCTGACGTTCCTGACGCAGATAGATCTCGCCGTCGAAATCGACGCAGTGCATCAGCTCCTTGCCGCGCGTCTGGTTGAACTCGATGACTTCGGGCATGTCCTCGGTGATGAGGTACATGTGTTCCATCGCCAGCACCGGCAACTCCAGCCCGACCATGCGCCCGACCTCGCGCGCCCAGAGACCGGCGGCATTGACCACATGCTCGGCGATGATCTCGCCCTGATTGGTGATGACGCGCCAGGAGCCGTCCTCGCGCTGCACCAGATCCTCGACCTTGGTGTGCAGGTAGATCTCGGCGCCATTCTTCTTGGCCGACTTGGCATAGGCATGGGTGGTGCCATAGGGATCGAGATGGCCCTCGACCGGGTCGAACACCGCGCCGACGAACTGATCGGGGTCGAGCAGCGGCATCAGGTCATGCGCTTCCTTCGGCGTCAGCAGCTCGGCTTCGAGCCCCATGTAACGGCCCTTGGCGAGGATCGACTTCATCCAGTCGAAACGCTCCTTGGTCGCAGCCAGCATCATGCCCGAGGTCATGTGCAGCCCGATATCCTGACCGGAATAGTCCTCGATCTCCTTGTAGAGCTCGACGGTATATTTCTGCAGCTTGGCGACGTTGGGGTCGCCGTTGATCGTGTGCATGCCGCCGGCCGCGTGCCAGGTCGAGCCGGAGGTCAGTTCCGACCGCTCCAGGAGCACCACATCGGTCCAGCCGAACTTCGTCAGGTGATAGAGGATCGAGCAACCGACAACGCCGCCACCGATGACGACGACTCTGGCATGGCTTTTCATGCGCGCACTCCGCTCTCCCGCGCATCCGGGTGGTACACGGCTCAGTTTTCAAGGGAAAAGGATCAGGCACGACTGCCGTCCGCCGAGGTCCGTTCCTGTACTGGGACGGCAAGTGGCGAACACGCAGAAGCCTAGTCAGAAAGACGGCTGCGATAAAGACGTGGCTGCGAAGGACGCTTGTCCGTTTCCGCCATCCGCTGGCGGATCGGCGACCCAAATGCGGCATACGATGCCGCATTTGTTTTTAGAGCGCCGCACGTCCGTCCGGACGTGCAAAGGTCGCTCGCAGATCTAAAACGCGGTGCCCAGGACCAAAAACCGAATCGAACTTCGGTCCTGGGCGCTATTCGGAGAAAGCAGCCGAAAGATCGAACGGACGACCCATCGTCATCAGGTCCTCGAACAACGATTCGGCAAAGCTGCGCGAAACGATCAGTTCGAAGACATCCTCACCGGTGCGCGCCAGGTTGATGGCAATATGGCCACACAGCACGTTGGTGCTGCCGCCGAGCGCGAAGGCCGCAGGGTGAAGATCAACGCCGATGCCCTTGGCAAGGATCTGCCGAGCCGACGGCCCGGAAAGGCGCATGAGAACGCGGCCGTCGCTGTGGTCGACCACATGCGCCTGCGTGCCGCACAGCATGTCGAGACGGCGCATGAGCCCGACAGGCGTGTCGACGCCGGACACCACCAGCCACTCGCCCGGCCCGCAATAACGCAGCGACAGGTCAGGCGTCGACGAAAGCGCCCGCTCCACCGCCGCGTCCAGCCCGACATGGGCGAGCACCGTAGCAATCGCCTGCCAATGGCCGACTTCGAGGTGATCCGCATGCGCGGGCTTCGGTGCACCGCGCAGCTTCTGGTCGAGCGCGTGGCGGTTGTTGTAATCGCGAACCATCAGCGCCTCCTCAGGCTTTCAGCTTCTTGTTTTCGGGATCGACGAACATCGGATCGCAGACCTCGGCGACGACCTCGTAATCGCGCAACTTGTCCCAGACGACGATCTTTTCGCCGTAGCGCTCGCGCCCGGACTTGAGGAAGGCGAGCGCGATGTGCTGCCCCAGCACCGGCGAGTAGCCGGCGGAGCTGACCCAGCCCTGATCGTTGAGCGTCGACGGCTTCATGCCTTCCTTGAGAAGATGAGCGCCGGCACGCATGTCCTTGTCCTTATCGACAGGCTTCAGACCGACAAGCTGCATACGGTCTGCTGCTGTCAGGCCGTAGCGCGCCGACAGGTGCTTGCCGATGAAATCGGGTTTCTGCGCGGAAAACATCCGCCCAAGCCCGGCATCGTCGGGCGTCACCCGGCCGTCGAACTCCGCATGGGTCAGAAGCCCTTTCTCGAGCCGAAGAACGTTCAGCGCCTCGACGCCGTAGGCGCAGATATCGTGCGCCCGCCCCGCCTCCATGATCTGCTCGGCCACCGCCTCGCCATAACCGGCGGGAACGGCCAGCTCGAAGGCGAGTTCGCCCGAAAACGAGATGCGGAACAACCGGGCATTGATGCCGCCGCGAAGCACCATCGAACGCGCTGCCAAGAACGGGAAAACCGCTTCCGAGATGTCCTCGTCGATCAGTTGCTGCAGTACGTCACGCGCCTTCGGTCCGGCAATCGCCATCTGCGCCCATTGATCGCTCACCGAGCAGAACCGGACTTTGAGATCGGGCCACAGCACCTGCGCGCAATAGTCCATATGGGACATGACGGCGCCAGCCATGGCGGTTGTCGTCGTCACGAAGAAATGGTCTTCCGCAAATCGGCTCACGGTGCCGTCGTCGAAGACGAAGCCGTCCTCGCGCAGCATAAGGCCGTAGCGGGCCTTGCCGACCGGCAACTTCAGCAGGGCATTGCAATAGAGCCGGTTGAGAAATTCCGCCGCATCCGCCCCGAAAACCTCGATCTTGCCGAGCGTCGACACATCGCAGAGCCCGACATTGGCGCGCACATTGAGCACCTCCCGGTCGACGCTTTCGCGCCAGGACTTTTCGCCGGCGCGCGGGAACCAGGCCGAGCGGAACCACAGGCCGGAATCGACGAAGGTCGCGCCATTCTTCCTCGCCCATTCATGCAAGGGGGATTTGCGGGTCGGCGTCGCATGGCCGTCACGGGACGTGCCCGCCAGCGCCCCGAAGGACACCGGCGTATAGAACGGCCGAAACGTCGTCGTGCCGACCTCGGCCGGGCTCACGCCGCGCATGCCGGCGAGAATGCCGACCGCATTGATGTTGGAAAGCTTGCCCTGGTCCGTCGCCATGCCGCTGGTTGTGTAGCGCTTGGCATGCTCCACATGGCCAAAACCTTCGCGCAGCGCGAGGCCGAGATCCTTGGCATGCACATCGTTCTGGAAATCGACGAAGGCTTTCGACCTGGCGCCTGGCACATACCAGAGGGCTGCGAAGGAAGGCTCTCCCTCGGTCTCGGTCTCCGTCACCGGCACAGGTGCTGCTGCGGCGTTGAAGCCCAGCTCGGTGGCAATCGCCGTCGCCTTCTCGACGCCGTCGCGCAGGCAGCCGGAAAGCGTATAGACACCATTGGCGGATCCGACGATACGAAGGCCGTTGCCGACATTCGGCGCTGAGAATGCCTTCAGCTCCTCCGACCACACCGGCCGGGCACCGCGCTGACAAGCGAGATGAATGACCGGGCTCCAGCCACCGGACATGCCGAGCGCATCGCAGCCAATCAGTTCCTCGAAACCGGAGCGCTCGACGACAATGCCGGACAACCGCGCCCGGCCCTTGGTGTCGACGACCGCGCCGGAACGGATCACCCGCACGCCATCGGGCGCCGCGTCGCTCGCATCCGCACGGCTGTCGACGATCGCCGAGACTGTCACCCCTTTAGCCGACAGGCCACGCGCTGTGCGATAACCGCTGCTGCCGCTGGTGAAGATCGCCACCGATTTGCCGGCGGAAACGCCATAGCGCTCGGCGTAAGTCGAAACGGCGCCGGCCATCATGACGCCGGGACGGTCGTTGCCTCCGAACACCAGCGGTCGCTCTTCGGCGCCGGTCGCCAGCAAGGCGCGTTTGGCCGCAATGCGCCAGACGCGTTCGGTGGGCAGCTTGGCCGAGGGGTCGGCGACATGTTTCTGCACCCGCTCGACGGCACCGAAGACATTGTCGTCATACCAGCCGAAGACAGTGGTTCGCGACAGGAGCGTGACGTTGTCGAGAGACTGCAATTCGGCGACGACCCGCTCGGCAAAGGCCGATGCGGGCGAACCGTCAACCGTTTCCGTTTCGCACAACAGCGATCCGCCCAGACGAAAATCCTCGTCGGCAAGGATGACGCGAAGACCGGCGCGGCCGGCGGTCAGGGCAGCCATCAGACCGGCCGGGCCGCCGCCGACGACGAGCAGATCGCAAAAGGCCCAGGACTTTTCGTAGCTCTCCGGGTCGCGTTCGAGCACGGCCCGCCCGAGACCGGCAGCGCGCCGGATCACCGGCTCATAAAGCTTTTCCCAGAGCTGCTTCGGCCACATGAAGGTCTTGTAGTAGAAGCCGGCGCCAAGAAACGGCGAAAGCAGGCCGTTGACCGCGCCGACATCGAAACCGAGCGAAGGCCAGCGGTTCTGGCTCTTCGCCGTCAGACCGGCATAAAGCTCGGCGACCGTCGCCTTGGTGTTCGGATCACTGCGGGCGCCCGAACCGAGGGTCACAAGCGCGTTCGGTTCCGACGGCCCGGCGCTGACGATGCCGCGCGGCCGGTGGTACTTGAAGCTGCGGCCGACCAGCAGCTGGTCGTTGGCAAGAAGTGCGGAGGCAAGCGTATCGCCGGCAAAACCGCGCAGCGGCCGTCCGTCGAAGGTGAAGCTCAAGACCTTGCTGCGATCGACAAGGCCGCCGGAGGACAGGCGATAGGCGGTCATCGCTGTGCCTCCCGCGCCGCGGCAGCACCATCGACAACCGAATAGACCTCGTGAGTGACGGTATCGCGCTCGACAACGAGGAAACGGCGACAGCCGGCAACGTGATGCCAATGCTCGACCGTCCGGCCCCGGGGATTGGCGCGGACATAGACATAGTCATGCCAGGCTTCATCCGATGCCGAGGGCGCCGGTCGAACGAGCGACGCGTCGCCGCGGATTGCGAACTCTTCCTTCGGGCGGACCCCGCAATGGGGACAGGTGATCAGGCTTGCCATTGTCTTCCGTATCCTGGAGCCTCAACGCGGCTCGCTCATATTCCCGGACTGCCGGATGGTCGCCACCCGACAGACGCCGCTCTAGTGAAGGTTCGGCTGAGGGCCGGCACCGGCCTCGTCGACCGCGTAGCCGCGCGCGAAACGATCGAGCCGCAGGGCGCGCGCCACCGGATGGGTGTCGTTCCTGGCAATCAGATGCGCGAAACAATAGCCGGACGCCGGCGTCGCCTTGAAGCCGCCATAGCACCAGCCGCAATTGAGGTAGAGGTTGTCGATCGAGGTGCGGTCGATGATCGGCGAGCCATCCATGCTCATGTCCATGACGCCGCCCCAGGCGCGCAGCACCCGGACACGCGACAGGCCAGGGATCATCGATACCCCCTCCTCCATCACATGTTCGGCAGTCGCCAGGTTGCCGCGCTGGGCATAGGACGAGTAGCCGTCGATCTCCGCGCCGAAGACCAGCCCGCCCTTGTCCGACTGCGAGATGTAGAAATGGCCGCCGCCATAGACGATGACGTGATCGATGCAGGGCTTCAGCCCCTCGGTCACGAAGGCCTGCAGCACGTGGCTTTCAAGCGGCAGCTTCAGGTCCGCCATCTCGCCGACGCGCGAAGAATTGCCGGCAGCCGCCAGCGCCAGCTTGCCGCAGCCGATGAAGCCCTTCGACGTTTCGACACCGGTGACGACGCCGTTTTCGCGACGAATGCCGGTCACTTCGCAATGTTCGATGATATCGACGCCGTGCTGGTCGGCGCCGCGGGCATAACCCCAAGCGACGGCATCATGGCGAGCCGTGCCGGCGCGGCGCTGCAGAAGGCCGCCGAGGATCGGGTAGCGCGCATGGTCGTAATTGAGGAAGGGGATCATCTTCTTCAGCTGTTCGCGCTCGATCAGCTCGGCGGACACGCCTTCCATCCACATCGCATTGCCGCGCCTGACATAGGCGTCGCGCTGGCCGTCGCTGTGGTAGAGCATGATCACGCCGCGCTGTGAGAGCATGACGTTGTAGTTCAGGTCCTGCTCCAGCCCTTCCCAGAGCTTCATCGAAAACTCGTAGAACGGCTCGTTGCCGGGCAGCATGTAGTTGGAGCGCACGATCGTGGTGTTGCGGCCGACATTGCCCGATCCGAGATAACCCTTCTCAAGCACCGCGACGTTCTTCACGCCGAATTCCTTGGCGAGATAGTAGGCGGTCGCAAGGCCATGGCCGCCGCCGCCGACAATGATCACGTCATAATGGGATTTCGGCTGCGGCTGCCGCCATTGCGGCTTCCAGTTCAGGTTTCCGGAAAGGGCGTTCCTGACGATCGAGAATGCGGAATAACGCATGAAGGCATCCAGTTCAGTTGCGTCGGCACATTTGCACAGCCGGCGCGAGGAGCAAAGATGCAAGCTTCTCGCGGTCGCAAAAATCAAGCCGGCCTTTTGCCGCAACCGCCGAAAACTTTTCGCACACGCGCCTGGGAGAGGACATTTCGCGCGAACCGTCGAAAACTATGGGCAACTTCAGCCGCGGAGTGTGCTATGGCGCGAGAAAGTCCTGAAAGACGACAAGCAATGCTCGACATTCTCAAAAAATCCGCGATTGCCGCCGGGCGCGCCATTCTCGACATCTACCACTCCGGCCCGGAAGTGCTTTACAAGCCCGACTGTTCGCCGGTGACGGATGCCGACGAATGTGCGGAGCGCATCATCCTGGCCGATCTCGCGGCCGCCTTTCCTGATATTCCTGTCGTCGCCGAGGAATCGGTGGCTGCCGGTTCGATCCCCGAAATCGCGGGCAAGTCGTTCTTCCTGGTCGATCCACTCGACGGCACCAAGGAATTCATCGGTCGCCACAACGACTTCACCGTCAACATCGCGCTGATCGAAAACGGCGCGCCGGTTGCTGGCGTCGTCTACGCGCCAGCGCTCGGCATCCTCTACGCCGCGAGCGGCGGCAAAGCGCTGAAATCGGTGGTCTCCGAGACATTTCTGGTCGAGCCGGAAACCGTGATCGGCTGTCGAATCCGCGGCGACCGACTGGTGGCGCTGGCGAGCCGCTCGCACAACAGCACCGAGACCGTCGCCTATCTCGCCGAACATGGGATCACCGACTACGAGGCCGTCGGCTCGTCGCTCAAGTTCTGCCTGCTGGCCGAAGGGGTTGCCGATGTCTACCCGCGCTTCAGCCGCACGATGGAATGGGACACGGCCGCCGGCGATGCCATCCTGCGCGCGGCAGGCGGCGAAACGCTGACGATGGAGGGCACGCCCCTCACCTACGGCAAGCGCAACCAGAAGAACGACAGCGATTTCGCCAACCCCTGGTTCGTCTCGCGCGGCAAGGTCTGAGATCAACGCCGGTGGGCATCATGGCGGGGTCGGAACGCTAGACCGGCACCGCCTCGCCATCGCTTCGCGTCGTCTCTCCATCTGCACCGCCATCTTCTGCCGGTGGCTTGATACGGAACCAGGCGAGATAAAGCGCCGGCAGGAACAGGAGCGTCAGCACCGTTCCGACAATGATGCCGCCCATCATCGCATAGGCCATCGGCCCCCAGAAGATTTCCCGCGCGATCGGGATCAGCCCAAGGCTTGCGGCTGCGGCCGTCAGCATGATCGGCCGCATGCGATGCTCGGTCGCCTCGCGCACCGCATCCCAGGCGGCCACCCCCTCCTTGCGCAGATCCTCGATCTGCACGACGAGGATGACCGAGTTGCGGATGAGAATGCCGATTAGCGCCAGCACGCCAAGGATCGCGACAAAACCGAGCGGTGCGCCGCTTGGAAGCAGCGCCGCGACGACGCCGATCAGCGCCAGTGGCGCCACGGCAAAGACCAGGAACAGTCGCGAGAAGCTCTGCAGCTGGATCATCAGGATCGTCGCCATCACAAACAGCATCAGGGGCACGACGGCGACGATCGGTGCCTGGCTCTTGGCGCTTTCCTCAATGGTGCCGCCGATCTCGATCCTGTAACCGTCCGGAAGCCCGGCGCCAAACGCCGCCACGTCCTTTTCCAGCTGCGCCGAAACCGTCGAGGGCTGTGCCGTACCGTTGATCGCCGCCTTGACCGTGATCGTCGGCAGGCGCGAACGGCGCCATACGACCGGCTGCTCCATTTCGTAGCGGAAGTTGGCAACAGCCGCCAAGGGCACGGAATTGCCGTTGGCGCCGGGAAGCTGGAGATCGCGCAGCGTTTCGATCGATTGCCGCTCGGAGTCGCGCGCCCGGCCGATCACGTCGATCAGGTAGATGTCGTCGCGCACCTGTGTGACGGTCGTTCCCCCGACAATGCCGTTGAGGGCATTCGCGATATCCTGCGAGGTCACGCCGAGCTGGCGCGCCTTGTCCTGCAGCACATCGACCTTGATCATGCGCGCCGGCTCATTCCAGTCGAAAACGATCTCGCCCAGTTGCGGGTTGCGGCCGAGCACGGCGCTGAGATCGAGCGCATGCTTGCGCACCTGTTCGATATCGGGCCCGCTGACGCGATACTGGATCGGCCGACCGACCGGCGGGCCGATGTCGAGCAACTTCACGTAAGCGTCCGTTCCCGGGAATGTCTGCTTGAGATAGGCTTGCAAGTCGGCGCGCACCTTGTCGCGGACGTCGAGCCCCTTGGTGACGATGATCATCTGGCCGAAGGAGGGGTGCGGCGGTTGAACGTCGAAGGATAGGACGAAGCGCACAGCCCCCTCGCCGACATAGCTCGACCAGCGCAACACATCCGGGTTGCCGGCAAGCTTCTCTTTCTCGAACTTCGCCATCTGTGCGTTGGTTTCCTCGATCGAGGAATTCTGCGGCAGCGACCAATCGACGATGATCTCGGGCCGGTCGGATGAGGGAAAGAACTGCTGTTGGACGAAACCCATGCCGAAGACCGAAAGGCAGAAGACGGCGACGGTGGCGATGATCGTGGTCCAGCGCCAGTGCATGCAGAGATCGAGAAGCCTGGAAAACAGCCGCCCGATCCGGCCTTTTTCTCCGGCATGCTGCTTCATCGTCTTCGGCAGGATGGTGACGCCCAGAAGCGGCGCGAAGATCACCGCAACGATCCACGAGACGAGCAGAGAAATGGCGATGACGACGAACAAGGTGAAGGTGAATTCGCCGGCCGCGCTGTTGTTGAGGCCGATCGGGATGAAACCGGCAACGGTAACGAGCGTGCCCGTCAACATCGGAAAGGCTGTCGACGTATAGACGTAGGTCGCCGCCTTGCGCAGCGAATCGCCGACCTCCAGCCGCGCTACCATCATTTCCACCGCAATCATCGCATCGTCGACCAGCAGGCCGAGGGCGATGATCAGCGCACCGAGCGAAACGCGCTGCAGCGAGATGCCCCAATAGGACATGAAAACGAAGGTGATCGCCAGCGTCAGCGGAATGGAAAGGGCCACGACCAGGCCGGCGCGCATGCCAAGGCTGACGAAGCTGACGGCAAGAACGATGATCACCGCTTCGAACAGCGCCTGCGTGAAGCCGGAGACCGCCTCTTCGACCACGAGCGGCTGGTCGGACACGAGGTGAACGTCGACGCCGACAGGCAACCTCTGCTCCAGGCGCTCGATCTTCCGCTCCACCGCCTTGCCGAAATCGAGCAGATTGGAACCCTGCTTCATGCCGATCGCCAGCCCGATCGCGGGCTTGCCCTCGAAGCGGAAAAGGGCGGAGGGCGGATCGACGTAGCCGCGGGTGATCGTGGCAATGTCGCTGAGACGGAAAAATCGGTCATTGACCTGCAGGTTGACCGAACGGATGCTTTCTTCCGATGAAAACTGGCCGCCGACACGAATGCTGACGCGCTCACCTTCGGTCTGGATGACGCCAGAGGGTGAGACCGCATTCTGTGCCTGCAGCGTCTCGATCACCTGCTGTTGGTTGATGCCGAGGGCTGCGAGCTGGCGCGGCGAAAACTCGAGGTAGATCACCTCGTCCTGCGCGCCGATCAGATCGACCTTGCCAATGTTCGGTACCGTCAGGATATCGCGGCGCGCATCCTCGACATAGTCGCGCAGCTGCCGCGGCGTCAGCCCGTCGCCGGTGAAGGCATAGATGTTGCCGAAAACGTCGCCGAAGCGGTCGTTGAAGGCAGGCCCGATGACACCCGAAGGAAAGTCCCCGCGAATGTCGTTGATCATGTTGCGAACCGTGACCCAGGTCGCCGCCACATTACGCGCCTTCGTCTCCGGTTTCAGATTGACGAAGACCAGCGTCTGGCCCGGCGTCGTCATGCTCTTGGTGTAGTCGAGCGATTCCAGTTCCTCGAGCTTGCGCTCGATGCGCTCGGTAACCTGAAGCGTGGTTTCCTCGACCGACGCACCCGGCCAGGCGGCCGAGATCGTCATCGTCTTGATGGTAAAGGACGGGTCCTCCTCGCGGCCGAGCTCGACATAGGACGTGATGCCGAGCACGACGAAGACGATCATGAAGTACCAGACCATCGAGCTGTGATCGAGCGCCCAGTCCGAAAGGTTGAACTTCTTCATGAACGCGCTCCGTCGGAAATCTTTATCTTCTGGCCTTCCTCAAGGCTGTGCACGCCCGCGGTGGCGATGCGCTCTCCCGGCTTGAGCCCTGAGGTCACCGGCCTCAGGCCGCCGGCATCGACGCCGACTTCAACTTCCCGTGCCGTGACATCACCGCCCTGTTCATTGACGATCCAGACAAAACTCTTCCCTTCCCGCTCGAACACCGCAGTCGACGGAATGAGCATGAGTTCATGCTCGGCGCCCTGTCGCGTTGCGGTAATAGTCGTTCCCAGCCTGAACCCGACAGGCGGATTGTCGAGCGCGATCTTCACGCGCCGGGTTCGGGTGACCGGGTCGGCGGCCGGCGCGATCTCGCGCACCGTGCCACTGACCTTGAGATCCGGATTGATCTGCAGCGCGACCGAGAACGGCGTGCCGATCGGAAACAGCGCGATGCCGTCGGGCACGTCGACGACCGCGTCGCGTTCGCCGGGCCTTGCAACGGTCACGACCATCTCGCCGGCCGACACCACCTGGCCGACCTCAGCTCCGGTCGCCGTGACGATGCCGTCGAAATCGGACTTCAGCTTGGTATAGGAGAGCTGTTCCTCGGACTTCGCCAGCCCCGCCGTCGCCCGTATGAGCGATGCCTGCGCCGCCTCGTGCGCTTGCTGGGCACTGTCGACTGTGGCCTGGGATTCAGTATCAGTCTTCAGGAGAGCGGTGAGCCGCTCCTCGGCGGCAGCCGCATTGGCAAGGGTTGCCTCGGCACTTGCCTGGTCAGCCTTTGCCGACCGCAGCGCCAGTTCGAAGGCAGTCGGATCGAGGGCCGCAAGCTCGGCGCCTGCGATCACCGCATCGCCGACGGTCACATCACGGGCGACGAGCCGGCCGATAACCCGGAAGCCAAGCTCCGTCTGGACCTTCGGTTGCACCGTTCCGGCAAAGCTCGCAGCGGCGTCGACGCGCTGGCTGACGACCATCGATAGCACCGGACGAGCGACCTCGGTCGCCTGTTCCTCTTCCTTCTGGCATCCGACCAGCAGCAGCAATGCGGCAATCGGTATGACCAGGTGCGGGGTTCTCGACCAGCTCATTTCGCCTGCTCCTCAGCCACCGCATGCACCACCAAGCCCGGGCGCAGGAATTTGCCGCCCTCCGCCACGACCTTCTCGCCGACCGAAAGCCCGGAAGCGACGAGCACCCGGCCGCTTTCATAGGACTTGACCTCGATCGGCTTGAGGCTGACCGTGCTGTCGCTGGGATCGACGATCCAGACCGCTGGCTTGCCGTCGACGGCAGTGAGCGCCGTCCACGGCAGCGCGATGACCTTGGCCGGCTCGAAACGGGCGACACCGGTCACCGATGAACCGAGCGTCATGCGCTCCGGCGTCTCCTGCATCGCCAGCTTCACCCGCACCGTGCCGGCCTTGGCGTCTATCGTCGGGGAGATCTCGCTCACGCGAGCGATCGCCGTGACCGAGGGGTCGCTGACCAGCGCCAGCGTCACATCCTCGCTCGCCGGCCTCATGAACAACAACCCCTCGTGAACATTGAAGATGGCGTCCCGCGGACCGTCCTTGGCAACGGAGAACATGGTTTGGGCCGCCTGCACGACCTGTCCCACCTCGGCATGTCGGACGGTAACGATCCCCGCGGCACTCGAGCGCAATTCGGTGTAGGAAAGAGCGGTGCGCGCACTCTCGAGTTCCGCATTGGCGGCGTCCAAAGCACTTGCCGCCGTGCGCGCGGCAGTCTCGGCCTGGTCGAGATCACGGCGCGTCGTAAAGCCCTGCGTCATCAGGGTGTTCTGCCGGGTCAATGTCGCCTGGGCCTGCCGCAATTGGGCTTCTGCGGCCTTTACCGCCGCTTCGGACGCTTGAACATCGGCCTCCTGCTCGCGCGGATCGATCTTCGCCAGAAGCTCGCCGTCCTCGACATGGGCGCCGACATCCGCGAACCACTCTGTCACCTGGCCGCTAACGCGAAAGGCAAGGTTCGCCTGCACATGCGCCACGACTTCACCGGTCAGGGTGACGGTCTGCTGGTAATCGGTGAGCGCCGCTTCGACGATCCGAACTGTTGTATCCGGCCTTGCGGCTTCCGCCTCCTGCTTCTCGCACGAGGTCAGCAAGATCGTCGAGGCGAGCACGATTGCCCAACCACAGTGCCGCACGCTGCATGTGAATTGCGCCATACGCTCCACCCGGCTCCAGCATTGATCGAGGCATTTTCGAATGCCCGCCAACAGACAAGATGCGCCTCGCCTTCGTCGCGAGGATGCCAACAAAGTCGCATACTTGGCCGGTGTCTGGAAGTCCTCAGTCTGCAAACAGCGCTGCGACCGATGGTGGCGGCGCTGCTCGACACACGCGGTGAAGAAACACAGGGCGCGGCGGCTAAACGCCCTCGCGCCTGGTGGCCGTGGCGATCAGATTACCGATCGAGCTCTCGTTGAACGGTTTGTCGATCCTGGGGATGCCGCGCAGATGCGCCGGAAAGATCTCCGCATCGCCGTAGCCGCTGGTAAAGCCGAAGCATATGCCGCGGGCAATGATCGCGTCGGCAACCGCAAAGCTCGTCTCATTCTCGAGATTGACATCGAGCATGATGAAATCGAACGTCTGTGCCGAAATGAGCTGCATCGCCTGCTCGGCGTTGGTCGCGATCTGCACGTTGGAGATCCCGATGGATGTCAGGATTTCCTCCGCATCCATCGCGATGATGAAATTGTCTTCCAGAACGAGCACAGTTCTGATCGACGGTGGAATCTCGATCGTTGGCATTCGGTCCACCTTTCGCGAGAACCATGCGCCGGCCGCAGGAGCAGCCGCCGCAATCAACCTTGATCTATACCCCCCGCGAAACCACCCGGCATTTAAAAAAGACATGTTGGAAACGGTCAGCGATTTTGCCGCATCCTCACTCTGGCAAACGAAGGAACAAGGTGCTCGGCGGGGCGTTCAATAGGACGCGGCGCATCGACGGCCGAAAGCCGCAATCGCGGCCGCGTCTCGACACCCAGGATGAATTTCCGAAACCGATTGGAGAAAGATCATGGCACAGGCAGCCTCCGTGCTGAAACCGAAGGTCAAGGACGAGGAATTCGACATCGGGCTGAAGAAAGCCTATCGCCAGCAGATGGCGGCCGCCCTCTCCGACATTCTCGCCGACACCTACAAGCTCGTCATCAAGAGCCACATCTACCACTGGTACGTCGTCGGCCCACTGTTCAAGCCGCTGCATGAGCTGACTGAAGAGCATTACAATACCCTGTTCAAGGCGACCGACATCATTGCCGAACGCATCCGTGCGCTTGGCCATCTCGCTCCGGCAAAGCTCGGCGAGGCCAACCAGTTCGCTCCGACGAGCGCGTCGGTCAACCACACGACGGCGGCCGATATGGTCGCAGACCTCATTGCCGACCACGAGGCAGCCGTGCGGCGCATGCGCGAAGCGGGCGTGAAAGCCGATGAGAATGACGACCTTGTGACGACGGACATGCTGACCGATCGCCTCACCTTCCACGAAAAGGCACTGTGGATGCTGCGAGCGATCGTCGCCGCCTGACATCGTCAACCATGACGCGTCAAGTCGAGCCCCGCCATCCGGCGGGGCTCCTTGCGTCTTGCGCCTACCCGGCAAAGTGTCAGATCAACGGCCGCTTGGTCTCACTAAAACCTTCCCAGCCGGAGATTGCCAACAGTCCGTCGATGTCGCGAACGTTGCAGCCCTTGTCGGCCCAACGGATCATGCCGCGCTCGGCCAGCTTCTTCAGCGTCTTGTTGGTATGGACGATCGAAAGGCCGAGCGTATCGGCCACGTGCTGCTGGGTGATCGGGATTGCCACGCGGCTGCCGTTGAAGAGGTCGAGCGCCTTGGCGCGCTGGTAAAGGAAGGCGATGAGATAGGCGGCGCGCTCCAGCGCAGACCGCCGCCCGATGCTCAAGAGGTTCTCGTCGAGGATGCGCTCTTCGCGCGCAGCAATCCAGGTCAGATCGTAGGCGAGGTCGGGATAGCTGCTGTAGAGCCGATTGAGCTTGCCGCGTTCGAACACACAGAGCGTGACGGGGGAGAGCGCCTCGATCGAATGCTGCATTTCCCCCATCAGGCTGCCCTGCAGCCCGACGAGATCGCCGGGCATGATGTAATTGAGGATCTGCCTGCGGCCATCATCGAGCATCTTGTAGCGAAAGCCCCAGCCAGTCAGCACGGTAAAGAGATGAGCGCTGTGCGAGCCTTCCACCAGGATCGTCGCCCCGCTGTCGACCGCGAGTTCGCCGGTCTTGAATTCCGAAATGAAAGCCAGTTCGTCCGCGGTAAATGCCCTGAAGTGATCGAGCTTGCGCAAGGGACAGCTTTCACAGGGGATACGTTTGTCGTTGCGGGTTGCCGTTCCGGCCATCAATCCATCCGATACATGTTGCGGCAGGCCACTTCGGCTACCAAGGTCCTGATCGGAACTAGCGTGCACCGACGGGGCGGCAAGGTTTGCCCTGCCAAAAACGGATAGATTTCAGGTGCTTCATTGTTTCAGGCATGTCCTGTGACGATGGACAGCCATCAGGTCGTGCCCTATCTCTTGCGTCAGATCCTGCCCGCTGGAGCCGCCGCCATGTCTCATCCCGCCTTTGCCGCCGATCACCTTGCCGTCGTCACCGGTGCCGCCTCCGGCATCGGCCTTGCCAGCGCCCGCCGCTTCGCACGGCTCGGGATGCGCGTCGTGCTAGCCGATCTCGAGGGTGAACGCCTGGCGCAAGCCGCAGCCGAGGTCTCCGAGCTTTCGCCGCATGGCACGACGTACGTTGTCGCCATTCCCACCGATGTCTCCCGCCTTGAGAATATCGAAGCGCTGCTGCACGCCGTGCGCGAGCGCTTCGGGTCCGTCCACGTGTTGATGAACAATGCCGGCATTCAGCCGGGCAGCGCCATGTTCGGTCCGCAGGCAAACTGGGAGGCGGTGCTCGCCGTCAATCTCTGGGGCGTCATCAATGGTTCGCGCGTCTTCGCGCCGCACATGACTGCCCATGGGCAACCGGCCGTGATCATCAACACCGGCTCGAAGCAGGGCATCACCACGCCTCCCGGCGATCCCGCCTACAATGTTTCGAAGGCCGGCGTGAAGGCGTTCACCGAGGCGCTCGAACATGACCTGCGCAACATCGCCGGAGGACAGGTCCACGCCCATCTGCTCATTCCCGGTTTCGTCTATACGTCTCTCACCGCCAATGGCCGCACGGAAAAACCCGAGGGCGCCTGGACGTCCGACCAGACCGTCGACTTCATGATGGAAAGCCTGGAGCGCGGCGATTTCTATATTCTCTGCCCTGACAACGACGTCGTGAGGTCCACCGACGAGAAGCGCATCCTGTGGGCGGCCGGCGACATCGTCGAGAACCGACCGCCGCTGTCGCGCTGGCATCCGGATTTTGCCGATGCCTTCAAGGCCTTCCTCTCCAAGGACCGGAACTGATTTTCCGCCCGCGTTGAACACAGCGTTCTCCGCCGGGGTTCTGGCGCGGATGACCTGCATGTGGTTTGTGAGCGCATCATATCGGGAGACGACACATGACGAGCGGCATCCACCACATCACGCTGATTGCCCGCAAGGTGCAGGCGAACGTCGATTTTTACGTCGGCTTTCTCGGCCTGCGCCTCGTCAAGCGGACCGGCGGCTACGAGGATGCGACCCAGCTCCATCTCTTCTACGGCGACGCCGAAGGGTCCCCCGGCTCGCTTGTCACTTTCCTGATGTGGGAAGACGGCGCACCCGGCCGCGTCGGCCACGGCCAGCCGAGCGAAATCGCCTTTGCCATCGCGCCTGAAAGCATCGGCTTCTGGCTGACGCGCACATTGCAGCACAACATCAAGATCTCCGGTCCGGCCCAGGAATTCGGCGAGCCAGTACTGCGGCTGAAGGACCCGGACGGTGTCATCGTCAAGCTTGTTGGAACGGCCACTCTTTCGGCAGCCTCGCCCTGGAGCACGCGCGACATTCCCGAAGCGGACGCCATCCGGCGCCTGCGCGGCGCGACGATCCTGACGGAGCAGCCGGCCGACTCCGCCCGCTTCCTCGCCGAGCATTTCGGCTATGTCGAAACCGGCGCCACCGACACCATCCGTCGCTTTACCTCGCAATCGGGCGACATTATCGACGTGCGCGACGCCACCGGCTTCTGGACCGCAGCACCCGGCACCGGCACGATCGATCACATCGCCTTTCGCGCCCCCGACAAGGAAACCGTGCTGAAGGTTCGCGACGACCTGAAGCGCGACGATGCCACCGTCAACGCCCATGATCGCAAGTACTTCTATTCGCTCTACGCCCGCGAACCCGGCGGTTCGCTCTACGAATTTGCCACGGACAAACCCGGCTTCACCTTGGATGAACCGAAGGAAACGCTCGGCACGCAGCTGTTCATCCCGGCCCACTTCGCCGATCGCACTGCGGAAACGCTGGTCAGCCTGCCGCAATTCGCGCTGCCGGGCGAGCCGCGCTTGACGGAGCGCGACCTGCCCTTCGTTCACCGCTTCTATCATCCGGAGACGCCCGACGGCCGCACCTTCGTGCTTCTGCACGGCAGCGGCGGCAACGAGACGCAACTGCTGCACCTCGGCCATCAGGTTGACGATAAAGCCACGCTGCTCGGCGTTCGCGGCCGCTCCACTGAAGAAGGCTCGCCGCGCTGGTTCCGGCGCTATTCCTCGACCACCTTCGACCAGAAGGACGCGCGCGCCGAAGCCGATGCCTTTGCCGCCTTTCTCGAAGGCGCGCGCGACGGCTACGGTATCGATCTGTCAAAGGTCGTGTTCATCGGCTATTCGAACGGCGCCAATCTACTGGTCGCGCTGATGACGCTGCACCCCGGTCTGATCCGGAACGTGGTGCTGATGCGCTCGATGCTCGTCCTCGACGATATGCCCACGCCGGACCTTGCAGGCACGAACATCCTGCTTTTGACTGGCAAGTCCGACAGCTACGGCCAGTTCGCACCACGGCTCAAAGCGGAGCTTGCAAAGACCGGTGCCAGCCTCACGGCCCTTGATCTCGACATGGGCCACGAGATCGGCGCTCCTGATATCGCCGCTATCCAGCAATGGCTGGAGAAAGAAGGCGTCTGAGGGTTCGCAGTCGGCCGGCGGATTTCGGAGCCGCGGCCGCGGCCGACCCGCACCCTCCGTCATGCTCGGGCTTGACCCGAGCATGACGGAGATCGGTTAGGCGCACAACCATGATGGATCGTCGGGTCAAGCCCGAGGAAGACAAACGTCGGAGATGGGTTGTTGCCGTGGCCGCACCTAAAGCCGCCCTATGACTGCAGCTCCTAAAGCATTTCCAGGAAAAGTGCGGAGCGGTTTTCCGTCAGGAAATGCGTAAAAACAGAGATATAGAGCGTTTCTGTGTTTCCGTCTAAATCGGAAACGCTCTAGCGACTGCTCTCCGCCCCCGCAAAGTCCGCAAAAGCTTTGACGAATGCGCTCAGCCTAGCGCCGGCTTCGGCATCGCTCAGCGTCCCATTCTCGTCAAACAGGGTTTCCGCCCGCGGCAGCATCAGCCGTTTGCCCGACCAGAGTTCGGCGCCAAGCGTGCGCATGACCGGCAGCCAGGCATTCTGGCTGAGGATCGTGCCGAAGTTTCCCGGCGACGTGCCGGCAAGCGCGAAGTGACGGCCGCGAAACACCTTGGCGATATCGGCCGACGGCCGGCTCAGCCAGTCGATCGCATTCTTGAAAACGCCGGGTATCGAATTGTTGTATTCGGGCGTGAACAGGATCACGCCATCGGCGGCCATGATCTTTTGCTTCAGGCCGGTGACCGCTTCAGGGATTCCGTCCTTTGCCTCGACATCGCCGTCATAGAGCGGAATGCCGTGGAGCGTCGCGGTTTCGAATTCGACACCATCGGGCGCGTCAACTGCCGCCGCCTGCATCAGGCCGGTGTTGAACGACGCCCGCCGCAGACTTCCTGAAATGCCGAGGATTTTCACCATGATCTGACCCTTTGTTGCGCGTTGGCGCCATCATGGGTCGGTCCCGCCAGAAAGCCAATGGGATCAGTGGGATATAGACGAAAAAGCCGGGGACGAGCCCCGGCTTTCTGTTTTTCATCACTATTCCAGCGGCTTCAGCCGTGCCTCGATCTGGGGCCGCTTCGGCTCCAGGAACGGCGGCAGCGACAGGCTTTCACCCAGCGTCTCCATCGGTTCGTCGACGGCAAAACCAGGCCCGTCGGTGGCGATCTCGAAGAGCACGCCGTTCGGCTCGCGGAAATAGAGCGAGCGGAAATAATAGCGTTCGACTTCGCCGCTCGACGGCAGGCGGAAGCCCTGCAGGCGCTCGGTCCACGCCGTCAGCGCGTCGGTATCCGGTGCCCGGAAGGCGACGTGATGCACGGCGCCGGCGCCCTGGCGGGCAATCGGCAGGCCCGGCTGGACAGCCACATGCAGTTCGGCCGCAGGACCGCCCTCGCCCATCGAGAACACATGTACCTGGCCCTCGCCATCCGGCGACGGATAGCGTCTCGCCTCAGTCATGTTCATCACCTGCGTCAACACCAACTCGGTGTTGGTGATGTCGGGCACGCTGATAGTGATGGGACCAAGCCCCTTGATCTGGTGCTCTGAAGGAACCGAGCTCTTTTCCCACGGGTGCGAGGGCGAAAGCCCGCCATCGTCGATCAACCGGAAACGCTGGCCTTCGCCGTCCTCGAAGTCGAGCGAGGTGCGGCCATCGAGATCACTGACGTCGCCGGCAGTCACCTTCATCTCATCGAGATGCACCTTCCACCAGCGAACGCTGTCGGCGCTGCCGACCCGCAGGCCGGTGCGCGAGATACTGTGCGTACCGCGACCTTCGCGGCCAACCGGCCAGTCAAAGAAGGTCAGGTCCGTGCCGGGCGTAGCCTGGCCGTCGGCGTAAAAAAGGTGATAGGCGGTGGTATCGTCCTGATTGACGGTCTTCTTGACCAGGCGCAGCCCGAGAACCTTGGTGTAGAAACGCAGGTTCTCCGGCGCGTTCGCCGTGATCGCCGTCAGATGATGAATACCGGTCAGTTGCAAGCTCATGATTGCCTCCAATGTGGCTTTTCCGTTGAGCACAATATGGGTCGGCACGGCACTATCAAAAGGAGACGATCAAGAACGGATTGTTCTTCCGGAGTGAACGATGTCAGGCGCGATTCAGATCGCCGAGATAGGTGTTTTCCAGACGCGAGACCGCGAAGCTCGCCGGATCGATATCGGCAATCATCAGCGCTTCATGGGCCGCGTCGCCCTTTGCCAGCACCTGTCCGTCCGGAGAGGCGATGCGCGACAGGCCGGCGAAGGAAAACAGCGGATCGGAACCGCAATGGTTGATATAGGCCACGAAGACCTGGTTCTCGAAGGCCCGTGTCTGGATCATGTGATCGGCGATGAAGGTGCCCGACCATCCGGCCGGCAGCGCCGTCGGCACCAGAACGGCCTCGGCGCCGGCCAGGGCCAGCCGACGCACATTCTCCGGAAACTCGACGTCATAGCAGATCAGCATGCCGCAGGTGACGCCGCGATGGACGAAGAGCTTCGTTGACGGTCTCTCCGGCGCAAAATGCGAGCGCTCGTAGTCGCCATAGAGATGCGATTTCCGGTAGACCGTCGGCTTCGCATCACCATCAACATGGACGGCACTGTTATAGACGACGTCCCCGTCCCGCTCGGCAAACCCGGCGATCAGCGCGATACCGGTTTCCCGCGATATCTCCACCAGGCGCCGGACGATAGGTCCATCGATCGGTTCGGCGAGAGCGCGGATCGCATCCCCCGCCCCATAGCCGGTGAGCCCGAGTTCCGGCGTCAACAAAAGCGTCGCGCCCTTCGACGCCGCTTCCCTTGCCGCCCGCGCGAGGCGGTCGAGATTGGCGGCAACGTCGCCGCAGGCCGATTGCATCTGGAGAGCGGCGAGTTTCATCATTTTCCGTCCGATGACATGGCGCCAAGCAGCTTCGGCAGGTCACCGAAACGGGCAACGAGACCGAAGATCACGGCGGCGGTGGTGACAAACAGAACGGTCACCGACGCCATCGTCGGCGTGTAGCCGTAGCGAAGCGCGTTGAAGATCTTGATCGGCAGCGTTTCCATGGTGAAGCCGACCGTCATGTAGGCAACGATATATTCGTTGAGTGAGAGCACGAAGGCGAAGGCGTAGCCGGAGACTATGTAAGGCAGGATCAGCGGCAGGACGACCGTGCGGAAGATCGTGCGCTCGTCGGCGCCCATCGTCGCGGCCGCCTCGACCAGCGACCGGTCGATCGAGGTAAAGCCGAGCGACAAGGTCACCAGCGGGAGGGTGACGAAGAAGATCGCGTGGCTGACGACCGCGGTCCATGGCTGGCCGTAAAAGCCGACGGTGGCCCAGAAGGTGAGCATGCCAAGCGCGGTGATGACGGGCGGAAGCGTGAAGGGCGCAACGCCGAGCACCTGGAAAATGTTGGCCCAGGGTGCGATGCGCCGCCAGAGGAACCAGGCGAGCGGCAGCGCGATGGCAACCGCGAGCGCCGCTGACAAGAGCGCCAGCGTGACGGAGGCAAACAGCGCGCTGCGCCATTCCGGATTGAAAAAGATCTCGCCGTACCAGGAGAGCGAAAAGCCCTGCGGCGGGAAGGCCAGCGTCTGCTTGGCGTTGACCGAGACGCCGGCAACGACAATGATCGGCAGCGCCAGGAACAGCCCGATCAGGAAGAAATAGGCCTTGCGGAAGATCGAGGTCATGCCGCTTCTCCCTTGCGTCCGGCAATCACGGTCAGCGCCACGAGCCCAAGCGTCACCAGCACCAGGAACACCGCCATCGCCGCAGCGAAAGGCATGTTCGACTGGTAGATCGCCTGGTCGGTGATCAGCACCGACAGCGTCCAGTGCTGCGGCCGGCCGAGCAGCTGCGGCAACAGATAAGAGCCGAGCGCGAAGATGAAGACCATGATCAGCGTGGCGGTGATGGTGTTTCTGAGCGCCGGCACGACGACGGTGAAGAAGGCCTTGAGCGGCGATGCGCCGAGCGTCCGGGCAGCTTCCGTCAGCGTCGGGTCAAGCCGCACGAGGGCCGGAAACAGCACCAGCACCGTATAGGGGAACGCCTGGTAGACCATGCCGGTCAGAACCGCGCCGAAGCTCGGCGTCAGTGCCTTGGCTTCCGACATGATCCCGAGCGCGACCAGAATGTTGGTGATCCCTGCGGTGCGCGAAAACAGCGTCGACCAGGCAAAGCCGATGATGACTTCCGATAGCGACAGGATCGACAAGAGCGCCACAAGCCAGACCACCTGCACCTTCCGGCCCATGCGCGTCAGCATGTAAGTGAAGGGCAGCGCCAGCACGACGCAGCAGATCGCGACGGTGATCGCCAGGAACAGCGAAAAGCCGAGCACGCCGCCGAAGAAAGCGGAGAGGAAGCGCGCATAATTGTCGAAGACGAAGGCCGGCGTGTAGAAACCACCCTGCAGACGTTGAAAAAAGCTGACGGCGATCATCGTGCCGAACGGCACGACGAAGAAGATCGTCAGCATCGCTGCGGGAAAGAGAAGCGGGGCGTAATCGCCGAGTTTTTGCGGAGGTTCGCGTCTCATTTCTTCAGCACCACGCAAACGTCAGGCGTGAGCGCGATGCCGACCTCCTGGCCGACGGTGACGTCTGGCCGGGCGCGCGGCGTCGAGACCGCGACGATCTGACGGCCGGCAATGTCGACGAAAGTTTCGATCGTGCCGCCGAGATCGCGCACGAAGGTGACCTTGCCCGAGAGCGCGCCGGCGCCCGGCGCCGTCAGGTGCACGTCTTCAGGGCGAACCGACAGCGTTCCCTTGGATGCACCCGCCGGCAAGGCGAGGCCGGCAATCGGCTGGCCCAGCACCTCGACGCGGCCAGCGCTGTCGGCCTGCACCTCGAGCAGATTGGTCTGGCCGATGAAGTCGGCGACAAAGCTATCGGCAGGGCGGCGGTAGATCTCGATCGGCGATGCGGCCTGGCGGATTTCGCCGCCGTTCATGACGACGACCGTGTCGGCCATGGTCATCGCTTCGCGCTGGTCGTGGGTAACGACGATGGTGGTGATCCCCAGTTTCTGCTGCAGCTGGCGCAATTCCACCTGCATCGCCTCGCGCAGCTTGGCGTCGAGCGCCGAAAGTGGCTCGTCGAGCAGGAAAAGCTTGGGCGAGATCGCAAGCGCCCGGGCAATCGCCACGCGCTGGCGCTGGCCGCCGGAAAGCTTGGCAACGGGTCTGTCGGCATAGCCGGTGAGATGGATCATCGACAGCAGCTCGTCGACCCGCTTCTTCTGGTCCTCCTTTGCCGCACCGCGGATGCGCAAGGGATAGGCGATGTTCTCGCCGACGGTCAGATGCGGGAACAGTGCCAGCGACTGGAACACCATGCCGAGATTGCGCTTATGCGTCGGCACATGGGTGATGTCTTCGCCATCGAGCCGGATCGCCCCGCCGGTCGGCAGGTCAAGGCCGGCAATCATGCGCAGAAGCGTGGTCTTGCCGCAGCCGGAAGGCCCGAGCATGCAGACGAACGTCCCGTGAGGCACGTTGAGCTCGACATTGTTGACGGCTCTGAAGGACCCGAATTCCTTGACGACGTTTTGAAGGGCAAGTCCGGACATTGTCTCTCCGCGGAAATGTCCCCTCCTCATCATGGGAGGGGCAAGGGCGGGGAGTAGCCCGTGGGCCCTCCCCGTCAGTCAGCATAGGCCCTCCCCGCCGAGGCGAGGAGGTTGGTCGTCGCAATCAGCCGACGATCAGCTCGGTCCACTTCTGGTTCAGCCAATCGGACTTGGACTGGTACAGGTCGTAGCGCGGCACGATCGGCTCGATATCCGACGAAACGGCTGCGAATTCCTTGTCCGTCAGGTCGGTGACTTCGCGCTTGACGGTCGGCGACGTGCCGACCTTGCGCGACAGCGTTGCCTGGATCGAAGGCTGGCACATGTAGTCGATGAAGATATGGGCTTCCTCGGACTTCTGCGACGCGCGCGACAGCGCCCAGCAACCGGAATCCTGGATGCCGCCTTCCTTCGGGAAGGTCGAGCGCACCGGATTGCCGTCAGCAGCCGCAAGGCCGGTCACGTCGTGGTAGTACTGGCCCATCGGGATTTCGCCTGACTTCAGCGACTGCTCGAACTGCGCCTCGTCGCGGTACCAGAGCCGGACGTTCGGCTTCACTTCGGCAAGCTTGTCGAACACCTTGAGGATGCCCTCTTCGGTGTCGAGCGCATTGGTGCCGCCGAAGAAGGTCTTGGCGGTCACTTCGAGCAGGAACGAGTTGGAAACCAGCGCCAGCAGGCCAAGCTTGTCGGCGTTTGCCGGATCCCAGAACGCAGCCCAAGAGGTCGGCGCTTCCTTGTAGACGTCGGTGTTGGTGACGAGGGTGATGTACCAGGAGACGGCACCGATGCCGGCCACGCGTCCGTCAGGGTACTTGTTGATGAAGCGGTCGAGCAGGTTCGAGCTGTTCTTGATCTTCGACATGTCGATCGGCGTCCACAGCTCGGTCGACTGGCCCTTAAGCATCGCGACCTGCGACATCATCGAGACGTCGGCAGGCGCCTGGCCGGCGCGCGCGGCCTGTTCCAGCTGGACGAGCCAGGCTTCGCCGGTCGGCTCGGCGATCGATTCGACCGCGATGCCCGTCGCCTTGGTGAATTCCGGGAAGATGTTCTTGTCGAACGAGGTTTTGAAATAGCCGCCGTAAACGCCGACCTTCAGCGACTTGTCCTGGGCGCGCAGCACCGAGGGCATCGCCAGCATCGAGGCGCCGGCAAGGCCCGCGCCGAGCAGCGTGCGGCGCTTGATGGAAGTTGTAATCATCGTCTGTCTCCTTTGTTTCGGCGGTGATCCGCCTTGTTCCCTGTTCTCGTTGATTTCTTGCACATTTTCGGTCTCAGTGCGCGGGTATTTTGCGCTCCAGCATGCGTGCATATTGCGTCAACGGATAGCACAGCACGAAGAAGATCACCGCAACCAGCCCATAGACCGTGAAAGGTTCGAAGGTTGCATTATTGATCGCATTCGCGGTTCTGAGAAGCTCCTCGAAGCCGATGATCGACGTCAGCGCCGTGCTCTTGATGAGCTGGACGAGAAAGCCGACAGCCGGCGGCCGGGTGATCGCAAACGCTTGCGGCAGGATCACCAGGCGCAGTTCCTGCAACCGGTGCAGACCCAGGCTGGCACCGGCATCCCACTGGCCGAGCGGCAGCGCTTCGACGCCGCCGCGCCAGATTTCGGCGAGATAGGCGCTGGCATAAAAGGTCAGCCCCAGTGCCGCAGCCGTCCATGGCTCGATGCGAAAGCCGAGCATCGGCAGGCCGAAGAACATCAGGAACAGCTGCATCAACAGCGGCGTGCCCTGAAACAAGGCGATGTAGCCCGAACCGAACCGACGCAGCCACTTCTGTTTGGAGATGCGGGCAAACAGGATCATCAGGCCGACGGCAGCGCCGCCGGCAAAGGCGACAGCCGACAGAAGCACCGTCCAGCGGGTGGCGAATACCAGGTTGCGCAGGATGTCCCAGAAAGTGAATTCGATCATGACACGCCCGCTCCCAGCATGCGCCTGCCGCCGGCGACAAACAGCCGACGGATGGCCATCGACAGAGCCAGATAGATCAGCGTGACGACAAAATAGGTCTCGAAGGACCGGAAGGTGCGTGCCTGCAAGAGGTCAGCCTCATGGGCGAGTTCGCGCACTGCGATCTGCGACACGACGGCCGATTCCAGCATCATGATGATCACCTGGCTGATCAGCGCCGGGAAGATGACTTTCAGCGCCTGTGGCAGGATGATCTTGACGAAAACCTGACGTGGCCTGAGGCCGAGCGCATAGGCCGCCTCGCCTTGGCCTTTCGGCACGGCGTCGAGGCCGGCGCCAACGATCTCCGTGGTGTAGGCCGCCATGTTGAGCGTCATCGCCAGGATCGCGGCAACGACCGGATCGAGCCTGATGCCGATGCTCGGCAGGCCGAAGTAGATGAAGAACAGCTGCACCAGAAACGGCGTGTTGCGGATCACCTCGACATAGACCGCAACCGCCTTGCGCAGGATGCCGTAGCGGCTGCGGCGGGCGGCGGCAAAGAGAATGCTGATCACGATGCCGAGCACCGTGGTGCAGGCGATCAGGAAGAGCGTCATCATGGCGCCATGGGCAATCGCGCCCGCGGCATCCCGAAGCCATCCGAAATCGAGGCTGTAACCCATCGTCGCAACCTTTCCCCGAAAGGCCCACGGAGACGCCAAGTCCCCGTGGGCGTCAAGAGCTGATTAGTCCTTGAGGTTTTCGGGGTTGAGCGGCGTCTTCAGCCAGGCCTCGGAGCTGGCGTTCAGCTTGCCGTCGGCCAGCATCTTGGCAACGGCGTCGTTGACGGCCGTCTTCAGTGCTTCCTCGTTCTTGTTGAGGCCGATATGCGACGGCGAGGTCAGGAGCTGGAACTTCTGCTCCGGCTTCAGCGCCTCCTGGCGGGCCAGCACCTGCGCGCCGACGTCGTTGCCGACGACCATCAGCTGGGTCTGGCCGGAGATGAACGCCTGGATCACGGCATTGTAGTTGTCGAAGCGCTGGATCGCGGCGGTCGACGGGGCCGCCTCGGTCAGCGACGTATCTTCCAGCGTGCCGCGGTTGACGGCGATGGTCTTGTCGGCGAGGTCTTCCTTGCCGGCGACCTTGAGGTCCGCCGGGCCGATGACGGCGATGTAGTAGGGCGCGTAGGCGGCTGCGAAGTCGATCACTTCGGCGCGCTCCTTGGAGAACCCGACGCTCATCAGGATGTCGACGCGCTTGTCGTTGAGATAGGGAATGCGGTTCTGGCCGGTAACGCTGACGAGGTTCAGCTTGACGCCGAGGCCGTCGGCGATCTGCTGGGCGACGTCGACGTCATAACCCTTGATGCTCATGTCGGCGCTGGCAGAGGAGAAGGGCGGGAAGTCGGAGAAGATGCCGACCTTGATCTCGCCGGCCGACTTGATGTCGGCGAGCGCGTCGGCACGGGCGATACCGGTTGCAGCACCGAGCATGAGCGCGGCGGCGAAGGCTGCTTTCATTGTCTTTTGAAGTGTCATTGTCGTTCCCCTGTCTGGAAGCATTGTTGATTGTGGGCATTTTCTGGTCGGCTGCCGCTTCCAGTCCGGCAGCCGACGAATCTTTCTCTAAAGTGTCAAGCCGATTTGCCTGTGACAGCAGGGCTGAACACCATGAGGCTGAGGATTTCGAACAGAACCTGAGCGCCGGCATGCGCCGTGTTGGTGGTCGCATCATATTGCGGCGCGACCTCGACGACATCGCCGCCGACAAGGTTGATGCCCTTGAAGCCGCGGATCAGTTCCAGCACTTCGCGGGTGGTAAGGCCGCCGACTTCGGGCGTGCCGGTGCCCGGCGCAAAGCTCGGGTCGAGGCTGTCGATGTCGAAGGAGAGATAGGTCGGGCCGTCGCCGACGATCTTCTTCGCCTTCTCGATGATCGCGGGAATGCCGAGACCGGTCACTTCCTCCGCATGGATCACGGTCATGCCGGACTCGTAGGAGAACTCCCAGAGATATTCGGCCGAGCCGCGAATGCCGATCTGCACGACGCGGGTCGGATCAAGCACGCCGTCAAGCACCGCGTTGCGGAACGGGCCGCCGTGGTGGAACTTGGTCAGATCGTAGGCACCGCCGGTGTCGCAATGGGCATCGATGTGGATCATGCCAACCGGCTTCTTCTTGCCGACGGCCTTCAGGATCGGATGGGTGATCGAATGGTCGCCGCCGACAGACAAGGGCAGAACACCGGCATCGACGATCTGGTTGATGCGCTTTTCGATGTCGTCATGGCTGAGCTCCAGCCGGTAACGGCTCTGGAACGGCACGTCGCCGATATCGGCAACACGCAGCTCGTGAACCGGTGCGCAGCCGAGCACGTGGTTATAGGGGCCGATACGCTCGATCGAACGCAGCGCCCGCGGTCCGAAACGCGAGCCCGGACGGTTGGTGACGCCGAGATCCATGGGAATGCCGACAATCGCGACCTGCAGATTGCCGAAATCAGGCTCGTCGGCATCGATGGCCATATGCGGCGCGGTCAGGAAGGTCGGAATGCCGGAATAGGGCGCAAGGCGGGTGCCGCTCTTCGTGAAGATCTTGTCGGCAACGCGGCGGAAGGTCGGGTCGAACAGCTCGCCGCCATGGCTCTCGCCGTATTTCGCCTTGAGTTCGCCAAGCTTCTTATCGTCCCAGGCCATCCACAATCCTCCGTCACGTCAGCCGGGAAATGCGCACGAAGGCGCCACAGATCAACATCTGCGGATGGGGCCGGTTCTCTCCGGCGCTATCAAGTTCCCCAGGCTTTTTGCCCTTGTTGAGCAGCATTAGGTGACAAATCCGCTGGAAAATCAATTGACATTGTTATAGCGTTTCGTGTGAGAAAAATTCACATCGTTTAAGCCCGCCGGAACCCCAAGATTTGTCCAGCCGCCTGCCGCCCCTGAACCCCTTGCGCGCCTTCGAGGCGACGGCGCGCCGTGGCTCGGTCTCGGCTGCCGCCCGCGAGCTCAACGTCACCCACGGCGCTATCAGCCACCAGATCCGCGCGCTGGAACTGTCGATCAACGCCACGCTGTTCGAGCGCGGCGGCAAGCGGCTAAAGCTGACGCCGCAGGGCGCACTGCTGCTACCGGCCGTCACCCACGCCTTTGCCGAGATCGCGGCGGCGACCGCCGCCATGACGCGACCGACCACCAGCGGCGAGTTGCGCATCACCTGCGTGCCTGCGCTCCTCTCCTTCTGGCTGATCCCGCGTCTGCATTTGTTCACCGAGCAGTTTCCCGATGTGCGCCTGACGCTGATCGCCTCCAACGACGCCGCCTATCTCGATGCGTCCGATGTCGATGTCTGCCTGATCTATGGCGACGGCAACTGGCCCGGATGCTGGTCGAAGCTCTGGAGCCGGCTCGCCCTCTTCCCGGTCGTCAGCCCGACTTTGCTCAACATGCGGCCACTGCGCTCCGTACGCGACCTGCGCGACCACGTGATGCTGCACGGCGACGACGGGCGCGAATGGAACACCTGGCTGGCGGCAGCCGACGCCAGCGACCTGCAGCGCGGCCGCCAGCACTTCATGAGCGACGCGCGGCTTTCGACCGAGGCCGCCCTTCACAATCAGGGTGTCGCCCTTGGCGACACCATCACCGCCGGCAGCCTGATCGCCCGCGGCGAGCTGATCGCGCCGTTCGACCTGACAGTTCCGGCCAACGACGCCTTTTACGTCGCCTGCCGTAACGAGGTTCTGGCCGCCCCGATCGTGCGCATCTTCATCGACTGGATGTTCTCGGCGCTCGAAAACGACCCGATGCCGGAGCTGCAGACCTCGGCGCGCACGATTATTCGCAGCCGAGCCTCGAAATCCGAGCCGACAGATCGTAAATCGGTGCATGACGGCTTTCAGCCGGTTTCAGCTCCGGCCCGTGGCCGACGCATGGAACGCCCCCAGAAACGCAAGAACAAAGCCTGAGCCATAGGAACTCCGCCATGCCGCATTTCAATCCGCTCGTCGAAAAGCTCTCGCCGCCGCCCGTCCCCTCGGTGCTCGCTTGGGCGAAAAGCTATGATGGCTCCCGCGGGCCGCTGATCGACCTGTCGCAGGCGGTGCCCGGCTATCCGGCGCACCCGGACATGCTGGCCTGGCTCGGCGAAGCTGCCGCATCGACCGCCTTTACCGGCTATGGCGCGATCGAGGGCGAAGCGGTGCTGCGCGACGCCTACGGCGCGCATGTGGCAAGCCTCTATGGCGCCGCGATCACGGCCGACAACATCCACATCACGTCGGGCTGCAACCAGGCTTTCATCTGTACCGCGATGGCAATTGCCTCGGCCGGCGACACGATCCTGATGACCAACCCCTACTACTTCAACCAGGAAACGACGCTGGCGATGCTCGGCATCAATGTCGAGCTGGTGCCCTGCGACGCCGGTCACGGTTTCCTGCCGGAGGTGGACGCAATCGCCGCTGCGCTGCGGCCAGGCATCCGGGCGCTCGCGCTGGTGTCGCCAAACAACCCGACCGGTGCGATCTATCCGCCTGAGCTTCTGGCGCGCATTCACGAGGCCTGCCGCGCCAACGGCACCTGGTTGATCCTCGACGAAACCTATCGCGACTTCCTGCCCGATGCCGGTGCTGCACCGCACGGTCTGCTGCAGACGGAAGGGTGGCAGGACAGCTTCATCGGCCTCTACAGCTTCTCCAAATCCTTCTGCATCCCCGGCCATAGGCTCGGCGCGATAACCGCCGGGCCTGCACTCGTCGATCAGGTCACCAAGATCATGGACAACCTGCAGATCTGCGCCCCGCGCTCGGCGCAGGCAGCAGTCGCCAGGGCCATTCCGGCGCTTGCTGAGTGGCGCCTGGGCAATCGCGTCGAGATCGCCGCGCGCGCCGATGCGCTGCGCGACGTCATGAGCCGGCTGCCGCAATGGAAGCTGCAGGCGATCGGCGCCTACTTCGCCTATATCCGCCACCCCTTCCCCGACATCGATTCGCAGTTCGTCGCCGAGAAACTGGCGAAACTCGCCGGCGTCGTCTGCCTGCCGGGCGACTACTTTGGCGAGGGCCAGGAAAACTACCTGCGCTTTGCCTTTGCCAATGCCGATGCGGCCACGATCCGCCAGCTGGAAGAGCGGCTCGCCGGCTTCAACCTGCCCGGTCTCTGAAGCGAACGAGAGCGTTTCCAGCGTCGTCGGCGACGTGGAAACGCTCAACCTCTTTGTTTTTACGCATTTCCTCGCGGAAAACCGCTTCACACTTTTTGGAGATGCTTAACCCCGGCGAGCGATCAGGATGCCGACGAGCACGATCGCCCCGCCGATTGCCTGCATCAGCCCGACCGGTTCGGACAGCAGGATCCAGGCAAGGATGGCTGCGACCACCGGCTGCAGCAGCAGCGTCAGCGACGAAAACGCCGGCGGCAGATAGGCAAGCGCATAGGTGATCGCCACCTGCCCGCCCGCGTGGCTGACGAAGGCGAGGCCGAACAGCATCGACCAGCCGAAGGGCGTCGGCGGCATCAGCGTCGGTTCGGACAAAAGCACGATCGGCAGCATGCAGATGGCGGCCGAGGCCGTGCTCCAGACCATGATCCTGATGGTGCTGAAGAGGCTGCGCAACCGGCCGATCGCCAGGATATAGCCGGCATAGAACATCGCGGCGACAACGGCGACGCCGTCGCCCAGCAGATTGCCGTCGCCAAGCGCCATCGGCCCGCCCTTCAGCGTGATCACCCCGACAACCGCCGTCACCAGCCCGATGGCAAAGACGGTGCTGATGCGGGCGCGGAACAATAGCCAGCTCGCGAGCGTGACGAACACAGGGGCAAGGTTGGCGAGAAGCGTGGCATTGGCGACAGACGTCTTGGTCAGCGCATAGTGCCAGGCGGCAAGGTCGATCGCGAGGAACACGCCCGGCAACACCAGCAGCGCATATTCCGAGAGCTTCTCGGGCCGCCGGTCCCCCGCCGGCGCGCCGCGAAACCAGGACCAGGCCAGAAGCGGGATCAGCGCCAGCGCCACCCGCCAGAAGGCCGTCGCCATCGGCCCGACCTCGGACAGCCGCACGAAGATCGGCGAGCCGCCGATCGCAGCCCCGCCGATCAATAGAGCGGCCATGGCAAGGCGGTTATGGGACGAGGCGGTGGTGGGTGCTCGGGTCACGGCAATGTCGCTATTCTGCTGGCGGGCAATCATGGCGCCCTCAACAAGGCAGCTAACAGAAGACCGGCATCGGCGACAGTCGCAATAAATCGCCCACCAGAACAATGGCGGCCGCCCTGCACAAACGGGGCGGCCGCTGGTTTATCTATCGCGTCTGACGGACGCGATGCTTCGTTCCGTCAGGCTGCGTCCGGAATGTGCACGGTCTTCACCTCGAGGAAATCCTCAAGGCCGAACATGCCGCCTTCACGCCCGTTGCCGGACTGCTTGTAGCCACCGAACGGGCTGCCGTAGCGATGCG
Source organism: Ensifer sp. GW821-FHT05G01 (assembly GCF_059419585.1). Lineage (NCBI taxonomy): Bacteria > Pseudomonadati > Pseudomonadota > Alphaproteobacteria > Hyphomicrobiales > Rhizobiaceae > Ensifer > Ensifer sp. GW821-FHT05G01. The sequence goes on along the minus strand of NZ_JBWKSC010000006.1, from coordinate 40,154 downwards.
GCCCGCCATTGATGTGAACCATGCCGGCGCGCAGGCGCGATGCCACCCGCTCGGCCCGCTTTGGATCGCCGGTCTGCACATAGGCGGCGAGGCCGTAATTGGTGTCGTTGGCAATCGTGATCGCTTCTTCCTCGGTATCGAAGGGAATGATCGCCAGCACCGGCCCAAACACCTCCTCGCGGGCGATGCGCATGGTGTTGTTGACGTCGGCAAAGATGGTCGGCTTGACGAAATAGCCGGTCTCGAAGCCCGAGGGCTTGCCGGCACCGCCGACGACAAGACGCGCGCCTTCGGCAATGCCCGCCTCGATCAGCGCCTGCACCCGGCCGAACTGGACGTCGCTCACCAGCGGTCCGATGTGGCTGCCTTCCTTGGTCGGATCGCCAACAGCCGCCTCGCGGCCGACGCGGCCGGCGATCTCGACCACCTTGTCGTAGACGCTGCGTTCGACCAGCATGCGCGTCGGCGCATCGCAGGACTGGCCGGAATTGTTGAAGCATTCGAGCACGCTTCCGGTGACACGGTCTTCAAGGTTGGCATCGGCGAAGACGATGTTGGGCGACTTGCCGCCGAGCTCGAGCGTCACCCGCTTGACCGTTTCGGCCGCGTCCTTGCTGACGGCGATGCCGGCGCGGGTCGAGCCGGTGAACGACATCATGTCGATGTCGCGGTGCTTCGAGAGGGCGGCACCAGCGTTGATGCCGTCGCCGTTGACGAGGTTGAAGACACCCGCCGGGAAGCCGGCCTCGTCGATCATCTCGGCATAGAGCATGGCGTTGAGCGGCGTAAACTCGCTCGGCTTCAAGACGCAGGTAGAACCCGTGGCCAGTGCCGGAACGACTTTGAGCGCGATCTGGTTGATCGGCCAGTTCCAGGGCGTGATCAGGCCACACACACCGATCGGCTCGCGCAGGATCACGTCGCCGTTCGGAAGCGTGTCGCGGGTCTTCAGCCGCTTCAAGGCGTCGATGAACCCCTGCAGATGGCCGACGCCGACATCAGCCTGCTGTTCGCGCGTCATCGTCTTGGGAGCGCCGAGTTCCATGGTGATGGTCGCGACCATTTCGTCATAACGGCGCTTGTAGATCGAAAGCAGCTTTTCGAGCAGCGCGAGCCGCTCGTCGACGCTCGTGTGGCTATAGGTGGCGAACACCTTCTTCGCGGCGGCAACCGCACGATCGATATCCGCGGCCATGCCCATCGAGATCACCGCAACCGGCTTTTCGGTCGCCGGGTTCAGCACCTCCAGATCGTTGGCCGTAATCGGATCGACCCATTGGCCATCAATGTAAAACTTCCTCTTGTCGAGCATGTGCTCCTCCTTCCCGTCAGATTGTCTTTTCTTTCTCAGCGAGCCAGTCCTTGATGAGCGTGCGATACCGCGCGCCGGAAAAGCTCGGAAAATGTCCGCCGTGGACGATACGCGCCGGAATGCGCAGCAACCGTTCCATCGACGCCAGATAGTCGTCGGCATTGGCGTGGTAGGTGTCCTCGATCAGCGGCCCGTCGTAGAGGATGTCGCCGGAAAAGAGCACGCCGGTGCTTTCCTCCCAAAGCGCGATGCCACCGGGCGAATGGCCGGGCGTGTGGATCACCTCGAACACCCGGTCGCCAAGATCGATATGATCACCGTCATTGAGCAGTCGCGTCGCCGGCGCTGCCTTAACCGCATAGGTCGCGGAGGCATAGGGCTCGGGCGGCAGCGCATCGAAGATCTCGTCGGCAACATAGGGCTCGGCCAGCGTGTTCCTGCGTGTCGGATGCGCCAGGAGATCCGCTTCGCCTGAATGCACGCAACGGCAATCGAACTCGTGATGGCAGCCGATATGGTCGAAATGCGTATGGCTGGCGACGGCCGTCAGGGGGCGTTCGGTGACCAGCGGCACCCATTCGCGCAGGGACACCACCCCCATGCCGCTATCGACCAGCATGTCACGGTCACGTCCGCGCACATGCCAGATGTTGCAGCGATAGAATTCCTGGATGAAGGGTTCGCAGATAGAGGTGACATCGTCGTCGAGACGCTTCACCTGATACCAGTCTTTCGGAGCAATTCGCCGCATTTTTCTACAGGGTTCCGCTTGCCGCCGGCAAAGCTACGACGTCGGCAGCCCGCACGGCAAGGGGGACAATCTCGCCGTCACGCACGTCGGAGGATTGCGGCAGATGTGCCACCAGCGCATCGCCGTCGGTGGCACAAGGCTGGAGGTGGCAACGGTAGTGTGTGCCGAAGAAGGCGCTGCCGGCAACCCGGGCATCCCCCAAAGCGAACATCGGATCGTCCGATTTGTCTTCGCCGCGAAAATGCTCCGGCCGGATGGTCAGCGTGATCGCGTCACCGGCCTTCGGCACGGCAGCGGTAAAATTGGCGGCCGGAAGCGCCAAGCTGCCGAGCGAAGTTTCGACCTCGGCCGAAGATGCGTTGGCGGTCTTGACCCGGCCGGGGACGAAATTGACCTCACCCATAAAACCTGCCGAAAACAGCGAGCGCGGTCGCATGTAGATCTGCGACGGCGGGCCGAAATCCTCGATCCGGCCCTGGTTCATGACGACGATCCGGTCGGCGATCGCCATCGCCTCCTCCTGGTCGTGGGTGACATGCACGAAGGTGGTGCCGACCCGCTTCTGGATCGCTTTCAGCTCGTCCTGCATCTGGCGACGCAGCTTCAGGTCCAGCGCGCCAAGTGGTTCGTCGAGCAGCAGCACTTCAGGATCGACCGCCAGCGCCCGGGCAAGGGCCACGCGTTGCCGCTGGCCGCCGGAAAGCTCGTGCGGCCGCTTGCCGGCGGACGCCTTGAGACCGACGAGGTCGAGAAAGCCGAGCGCCTTTTCGTCCCGCTCCGCTTTACCGAGGCCGCGCATCCGGAGCCCGAAGCCGACATTGTCGACCAGCCGCATATGCGGAAACAGCGCATAGTCCTGAAACATCGTCGTCGTCGGGCGCTTGGCCGGCGTCACGAAGGTCATGTCGCGATCGCCGATCACGACACGGCCGGAACTTGGCGACAGGAACCCGCCGAGAATGGACAGAAGCGTGGTCTTGCCGCAGCCCGACGGGCCAAGCAGCACGATGAACTCCCCTGCCCGGATATCGAGCGAAACCTTGTCGAGCGCCGTGAAGTGGCCGAAGGTCTTGCTGACGTTTTCGATCGAGACGGGAGCGGTCATTGTTTCTTCGTCCTTCCGAACAGGGAAAACTCGAGGATCAGCAGCAGCGCCACCGAGGCGAGAAAGACCAGCGAGCCGATGGCATTGGTCTTGGGATTGAGGCCGGAGCGCAGCATGCTCCAGATCTCGACAGGCAGGGTCACGTCGAAGCGCGACAGCAGGAAGGCGATGATGAACTCGTCCCAGCTGAAGGTCACCGACAGGAAGAAGGCGGCCAGGATCGACGGTATCAGCATTGGTGCTGTCACCAGCGCCATAACCTTGAAATCGCTGGCGCCGAGATCGCGCGCCGCCCGCTCGATGTTGATCTGGTGATCCCCCATCGAGGCGTAAATGATAGCAAAGCAGAGGGGCAGGTTGATCACCACATGGCCGATGCCGACGGTCAGAAGCGACAGCGGCATGTGCAGCGCATTGAGCAGCGCCAGAAGCCCGAGCGCGATGATGAGATAGCTGACCGTCATCGGCGCGATCAGCAGGCCCCTTTGCAGGGCCGAGCCCGGCAGCTTGTAGCGCGCCAGCGAATAGGCGGCGAGAAAGCCGAGCACGCAGGAGACAACCGACGAGGAGATGGCGACCAGCATCGAATTGCCGAGCGCTGCCATCAGCTTGCGGTCGGCGAAGACGGCCTCGTACCACTGCGTGGAAAAGCCGTTGAACGGCGGCACCGGCAGCCGTCCGTCCTGGAAGGAGAACAACACCAGCACGGCGACCGGCAGGAAGATGAAGGCGTAGACGAGGGCAAGGTAGGTCCAGGACACACCACTGACGAAAACTCTGCGCAGCATCACGCCCTCTCGATCTTCAGCCAACGGGCGCACAGGACATAGGCGACGGTGACGGCCAGCATGAGAATGATCGACAGCGCCGCCGCCATCGGGAAATCGGCGCGCCGGCCGAGCTGCAGCATGATGATCTGCGGCAGCACCAGCTCGTTGTTGCCGCCGAGAATCTGCGGCGTCACGTAGTCGCCGATGCACAGCACGAAGGTCAGAAACGCACCGGTCATGATGCCGGGCAAGGTCAGCGGCAGCACCACATGCCAGAAGGTCTGGAAGGCGTTGGCACCAAGGTCGGCGGCCGCGCGGCGATAGTTCGGCGAGAGCTGGATCAAGTTGGAATAGATGGTCAGCGTCAACAACATGACGAAGAAATGTACGAAGCCAATCACCGTTGCCGTGCGCGTGCTGGCGATCTCCAGCGGTTCGGCGATCAGTCCCAGGCCCGTCAGCATCTGGTTGATGACGCCGTTTTTCGACAGCACCAGCAGCCAGGAGTAGGAGCGGACCACATAGGAGGTCCAGAACGGCAGGATCGCGAGAATAAGCGCCATGCGCTGGAACCGCTTCGGCACGCGCTCGGCGATGATCCAGGCGAGCGGATAGGCAAGCAGCACCGAAAGCACCGTGACGATGACGGTAATCTCAAGCGAATTGACCAGGCCCTGCAACAGGGCGTTCTCGGAGAAGAAGCGCGCGTAGTTGTCGAGGTTCCAGACGCGGACGATCTCCCGCCCCTCACGCTTCCAGAGGCTCATCGCCGCCATGAAGAGGAAGGGGACGACGAAGAAGGCGAGTGTCCACAAAAGCGCTGGCGCTGCGAAGCCCCAGGCCTTTCGACGGTCGGCATCCTCAAGGGTTGTCGCAGTCATGAAAGCTCCAGATTTGAGCGCGCCCCGACAAGGTGTTGGACGCAGTCCACCGTCCCACGGAAAGGTGGGGCGGCAGTCGGGCTGAAGGATCGGCGACCGCCGCGTGCGGTCGCCAGGTATCAGGCGTTATTGCTGCAGCATCTCCGTCCAGGCATCCTGGAACTGCTGATCGAGTTCGGTCGACGGGATCGGGTAGAGCTGCGTCTTCTTCAGGTATTCGGCCTGTTCGTTGAAACGCAGCGCCGCCTTCTGCGGGTCGGTCAGATGCTCGCCCGCCTTGCTGTTTGCCGGCATCGCCCAGTAGCAGGAGGATGTAGCAAGCCGCGCCTGGCCCTCAGGGCTGACAATATACTGCACGAATTTCAGTGCCAGATCCTGCTTGGCGGAATCCTTCATCACGCCGATCGACTGCGCCCAGCGCACAGCACCCTGCTCCGGGATGGTCCAGTCGAGGTTTGGCTTGTCGGCCGAAAGCACCGCCGTGATCCATTCGCCGCCGCCGACCAGGATATCGACTTCGCCAGTTGCCAGCGCCGTCTGCGAAGACACGACATCACTGACCTGCTTGGAAGCCGCCCGCATCTCAGCGAGCTTCTCCTTGAGAGCCGGCATGTCGGCCTCGGAAAGCTCAGCGGTCTTCTTGCCAAGGCCAAGCCCGGCAAGGCCGATCATCGGCAGGTAGTAGTCATAGAGGGCGATGCGGCCCTTGTACTTGTCGGAGAAGACAACCGAAAGATCCTGCATGTCCTTCGGATCGACCTTGGACTTGTCGTAGGAGACGGTGTTGTAGCCAAACTTTTCCGTGACGGCGTAGGTCTTGCCGTCCTTGGTGTTGTTGGCTTCCATCCGCACCTCGGGGAAAATGTCTGCCGTCGGCAGCGCGTCGGCCGGCATTTCTGCAAGCAGGTCGAGATCGATGGCACGGTGGACGTCGACGCCGTCGATGACGAGCACGTCCCAATCGCCCGGGCGGGATTGATCGAGGATCGAGAGCGCGGCACCCGTTCCCTCATAGACCTTGAGATTGACCTTGACGTCGTTGGCTTTCTCGAACGGTTCGACCAGCGCCGGATCCGTGTGGTCGCACCAGACGAGCGCATTGAGCTCTTCGGTGGCAAAAGCCGGTGCCGGAACCGAGATTAGCGAGGCGGCGACGATCGCGCCTGCGGCGACCGAGGAGAAAAACCGGCGCAGGTGCGCGCCGTCATGAACTGACTGCATCATGCTGTTGCCCTCTAGTTTTGACGCTCGTTTCGGCGTCTTCAAAAAAAGATTGAATGAATTCATTTTTTAAGTCAATCTCAATTTTGAGGACATTCATAATTCAGGAAAACGCATATGACAGGGCTGCGCGCACGGCAGAAAGCCGACCGGAACAGACGTATCCTGGACGCCGCTGCCTTGTTGTTTCGCGAGGTCGGCTACGACAGCGCCCGCATCGAGGACATCGCCGAGCGGGCCGAGGTGTCGGTCGGCACTTTCTACAATTACTATGAAAACAAGGGCGACATCCTGGTCGCGACCGTCTCGATGGAAGTCGAGGAAGTGCTCGCCGCCGGGCGCACCATCGTCGACAATCCGCCCTCCTCCGTGGAAGGCGCGCTGCAGGCCCTGATCGATCAGTATTACGATCACTCGCTCGTCTATCTCTCCAAGGAGATGTGGCGCACGGCGATGGCGATCTCGATCCAGCAGCCGGAAAGCCCCTTCAGCAAGCGCTACACCGAGCTCGATCGCCGGCTTTGCGATCAGGTCTCGACGCTCATCCACAAGCTGCAGATCAAGGGCCTCGTCGCCCCCGGCACCGACGTTCGCGCCGTCGGCGAAATGCTGTTCAACAATCTCAACCTGATGTTCATCGAATTCGCAAAGGACGAGGCCATGCCGCTCGATGAGCTCAAGGCGCGCGTTGCCCGACAGAACCGGCCGATTGCCTCGCTGATCGCGGCACTATGATCCACCTCCGACAATAAAGAGAGTATCGATGCAGGACACGGAAAAGACGGTGCTGGACGCCGCCGATCGGCTCGTCGAGGCCTTTGCCCGCCATGACGCGCAAGCCTATTTCTCAGCCTTCGCGCCGAACGCGACCTTCATCTTCCACAATCTTGAACGGCCCTTGCGCAGCCGGGCAGAGTATGAGGCCGAATGGGCGTTGTGGGAGACCCGCGACAAATTCCGCGTTCGTGCCTGCCAGTCCAGCGACCGGCATGTGCAGGTAATCGGCAACGTTGCCGTCTTCACGCACGGCGTTCAGACCGAACTTGAAATCGGCGGCGAAGCGCTGACGTCGCAGGAAAGAGAAACGATCGTGTTTGAACGGGATGCAACCGGCGCTTGGCTTGCGGTTCACGAACATCTGTCGCGCGCCAGCTAGAGGTGCAGACGTTCGGCTAGAGAGCGCCGATAACCACGGCGGAGATGAAACAGAACGCAGCCATGAAGGCGATTGCGTGCGGGAAAAGTGCGATCGGCGAGCGGCGCTGTGGGGCCGCCGCGTAAAACGCGTATCGGGACTGGATCGTCGGTTTCGCAGCGTTCATCGCGTCTCTCCGTCGTTCAGGTCGGAAACAGGACCGTCAATAGTCATGTTCTCCGATATTCTCGATTGAGTTTATAGATATTATTTTCTCCATTCCACCCCGAAAGTGAAAAATCATCCGCCGACCGTCCGCTTCAGTGCCGATTGCGGTCGCGCTCCTGAACATGTCTGGACCAGCTTTCGCTGAACCATGGCGTCAGCAACGACACATCGGCTTCGCGATGGGAGCGGGTAAGACCGACGTCGGCCTCAACGCAGGTCCACACCGTGAACGCGGTCAGTTCGTGTTTTCCGAAGGTCTGGATCAGCGGGATGTCGGCTGCATCGCGGCCACGGGCAACGGCGATGCGTCCTGCCCGGCGCACATTGTTCTTGGCGTCGAACGTAAACCAGCGGTCACCGAGAAACACCTCGAACCAGGCATTGAAATCCATCGGCGCAACCCTCTCCTCGCCTTCGAGGTCGGGCATGTAGCCGTTGACGTAGCGCGCCGGCATGTTCATGCAACGGCAAAGCGCGATGGCGAGATGCGCATAGTCGCGGCTGACGCCGAGGCGATCCTCATGCGCTTCGAGCGCGCTGCGCATCGCCTGGGCATAGCCGTAGCTGAACACCAGGCGCTCATGCACATAATCGCAGATTGCCTGCACGCGCGACCAACCTGGCGCCGCATCACCAAAAAGCCTCCAGGCAAGCGCGCCCAGCCGATCGGTCTCGCAATAGCGGCTGGCGGCGAGATAGGGCAGCGTGTTCGGCGGGAGTTTTTCGACGGGAACGGCCAGCGCCAGTGGATCGGACGCGTCGGGCCGGCCATCGTCCTCTATGACGGCATCATAGGTCAGCATGAAATCACCTTCCGGCGCGATCATGCGCAGGCAGGCGTTCTTGTGCGGATCGACAACCTCCTCCATCTTGACGATCGGCGAGGTCACGGGGCCGCGCTCGCGCCTGATATCGGGTCGCCTTTCGGCAACCACGGAAAGGTAAGTCATCATCGGCGTCGGCTGGGGACAGCGGATGCCGATCTCATAGCCAAAGCGTACGAACATCTCCAACCTCCCTCGTTCGGCAGGAATGTTTCACGCCCCCCTTTGTTCCCTCAGGATCGGGACAAATCCGTGCTGCATACGCACACAAGAAAACGCTGAAACAAGAAGGGTCGCGGGCTCGACAAAGGTCTAGATATCGATGGCTCAGGCTCACGAGAAGCCCGGGTCGAGCCTGCCCATTCCGAGCCCAATTCTAGGCCCGAACGCCGCAGGCGACAACCGCATTCGCCGGTGCCGCCCAACCGAAGTGCACCAGACCGGGCTCGACGACTGTCGCCGGCAGGAAAGTCTACGCGGACACATGACATCTGGCGAAACTCGCCTATATTGGCGCGAAAGCGGCAGAAATGCCGACAAATCAAATGTTTGGAACCGTCGATGACCGCCCCTTTGTTCCCGAAGGCAGATACGAGACCGCCCGGAAAACTTGGCTCCAGCAAAATGTACGCTCAGTTTCAAACCTTCGACTGGTCCGCAACAGCGCTCGGTGCGGTCGACGACTGGCCCACGGCGCTGACGATGACCCTGAGAATGATGTTCACGTCGCCGGTCGCAATGGCTGTCCTTGCCGGTCGGGACGGCGTGATGATCTACAACGACGCCTATATCGAGATCGCCGGCAAGCGTCACCCCGATTGCTTCGGTCAATCGGTCTTGATCACATGGCCGGAGGTTGCCGCATTCAACCGGCAGATCATTGCCGTTGTCTTTGCCGGCGAAACCGCATCCTTCGAGGATGCGCCGCTGACGCTCTATCGCAATGATGTTGCCGAAGATGTCTGGCTCGATCTGGATTACAGTCCTGTTGTCGATGACGATGGCAGCACAATCGCGGTGCTTGCCATCCTCGCAGAAACGACGAAGCGGGTAAAAGCGGAGAAAGCCCTTCGCGACAACCAGGAGCGCCTGTCGCTGGCGCTCAGCGCTTCCGGCGTCGTCGGCATCTGGGACTGGCGGGTCAGGGAAGACCGGATCTACGCCGACGAACGTTTTTCCGACCTGTTCCATGTGTCGCGGGACATTGCTCGCGACGGTGCACCGATATCGGCCTATCTCGCCTCCATCCATCCGGATGATCTCGAGAGCCTTGAAGCGGCGATGACGCGGGCCATTGAAACCGGCGAAAGCTTCACATGGGAATACCGGATCGTTCAGCCGGAAGGTGGCGTGCGCTGGGTGCTTGCCGAAGGCCGGCCGGCGCTCGACGAGCATGGCATCTGCGTCCGCTTCCCCGGCATTGCCGTCGATATTACCGAGCATAAGGAGGCGATCGAGGCGCACGCCCGATCCGAGGCGGCCTTTCGAACACTCGCAAACGCCATGCCGCAAATGGTCTGGTCGACCCGACCCGACGGCTATCACGATTATTACAACGCCCGCTGGTACGAATTCACCGGCGTGCCGGAAAACTCGACCGACGGCGAAGGCTGGAACGGCATGTTCCACGCGGAAGACCAGGAGCGCGCCTGGGCAAGCTGGCGCCATTCTCTGGAAACGGGCGACCCTTACCAGATCGAGTATCGCCTGCGCCACCACAGCGGCGTCTACCGCTGGGTGCTGGGGCGGGCCCTTGCGATCCGCGACAATCGCGGACGGATAACCCGCTGGTACGGCACCTGCACCGACATTCACGACACCAAAATGGCCGCCGCCGAGCGGGAGGTGGTGGCCCATGAGCTCAGCCACCGCATCAAGAACATCTTCTCCGTGCTCAGCAGCATCATCAGCCTTTCCGCGCGCTCGAATCCCGATGCCCAGCCCTTTGCCCTGGAATTGCGCAAGCGCATCGAGGCGATGGGCCGGGCGCATGATTTCGTGCGCCCGCACAGCCAGGCGTCACGCCCTGTGCCTGTAGAACAGTCGATCTTCGGGCTGGTCGAGGAACTGCTGGTTCCCTACGGCAATGCTGACGAACGCATCAGCGTCAGCGGTGAGGACATCCAGCTTGGCGACAGCGCCGCCACGCCGCTGGCACTACTGCTGCACGAACTGGCGACGAACGCGGCAAAGTATGGCGCGCTTTCTGGCGATGCGGGTAAGCTCGCAATCAGCGGCCGACAGCATGAAACCGACTATATCCTGGAATGGCGTGAACATGGCGGAACGGGCGCTGTCGGCGAACCCGATCAGGAAGGTTTTGGATCGCGGCTGATGAGAATCAGTGTCGAGGGCCAGCTCGGCGGCAAGCTCGTCAGGCGCTGGGAGCCGGATGGCGTTCACGTAACGGTCACCATGCCGCGCGCAGCAGTTACGCGAACGAACCGACTTTCGGGTCAGTAGGACTGAGACACCATGTGAAAGGCAGCGCGAAGTCGCCGCCTTTGATCGCCGCTATAGTTGGCGCACGCTCAGGACCGCTGCGCGTCAGGCGAAAAGCGTCAGGCGCTCCGGCGGCTCCGCGTCAAGTGTGCGGCGGCGCGCGACGGCATAGTTGACGGCCTGCTTCATCTCATGATCGGCAACGGGCTTGCTGATGACGCCGACGGTTCCGGGCACGCCGTCCCCGAGCTGCGCCGGATTGGCTGTCATGTAGAGGACGGTGATGCCGTGTTCGGCGGCAAGCATCCGCCCGATGTCCTTGCCGGTCGGCCCATCCCTCAGGTTGAGATCGACAAGGGCGACCTCCGCCATCGGAGCAAGGCTGATCGCGGTTGCCTGATCGGCAGCTATGCCCACCGGACGATGCCCGAGTTCCGAGACCACGTATTCGATTTCGGTCGCAACGAGAAACTCGTCTTCGACAATCAGTACTCTGCAAGCCATATCAACTTTCCAACGCTTCACTTCGCGGCATTGGCGGAACCGTCTCCCAAGGTTTCCGGCTTATGCCTGTTAAACTTCAACGGTACAACGCACCATTGTCCAGCAGGGTTCCCCCTGTTTTCAATCGCGACATGCCGTTCTGCACAAGAAGGGAAGCCCGAACGATGCGGACATGCATTCGGGCGACAGGAAACGATCCCTGCCGCCTTTTTGTTCCAGGCAAATGAAAATAATCTAAACCGGCTTTACCAGCCGACCGCATCCTTGAACGAATACCACCAGGAGCCGATGGTCGAATACTGGGCACGGAACATCCGCCCACCCGGGAACGGATACCAGGGCAGCTTCTCGAACATGTCGAAGCGCGTCGCGTCGCCGTCGATCGCCTCGGCGAGCGTGCGCCCGAACAGGTGAGATCCGGTCACGCCGTGGCCGCTATAGCCGTGGGCGAAATAGGTGTTCGTCCCGATACGGCCCATCTGGGGTACGCGGGTAAACGAGAGCGCGAAATTGCCGCTCCAGGCATAGTCGATCTTCACGCCTTTCAGCCTCGGGAAGACCTTCTCCAGATTGGGCTTGAGCTTGGCCACGACATCGGCCGGGTCGGTCCCACCATAGACTGTACCGCCGCCGAAGATCATCCGCTTGTCGGCCGACAGCCTGAAATAATCGAGGATGTAGCGCACGTCCTCGACGCACATGTCGCTCGGGATCAGCGAATGGGCAAGTTCCTCGCCAAGCGGCGCCGTGGTGATCATCTGGGTCGAGACTGGCATGACGCGCGACACGAGCTTCGGCACCGCATCGCCGAGATAGGCATTGCCGCAGAGGACGACGATGCGCGCAGACACTTCGCCTTCGGCGGTGTAGACCGTCGGCCTCACCGCCTCATGGTCGACCCGCGTGACCGGCGACTGTTCGTAGATCGTACCACCAAGGCTTTCGAGCGCACGCGCTTCGCCAAGCACCAGATTGAGCGGATGCATGTGGCCGCCCGTCGTATCAAGCATGCCGCCGCAATAGGCGTCGGACTTCACCAGCTTGCTGAGCGCGTCGCGGTCGAGCAGCTGGTGGTCGTCCATGCCATACTTGCGCCAGAGCGCCTGCTTGGCTTCCAGTTCCTTCATGTGCGCCGGCGTATAGGCCGCATAGATGTTGCCGGGCTTCAGGTCGCAATCGATCTGATACTGGCTGACCAGCCGTCGGATAATCTTGCCGCCTTCCTGCACCAGCCCGCCGACGAAGCTTGCCGCATCCTCGCCGTAGCGGCGCTGGATGGTGGCAAGGCTTGCGTTGAGACCGTTGACCACCTGGCCACCATTGCGCCCCGAGGCGCCCCAGCCGACCTGCGCGCCCTCGATGACGACGACCTTGTAGCCCTTCTCGGCGAGGTGGATGGCCGTCGACAGACCGGAATAGCCGGCGCCGACGACGCAGACATCCGTCTCGACGCGACCTTTGAGCGAAACCGGCGTGCGGATGATATTGCGGGAGGCGGCGTAGTAGCTGGTGGGATAGCTGCCGTCACCGGCATAGGATTTTTGGTGTCTCGTCATCATACGATTTCCAGATAGGCACTGAATTCATAATCCGTGACCTGCTCGGCAAAGCCGGCGATCTCCTGCCGTTTGCAGGCGATCAGCATCGAGCGCAGCACGGGATCGAAGATTTCGGCGGCAATCGGTCCTGCCTCGAAGGCATCGACCGCCTGCCCCCAATCAGCGGGAATTTTGGGCAATTTCTCCGCTGCATAGGCCCGGCCCGTCACCGGCGCCGAGGGTTTCCACTTGTTGCGGATGCCGACCAGTGCCGCGCCGAGGATCGCGGCGATGACGAGATAGGGATTGGCGTCGGCACCGGCCACCCGGTGCTCGATGCGGCGCGCTGCCGGATTGCCGCCGGGAATGCGGATCGCCGAGGTGCGGTTCTCATAGCCCCAGCACACCGCCGTCGGCGCATGCGTATCCGGCCGCAGCCGGCGATAGGAGTTGAAATGCGGCGCAAACAGCAGCGTCGTTTCCGGCATGCCGCGCAGCAGGCCCGCGACGGCGTTCTTGAGGACTGCCGAGCCTTCGTCGGTGCCGTCGTTGAAGACGTTGTTGCCATCGGCATCGAGCAGGCTGAAGTGAATGTGCATGCCGTTGCCCGAGCGCGTTCCGTAGGGCTTGGCCATGAAGGTTGCCGCCAGCCCATGCTTGCGGGCGACCCCCTTGACGATGCGCTTGAAGAAGATCGCGTCATCCGCCGCCTTCAGGGGATCATCCGTATGCAGCAGATTGATCTCGAACTGGCCGATGCCGTTCTCGGCGATCGCCGCATCCGCCGGCACGTTCTGACGGGCACACTCCTTGTAGACATCGGAGAAGAACTCGCCGAAATCGTCGAGTTCGTCGATCGACAGGATCGCGTCGGAGTCGAGCCGTTTGCCGGTATAGGGCGAGATCGGCGGCACCGCGCTGTCGGGCTCCGGATCGATCAGATAAAATTCCATTTCGGTCGCGACCACCGGCCGCAAACCCAGCTCCTCGTATTCGCGCACGATCGCCGCCAGCGCCTGGCGCGGATCGGCCAGGAACGGCTTGCCGTCCTCGAGCAGGAGCCAGAGCGGCACCAGGGCACTTGGCCGCGATGTCCAATTGACCGGCAGCGCGCCGCGCCCGGTGACGCCGCAGATGCCGTCGCGGTCACCGCTCGCAAACACCTGCTCGCTGTTGATGATGTCCTCGCCCCACACATCGACGCCGACGATCGACAGCGGCATGCGGATGCCGCCGCCAAGCACTTTCGCCGCCTGCTCGACCGGCACGCGCTTGCCGCGCATGATGCCGTTGAGATCACAGACCACGGCCTGGATGCTTTCGATAGGGCCGTTCTGCTCCAGCCAGGCCTTAAAGGCGCTCGGGTCTTCCGCGTCGAGGGTCATATCGCAAATCTCATTTTGTGATCACATTTTCGCAAAGTTGACATAATTCAGAAGTTGGAGTCAACCTCGACGGATGTTATCAGCCCGCGAACATTCCCCGTGTGGCAGAAGGAACCCGCTGATTTGAAGACCCCGACGCTGCCGCTCTTTGACCGCCCGGAAGGCATGACCACCCATGACTACGCCTTCGCCAGGCTTCGCCAGGCGATCATGGTCGGCAGTTTCCGACCCGGCACTTCGGTGACGATCCGCGGACTTGCCGAGGCGCTGGAAAGCAGCCCGACGCCGGTGCGCGAGGCCTTGCGGCAGCTGACCTCCATCGGCGCGCTGCAGGTCCTCGAAAACCGCCGCATCGTCGTACCGCACATCACGCCCGCCCGTTTCGAGGAGCTGATATCGCTGCGTATCGCGCTCGAAAGCCACGCCGCCCGCCGCGCCGTCGCCCATCTCACCGAACGCCAGATCGAACGGATCTCGGCGATCGACGACAGCATCGAGGACGAAATTCGCCGCGGCGACCAGGCCGCCGCGCTCATCGCCAACCAGGCTTTCCACCGGACGATCTACACTGCCAATCCCGACCAGATCGTCATGCCGTTGATCGAAAGCGTCTGGCTGCAGCTGGGCCCGATCCTCGGCATCGCCATGGAGCATGTGAGCGAACTCTATGTCGTCGACCGCCATCGCGAGGCGATCGACGCCCTGCGCCGCCGCGACGAGGGCGCCGTTGCCGACGCCATCGCAGCTGACATTCGCGAAGGCATCGGCGGCTTCGACCAGCAGGCCATCGCACGCCTGTTGAAGCTTGCAGCCTGACGGCAAAGCAGGCCTGGATCGGTGAAATTTTAGTGTAGCTAAAATTTTCGTTGACAAGGCGTGAACGCCGCCCCAAAGTCCGGAAAATACGAGCGCATCGCCCTGAAATCCCTAGCGATTTCCGGGCATGGATGGCGCGCCCACGCAGGAGATCCTCCCCGAAACGAGGACGTGGGATGAGAGGGGATTTCGCAGTGGATTCGCAGTCTCGGCCAGACAATCCCGTATCTGAGCTTCCGCCGCTCGGCGATCGCCTGCGCCAGCGTCGCAAGGCGTTGAAGCTGACGCTCAAGGACGTCGCGGATCAGGCGGATTTTTCCGTTGGTTTCATCTCACAAATCGAGCGCGGCATCACCGTACCGTCGCTGACCTCGCTCGTTGCGGTCTGCCGCGTGCTGAAGGTCGAGGTCGGCACGTTCCTCAATTCCCCCAAAGTCGCAACGCCCTTTACCCGCCATGACCAGCGCCGCGCCTACGCACTGGCAGGCTCCGTCGACAGCAATGTCTCCTATGAGCGCCTGTCCGCTTCCTTTCCGGGCAGCGTCCTGCGCAGTACCGTGGTGCACACGCCGCCGGGTCACCGCAGCGAGGCGATGACCCATGAGGGCGAGGAGATATTCTTCATCCTTCAAGGCGCCCTGACGATCGAGATCGATGGCGAGGAGACTGTGCTGGAAGCGGGAGATTCCGCACATTTCCTCTCCGGCCTCACCCACCTCACCTGGAACCACACCGGCGAACCAACCGTCATCCTGCACACCTGCACCATGGATGTCTTCGGCGACGCGCTGTCGGCGGAAACGCCGGAAGGCGCCTTTGCTGTAACACGCGCCGATGATCGGCGCAGTGCCGCCGCAAGCCCGGACAAGGGCACCGGATAGTCCCGCCCGATCCGGCCGCGCAAGCGCTTCGGCGACTGCGCTCCTCAGCTCCCCAGCCTTTCGTCCGGGCGCCTTAGCCCGGCGACCGCCGCGCGTCGATCGACGCCCGAACACGAGACCGGCGCGCGGCCCCTCACCTGACCCAACCCTGCCAGAACCAGAACTGGAAACGCCATGACTGAATTGACGAAAGCACGCTTCGCGGCCCTTCGCGCCAAGATGAACGACACCGGCAGCGGGCTGGTGGCACTTGCACCCGGATCGCACATGGATTGGCTGATCGGCTATCATCCGCATCCCGACGAACGCCCCTGCCTGCTGCTGATCGGCCCCGAGAAGGAGGCGTTCCTGATGCCGGCGCTCAATGCCGAAGGCACGCGCGAGCACACCGACATTGCCTTCCACAACTGGGCCGATGATGTCGGCCCAGCCGATGCCCTGACCGCAGCCCTTGCCGACGTCGGCGCTACTGCACCTGGCCGCGTCGTGCTGGACGAGACCATGCGCGCCGATTTCGCGCTGCTGCTCCTCGACAATCTGCCCGCTGACACCGCCCGCGACTTCACGCCGGAAACGCTCGGCGCCCTGCGCATGCGCAAGGACAGAATCGAGTACGACCTCCTGAAGATGAACGCCGGCATCGCCGACCGCGCCATGCAGGCGGCCTTCTCGAAAATCCGCCCTGGCATGACCGAGAAGGAACTGGCCGCTGAAATCCGGGCGCACTTTGCCTCCGAGGGTGCGGCACCGGCCTTCTGGATCGTCGGTGCCGGCGGCAACGGTGCTTTCCCGCACCACTCCGCCAGCGAGCGGGTGATTGCCGAAGGTGACGCCGTCGTCATCGACATCGGCGGCCGCAAGCAGGGCTTCCCGAGCGACATCACCCGGATGGCGATTGTCGGTCGCGCGCCGGAAGGCTACGGCCAGATCCACACGATCGTCGAGCGGGCCGTCCAGGCGGCGCTAAAAGCCGCTCGTCCCGGCGTCCTCGCCAAGGAAGTCGACGATGCGGCCCGCAAGGTGATCGCAGACGCCGGCTATGGCGAATACTTCGTCCACCGCACGGGCCACGGCATGGGCATCGACGGCCACGAGCCGCCTTACATCACGGCGACGTCGGAAACGGTTCTGGAGGAAGGCATGGTGTTTTCGATCGAACCCGGCATCTACCTGCCCGGCCGCTTCGGTATCCGGCTCGAGGATATCGTCATCCTGCGCGCGGACGGACCGGAAGTGCTGTCGTCGCTGCCGCGCGACGTTCACGTCGCACAAGTCTGACATGACATTGGTGGCGCCTTAGGGCGCCACTTTTCTACCCGCTCCAGCCCGCCTTGGCTGAAGGAAGGATTGAGCACCTACCGGGTCGGCGGTTTGCGCCCCTTTAGCGATTGACTGCCGTCCGCATCCTTGCCGCGACGCGGCACATAGACCGGCTCGCGCTGTTCGGCCGGCGGCCAGATCCAGAAAGTGTAGCCATAGGGCTTGCGCTGGATGCCCTCGTAATATTCCCCCTTCCTGGTCCGCATCTGCGCCTGTGCATCGCCGGCGAGCGCCGCCGCACTGATGATTGCCGTGGCGAACAGCACATATCTCGATTTCAACATCTTCAAGCTCCTTGCCCCCTGTCTACGCCTGCCGGCGACGAGGTCAACTGATGTCGAGCTTAATAAGTTCCTGCTTGACGGCCTCCGAGACCTTCGACATATTGATCAGATGTCAGACCAATTTGGCGCCGAGGGGGAGGCTGAATGACTGAACAAGCCAGAGCCGCACTTCTGCCATTGCCGCCCGCCGACCGGGCGCAGCAGGTCATTGCCGCGCTCGCCGATTACGTCCAGCAGTCCGGCCTGAAACCCGGCGACCGTCTGCCGGCGGAACGCGAACTGATGACGGCGCTCGCCGTCGGGCGCTCGACCGTGCGCGAAGTCATTCGCCATTTCCAGGCACTCGGCGTCGTCGAGGCGCGCAAGGGCAGCGGCACCTATCTGCTGCGCGCCATTTCGGCCTCGACCCTCCATATGCCGCTGACGCTCGATGCCGGACACCTGCGCGACGTGCTGTTGATGACGCTCGAGGTCCGCCGCGGCATCGAGGTCGAGGCCAATATGGTCGCCGCACGCCGGCGCACCGACAAAGACCTCGAGATCATCGAAGTAAAACTCAACGAGATGGAGCGGGTGCACATCGCCAAAGGCACATCAGGTCCGGAGGACCTCGCCTTTCACCTGGCGATCTATGATGCCACCCACAATCCCTTGTTCCGGCAGTTGCTCGAGCAGATGCGCGAGGCCTTCGAGCGCTTCTGGGACCATCCTTTCGATCGCACGGATTTCGCCCGCCGCTCCTTCCCGTTCCACCGCACCCTCTTCAACGCCATCGCGGCAAAGGACCCTGACACCGCGCGCGAAGAAACATTGAAAATCCTCGCGATCGTCGAGGAAGACATCAAGGAAATGTCCAAATGAACAACGGCCTCGATCCGTTCGACCACGCCTCGCTGATCGTCGCGCATGACGAAGGCAATGCCTTCGACGCGGTGGTTCCGCCGATCGTTCAGACCTCGCTTTTCACCTTCAAGGACTATGACGACATGGTCGCGTCCTACAAGGGAGAGCGCGTGCGGCCGATCTACACCCGAGGCCTCAACCCGACGGTGCGCATGTTCGAGGAGATGCTGGCGAAGCTCGAAGGAGCAGAGGACGCAATCGGCTTTGCCAGCGGCATGTCGGCGATCTCGTCGACCGTCCTATCCTTCGTCGAACCCGGTGACCGCATCGTCGCAGTCAACCATGTCTACCCCGACGCCTTCCGGCTTTTCGGCACGCATCTGAAGCGCATGAAGGTCGAGGTGACCTATGTCGATGGCCGCGACGAGGAAGCGGTCGCCAAGGCACTTCCGGGCGCCAAGCTCTTTTACATGGAAAGCCCGACGAGCTGGGTGATGGACACCCATGATGTCGCCTCGCTTGCCCGGCTTGCCAAGGACCAGGGCATCATCACCGCCATCGACAACAGCTGGGCGAGCCCGATCTTCCAGCAGCCGATTGCGCTCGGCGTCGATCTCGTCATCCATTCCGCCTCGAAATATCTCGGCGGCCACTCGGACGTGGTCGCAGGTGTCGTCGCCGGTTCGAAGGACCTGATCGGCCGCATCCGTTCGGAAGCCTACCCCTATCTCGGCGGCAAGCTCTCGCCCTTCGATGCCTGGCTCCTGATCCGTGGTCTTCGCACCCTGCCGATCCGCATGAAAGCGCATGAGCGCTCGGCGCTGACGGTGGCTCAGCGCCTGCAGGCACATCCGCTGGTCGAGACCGTCTGCCATCCCGGCCTTGGCAACACCTTGCCGCCGGGTCTGTCCGGCACATCGGGTCTCTTCTCTTTCATCTTCCGCGACGGCGTCGATGTCAGGCGCTTCGCCGATCACCTCGACCTGTTCAAGCTCGGCGTTTCCTGGGGCGGACACGAAAGCCTGATCGTTCCGGGCGAAGTCGTGCTGTCGCAGAAAGCCCAGCCCAATTCCGCGGCCGCCTTCGGCATCTCGCCGCGGTCCGTACGGCTCCATGTCGGCCTGGAGGGAACGGAGGCCCTCTGGAGCGATCTTGAAGCGGCGATGTCTGCCGCTTCGTCAGGCTGACAGGAGCGGGATGCCGCATCCCGCTCATTGCATGTGGATCAACCATCAAAAAACAAAGGGAACAAAAATGAGGAAACTGATTACCGCCACTCTGCTTGCCACCCTGATGGCAGGAAGTGCACTGGCCGATACCAAGCTGAAGCTCGTCGAGGTCATCACCAGCCCCGAGCGCACTGAAACGCTGAAGTCGATCGTTGCCAAGTTTGAAGCAGCAAATCCTGGCACCACGGTCGAGATCATCTCCCTGCCCTGGGGCGAAGCCTTCCAGAAGTTCGCCACCATGGTTTCGGCCGGCGAGCTGCCCGACGTGATGGAAATGCCCGACACCTGGCTTTCGCTCTATGCAAACAACGGCATGCTCGAAAGCCTGGAGCCCTATCTCGAAAAGTGGGAGCACACGCCGGGCCTGACAGAGCGCACGCTCGAACTCGGCCGCGACATCAAGAACACCGCCTATATGCTGCCCTACGGCTTCTATCTGCGCGCCATGTTCTACAACAAGAAGCTCTTGTCGGAAGCCGGCGTCAACGAGCCGCCGAAGACCATGGACGATTTCGTCAAGGCATCGGAAGCCGTCTCCAAACTGCCGGGCAAATCCGGCTACTGCCTGCGCGGCGGTCCGGGCGGCCTTAACGGCTGGGTGATGTTCGGCGCAACCATGGCCGGCAGCAACAAGTTCTTCAATGACGACGGCACCTCGACCATGAACAGCGAAGGCTGGGTCAATGGCCTCACCTGGGTAATCGACCTCTACAAGAAGGGGCTGGCTCCGAAGGACAGCGTCAACTGGGGCTTCAACGAGATCGTCGCCGGCTTCTATAGCGGCACCTGCGCCTTCCTTGACCAGGACCCGGATGCATTGATCGCCATTGCCGAGCGGATGAAATCGGAAGACTTCGGCGTCACCACCATGCCGAAGGGCCCGAGCGGCAAGGCGTTCACCACCATCGGCTTTGCCGGCTGGTCGATGCTGTCGGCAAGCCAGAACAAGGACCTCTCCTGGAAGCTGATCGAGACGCTCGAAGGGCCGGAAGGCAACATCGAGTGGAACAAGCGCACCGGCGCGCTGCCGGTGCACAAGGCTGCCGAGAAGGATCCCTTCTATGCGAGCCCGCAGTTCAAGGGCTGGTTCGACGAGCTTGCCGACAAGGACGTCGTTTTGACCGTGATGCCGACCTACCTCGAGGAATTCGCCTTCTTCAAGGATTCGCTCGCGATCAAGACCACCCAGGAAGCCTTGCTTGGCGATATCACGCCAGCGGAGCTCGCCAACCAGTGGGCCGATTACCTCACCAAGGCGCAGCAGAAGCACCTCGCCAAGAAATGAGCCTTCGGCCGGCGGCGCTCTGAGGCGCCGCCGGTCACCCGATGTCGTGAAAACAAGGCACGCCAAAAAAACCGGCGGCCGCACAGGGGAAATTTCGATCGATGGCCTATGTCGCCCGCCAAGACGGCCTGCCCGCAAGCAGGACGCCGCTGATGAAGCGCATCGCCGATGGCGCCGCACCCTATCTCTACAGCGCTCCGGCGCTGATCCTGATCGTCACCGTCATGCTGGTGCCGCTGGCACTCGGCGTTTCCTATGCCTTCCGCGATATCCAGCTGCTCAATCCGTTCTCCGGTGCCTTCATCGGCCTCGATCACTTCCGGGCACTGTCGCAGGACCAGGCCTTCTATCGGGCGCTGCGCAACACGCTCTGGTGGACCGGAGCCTCGGTCTTTCTGCAGTTCCTGCTGGGTCTTATCTTGGCGCTGCTGCTCGACAAGCCGTTCTACGGCCGCGGACTCGCGCAGGCGCTCGTCTTCCTGCCTTGGGCGGTGCCGAGTTTCCTTGCCGGCCTCAACTGGTCCTGGCTGTTCAATCCTGTCGTCGGACCGCTGCCGCACTGGTTTTATGCGATCGGCATCATGAGCGAACCCACAAACATTCTCTCCGACCCGCAGCTGGCAATGTGGGGGCCGATCATCGCCAATGTCTGGTGGGGTATCCCGTTCTTCGCCATCACCCTGCTCGCGGCGCTGCAGGCTATCCCGCGCGATCTCTATGAAGCTGCCAGCATCGACGGAGCCGGCCCGGTGCAGCGGTTCCTGTCGATCACCCTGCCCTTCCTGGCGCCGACGATCGCCATCACCATTCTCTTGCGCACCGTCTGGATCTCGAACTTCGCCGACCTGATCATCGTCATGACCAATGGCGGGCCGGCCGATCGCACCCAGATCGTCGCCAGCTACATCTTCACCCAGGCCTTCAAGCGACTGGACTTCGGCTATGCCTCGGCAATCGCGCTGGTGCTTCTGGCACTGCTGCTCGCCTATTCCATGCTGATCGTCATCCTGCGCCAATGGCTGCTGAGCAAGGATTGAGACCAATGCGCGCCAAACCCATTCTTCTCGTAGCCGCGCATCGATTGGCGATCCTCGCCTATATCGCCTTCGCGCTCTTCCCGCTCTACTGGCTGCTGAAGGTCGCAGTCACGCCGAACGACTTGCTCTACTCCGAAGGCATTCGAATGTGGCCTTCGCGTGCCAGCCTCGAGCATTTCGATTTCGTGCTGCGCCACAGTGCCTTCCCGGTGTTCTTCAAGAACAGCCTGATCGTCTCGGGCTCGACCGCCGTCATCGTCACCGTCCTCGCCTCGCTCTCCGGCTACGCGCTGTCGCGCTTCAACTTCCGCGGAAAGTACTGGTTGGTGGCGCTGATGCTGCTGACGCAGATGTTCCCGCTCGTCATGCTGGTCGCGCCGATCTTCAAGATCCTGTCGCCGCTCGGCCTCACCAACAGCCTGACCGGTCTCGTCATCGTCTACACCGCCTTCAACGTGCCCTTTGCCACCTTCCTGATGCAGTCCTTCTTCGACGGCATTCCGAAGGATCTCGAAGAGGCGGCGATGATCGACGGCGCAACCCAGTTCGTCGCCTTCCGTCAGATCATCCTGCCGCTGACGCTCCCCGGCATCGCCGCCACGCTCGGCTTTGTCTTCACCGCTGCCTGGAGCGAGCTTCTGTTTTCGCTGATGCTGATCTCGGGCAACGACCAGGCGACTTTTCCGGTCGGGCTTTTGTCCTTCGTGTCGAAATTCTCGGTCGACTTCGGCCAGATGATGGCCGCGGGCGTGCTCGCGCTGATCCCGGCCTGCCTCTTCTTCCTGCTCATTCAACGCTATCTCGTCCAGGGCCTGACGGCCGGCGCGGTCAAAGGCTGAGGATCCCCCATGGCTTCCATCGATATCGCCAATATCCGTAAATCCTACGGCATCCACCCGGTCCTGCACGATGTGGACCTCAAGATCGGCGACGGCGAATTCGTCGTGCTGGTCGGCCCGTCCGGCTGCGGCAAGTCCACCCTACTGCGCATGATCGCCGGCCTTGAAAGCGTCACTTCGGGCGAAATCCGCATCGCGGGCAAACGCGTCAACGAACTGGCGCCGAAGGACCGCGACATCGCCATGGTGTTCCAGTCCTATGCGCTCTATCCGCATATGTCGGTCGCCAACAACATGAGCTACAGTCTGAGGCTGAGGAAGACAGCCAAGGAAAAGATCGCCAGTGTCGTCTCGGGCGCTGCGTCCAAGCTCGGTCTCGATCCGCTGCTGGAGCGGCGCCCGCGTGCCCTTTCCGGCGGCCAGCGCCAGCGCGTCGCCATGGGCCGCGCCATCGTGCGCGAACCCAAGGCCTTTCTCTTCGACGAACCGCTGTCGAACCTCGACGCACGCCTGCGCGAACAGATGCGCGCCGAGATCAAGAAGCTGCACAAGGATCTGGGCGCCACCTCGATCTACGTCACCCACGACCAGATCGAAGCGATGACGCTGGCCGACCGGATCGTTGCCATGAACGGCGGCTTCGTCCAGCAGGTCGGCAGCCCGCTCGATCTCTATGACCGTCCGGCCAACCTCTTCGTCGCCGGCTTCATCGGCTCGCCCGGCATGAACTTCTTCGAAGGCACCTATCGAAACGGCCAATCGCCTCGCTTCGAGACAAAAGGTGGCGTCACCATCCCGGCGCAAGTGCATGCGGAACTGGCAGACGGCGCCAGCGCGACGCTTGGCATCCGGCCGGAACATGTCGAGATTGGCACCACGGCACCGGATGCATTGAAGGCGACGGTCGATCTTGTCGAACCGACCGGCTTTGGCATCATCCTGCATCTGTCCTTCGGCAAGGCGATCTTCAAGGCCTTCACCAACGACCGCGCCTTCCTCAAGGCATCGGGGGAAATCCCGGTACGGTTGCCGCCGGAGCGCCTGCACTTCTTCGACGCCGACGGCAATCGCGTCTGATCGCCGGGTCGCGGGCGGAATTGCACGCCCTGACAGGTGCCTGACGGTATCGCCCAAGACCGGAGATTGACATCTTCGGACCGAGGCGTACCGTCATCCCGTCGCAAGTATCAACCGCCCGTGGCGCCCAATTGAGAGAAGCAAGTACCGCCAAGACGACGAATTGACGATAGCCTTCCTTGCCACGCGCCCGGCGATTTTGAGGAAGTGTCATGCGAAACTCTGTTGTTGCCCTTGCCTTTTCGACAACGCTGCTCTGTCCCATCGCCGCCCTTGCGCAAGAGGGCGATGCGGAGGCGGGCGCGACCGTATTCAAGAAATGCGCGATCTGTCATATCGTCGACAGCGATACCAACAAGGTCGGCCCGTCGCTCAACCACGTGCTCGGCCGCACCGCCGGCACCCACCCCGACTTCAAGTACTCGCCGGCGATGATCGATGCCGGCAAGGGCGGGCTTGTCTGGGACGAGGCGGCGTTGCGCGACTATCTCCACAATCCGAAGGCGAAGGTGAAAGGCACCAAGATGGTCTTTCCCGGACTGAAGGATGAAGGGGATATTTCCAACCTGCTCGCCTATCTCAAGCAATATTCGCAATAGACGCAACGGTTGGAACCGCCGACGGGCACTCCACCGAACGGTCAATTGCGAGTATTTTCCGTTCGTGCAATACTTGTATTTGAAACTCTACGGATTGCGTATTCATGCCCACAGCCGCAAGCGGCGAGGAGGGACAAGAAATGGCCGTGGTGGTTATTCTGGTTTTGCTGGCCGCCGGATCGGTGTTGTTCCATTTGTTGAGCCCGTGGTGGTGGACGCCGATCGCGTCCAACTGGAACTACATAGACAATACACTCATCATCACCTTCTGGATCACCGGCGCCGTCTTCGTCGCCGTCGTCCTGTTCATGGCTTACTGCGTCTTCCGTTTTCGGCACCGCCCGGGAAACCGGGCGGCCTATGAACCCGAAAACAAGAAGCTCGAAAGCTGGCTTGCCGCCGGCACGACGCTGGGCGTCGCGGCAATGCTGACGCCGGGTCTGTTCGTTTGGCATCAGTTTATCACCGTGCCGGACGGGGCAAGGCAGGTCGAAGTGGTCGGGCAGCAATGGCTGTGGAGCTTCCGCCTGCCTGGCGCCGACGGCAGGCTCGGCACGTCGGAGACGCGCGACATCTCGCCGGAAAATTCGCTCGGCCTCAACCGAAACGACGCGGCCGCCCTCGACGACATCATCATCGAAGGTGGCGAACTGCACCTTGAGATCGGCAAACCGGTCAAGATGCTCCTGCGCTCGGTCGACGTGCTTCATAATTTCTACGTGCCGGAGTTCCGCGCCAAAATGGACATGGTGCCCGGTATGGTCACCTTTTACTGGCTCACGCCCACGCGCACCGGCACTTTTGAGGTTCTTTGCGCCGAACTGTGCGGCGTCGGCCATCCGCAGATGCGCGGCACCGTCGTCGTCGACAGCGCGGAGGATTACCAGACCTGGCTCACGAGCCAGCAGACCTTTTCGCAGTTGATGGCAGCAGCACAGACAAAGGAAACGGCACAGGCAGGAAATGCCGCCCCGGCGCGGTAGGAGGCGCCCCGACGGCCATTGTTGGGAGAGTTTAGATGGTCGATATCCGGTCAGGCACAGATGGGGCGCTCGGACCCGCCGAGGTGGAGGATGTCGAGCTCTACCATCCTCACAGCTGGTGGACGCGCTATGTCTTCAGCCAGGACGCCAAGATCATCGCCGTGCAATATGCCTCGACCGCCATCGCCATAGGCATGGTGGCGCTGGTTCTCTCCTGGCTGATGCGGCTGCAGCTCGGCTTTCCCGGCCAGTTCGCCTTCATCGATGCGGAGCGCTATTACCAGTTCATCACCATGCACGGCATGATCATGGTGATCTATCTGCTGACCGCCCTGTTTCTCGGCGGCTTCGGCAATTACCTGATCCCGCTGATGCTCGGCGCGCGCGACATGGTGTTTCCCTATGCCAACATGCTGAGCTACTGGATCTATCTGCTTGCCGTGCTCGTGCTGGCCGCAAGCTTCTTTGCTCCGGGCGGCCCAACCGGCGCCGGCTGGACGCTCTATCCACCCCAGGCGGTGCTTTCAGGCACGCCCGGCGGCAAGGACTGGGGCATCCTTTTGATGCTGTCCTCGCTCATCCTCTTCATCATCGGCTTCACGATGGGCGGACTCAACTATGTGGTCACGGTGCTCCAGGGCCGCGCGCGCGGCATGACGCTGATGCGCATGCCGCTGACCATCTGGGGCATCTTCACCGCGACTGTGATGGCGCTGCTCGCCTTCCCCGCCCTCTTCGTCGCCTGCGTCATGATGATGTTCGACAGGGTGCTCGGCACCAGCTTCTTCATGCCGGCGATCGTCGAGATGGGCGAACAACTGCAGCATGGCGGCGGCAGCCCGATCCTTTTCCAGCATCTCTTCTGGTTCTTCGGCCACCCGGAAGTCTACATCGTTGCGCTGCCCGCCTTCGGCATCGTCTCCGACCTCATCAGCACGCACGCCCGCAAGAACATCTTCGGCTATCGCATGATGGTCTGGGCGATCGTCGTGATCGGCGCGCTCTCCTTCGTCGTCTGGGCGCACCACATGTATGTCAGCGGCATGAACCCCTATTTCGGCTTCTTCTTCGCAACGACGACGTTGATCATCGCGGTGCCGACGGCGCTCAAGGTCTACAACTGGGTGCTCACTCTCTGGCGCGGCGATATCCACCTCAACCTGCCGATGCTGTTTGCACTGGCCTTCATCGTCACCTTCGTCAATGGCGGGCTCACCGGCCTCTTCCTCGGCAATGTCGTCGTCGACGTACCGCTGTCCGATACGATGTTCGTCGTTGCCCATTTCCATATGGTCATGGGTGTCGCCCCGATCCTCGTCATCTTCGGCGCCATCTATCACTGGTATCCGAAAGTCACCGGTCGCATGCTCAACGAGGCGATGGGCCAGCTTCACTTCTGGGTCACCTTCGTCGGCGCCTACCTGATCTTCTTCCCGATGCACTATCTCGGCCTGATCGGCGTTCCCCGGCGCTACTACGAAATGGGCGAAACCGCCTTCGTACCGGCCTCGGCCCATACGCTCAACGAGTTCATCACCATCGTCGCGCTCATCGTCGGCGCGGCCCAGATCGTCTTCCTGTTCAATCTGGTCTGGAGCATCCGCCACGGTCGCGAGGCCGGCGGCAACCCCTGGCGGGCAACGACGCTCGAATGGCAGACGCCGGAAACGCCCCCGCGCCACGGCAACTGGAAAGACCTGCCGGTGGTCTATCGCTGGGCCTATGACTACAGCGTGCCGGGCGCTCCGGAGGATTTCATCCCGCAGAACCAGCCCGGTCCCGACAACCTGACGCGGGAGACGGCGACATGAGTGTCACGCTGATCTTCCTTGCCGTCATCGCCGCGATCGCCGGCTGGTGGCTGTCGCAGCAGCGGATGCTATCGAAGCCCTGGCTGGAGGTCGGCCAACACCACGACACGCGTCCGCAGGGCCCGCGCCCGATCGAACCGGCCAAGATCGGCCTCGGCGTCTTTCTCGCCGTGGTCGGCGCGCTGTTCACCCTCTTTATCAGCGCCTACTTCATGCGCATGGCCTCGACCGACTGGTGGTCGACGCCGATGCCGAAGCTTCTCTGGCTGAACACGGCGGTGCTCGCGTCAGGAAGCCTGATGCTCCATGCCGCCAAGGTGTCGGCTGAACGCCACCGCGACGATGCCAGCCGCACGGCGCTGATCGCCGCCCTAGCCTTGGGCCTCGCCTTCCTCGTCGGCCAGGTCTTCGCCTGGCGCGAACTCACCGATGCCGGTTATCTGCTCACCGGCAACGCGGCCAACAGCTTCTTCTACATGATCACGGCCATGCATGGCCTGCACATCGTCGGCGGCCTGGTCGCGCTTGCCCGCACCATTCTGACAACGCGCAAGGGACCGATCGGCTCTAAGGGGACACTGTCGATCACGCTCTGCGCCACCTACTGGCATTTCATGCTCGGTGTATGGATCGTGCTGTTTGCGCTGTTCTCCGGCTGGGCAAACGACTTCATCGACCTCTGCCGGCAAATCTTGACCTAGGAGCTGCCCCATGTCCGCGCCGACACATTCTCCTGTCACAGAGCCCCTACCCCGGCCGTCAGGACTGGCTGGCTTTGCCGCCGACTGGGCATCGGATCAGCGCACCTTCAAGAATGTCTCCTGGGGAAAGGCCATGATGTGGATCTTTCTCTTGAGCGACACCTTCGTCTTCGGCTGTTTCCTTGTTGCCTATATGTCGGCGCGCATGTCGACCGTCGTGCCCTGGCCGAACCCGAGCGAGGTCTTCGCGCTGCACATCGGCGGCTCCGACGTGCCGCTGATCCTGATCGCCATCATGACTTTCGTGCTGATTTCCTCGAGCGGCACCATGGCGATGGCGGTCAACTTCGGCTATCGCCGCGACCGTCGCAAGACGGCGGCACTGATGGTGCTGACCGCGCTCTTCGGCGCCACCTTCGTCGGCATGCAGGCGTTCGAATGGACGAAGCTGATCTCCGAAGGCGTGCGCCCCTGGGGCAACCCGTGGGGTGCGCCGCAGTTCGGCTCCACCTTCTTCATGATCACCGGCTTCCACGGAACGCACGTGACGATCGGCGTCATCTTCCTCCTGATCATCGCGCGCAAGGTCTGGCGCGGCGATTTCGAAACGGGAAAGCGCGGCTTTTTCACCAGCCGCAAGGGGCAGTACGAAATTGTCGAAATCACCGGCCTCTACTGGCACTTCGTCGACCTCGTCTGGGTCTTCATCTTCGCATTCTTCTATCTCTGGTGAGGAACGGCCATGACTGACGCACCGGCACATCTTGCTGTCAAAGAGCATCAGCAGCACCCGATCGGCCTCTATCTGCTGGTCTGGGGCCTGCTTTTCGTGCTCAGCGCCTTTTCCTACATGGTCGACTATGTCGGCCTGCAGGGTTATCTCAGATGGTCTCTGATCCTGCTCTTCATGATGCTGAAGGCGGGGCTCATCGTTGCCGTCTTCATGCACATGGCCTGGGAGCGCCTGGCGCTGATCTACGCCATTCTGCTGCCGCCCCTCCTGGTGCTGGTCTTTGTCGCGCTGATGGTGTCGGAATCGCACTACGTGCTCTTCAGCCGCCTCACCTTCTTTGGCGCGGCGCCCTGAGCGAGACGTCGCCGGTCAAAGCAGCAGCAGTTTCTTGAGAACCGAGAAAACTTCCTTGTAGGGAAGAATGGTGGCGCCGGCAGCAGCGATCGGCAGAAGGGCAGCCGCTGCAACAGGCACGATGGCCGACCGGTTCAACAGCATTGCCGACAGCTTGCGCGTGGTCTCGAACTGTTTCGTCGGGTCAGCGATGTCGTCGGCCTGCTGCTGGGCCTCGTCGGCACTTTCCGCCGCAACGTTCGTCCCCAGAATCTTGCGCTCGTTCAAACGCTGATAGCGTGTGGCCTGCGTGCCCAGCATCAGCAGGCTCTTCTCCTTCAATTCCGCAAGCGGCTTGGAGAAGGCCGACAACGGATAGGCAAAGAGCGCGAGCACGACCACCAGCCAACCGCCGGCAATGATGCTGAATGTGGTGCTCGTCAGGCTTTCCTGCAGCAGATGCTTGGCAACTGCAGCGCCGATCGCCGCGCTGACGCCGAAGATGAAGAGGACATAGGCGTTGGGATAGCTGGCGAGAAAAGCCAACCCGCCATTGCCATCAGGGTGGGTTGCCACCAGCCGGAGCTCCAGTCGGGCGATCCGGCGCAACAGCTGCGCCCAGACGAAATGTCGCCAGAGCCCGCGCAAAAGCAGGAA
The DNA here is from genome assembly GCF_059419585.1 of Ensifer sp. GW821-FHT05G01. NCBI lineage: Bacteria > Pseudomonadati > Pseudomonadota > Alphaproteobacteria > Hyphomicrobiales > Rhizobiaceae > Ensifer > Ensifer sp. GW821-FHT05G01. Next base: position 10,630 of record NZ_JBWKSC010000006.1, on the reverse strand, counting down.
CACGAACAGCGGCTGGCTGACGAACACCATCCACCAGGCGGTCAAGGTGAGGCGGTTGCCGTCGGGCGAAACCTCAACCGCCCAGGACGACACAGTCGCCGCGTGGGTGTTGGCGAAAGCCACCACCGCAGCGACAATCGCAAGGACAAGGCAGACCGCTTCTGCGACCCGCGAGTCACGTCTTTCCAGCGCGGTCGTCACGGCCTGGGCGAAAGGCGCAACAGAACCGGGTGCGATCAACGGTGCCTTCAGAAATTGCCCGAGCTTGATGCGCAACCCGCGCTCGACCTGCTGTTCGGCGAGCACGAAGGCGCCGATCGCCACCACAAAACGGGCCCAGACGCCGAGATCGCCGAGATAGGAGCCCGGCGTGTCAGCCGCGAGAAAGCTGCGTGGTAGCCCGAGCAAGAGCGGCACGAACCAGGCCAATCCGACGAACAACAAGGCTCGCCTGCCAGTCTTCAGCGAGCGCTCGTGAAGCAGCCCAAATCGTCGTTGCAACTCGAAAAACGGCCCTCCATGGGCCGCCAGATACTCGCTGGCGGCAGGATCAGGACGCCGCGCCGCTTGTCCCTTCCCGGCTTGCTCCTTGTTCTTGATCCCCAAGAGCGCTCAATCCTCGGTAATGGTCCAGTTGTCGTTGGGATTGAACTGCTTGATATCACGCGCCATCGCATCCGTGCCCTCTCCGAGATCGGCTTGATAGACGATACCGTTGCGATTGACGACGAAAGTATTGACGCCCGTTTCGCCATATTTTACCGGCCACGCGACGAGCCCGAAGCCCGCAATCATATTGCCGTTGATGACATAGTCGTAGGAGCCGCCGGCGATGTTTCCACCCTGGCGAGTCAGGATCTTGAAGCGGTAGCCGTAATAGCCTTCGTTCGCCTTGGCCTTGTCGAGCTCGGCCTGCGAAAGGTCGCCAGCAGGGCTATCACCATCCCCCTGCTCTGCCGGCCAATAGAGGCCATCCGTCTTGCCTTCGCTCGAAATCAGCTTCTGGGCATATTCGAGCACGCCGTCCCCGTCATGGTCTTCCTCGGCATACTCTTCCTGCGCATCGACATAGGATCGCACGGTGGCGATGGCCTCAAGTTCGTTCTCCCCAACGCGCCGGTTGATGATCTCCTCGATGCCGGCATAGGTGTCGAAAGCCCATTTGCCACCGTCGTCCTTCGTGATCGGGAACGGCAGGGGCCAGAGTTCGTCGCCGATCTCGATAATCTTATGGTCGTCCTCGTCGGTCAGAACGACCTTCTTGGCAGCACCGGCCTTGATCTTCTCGAAAGTGTCCATGACGCCTTCGCTCTTTTTCAGCTTTTCGGCATCAAGGCCGAGCAAGGCGGCAAGTTTGCTCAGGTCGGCCGCGCCCAGGGTTTCCTTGAACGCTGCCACCGCTTTTTCCGGGTCGTCGAAGGTGGGAGGATCAGTCGGCGAAATGTAATCTTCGAGTTGCGCCGGCTCGCTCTCGGCAGCCAGGGACACTCCGGCGTAGGCCGACAGGCCGAGCAATGCGAGCCCGACACCCGAACGGAAAATCATGCTCTGACGATAATACTTGGTCATGACCATACCCTCCCGTTTCACGCGCTCAACGACGACGTCCACCGCCACCACGGCCACCACCGCCACCATGACGGGCACCGCCACCACCACCGTGCCGGGCCATGGATCGCCCGCCGCCGCCCCCGCCCTGACCGACCGACCGGTGCGGTCTACCGCCACTACGGGCGCCACCCCCCATGGCCTTCCCACCGCGCCGCGACTGGATCTGCGTGGCCTTGCCCGAGCGTACTTCACCCAGGCCCGACGGCTTGCGCGGACGGTTGTCGGCCTTGGCCGCCGGACGTGGCTTGCCGGCCGGGCGGTTTATCTTGCCCCCGGAGCCGGCCTTGGGCCGCGAAACATTGTCCGGCCGCTTTGCCGCGATGTTGCCGGCCGCAGGTCTGTTACCTGCCCCGATGTTCGGCTTTGCGTTGCCCGGCCGGTTCTTCAGGCCATCGACCTTGTTGGCGCGAACGTCCTTCAGGTCCTTGAAGGACCCGGTATCGACCTTCTGCCGCAGATTTGCACTGGCATTGCTCCGCGTGATCTTGGCCTTGTCGCGGATATTGTTGTGGCCGTTCGCCTCAAGCTTGTTCTTCATGTTCGTTCGGTCGAGCTTGGCGAACTGGCTCTTGTCGATATTGATCTTGCTGCGGTCAACGTTCTTCCAATCGATATCGTTGAACTTGACCTTGCCGTTGATATTGTTGAAGCAGTTGTTGCAGTCGACGTCGATGTCACCATCGAACCGGCCGCCCCACACGCCCCAGTCGTCCCAGTCGACCATCGCGCCGAACACGGCCCCGGTGACAGCGCCAGCAAAGAACGTCGCCGCCGGATAGTAGTAGTTCGGGTACGGTTCGGGGTAATAGGACAGCGGCTCCACAGCATAGTCCGGCACGTAGAGCATCTCCGGCTCGTACTGCGGCACGTAGATCTTTTCCGGATTGGCCGCCTGAATGATGACGTTTTCGTTTTCCTGGACGACCTTCATCTTGTCGTCGGTTTTGAGCACGCCTGAGGCAACGGCCTTGTCGCGAAGCTGCTGAATGGCGACCAGCACGTCCTTCTGCTGGTAGGCCATGGCATCGGAGAGCGACTGCGTCCAGTCGAGGTCCTCGCTCATCATCTTGACGAGATCGGGATAGTTCAGCAGCGAGATGACGCTGCCGTCCCAGCTGTCCTTCGGCTTCAGATCCTTGTTCTTCTTCAGGTTTTCGAGGAAGCGCTCCGCCTCGACGATCTGCAGCGGGAACAGCGAGGCCGATGCTATGAGCGCGATCAGCTCATCTGGGTAAAGCGCGATCCGGGCGACCAGAACTTCCAGCTCGTCCTCGCTGAGCGGTTCCGGCTGTTCCGGCGCAGCCGCCTGCCCGGATGGGGCGGCAGCAGGCTGTTCCTGCGCATAAGCGCGAAAATTATAGGAATAGGGTTCAGGGATCAGCAAACACGCAGTCGCTAGAAAACAGATCGATCGATGCAAACGGATGACACGCTTAACTGCCATTTCCCCTCCCGATCGGACGCGCTGTGGCGTCACCTGTAATAGTCTGCTGGTGCGTGGATCTCGTCTGCCTGTCTGCTGATCTTAGATGCCGGCGGCGCCTCTGGTGCAACCGTAGGGGCATAGTAGTGCATAAGCCGTTGCTTTTTCAATGCACAAATGATGTCCGCACGCTGGTACCTGTTGGAGGTTGTACCAGGTTGAGACGACAGCGCTGTGCAGTACGGCCAAACGGCTAGACCCCGCCCAAATGGGCGTAGACGAATTGCAGGCTCTTCTTTTCCCGCAACTGGCTACAGAATAGCGGTTCAATTCGGACCCATGTCCTGCGCGAAATTGTCCTGCGCGAAATTGCAGGGGCTGCGCTGAACGGTGGATTGGAGAGACGGCGATGACGGAAACTCGTCCCTTGTCGGAAACGGCGCCGAACGCGAACACCAATCAGATCACGGTCGCAAGCGCTGCCGCCGGGCACCTCGCGCTGGTTCCCACCTGGCTTCCCCTCGAACTCGTTCCCGATCCAGACCACAATTCGGCCGGCAGCGGCGGCAATGGAACGAGCATCGGCACGCTCGACAGCAACACGCTCGCCGTCTTCATGCCTTCGAACGCCGCCATTACCGGCCCCCATTCGGCTGCGGACGCGCAGCAGGGAAATGACGCCCTCATCAATCAGCATGTCACCGAGATGGCCGGCATGGGCGGCGACGGCGGCAACGGCAATTCCGCCGGCAGCGGTGGCGGCAATGCCGGCGGTGGCGGGCATGGCACCTTCATTGGCAGCCTGGTGAGCACCGACGTGGGCGTGTTTGCCCCGGTGAACACGGCGGTCGCCGCAGGCCCCGGCTCGACGGCGACCGCCAACCAGGTCAACAACGCCGCGATGCTGCAAGGCGCCACCCAGATCGGCGGCATCGGCGGCTCGGGTGGCGACCACAACATTGCCGGCGGCGGATCGTCCGCCAACCACGGCACATCCATCACCTTCACGGGCGATAACTTCGCCGGACACGGCGGCGACGGCACCTTCATCGGCAGCATGATCGACGTCAACGTCGCGGTGTTTTCGCCGATCAACATCGCCATCGGGGCGGCCGGCGGCGACGCCCAGGCCCACCAGACCAACAACGCCATCTTCGATCAGGGCGGCGTACAGATCGCTGGCATCGGCGGCGCCGGTGGCGGCTTCAACCTGTCCTCCGACACGATCTTCACCGGTGATCAGATGGCCGGTGGCGGCGGTTCCGGCTTTTCGAACGGCAGCATGGTCGATGTCAGCATCGGGTATTTCCACCCCATCAATATCGCCGTTCCGGCCGGCGGCACGGCCGATGCGCAGCAGCTCGACCACGTGCTCTATGATCAACACGCACTGCAGATGGCAGGCATCGGCGGACTTGGCGGAGAGGGCAATCTATCCGACGCCCATTCGGCGCTCGTCGACGATATCCTCAGCCTCGTGGACGGCAGCTGAATTTTTTCGAGACCTGCCGCCGCGCTGCGACGGCATCAAGAAGACATTATCAAAGCGCACCCGCAACCGGGTGCGTTTGTCTGTCGCCCCCACTCTATTGCCTGCCCCATATCCGCCACGTGGCCCATACCCCGCCCAAAGGGACGTCACCGATTGTCCAGCTAGCTCGCACGCGCAAGAACGCGCACCATTCATTCGCGGTTACCCCGTCTGCCACACGGTATCGCTGGCACCGAACCGCTGAGAGAACACGGGGGTCAAGATACGTAGAGGAGCAACGCTATGCCTATTCCGCAAGCATCTGACACGATCAATCTCAGCAACTCCAATGCTGGCGACGCGAATGCCGGCAACGGCGGTGATGGCTTCAACTATGGTGATATTCACTATAATCCGGTCGCCTATGTCGCCAATTCGCAGACGGTAGAAGGTGCCTACACCAAGCTCTACAACGGGGATCACGTCTGGCAGGACGCTGGATGGGGAACCGGTGACGGCGGCGAAGGCGGACTTGCCCAGGCTCGTGACGGCTTCCTTGCCTCGCTGACCAACAGTGGCTCCGGTGGAGCCGGCGGCGACGCCACCTCCAGTGGCGATCAAGGCAACACCAGTGGTGGCAACGTGGCAGCGGTCGCTGCGGACACCACGGCAACACAGAACACGCAGTTCCTTGCCGACCAGCATGCAACCATTCTCGCCGGCGTTGGCGGCAATGGCGGCAATGGCAACCAGGCATTGGGCGGCGACATTTCTTCGGCCCTGGTTCACACCAATCCGTTCACGGAAACCAACACCTCGACCGAAACCAACACGTCTACAGACACATCGACCGAAACCACAACGGTCTCGAATGCGCTCGACAATTTCATCAACGCGTTCGGATCGATCGACCTTAGCGATCTCGGTTCGTGAATTGGCAATGAGGATCGTCGGCTTCGGCCAACGATCCTCATCCTTGTCTGTGCCGTGCCAAAGCCCTGCCTTGTCAGAGTCGATTGCACCGAGATCTGATAATGACAACCAACTCGCAACCCTCGCCGCGCGAACCGACGCATCTGGTCATGGCCCTGAGGGCTTCAGCCGGAGCCTTCGGCTTGGTCTTCCTTTACAGCTGCGGCTACAACCTGTTTCTGCTCGCCCCATCCATCTATCTGCTGCAAATCTACGATCGCGTGCTGTCGAGCCGCAGCGCCGACACGCTGGTGATGCTGACGCTGATTATCGCCGTCGCCGTGGTCGTCGGGTCGCTGCTTGACATCGTGCGTCGGGCCGCCCTTTCGCGCATCGGCAGCTGGCTGGACCATCGGCTGCGCCCGGTGGTTCTCACCGCCTCCTTCGAATATGGCGCGCGCACCAGCTCCGCGGCCGCGACGGATTGCTACAAGGACCTGTCGACGCTCAGGCAGTTTCTGGATTCACCCGCAAGTTCGCTGCTCTTCGACGTGCCCTGGGCGCCGGTTTTCCTGCTGCTTTTGTTTCTCGTCCACCCGTTGCTCGGCGTCATCGGCCTGCTGAGCGCCGCCTCCCTGCTGCTGCTGGCAATCCTCACCGAATTGTCGACGCGGCGTCCCCTTGCCCACGCCAATCGTGCGCTTGCGCGCAGCTACCTGCGCTTTGCGACCGCCCTCAAATACATTCAGGTCATCCGCGCGATGGGCATGCAGGACGGCGCAGCCCAGATCGTCTACCGCGACGCCGAAGCGGCAAGGAAGGCCCAGGACGCCGCGATGCAGCGCACCGAGGTCATTCTCGGCCTGTCGAAATCCGTGAGAACGCTGACGCAAATCCTGATGATGGGCGCTGCCACCTGGCTGGTGCTCGAGGAAAACAGCAGCCCCGGCATCATCTTCGTCGCCAGCCTTCTGCTCGGCCGCGGGCTGGCGCCGGTCGAAGGGGCGATCGGCGCATGGCGCTCGGTCGCCTTTGCCCGCAATGCCTTCAATCGGCTCAATCAGATGCTGATTGCGGTCGCAGCCGATAGCGACGCGCGCATGGTTCCCGTGCCCGAGCAGAGCGGCCTTATCCTCGACAGCGTTGGCTACACCCTGCCCTATCCGGACAGGCAAATCTTGCAGGGCGTCACCCTGCGGCTGGCGCCGGGCGATTGTGTGGCCCTGATCGGGCCATCGGGGTCGGGGAAATCAACGCTCGGACGAATCATTGCCGGCGTCGAGCCGGCGACCAGTGGCTGTGCCCTTCTTGGCGGCGTCGACATCGCCGCACTGCGCCTGTGCGCGGGGACACGCCATGTCGGCTACCTGCCGCAGGACATCGAACTCTTCGGTGGCGCGGTCAAGGACGTGATCGGCCGGCTGGATGGAGCCGATCCCGGCAAGGCGATCGAGGCGGCGAAGCTCGTCGGCCTGCATGAGACGATCATGCGGCTGCCCAAGGGCTACGACACCGACATCGGCGAAGGCGGCGGGCTGCTCCTGAGGGCGCAGCGCCAGCAGCTTGGCCTGGCGCGCGCTGCCTACGGCAATCCATCGCTGGTGGTGCTTGATGATCCGAACTCGAGCCTCGACTACGACGGCGAACGCAAGCTGTTCACGGCCATATCGCGGATGAGATCGCGTGGCATGATCGTCGTCATCATCACCCATCGCATGGGTATCCTGCCCGTCACCAACAAGATCGCCATCCTGCGCAACGGCACGGTCGATGCCTTCGGCGACAGCGAACAGATCTTCGAGGCACATCTTCAGCCTCCGGCGCGAACCGGAACGTAGGAGGAGGACGACACGATGCATCTCGTTCAGATCGAACCGCCTCCAGCACGGATCATTGGCGCGGCAAACGTGGCTCACCGCCCGATAAAGCCGCAGGGCCCAATCGGAAAACTGCTGACCTATTCGCCGCAGGACGGCATCAACCCGATCGAGCTCGCGGCCGCTTCGCCGATGTCACGGCTGCGTTCCGTCGCCTGGACCGGCAATCTGCTGATCGGCTTCTTTGTCATAGGTCTCGGCACTTGGTCGGCACTGGCGCCACTCAGCAGCGCGGCAATCGCCTCAGGCGTCGTTGAACCGGAAACCAGCCGCAAGACCATCCAGCATCTCGAAGGCGGCATCATCCGGCAGATCCGCGTCAAGAACGGCGATGCGGTCACCTCCGGCCAGGTGCTGATCGAACTGGACGATACCAAATTCCGCTCCGAACGCGACAGCCTCCAGGGACAGTTGTGGGACGCGGATGCCAGGCGCGCGCGGTTGCTTGCCGAGCAGGATGACGCAGACAGCATAACCTATCCGCCAGAAATGCTGGCAGTGATGGCCGACAACGCCGCCATCAGTGCGATCGTCACCGGCCAGCAGCGGATCTTCGAGACCCGTCGCCAGGTGTTGCAGTCGGAGATCGCGATCACACAGGAAAGAATGAAGCAGGTGCAGCAGGAAGTCGCCGGCCTCGCCGCCCAGAAGGCAGCGTTGAGCGAACGGGTCGAAATCTCCAGGCAGGAGCTTGAGAGCGTCACGACGCTGACGGCCAAGGGATTGGAAAAGAAAAGCCGCGTTCTCAACCTGCAACGGGAAAAGGCGGATATCAGCGGACGACTGGGTGAAATTTCGGCGCAGATATCCCGTGCCTACCAGGTGATCAGCGAGGCCCAGTCCTATCTTGTGAAACTTCGAAGCGACCGGCTGAACGAAGTCGCCCAGACCATGCGCGAAACTGAAACCCAGATCCTGCAACTGAGCGAAAGGTTGCGGGCGATCGACGACCAGCTGGCCAGAACCGCGATCCGGGCGCCGGAAGACGGTGTGATCATGGATTTGCGCATCCATACCAGCGGTGGCGTCATCGGCGCCGGCGAACCGCTTGTCGACCTCGTCCCGCGCAAGGGACGCCTGATCGTTTCGGCCAGAGTACGACCTGAAGACATCAATCTGGTGCATCCGGGTCTCGAGGCACAGGTCCATCTGCTGCCTTACAATCAACGCCGGGTGCCGCTTCTGAAGGGAAAGGTCGAATATGTATCGGCGGATCGCCTGGTCGACAAGCAAACCGGGCAATCCTACTACGCCGCGACGATCCATGTGGCTGATGAGCGCTTGGCCAAGATGAGCGAAGTCGAGCTGGTGCCCGGCATGCCAGCCCAAACGCTGATCGAAACGGGCACGAACAGCGTCGCCCTCTATGCGCTGAGGCCGCTGCTCGACAGTTTCAACCGGGCATTTCGTGAGGACTGAAACATGCTGTAGCCGGCTGCTCTGTGCGCGACGCGAATGGAGGTACGTGCTCCGTTGCCGCCCCATGCCCCTTGCATCCCTGGCTTGGTTCCACCAAAGGACACCATGATGGGCAAGCGAAAATTCGATGACGACGAGATCATGGACATCCTCCGGGAGCATCAGGCCGGCGCGACAGTGGCTGATGTCTGCCAGCGCTACGGCGTCAGCGAACCGACTTTCTACCGCTGGCAATCCTCGCAGCTTCGAACCGTTGGCTTCGACGTCAAACGCATAAGGGCACTGGAACAGGAAAACCAAAAGCTGAAGAAGCTCTTGGCCGAAGCCATGCTGACGGCCGCGACCCTGAGCGAGATGCTGGAGAAGACCTCGAGATGACGGCGGCTAGAGCGTTTCCGGTTTAGACAGAGTCGCAGAAACGCTCTAGCATCTTGTTTTTAGGCATTTCCTGACGGAAAACCGCTTCGCACTTTTCCTGGAAATGCTCTAGGTGACCGCCGCGCCATCGCCGGGCGACGATCTGCCGCCGAGCCGTGCGACCACCTCCGTGCGGTTCTGCACCTGCAGCTTGCGCATGATGTGCTGGAGATGCATCTTCACGGTATGGCCCGACAGGTTCAGCTTGCCGGCGATGACTTTGTTCGAGGAACCGCACTGCAATTCGGCCAACACATCAGCCTCGCGTGGCGTGAAATCGGCCAGCATAGGATCGTCGTGGCGCAACCGTCTGGGTTCGGGCTGCTCCTCCGCTGGCACCAGATGCAGCGCCGCGTCGTCGCCGAACGCACCCAGCGGATGCGGGCAGAACACGCCGCCGGCAAGCACAAGCCTCAAACCGGCAAGCGCAATCTCGATTGGCAGCGCGGTGGTGAAGAAGCCGCGGATCCCCATCTGCAGGGCCTGCGTCGCGACGGAAACATCGTCCGTATCCGACAGCAAGGCGATCGGTGCTTTGGGAAAGCGCGCGGCAACGGCCGCCAGATCGTCGAGCAAGCTGCTGCTTCTGACGCCCCTCCCCGCCAGATCGAGGGTAATCAAACGCACGTCCATGCCGAGAGCCTTGTCCAGACTTGCAGTCGAGATCATATCGATGAAGGTCCACCCCGCAAGTTCGCGCTCAAGCAGCGTGACGATGGCGGTGCGGGCAAGCGTATGCGGTTCGATGACGATGCCGGTCGGTGCATTGCGCGCTTTGCGGCGCACCGCTCCTGAACTGATGGACACAGGTCGACCCCCAGGATGTTTGCAACCTCTAAGGGATGCATACTAGGCCCGGAGATGCATCATGTCATGAGAAAATCAGGATTAATCCTATTGGACCAACGGCAACATGGCATTGAAATTAAACACATTTTTTGAGTGCATTTCGCAAGGCTGACTGTTGTAACATATCTTGAGTAGTGAAATCCGCGTTGTCCATCGAGACAGTGATGCAAGGCGCGTCGATCACGCGACCCTGAATTTGCAACTCGATCTGGCGATACGCGCCTGGCCCCGGCGAAACATTTGGCAAACTGGCTCTGCTCCGCGCCCCTAGGCACTGGACGGTTTCGGTTGACCATTTCAGCCCGACGGACCCAGCGGGGTTGATGGAGCCGGTTGCGCAGCACTTTGTGATCCGGGGAATTTCAGGCGGTAGAGTTGCGCCCGCGCGGGGTTTGGTGGCCTCCATGGGCGGCTGATCACCATCCCGTCGCACGCCTCGCTGCAAGCAGGCACATGTCCTATTCTGCGAACCACCGGTGTTTTCTGGATTTTGTTTCGGGGCGCTTTGCTGGCTTTGTCGCTGTCCCAGAACGCCAAAAAGCCCGCCGACCTATTGGTCTGACGGGCTTTTGTTTGATTTGGTTGCGGGGGCAGGATTTGAACCTGCGGCCTTCAGGTTATGAGCCTGACGAGCTACCGGGCTGCTCCACC
>NZ_JBWKSC010000005.1:0-470227 GCF_059419585.1 Ensifer sp. GW821-FHT05G01 | reverse complement strand
CTCGAACACGTCAACAGACAATTTCAAAAAATCACCAAGAAACGACAAGCGACTGAAAATACAAAGGAAATTCGAGGGGGAGTTATCAACAGGGCGGGCACGATCCCGCAAATGGCGGTGGGCATGCCCAGAATCATTGTCCAGATGGTCAAAAAACGGCGCCTTCAGTCGGGAAAATGCCTGCGCCCCTCCTGATTTCTCCCGGACGCCTGCGCAAAAGGGTGATCATCTCGCCGATCGCCAGGGTTCTTTGGGGAAAATCATGCCCCCATTCACCCCGGAGCGTTTCACCGAAACGTGACGGTCGCGGCCGACGGCGCACATTGACGGCGCGGGCCCTTGGCTTACCTTCGCGCCGAAACAGCAAACGGGGAAGCGCTGATATGGCCGGATGGACAAGACGATGGGCAACGGCAGTCGCCGTGACACTTGGCCTTGCCGGGCCGACGGCAGCTTTCGACATCGATGATTGGGCGTCGGTCGTTTCCGAAGCCAAGGGCGAGACCGTCTATTTCAACGCCTGGGGCGGTGCTGCCAACATCAATGCCTATATCGCCTGGACGGGCGAACAGATGAAGGCACGCTATAGTGTCGACGTCGTGCATGTGAAGCTCGACGACACCGCCAGGGCGGTGGCCAGCGTGCTTGCCGAGAAATCGGCGGGCAAGGATGCCGACGGCAGCGTCGATCTCATCTGGATCAACGGCGAGAATTTTGCCGCCATGAAGCGGCAGGGCCTGCTTTTCACCCCTGGTTGGGCAACCCGGCTTCCGAACTGGGCCTATGTCGACCACGAAGCCAAACCGACTGTTCTCACCGATTTCACCGTGCCGACCGAAGGGCTCGAAAGCCCGTGGGGCGGCGCCAAACTGGTCTTCTTCTATGACAAGGCCCGCACGCCGACCGCTGAGCTGCCGAAATCGGCAAAAGACCTGCTCGATTGGGCTCAGACCCATCCCGGGCGCTTCTCCTATCCGCAGCCGCCGGACTTCATCGGTTCTTCTTTTCTGAAGCAGGTGCTGATCGAGCTCGTCGCGGACAGGAGCAAGCTGCTGAAGCCGGTAAACGAGGCAACGTTTCAACAGGATGTCGCGCCGCTTTTCGCCTATCTCGACCAGTTGACACCCAATCTATGGCGCAAGGGAAAGGCCTATCCGCAGAACTATCCCGATATGAAGCAGAAGCTGGCGGATGGGGAGCTCGACATCATCTTCGCCTTCAATCCGGCGGAAGCTTCGGCGGCGATCGCCAATGGCGAGTTGCAGGACACCGTCCGCTCCTTCGTCTTTCCCGGCGGAACGCTCGGCAACACCCATTTCGTTGCCATTCCCTATAATGCCAATGCAAAGGCGGGCGCGTTGTTGCTTGCCGATTTCCTGATCTCGCCCGAAGCACAGTTACGCAAGCAGAATACACAGTTCTGGGGGGACCCGACTGTGCTGGCGATGGCGAAACTGCCGGATGCGGACCGGGCAGCCTTTGCCGCGCTCGATCTCGGCGTCGCGACATTGCGGCCCGATCAACTGGGTCCGGCGCTCGACGAACCGCATCCGGACTGGATGACCCGGATCGAAACCGAATGGATCCGGCGATATGGCGCCGCCAATTGACGGTGCGCGCCGGCGCTATCGACGGACACTCCTGTGAAAAGCGCCTTGCATCCGCACATCGGCACCGGTGTTACCGTGGTGTTGTGCCTGCCGGTGCTGGCCGGGCTCGCCGGCACCCTGCTTCCGGCCTTCGGCTACCTGCCGGCACTCGGCGGGACGCAGGTGACATTTCAGCACTTCGAGGCGCTTGCCGCCCAACCGCATATCCTGCGCTCGGCGCTCATCAGTCTGGCAGCCGGATTGACCAGCACATTCGTCGCCCTGGTGGTGGTCGCGACCTTCGTCGCCGGTTTTGCCGGTACGCGGCCCTTCGCCTTCATCCAGCACCTGTTGTCGCCGCTGCTCGCCGTTCCGCACGCCGCATCGGCGTTTGCGATCGCCTTCCTGATCGCGCCGTCCGGCTTTCTGCTTCGGATCATCTCTCCCGAACTCACCGGCTTCACCCGCCCGCCGGACTGGCTCATCCCCAACGATCCGCTCGGCTTGTCGATGATATCAGGCCTCGTCGCCAAGGAGATTCCTTTTCTGCTGCTGGTGATGCTGGCCGCGTTGCCGCAGTTGCCGGTCGCGAATGCGCGGCGCTTGATGACGGCGCTCGGCTTTAACAGAGTGTCGGGTTTTGCCATCGCGCTCTGGCCGCTGCTCTACCGGCAGGTCCGGTTGCCGGTTTTCGCGGTGCTGGTCTACTCGACCTCGGTGGTCGACGTCTCGATGATCCTCGGGCCGCAATTGCCACCGACCTTGCCGGTGCGCATCGCCCATTGGCTTGCCGACGACGACATCGGCGCCCGCTTTCTCGCGTCGGCCGGCGCCGTTCTGCAGCTTGCGCTCGGCCTGTTGGCGATCGCGATCTGGATCGGCGTCGAACGGCTTGGCCGCATTTGTCACCGGCGCCTAAGTTCCTCGGGAAAACGCCTTGGCGACGACAGGCTTCTTCGCCTGGCCGCAGCGTCAGTGATGGCCACGTCCGCCGCGTTCATCTTCATCGGTCTTGGCCTGTTGGCCCTGTGGTCGATCGCAGGGCTTTGGCCCTTTCCCGATCGTCTGCCGACAAACCTCACGTTCAAAACATGGGAGCGCGCTCTCGAGACGCTCGCCGCACCCCTGGCAACCACCATCGCCATCGCTCTCCTGTCGTCGCTCGTCGCCCTTGCGATCGCCATCGGGCTGCTATCGCGGAGCGGGCACAGCTCTGCCGATCGTTGGCTCCCCGTTTTTCTGCCGTTGCTGGTCCCGGAGATAGCCTTCGTGTTCGGATTGCAGATATTGGCAGCGATGGTGGGGGTTTCACCGTCGATAGCCACGGTTGCCGCCATGCATCTCGTCTTCGTTCTGCCCTATGTGCTCTTGTCACTTGGGCCGCCCTGGCGGGCGCTCGACCGGCGTTACGAACAAATTGCGTCCGGTCTGGGCAAGTCACCACTGGCGATCCTCGTCACCATCCGGCTGCCGATGCTGCTTCGCGCCTGCCTCACCGCCTTTGCCGTCGGCTTTGCAGTTTCTGTCAGCCTCTACCTGCCGACCGTGCTGATCGGCGCCGGACGGGTGACGACGATCACCACCGAGGCCGTGGCGCTTTCATCAGGCGGCGATCGGCGCGTCATCGGCGTCTATGCGCTGCTGCAGGCGCTGTTGCCCTTCCTCGGTTTTCTCGTTGCATCGCTGGTGCCGCAATTGCTATTCCGCCACCGACGGGCAATGAGGATTTGAATGCAGACACCGGGCAAGACGATGGCTCTGACTTTGTCCGATGTGACCATCCGGCTCTCGGGCAGAGTGCTGCTTTCCGTTTCGGCGACGGTGATGCCCGGCGACGTGCTGACGATCATGGGACCGTCAGGCGCCGGCAAATCGGCGCTGCTTGCCTATATCGGCGGCTTTCTCGACCCTGCCTTCGTCGCCAGCGGCGCAGTTCTTCTCGGAGAAGACGATCTGATCGGCCTGCCGCCGCAACAGCGACACACCGGCATTCTCTTCCAGGATCCGCTCTTGTTCCCGCATCTTTCGGTCGGCGGCAACATCGTCTTTGCCATCCCCGAGGCGATCAGGGGTCGGGACGTCAGGCGCCGACTGGCCGAAGAGGCGCTCGATGAAGTTGGTCTTGGAGGATTCTTCGACCGCGATCCCGAGACGCTGTCAGGCGGGCAAAAGGCACGCGTCGCCCTCCAGCGTGTTCTTCTCTCCCAGCCCCGCCTGCTGCTGCTCGACGAGCCCTTTTCAAAGCTCGACATGGCCCTGCGCCAGCAGACGCGCGAACTGGTGTTTGCCAAGGCGCGCTCAGCTGGCCTACCGACAATCCTTGTGACACATGACCGAGCGGACGCGGATGCCGCCGGTGGTGCCTTCATCCATATCGGAGCGGAGACGCAATCGTGACGCTTACCCTGCCTCCCCTGCCCGTTCGAGAAGTCCTGCCCGAGATCGGCGCAGCCCTCGACAAGGCCCGCTCGGTCGTGCTTTCGGCGCCGCCCGGCGCCGGCAAGACGACGCTCGTGCCGCTCTTCCTGCTCGACCAGCCCTGGGCAAAGGGCGGCAAGATCATCCTGCTCGAACCCCGGCGGCTCGCCGCCCGAGCGGCGGCGGGCCGCATGGCGGAACTGCTCGGCGAGAAAGTGGGAGAAACCGTCGGCTACCGCATGCGGCTCGACAACCGGATATCGGCAAAGACCCGGATCGAGGTGGTGACCGAAGGGGTCTTTGCCCGCATGATCCTCGACGATCCGGAGCTGACAGGCGTTTCGGCGGTGCTGTTCGACGAATTTCACGAACGATCATTGGATGCCGATTTCGGTCTGGCGCTGGCGCTCGACGTACAGTCTGCGCTGCGCGACGATCTCCGGATCATCGTCATGTCGGCGACGCTCGACGTGGCACGGGTGTCAACATTGCTCGGCGACGCCACCGTCGTCGAAAGCCAGGGGCGCAGTTTTCCGATCGACATCCGAAACCAGGACCGCGGCGGCGAGAGCGTCGAGGACGCCGTCGTTCGCGCCATCGTCGAGGCGCATCGCAGCGAAGAGGGCTCGGTCCTCGCATTTTTGCCGGGTCAGGCCGAAATCACCCGAGCGGCATCCCGGCTTGCCGACCGGTTCGGGCCCGAGACGACGGTGGTTCCGCTCTACGGAAACCTGACACAGAGGGAGCAGGATGCGGCGATCCGGCCGGCGCCCAAAGGCACGCGCAAAATCGTTCTTGCCACCTCGATCGCCGAAACCTCGATCACCATCGACGGCGTGCGGATCGTCATCGACAGCGGCCTGCAGCGATTGCCGGTGTTCGAAGCTTCCACTGGCATCACCCGGCTCGAGACCGTGCGCGTCTCGCGCGCGTCGGCCGACCAGCGCGCCGGCCGCGCCGGGCGAACGGAGCCCGGTATCGCCATCCGTCTCTGGCACGCCGGCCAGACCGCGGCGCTTGCTGCCTTCACGCCGCCGCAGATCCTTGCCAGCGACCTCTCCGGGCTGCTGCTCGACATGGCGCACTGGGGCGTCAGCGATCCCGCAGCCCTTGCCTTCATCGACCCGCCGCCGGAAACAACCCTCATCGAAGCCCGAAAGCTGCTGAGCGAGCTTGGCGCGCTTGACGGTTCCGGCGCGCTGACTCCGAGGGGACGCAAGATCCGCGATCTGGCCCTGCCGCCGCGCCTTGCGGCGATGGCCGTTTCGGCGGCCGAAGAAGGCCAGGGCGAGGCCGCCTGCCTGCTGGCGGTCATGCTGACCGAGCAGGGGCTTGGCGGCAACGCCATCGACCTGGAAGATCGGCTGCGCCGATTTCGCCAGGAACGCGGCGAACGGGCCGAGGCCGCGCGCAACCTTGCCCGCCGCATGGCGGCGGACCTTAAAAGCGGGCCGAGATCGAACGAGCCGATCCAGCCCGGCGCCTTGTTGATGCACGCTTTCCCCGACCGTATCGCGCTGCAGCGCGGTGGCCGCGGACGGTTCGTGATGGCCAATGGCCGCGGCGCCGAAATCGCCGAGACCGAGCGCCTCGCCGCGGCCAACATGCTTGTCATCGCCGATCTCACCGGTCGGGCCGGCGGCCAGCGCGTGCTGGCGGCGGCCGAGCTTTCGCGCGCCGATGTCGAAGCGCATATGCCAGACGCGATCGTGCGCGAAGCGCAAAGCGTCTTCGACCGGGCGAGCCGCCAGGTGCGGGCGCGCCGCGTCACCAGATTGGGCGCGATCATCTTCGAGGAGGCGCCGCTGCCAAGGCCGACCGGTGAGAGTGCGGCACGGGCGCTTGCCGACGGCGTTCGCCAGCTTGGACTGGCAGTGCTGCCGTTTTCCAAGGAGGCGGTGCAGCTGCGCGATCGCATCGGCTTCCTGCATCGCTCGATCGGCGAACCCTGGCCCGACGTTTCCGAGGAAGCCCTGCTTTCGCGCCTCGAGGACTGGTTCGTTCCGTTTCAGCACGGCGTCACCGCCATCGCCGATATCAAGGCCGGCGCATTGTCCGAAGGGCTGCTGTCGCTGATCCCGCATGACCGGCAGCGGGAGCTGGCAAAACTGGCGCCGACGCATTTCGAAGCGCCGAC
The DNA here is from genome assembly GCF_059419585.1 of Ensifer sp. GW821-FHT05G01. Lineage (NCBI taxonomy): Bacteria > Pseudomonadati > Pseudomonadota > Alphaproteobacteria > Hyphomicrobiales > Rhizobiaceae > Ensifer > Ensifer sp. GW821-FHT05G01. Next base: position 464,083 of record NZ_JBWKSC010000005.1, on the reverse strand, counting down.
GGGGCAGCGGCATCCGATCCATTATGATGGCGATGAGCCGCTTCTTTCCATCCGGGTGCAGGAACTGTTCGGCCTGAAGAAGCACCCTGCCATCGGCGACGGCCGGTTGCCGCTTTTGCTCGAACTGATCTCACCCGGCCGGCAGCCGATCCAGACCACACGCGACCTGCCGGGGTTCTGGGCGGGGTCGTGGCGCGATGTCCGCGCCGATATGCGCGGGCGCTATCCCAAGCACCCGTGGCCGGAAAACCCGGCGGAAGCCGCGCCGACGACACGGGCAAAACCGCGTGGTACATGAGGCAACACCCCCATGGGACCTTTAGGAACAAGAGCAGGCATGACGGCAGTGGCGATGGAACACAACGATCCGACCTCCAACAGAAGCCTGCGGTTGCAGACGCTCATCCGCCTTCGCTGGCTTGCGGTCGGCGGGCAGTCGATCGCTGTCATCATCACCACGTTGTGGCTGCAGTTTCCGTTGCCCCTCCTTTTGTGCCTGGTGCTGATTGCCACGCTCGCCCTGGTCAATACCTACCTCACGCTGCGCTTTCCGCCGACGCATCGGTTGCGGCCGCCGGCCGCCTTCGCGCTCCTCGGGCTCGACCTGGCGCAGTTGACGGGACTGCTGTTCATCACCGGCGGGCTTGCCAATCCGTTTGCGCCGCTGCTGTGCGTGCCCGTCATCATTTCCTCGGCCTCGCAACCGAAACCGCACAGCATCGTGCTTGCCGGGCTCGCAGTGATCGGTGTGACGGCCCTCGCCTTCTCGCCCTTCCCGCTGCCCTGGTATCCGGGAACGCTCCTGTTGATGCCCCGGGTGCTGACGGCCGGCATCTGGTTTGCGATCGTGTCGATGACGGCCTTTGCCGCCTTCTATACCTACCGCGTCTCGCTGGAAGCGAGCGAACTGTCGGAGGCGCTGACGGCGACCGAACTGGTACTGCAGCGTGAAAAGCACCTTTCGCAGCTCGATGGCCTGGCGGCGGCGGCCGCCCATGAACTCGGCACGCCGCTTGCCACGATCAGCGTCGTCGCCAAGGAAATGGAACGCGAACTCGGCGATGATCCCCGCTTCGGCGAGGACGTGCACCTATTGCGCAGCCAGAGCGAGCGATGCCGCGACATTCTCAAGCGACTGACGACGCTGTCCTCCGAGAGCGAAGAACATATGCGGCTCTTGCCGCTCTCCTCGCTGGTGGAAGAAGTGATGGCGCCGCACCGCGAGTTCGGCATTCACATCAATCTGGTCGAAAAGGGCGACAAGGCATCCGAGCCGGTCGGCAACCGCAACGCCGGCATTCTGTACGGGCTCGGCAATCTGCTCGAAAATGCGGTCGACTATGCCAAGAAGCAGGTGACGGTGACCGTCGAGCACACGGCTGAATACGTCAAAGTGACGATTGCCGATGATGGCGACGGTTTTGCCCCCGATATTCTGATGCGCATCGGCGAGCCCTATGTCACGCGGCGGCAAAAGGACGACAGCGCCGGCGGCCTGGGGCTCGGCCTGTTCATCGCCAAGACGCTGCTCGAGCGCTCCGGCGCGCGGCTGCGCTTCGAGAACGGCGGCGCGGATCGACCCGGCGCCAAGGTCAGCGTCGAATGGCCGCGTGCACTGATGGATACGAAACTGGCGAAATGACGTTTGGCAGTTTATTGAACCGCGTGACAGGAAACCTATAATCTCGGCGAAAATGTCCCGATTTTCGCCCAAGGATTGCGAGAATGACCGAAAAATCGACAGCATCGCCCAGCACGCATGCCCAGGACGCCGAACTGATCGGACCGGACAGAACGTTGCTGCTCGTCGACGATGACGCCCCGTTCCTTCGACGCCTCGCCCGCGCCATGGAAGCGCGCGGCTTCACCGTCGATATCGCCGAGTCCGTTGCAGAAGGTATCGCCAAGGCAAAGGGCAACCCGCCGAAATACGCCGTTATCGATCTGAGGCTGGGCGACGGCAGCGGTCTCGACGTGATCGAGGCGATCCGCAGCCGCCGCGACGACACCCGCATGATCATGCTGACCGGCTACGGCAACATCGCAACGGCCGTGAATGCCGTGAAGCTCGGCGCGGTCGATTACCTTGCCAAGCCGGCCGACGCCGACGACATTTTCGCGGCACTGGTGCAGCGCCAGGGCGAACGGGTGGAGCCACCGGAAAACCCGATGTCGGCCGACCGGGTGCGGTGGGAACACATTCAGCGCGTCTACGAGATGTGCGAGCGCAATGTGTCGGAGACAGCGCGCCGGCTCAACATGCATCGCCGGACCCTTCAGCGCATCCTGGCCAAGCGCGCGCCAAAATAATCAGCCTTCGGCGGCCCCGTCACGGGAGCCGGAAACGATATCGCGAATGGAGTTGCCGAGTTCGCCATTGCGCTCGGCAGCCCACTCCGCCAGCATCAACCGCTGCGCGGCGGTGCGGGCAAAGAGCTGCAGCACCGATTTGCGGGTGGCCGGCGCCAGCCGATGTTCCGGTGCTTCGCGGATGATGTGTCCATCGTAGCCATCCGACAGCAGCAAACCGCAGTCTTCAGGAAAGATATCGAGCGGGACTTCGCCATGGGTGGCGAAGAACAGCCGGTCGCAGTGCTGCCGATAGTCGGGCCATTTGCGATCGACACGGAAATCCTCGATCGACGTCTTGATCTCGACGATCCAGATTTCGCCCTTTACCGACAAAGAAATGAGATCGGCGCGGCGGCCGCTGGCGAGCGTGAGTTCGGGCAGCACCGAGTGCCGAAGTTCGGCGAAAAGTCGCTGGACTCCGCGGCGCACCATGAGCGCGCGATTCGATTGCCGACCGTCGACGAGAGGGTTGTCGCCATGGATAGAGAGAATTGTCATACGCCTAGACTCGCATGCGTCACCGCTTTTGTTGCAAAAAAGCCAGCGTCACGGAATTTACACTTTCCCGCCGCCTTGTTGCCGCGCAATCCCTTGCATAGCGGCAACTAATCGAAAATAACCGGAGTCACTGACGGTCGGGCCGACCCAGTTTTTCTTCGCTTCTTATTTAAGAGACTCCTATGCGCTTCCGCAATGCCTTCCTCCTGTGCAGCCTGGCGGCGACACTCGCCGTGGCCGGCTGCTCGACAACTTCGACCAAGTCCGAGACGGCTGGCGGCGAGCCTGCTCCCGTTGCGGAACAGGTCGCTTCTAACCAGATCTTTTCGGGTGATTATGGCGCAGTTGAGGATCACGGCTATGCGCTTCCGGCCGTTCCGATCAACAGGGTCGAAAATCGTTTCCATCGCCAGATCGTCGACTATTCGACGAGCGAGCGCCCCGGCACGATCGTCGTGAACACCCCAAACCGTTTCCTCTACTACGTGCTGCCCGGCGGCAAGGCTGTTCGCTACGGTATCGGCGTCGGCAAGGCGGGCTTTGCTTGGGAAGGCGAAGCCTATATCGCCTGGAAGCAGGAATGGCCGATGTGGCACCCGCCGAAGGAAATGGCGGAGCGCAAGCCGGAAGTGGCCAAGTATGTCGAGGCAGGCATGGGCCCGGGCCTGAAGAACCCGCTCGGCGCGCGCGCACTCTATCTCTTCAACGACCAGGGCAAGGACACCCTGTTCCGCCTGCATGGCACGCCGGAGTGGTCGTCGATCGGCACGGCCGCTTCGTCCGGCTGCATCCGCCTGATGAACCAGGACATCATCGATCTCTATTCGCGGGTCCGTCCGGGCAAGAACGCACGCGTGGTCGTCCAGCAGTAAAAGACGACCGAAATCCTGTGATCAGAGCCGCCGGGATCCCTGGCGGCTTTTTTTGTTGGCCGCACGTCCCGACGATATTCCGTCGGCCCTGATACGCAGAGTTGCTCTGCTTCAGGCACTTCAAATCAGGGTGGCCGCCATCTGAATCGGGCTCGACGATTTGTTCAAAAAACGCGCAATAAGGCCGGAATTTCAGCACGTTATTAAGCAAGGATTATCTAATTAAATAAAAAGTGTGGCCGATAGATGCCTAACCAAAAGGACCGGACATGCTGATCAAGACCAAGCTCCTCAGTGCGATCGCACTGTTGTCACTCATCGCGATCGGCATTGCCGTCTACAGCCAGCATGCGCTCGCCGAAAACAGCGAAACGATGGATGCGGTCTATGCCGACCGCATCGTGCCGCTAAAGAATCTGAAGGCGACATCGGACGCTTTTGCCGTGTCCATCGTCGATGCGGCGCACAAGGTGCGCAACGGCAACGAGACGATGGAGACCGGCCTCGCATCGGTCAATAACGCGCGTCAGGTGATAACGGCCAATTGGGACGCCTATGTCGCGACCTCGATGACCCCGGAGGAACAAAAGCTTGTCGCAAACGCCAAGCAGCAGATGGTGATCGCGATGGATTCGATCGCGACGCTGACCCGGATCCTGACGGAGGGTGATTCGGCTGCGCTCGACGGCTTCGTTCGGACGACGCTCTACGAAACCATCGATCCGTTGACCGAGACCATTTCGGAGATTTCCGACCTGCAAGTTCACTTGTCGGATGAGGTCTTTCAGGCACAGCACCGTGAGTTTGAGACGGTGCGGGTGCTCAGCATCGGCATCATCCTTCTCGTCCTCGTACTGGCCGCCGGAACGTATCTTGTTGTTTCACGTGGTGTGATCGGCCCACTCGGCCGACAGATCGGCGCGATGCGCAAACTCATCGACGGCCATCTCGACGATGACGGCACTGCGGTGACCGGCAAGGACGAGATCGCCGAGATGGCCCGCGCCATCCAGTCGTTCCGGGAAGCCGCCCGATCCAACCTTCGCCTGCAGGCGGAAGCCGAAGAGAGCCGCCGCAACGGCGAAGCCGAACGCACGAGAATGCAGGCGGAGGCCGAACGGGCCGCGCAGCAGAGGCTGGTCCAGGCGACATCAGGTCTTGCGACAGGCTTGCAACGGCTGGCCGACGGCGATCTTGCCGTCCGGTTGGACGAGCCGTTCTCCGCCGAATTCGAGCAATTGCGTCACGACCTCAACAAGGCTGCCGGGCAGCTCAACGATGCCATGCTTGCAGTCGCCGACAGCGCCGGCAACATCGGCCTGGGAACCCGCGAAATCAGCCAGAGCGCCGATGACCTGTCGAAGCGCACGGAGCAGCAGGCAGCATCCCTGGAGGAAACGGCCGCGGCACTCGACCAGATCACCGCCAATGTCAGCAATTCTTCGCGGCGGACGGAGGAAGCCCGTGATGTCGCCGGCGAAGCAAAGACCAGCGCGACGCAGTCTGCCGTCGTCGTTGCAAATGCCGTCGAGGCGATGCGGCGGATCGAAGAATCATCCAGCCAGATTTCCAGCATCATCGGTGTAATCGACGAAATCGCCTTCCAGACCAACCTGCTGGCGCTGAATGCCGGGGTCGAGGCAGCACGGGCGGGTGAAGCCGGCAAGGGCTTTGCGGTCGTGGCGCAGGAAGTGCGCGAGCTGGCGCAGCGCTCGGCAAAAGCCGCCAAGGAAATCAAGGAACTGATTCGCAGCTCCAGCTCGGAGGTGGAAAGCGGCGTGCGGCTGGTGCGCGATACCGGCCAGGCCCTGAAGACCATCGAGGCGCACGTCATCACCATCAACGAGCATATGGCGGCCATCGCCACATCGGCGCGGGAACAATCCGTCGGGTTGGCCGAGGTCAACACGGCCGTCAACCAGATGGACCAGGTGACGCAGCGCAACGCCGCCATGGTCGAGGAGGCAAATGCCGCTTCGGCGACGCTTGCCCAGGAGGGCAGCAATCTTCGAGCCCTGATCGACAGGTTCCAACTGTCCGGCGAAACCAGCACCTCGCCCCAATCGGGAGCGCGCAGAGCCGCGCCGCGCACCGTTAGCGCCCATCAATACGCTGACAGCAATGCCCGCCCGGTCGTAAGACGAGCTGCTGTGCCACTGGTGCAAGGAAACACGGCGTTGGCCACCGAAGGCTGGGCCGAGTTCTGACCCAGCCTCGATGAGTTCAGCTGGCGGCCCGATCAGGCCGCCAGTTTGGCTTTCAGCTCGCGGCGACGGCGGTGCAGGACCGGTTCGGTGTAACCGTTCGGCTGCTCGCGGCCCTTGAGGACAAGCTCAAGTGCCGCCTGGAAGGCGATCGAACCGTCAAAATTGCCGGCCATGGCGACATACTGCGGATCATCGGCGTTCTGGCCATCGACGACAGCGGCCATGCGCTTCATCGTCTCAACCACCTGGTCTTGCGTGACGACGCCATGATGCAGCCAGTTGGCCATGTGCTGGGCGGAAATGCGCAGCGTGGCGCGATCCTCCATCAGGCCGATATTGTTGATATCGGGCACCTTGGAGCAGCCGACGCCCTGATCGACCCAGCGAACGACGTAACCGAGAATACCCTGCGCATTGTTGTCGAGTTCGCGCTGGATTTCCTCCGGCGTCCAGTTCGGACGGGTTGCGACCGGCACCGACAGGATATCGCTGAGCTTGGCGCGTGCCCGGCTCTTCAGGCCAGCCTGAACGTCGGCAACATTGACCCGGTGGTAGTGGGTCGCATGCAGGGTGGCAGCCGTCGGCGACGGAACCCAGGCGGTGTTGGCGCCAGCCTTCGGGTGAGCGATCTTCTGCTCCAGCATCGCCGCCATCAGATCGGGCATGGCCCACATGCCCTTGCCGATCTGCGCGTGACCGGAAAGGCCGCATTCGAGGCCAATGTCGACGTTCCAGTTTTCGTAGGCCGCGATCCATGCAGCCTGCTTCATGTCGCCCTTGCGGATCATCGGGCCTGCTTCCATCGAGGTATGGATCTCGTCGCCGGTGCGGTCGAGGAAGCCGGTGTTGATGAAGACCACGCGTTCGCGGGCCGCACGAATGCATTCCTTGAGATTGACCGTCGTGCGGCGCTCCTCGTCCATGATGCCCATCTTCATGGTGTTGGCCGGCATGCCGAGCGCCGTCTCGACACGAGAAAAGATCTCGCAGGCAAAGGCGACTTCCTCAGGCCCGTGCATCTTCGGCTTGACGACATACATCGAACCTTCGCGCGAGTTCATGCGGCGGCCACGCTCGCCGATATCGTGCAGAGCGATCAGCGCGGTTGCCATCGCATCCATGATGCCTTCCGGCACCTCGTTGCCGTCGCGATCAAGGATAGCCGGATTCGTCATCAGGTGACCGACATTGCGAACCAGCATCAGCGAGCGGCCCGGAAGCGACAGCGTGCCGCCTGCGGGCGCCGTGTAGGTGCGGTCGGCATTGAGGCGGCGCGTGAAGCTGCGGCCGCCCTTGACGACCTCTTCCTCCAGATCGCCCTTCATCAGGCCGAGCCAGTTGCGATAGACGACGACCTTGTCTTCGGCATCGACGGCGGCGACCGAATCTTCGCAGTCCATGATGGTGGTGATCGCCGATTCGAGAATGACGTCGGAAATATGCGCCGGATCGTCCTTGCCAATCGGCGTCGTCGCATCGAGAGCGACGACGGCATGCAGATTGTTGTGCCGGAGAACGATCTGCGACGGTGCGTCAGCCGAACCGTCATAGCCGGCAAACTGCGTGGAATTGCGAAGTGCGGTCTTGGCACCGCCCGCAAGCATGACCGAGAGGCTGCCCGAAGCGACCGTCAGGGATGAAACATCCTTCCAGCTGCCGCTATCCAGCGGCGCGCTCGCGTCGAGGAAGTCGCGCGCCCAGGCGATAACCTTGGCGCCGCGCTTGGGATTGTAGCCGCGTCCCTTTTCCGCACCGTCCTCGTCGGAAATGGCGTCGGTGCCGTAGAGCGCGTCATAGAGCGAGCCCCAGCGCGCATTGGCAGCGTTGAGCGCGTAGCGGGCGTTCATGACGGGGACGACCAGCTGCGGGCCGGCGATCGTCGCGATCTCCGGATCGACATTGTCGGTCGAAACGGCAAACTCGGGTCCTTCCGGCAGCAGGTAGCCGATGTCCTTCAGAAAGCCCTGGTAGGCCTCGAGATCGTTCGGAGCGCCATTGTCGCGATACCAGGCGTCGATCTTCGCCTGCAGGTCGTCGCGCTTGGCAAGCAAGGCGCGGTTTTTCGGCGCGAGGTCGTGGACGATCTTAGACAATTCGGCAAAGAACCGCTCGGCATCGACGCCGGTTCCGGGCATCGCCTCTTTCACCAGAAAGTCATGCAGACCTGCATCGATCTTCAAACCAAACTTCTCAATGCGGTCCATTATCTTACTCCTTGAAACAGGCCACTCGCGCGCGTGAAAGGCCGGCAGTTTCTCATCAATTCATTCCCTGTCAATTCAGCAAGGATGCGAAGAATTGTTTCCAAAATGGAAAAGATCACCCATGGGCGATGCGTGGCCGCCCACTCGCCTGGGCGATGAAGCGGGCCTCGATCAGCTTGCGGCTTCCTTCGACTTCGGGGGCATCGATTTCCTCGCGCAGCATCGAGACCGGCTCGTCGGCACCGTTGGTGCGGGCTGCCTCCAGCGCCATCGTCTCGGCGCGACGGCGGGCGGCTGAAAAGGCCCGGTCCTGATCGAGGAAACGTTCGCTCACCCCTGCCCCGTTGACGATGAAGATGCCCTCTTCCGGCGCGGTGACGAACACCGTAACCGATGCCCTGACCTGGCCGACGACGGCACCGACGGCATTGGCGACGTCGGCTTCATTGGGGATCGCGGCGTCCGTGCCGAGCATATCGGCAATGGCGGGATAATAGACCGGCGCCGAAGCGCCCAGGCCGACGAGCGGTCGATCGAGGCCAAGCGAAAACCGCACGATGCCCGGCGCGCGCGTGAGCGCACGGTCGACGGCCTGCGAGACCGCCGGATCGATGGCCCCTGCCCCATCCTCGCCAAGACAGGCCTGCAGGATGACTTCGGAAGACTGCCGCGTGACGCGATCGACGATCATCTCGGCCATCGCCTCGGCAGACGTAGCGATCGGCTGGCCGGAGCCATCGCGGGTACGCGCCGCCAGTTCGATGCCGAGACGCGCAGCTTCGGCGCTCCACTGCGACTGGCGGCCGAGCACATGCATGGCATCTGATGGCGTCAACCCGCAGATATGCACCAGGCCGCGCGCCACCAGTCGGTCCAGGGTGGCGCGCTGCGGCGTCGACGTCAAAAGGTTCTCAAGCGAGATCGGCGAAGCGCCGATGCGCTCGTAGAGCGCCTGCTCCTGCGGCTGCAGGCCACTTGCCAAATGATCGGGCAGGCCGGTGCGGACGGCCAGACGGCCGTTGTTGCGGCCGGCATGCTGGGCCCGTAACTGCTTTTCGAGCACCGAAAGCACCGCATCGCCATGGAGCGCGGCGGCAAGGCTGAGCGGCATCAGCCGCCGGGGCCCGAGTTCGATCTTCGCCTTCAGCCCGCGATCGTTGATGCGAACCTCCGAATCGCCGCCAAGGCCATAGGTGCGCATCGCCACCGCTTCGACCATGGTGCGGAAACCGCCGACGACGGCGCCTTCGGCGTCGAGCCGCGGGCGACCGCGATCGAGCACAGCGACATCCGTCGTGGTGCCGCCGATATCAGACACGACAGCATTGTCGAGGCCGGTCAGGTGCCGCGCGCCGACGAGGCTGGCCGCGGGTCCGGAAAGGATCGTCTCTATCGGCCGGAGCCTTGCCTCTTCGGCGGAAATCAGGGCGCCATCGCCGCGCACCACCATCATGGGCACATCGATGCCGCGGGACTTCAAAAAGCCCTCGCAGGAGCCGATCAGCCGATCGATCATCGAGACGAGACGGGCGTTCAGAAGCGTCGTCAGCGCCCGGCGCGGGCCGCCGAGCTTGGACGAAAGCTCGTGGCTGCAGGTTACCGGCAGATGCGAGACTTCGCGGATGCGGTCGCGCACGCGCTGTTCATGGGCGGGATTGCGCACGGCGAAATAACCGGCGATCGCAAAGGAGGACACCTGTTCGGCCAGGGTCGGCAGAGCCTCGTCAAGCGCGCTCATGTCGAGCGGCGTCTCGCCGCCGTGAACGTTATGCCCGCCGGGCAGGAAGATCACCGGATCGGAGCCGAGCGCATCCTGCAGCCCGTCGCGCTTCAAATCTTCGGGGCCGAAGCCGATCATGACCAAGCCGGCACGACCGCCCTGGCCCTCGACCAGCGCGTTGGTCGCAAGCGTGGTCGATAGGGATACCAGGCTGATGGCGGATGCAGGAACATCGGCCCGCTGCAGTACCTGTTCAACGGCACTGGAAATGCCGACAGCCAGATCGTGACGCGTGGTCAGCGCTTTTGCCTTGGCGACCACACCCGCCGTTTCGCTGAAGAGGACCGCGTCGGTGTAGGTTCCGCCGGTATCGATGCCGAGAAGAAAATGGGACGTCAATTCGAGCCAGTCCAGTGTTTCGGCCGGGGTAGCCCCGGGTTCATTGGGGATCGATCCGGTGATATGACATATTGGACGAGAAGGCCATCGCGTCGAGGACATTCGCCGTCAACACTGCGACACGATGTAAACGGGAGAGCGGCATGAGATTTTCCAGAGGTTTGGCCGTCGCCGGCAGTCTTGCTGCAGCATTGCTCTTTGTTCAGGTGGCCAGCGCGCAGGACGCCGAGGACGAAGAGTACAAGGCGCAACTGCCCGATGTCGCCATTTACAAGGCGATGCTCGATGCCAACAAGCAGACGGGATGGATCCAGTTTCGCAATTACGATGACCGGCAACTGATCTATTTTACCGCATTGCAGACGATGCATTGCCGGCTATCGGAAATCCGCTACTCGATCAATTCAGACGCGCTCGACAAGCGCTTTCCGCTTGCCAAATGCAATCCGCAGATCCCGTTCAACCTGCCCGCCGACGAAACCGCAGACTATGTCTACATCTCCCTTGCCGCCAACGAAGCGAAGACGCTGACAATCCAAGCGGTTTGGGACGATGGTGCCGGCAGCGAGATCGTCGTTTACAAGCCGTGCGACAATGTCGGCGATGCGACCTGTGCCGCGATCAAGACGATCAAGAAACCGTCGAAACTGTTGCCGCAGCCTATGCCGGCCGATTCGCCGGTGCGCGGCGTGCAAACGCCCATCCCCGGCAAGACATTCAGCGAGCCGAAACCCGCATCGGCAAGCCGCCCCGCGGTTGAGTAGTCAGCCGCTGCACCGGCCAGGGTTTCGTCTCGTCGGTGACGTCGAAGCGGAACCGGTGCATCAGCACGGCGAGCGCAATGACGGCCTCCTGTAGCGCGAAGGTCGCACCGATGCAGATGCGCGGACCGGCACCGAACGGCAAATACTGGAAGCGATGCAGCTTCTCGCGGTTTTCCGGCAGGAAGCGCTCGGGCATGAAGGCGCGCGGCTTATCCCAATAGAGCACGTGGCGATGCAGTGTCCACGGCATCACCAGAACGGCGATACCCTTGGGTATCCTCACGCGCTCGCCGGTCGGGGACGTCCACTCGTCCTCCTCGATGGCGGCGCGATTGATCGACGGCGCCGGCGGATAAAGCCGCATCGCCTCCTCGAAGGCCGCCAGCACGTGCGGCATCAGCGTCAGCCATTCGACCGGCTCGGCACCGCTCTCCACGACGCCGTCAATCTCCGACTCCATAGCCTCACGGAAAGCCGGCGTGTTGGCGACGCAATAGAGAGTCCAGGCGAGTGCCCGGGCTGTGGTTTCATGCCCGGCACCGATGAAAGTGAGGATATTGTCCTCGATCTCCTCAGTCGAAAGACCGTTTGCGCCCTCAGTCTGGAGTAGGAGCGTGAGGAAATCATTGGGCGTGCCGGCGGGATCCGTCGCCATGCGCTGTCGCCGGAGCGCCATCGTTTCCGACACGATCGTGCGGAAGCGGTTCATCACCTTCTTGCCGCCGATACGGGTCAGCCGCGGCAGCCATTCCGGCGCCAACAAAATATCCATGGGGTCGACGCGGCCCATGCGGTGAAGAAGCTCTTCGACACTCTGGACGAAGCCCTCCCTTTCAACCGCGACCTCGCCGGAGAACAGCGTTTCCGCCAGGATATCGAAGGTCAGTTCGGTCATGTCGCTGGCGACATTGGTGGTGAACGGCTGCACCTTGGCGTGCGCATAACGCTCGACGAACTCCTCCGACCGGCGCAGCATCTGACCGGCAAAACCCTTGGCGTGGCGGGGCGTGAACACCGGGGCGATGGCCTTGCGCGATCGCTTCCAGATCTCGCCTTCGGCGGTCAAAAGACCGTCGCGCAGGATCGGGCGCAGGATCAGCCGCCTGACCTTCGACATTTCATAATTGCCGACGTTTTCGACGAGGATATAGCGGATGAGGCCGGGATCGTTGACGATCAGGGTGCGCTGGGTGATGAATTTCGTCTCGATCCACGGCAGCGTGTAGGACGGCTCGCCCCAGAGTTCGAGCGGATTGCGCAGAACGGTCTTGATGATCTTCAGGTAGGACGGCACGCCGACCCGAGGAGTGGGCGCCGGTGGTTCGAACGGCTCCGGACGCATGTCCATGGTGATTGCCTTTCTCGATTGTGCCAGGATTTCAGGTTTTTACGGCGCAATCAAGGAAAGTGCTTCACGTGAATCACAACAGGCTTTCGAGCTCCGCCAGCTTGTCGTTGACCAGCCAGCCATAATAGTTTTCCTCCGGCCACTGGGTTTCGCCGCCCTGGTTCCTGGCGGCAAGGGCTGCCGCGCGGCTATCGGGATTGCCGATATTGTAGAGGGTGGCAGTGATGCCGGGATTGCCGGAGATATCGACGCCGGCGATCGACTTGTAGACGTCGATCGAGTGGCGGATCGAGGCGGCCATATAGGCAAGCGACACATCCGGATCCATGATCGCCTCATAGACGCCGGCGGCATTGGTCTCGTCTAGACGCTCGTAACCCGACGTCTTGGCGACGAGATCCGTCAGCATCAGCGCCGTCAGCGGGTTGATCTGGCCGAGGCCGAAGGTCTGGCCGGCAAAGAAAGGCTGGAAGAAGACCGCGCTGAAGCGGTTGTTCGGGAAGGACTTGCCGCCGACGGACTTGCCGCGGAACTCGGCGTCCCAGACCCGCTCGCGGCAGCTCCACAGCGAATAGGAGCTCTTCTTTCCCGTGCAATCGGCAAACTGCGGACGGGCGACGAACTCGGCCACCGTCTCGCCATCATAGCCGAACTGGAAGCTGTTGCCTGCATAGGCGGCGGCCTTGACGTAATAGGACTGCAGCCGGTCGTAGGCATCGACATTGTAGGTGTGCTCGCCGACGATGGCACCGATCATGTGGATCGGTGCGATGCCATAGGCGCGCGACGTCGACTTGATCTTGGCCATGAGCTGCTTGTCGTTGGCAAGCAGATCCCGCACCTTCTCGAATTTGGCGTCGAACGAGGTGCGGCCCGCCTTGGTGCGGCGAACGGATGCGCCCGGGATGCCGGGTTGTTCGACATTCCGGTTGCCCGGCGGAACAACGTTGGCCGCCATCGTCTGGCCTGCAGTCAGGCAAAACGTGGCGATAGCGAGCATGCAGGCGGTAAAACGCACGATCTCTTCTTCCTATCAACGGTGGAGACGCCTATCCGGCGGCGCGGCTCCTACGACAAGATCATGTCGGAATGATGCCTCCGGCCATAATCGCTTGCCCGACCGTGTTAGAAAAAATGAAGGCGCCTGTCGAGGGACAGGCGCCTTTCTTCTTCAGCGTTGCTTGACGGCGAACATTTGCCGCCATGCCTGGTGCTACAGAATATAGCGCGACAGATCCGTATTGGCAGCGAGATCGCCGACATGCTTGCGGACATATTCGGCATCGATGGTGACCGCCTGACCGGCACTGTCGGGAGCATTGAACGAGATTTCGTCCAGCACGCGCTCCATCACCGTCTGCAGCCGCCGGGCGCCGATGTTCTCCACGCTCGAATTGAGCTGCACAGCTACATCGGCAAGCGCGTCGATGGCATCGTCGGTGAAGTCGAGCTTCACTTCTTCCGTCTCGAGAAGCGCCTTGTACTGGCGGATGAGGCTTGCCTCGGTCTCTGTCAGGATGCGGCGGAAGTCTTCCTTGGTCAGGGCCCGCAGCTCGACGCGGATCGGCAGGCGGCCCTGCAGTTCGGGCAGCAGATCAGATGGTTTCGACACGTGGAACGCGCCCGAGGCGATGAAGAGGATGTGATCGGTCTTCACCGGTCCGTACTTCGTCGCAACCGTGGTGCCTTCGACCAGCGGCAACAGGTCCCGCTGCACGCCTTCGCGCGATACGCCGGCGCCCATGCCGCCTTCGCGCGACGCGATCTTGTCGATCTCGTCGAGGAAGACGATGCCGTCGTCCTCGACCGCCCTCACCGCCTCGCGCTGGATCTGCTCGTTATCGAGCAGCTTGTCGGACTCGTCGTTGACCAGCACCTCATAGGAGGCCTTGACCGTGGTCTTGACCTTCTTGGTGCGCGCGCCCATGGCCTTGCCGAACATTTCCGACAGGTTGAGCACGCCGATATTGGCGCCCGGCATGCCGGGGATCTCGAAGCCGCCGGGCGCGCCGGTCTCGGCGATATCGACCTCGATTTCCTTGTCGTCCAGCTCGTTGGCGCGCAGCTTCTTGCGGAAGCTGTCGCGCGTGGCCGGCGAGGCGGTAGCGCCGACCAGAGCGTCGAGAACGCGCTCCTCGGCATTCTGATGCGCCTTTGCCTTGACTTCGGCCCGGCGTTTTTCACGCACGAGGCCGATGCCGACCTCGACCAGGTCACGGATGATCTGTTCGACGTCGCGGCCGACATAACCGACTTCGGTGAACTTGGTCGCCTCGACCTTGACGAACGGCGCACCGGCGAGCTTGGCCAGGCGGCGGGAGATCTCCGTCTTGCCGACACCGGTCGGCCCGATCATCAGGATGTTTTTCGGCATGACTTCGTCGCGCAGATCGTCGCCGAGCTGCTGGCGGCGCCAGCGATTGCGCAGCGCGATCGCGACCGCGCGCTTGGCGTCGTTTTGGCCGATGATGAAACGGTCGAGTTCCGACACGATTTCCCTGGGTGAAAAAATACTCATGTAGTCCTCTCAAACTCGGTCCGCGTCAGCTCCATCAGGAGCGTGCGGCCGGACGCATCTATCCATTCGCCAAAGGGCACGAAGCCCGCTTTCGCATAGGCCCTGACGGCCCGTCTGTTGCCGGCATCGGGGTCGATCACGATCCGTGGCGCGCCGGCGGCAAAAAGCGTGTGCGCAAAGGCGCGTAGCGCTAGCGTCGCCACGCCCTTGCCGGTCATTTCCGGCGGGCCGATGAAGATATCGACGCCGGGAACATCGCCGGGCAGATCCTTCGCCCACGGCTCCTCGTCATACTCGGATGGTGTCCACGACTGGATGTAGCCCGCCGGCTCGCCGGAGAGATGGAAGATGAAGCCATCCACCTCGCCCGTGGCGCAACCGTCGCGGATCAACGCGACTTCCTTGTCCGGATCACCCCACCATTGCCGCACATGCGGCTCGCTCAACCAGGCATGCAGCATCGGCAGGTGGCCATCGGCCACCCTTTCGAAGCTGACATGGACCTGGTCATTGGGCATCCAGCGTCTCCACCACGATATTGTGGTTGGTATAGACGCAGATGTCGCCGGCGATTTCGAGTGCCCGGCGGGCGACTTCCTCGGCCGACTTGTCGCTGTCCATCAGCGCGCGGGCAGCGGCAAAGGCGTAGTTGCCACCCGAGCCGATGGCGATCGTTCCATGTTCCGGTTCCAGCACGTCGCCGTTGCCGGTGATCGCCAGCGTGATCGACTTGTCGGCGACCAGCATCATCGCTTCGAGATTGCGCAGATACTTGTTGGTGCGCCAGTCCTTGGCGAGTTCGACCGCCGCCCGCATCAGCTGGTCGGGATACTGCTCGAGCTTGGCCTCGAGCCGCTCCAGCAGCGTAAAGGCGTCGGCGGTCGCGCCGGCAAAGCCGGCGATCACGTCGCCCTTGGCGAGCCGCCTCACCTTGCGGGCATTGCTCTTCATCACCGTCTGGCCAAGGCTGACCTGGCCGTCGCCGGCCATCACCACCTTGCCGTCCTTGCGCACCGTGATGATGGTGGTCGCGTGCATCGTTCCGTAGGGATTATGTTCACTCATTGAAGATACCTGTCGGCCCCAGAACCAGGGGCGTTGGGGGCTCGAACGAGCCTGGTTGCTTGAAGCCTATGTAAGTGCCTCTTTCGCGATTGCAAATGCCGGTCGGCCATGGAGTTGACCGTAAATCGGGAGGCCCACCGAATCGATCTATTCTCGGCGGCGGTTCTGGATATTTTCCCTCTCCCCTGATAAGGAGCGGCTCCAGCGCATACAGGAGAGCCTGATGGCAGAAGCCACGTCCAGCCGCACCGGCCAAGTTTCGCGAAAGACGAATGAAACGGCCGTGTCCGTATCCGTCAATATCGATGGAACCGGAACCTCGAAGATTGCGACCGGCGTCGGCTTCTTCGACCATATGCTGGACCAACTTTCCCGACATTCGCTGATCGACATGGAGATCAAGACCGACGGCGACCTGCACGTCGACGATCACCACACGGTCGAAGACACCGGCATTGCCATCGGCCAGGCGATCGCCAAGGCGCTTGGTGACCGGCGCGGCATTACCCGCTACGCCTCGCTCGACCTTGCGATGGACGAGACGATGACCCGCGCTGCGGTCGACGTGTCCGGCCGGCCGTTCCTCGTCTGGAACGTTGCCTTCACCTCGCCGAAGATCGGCACCTTCGACACCGAACTGGTGCGCGAATTCTTCCAGGCGCTCGCCCAGAATGCCGGCATCACGCTGCATATCCAGAACATCTACGGCGCCAACAACCATCATATCGCCGAGACCTGCTTCAAGTCCGTCGCCCGCGTGCTTCGCACGGCAACCGAAATCGATCCGCGCCAGGCCGGTCGCGTGCCCTCGACCAAGGGTACACTTGCCTGAGCGGTCATATTTGGCTGATCACCATGGCCTCTTACATGATCCTGACCCCGCCGGGCGGCCGCGCCGACGACGACCGGGCACGCTTTGTCGTCGACCGCTTCTCCTGGAGCGCGTTTCTGTTCCCTGCGCTGTGGCTTTTCGCCAAGCGCCAGTGGCTGTTCGGAATCGCAGTTGCTGTTTTGCAAATCTTGTTAATCTCCCTGGCGACGATTACCGGCGGCCTACTGGCAGCGCTTCTTTTGCATCTGGCGCTCGCCCTGCTGGTCGCGCTCGAAGGCCCCATGCTTATTGTTCGCCGGCTCATTACCTGTGGCTGGACGCTGCGCGCCATCGTGCCGGCGCGCGATCTGGAAACGGCGGAAGAAATCTACTTCGCAAACGTGCCCTCCTCCCACCATCGGGCGACGGAGCAGCCGGCGATCGACTGGTCAAGGCAGGCACCGGCAAAGGCCGGTGCGGGTCTTGGGCTTTTTGAATCCTACGGAGAACGCTGATGCGCGTCGCCATTATCGACTATGGATCGGGCAATCTGCGCTCGGCAACGAAAGCGTTTGAACGGGCTGCGCGGGAAGCCGGCATCGACGCCGAGATCGACCTGACGGACAGACCCGAACGGGTGGCGACAGCCGATCGCATCGTGCTGCCGGGCGTCGGCGCCTATGCCGATTGCCGGCGCGGCCTTGCGGCTGTCGATGGCATGGAACAGGCACTGACCGAGGTCGTCGAAGGGGCCGGCCGGCCGTTTCTCGGCATCTGTGTCGGCATGCAGCTGATGTCGTCGCGCGGTCTCGAAAAGACCACGACCCATGGTTTCGGCTGGATCCCCGGCGACGTCGTCGAAATGAAGCCGACGGATTCGTCGCTCAAAATCCCGCAGATCGGCTGGAACACGCTCAGACTGGCGCGCGCGCATCCGTTGTTTGACGGCATCCGCACCGGTGACGACGGCCTGCACGCCTATTTCGTGCATTCCTACCATCTGGCCGCGGAAAATGCCGGCGATGTCGTCGCCGAAGCCGACTACGGCGGCACCGTCACCGCCTTCGTCGCCAATGGCAACAAGGCCGGCTCGCAGTTCCATCCGGAAAAGAGCCAGGCGCTCGGCCTTACCCTCATCTCGAACTTCCTGCGCTGGAAGCCGTAACGGCTTTGAGCGACCTCTGATCGGATAGACACATGATCCTTTTCCCCGCTATCGACCTGAAAGACGGGCAATGCGTGCGCCTGAAGCTCGGCGACATGGAGCAGGCGACCGTTTACAACCCGGATCCCGGTGCCCAAGCGCGCGCCTTCGAGGAGCAGGGCTTCGAGTGGCTGCATGTGGTCGACCTCAACGGTGCCTTTGCCGGCGAGACCGTCAACGGGGACGCCGTCGACGCCATCCTCAAGTCGACCAGCAACCCGGTGCAGCTCGGCGGCGGTATACGCACGCTTGAGCATATCGAGAATTGGCTGTCGCGCGGGCTGGCCCGCGTCATCCTCGGCACGGTCGCGGTGCGCGACCCGGCGCTCGTCATCGAAGCCTGCCGCAAATTTCCGGGCAAGGTCGCCGTCGGCATCGACGCCAAGGGCGGCAAGGTCGCGGTCGAAGGCTGGGCGGAAGCGTCGGAACTCGGCGTTATCGAGCTTGCGAAGAAGTTCGAGGGCGCCGGCGTCTCGGCGATCATCTACACCGACATCGATCGCGACGGCATTCTTACCGGGATCAATTGGGATTCGACCCTGGAGCTTGCCGACGCCGTTTCGATCCCGGTGATCGCGTCGGGCGGCCTTGCCTCGATGGACGATATCCGGCGAATGATCGCGCCGGATGCGGAGAAGCTCGAAGGTGCCATCTCCGGCCGCGCGCTCTATGACGGCCGCATCGATCCGCAGGAAGCCCTGGCGCTGATCCGCGCCACGAGAAAGGCATGAGCCTATGACCCTCAAAGCCCGCGTAATCCCCTGCCTCGACGTCAAGGACGGTCGTGTCGTCAAGGGCGTCAACTTCGTCGACCTGATCGATGCCGGCGACCCGGTGGAAGCGGCTCGCGCCTATGATGCGGCAGGCGCCGACGAACTCTGCTTCCTCGACATCACCGCGTCTTCGGACAACCGCGAAACCATATTCGACGTCATCGCCCGCACGGCCGAACAATGTTTCATGCCGCTCACCGTCGGCGGTGGCGTGCGCCAGGTGGCCGATATCCGCAAGCTGCTGCTCGCAGGCGCCGACAAGGTTTCGATCAACACGGCCGCCGTGAAAAACCCGGACTTCGTCGCCGAAGCCGCCGACAAGTTTGGCAACCAGTGCATCGTGGTGGCGATCGATGCCAAGAAGGTCTCGAAGGACGGCGAAGAGAACCGCTGGGAAATCTTCACCCATGGCGGCCGCCAGACGACCGGCATCGACGCCGTCGAGTTTGCCCGGCGCGTCGTCGATCTCGGCGCCGGTGAAATTCTCCTAACCTCGATGGA
Source organism: Ensifer sp. GW821-FHT05G01 (assembly GCF_059419585.1). Classification (NCBI taxonomy): domain Bacteria; kingdom Pseudomonadati; phylum Pseudomonadota; class Alphaproteobacteria; order Hyphomicrobiales; family Rhizobiaceae; genus Ensifer; species Ensifer sp. GW821-FHT05G01. Next base: position 444,847 of record NZ_JBWKSC010000005.1, on the reverse strand, counting down.
CCGCGACGGAACCAAGAGCGGCTACGACATCGCGCTGACACGCGCGGTCGCCGATGCGGTGCGCGCGCCGGTTATCGCGTCCGGCGGCGTAGGTACGCTTGATCATATGGTTGCCGGCATCCGCGACGGCCATGCGACGGCGGTTCTGGCCGCGTCGATCTTCCACTTCGGCACCTATAGCATTGGCGAAACCAAGCGCTATATGGCCGAACATGGCATCGCCATGCGTCTCGATTGAGTTTTCAGGGTTTCGTTATGAGTGATTTTTCCCTTTCCGACCTCGAGACCATCGTCGCCGAACGCGCCAAGGCGTCACCGGACGAATCCTGGACGGCGAAACTGGTCGCACACGGTCAGCAGAAGGCGGCCAAGAAACTGGGCGAGGAAGCAGTCGAAACCGTGATCGCGGCGATCGGGAACGACCGGCAGAATCTCGTCGATGAGAGCGCCGATCTCCTCTATCATCTGATGGTCGTATTGAAAATTGCAGACATTCCGTTGCAGGATGTGCTCGACGAACTTGCACGGCGGACAAGCCAATCCGGTCTGCAGGAAAAGGCTAATCGGCGGGATCCATGACCCTAGCTGCGCAAGATATCGAAATGGCCGATCTCCCGGACAATCTTCAGAGACGGGACTATTCGCCCTATCATTTCTTCTCCGCCGAGGAATGGTCGCGTTTTCGTGCCGACACGCCCATGACGCTGACCGCCGACGAAGTGCAGCGGCTGCGCTCGTTGAACGACCCGGTGGATCTCGGCGAGGTCCGACAAATCTATCTGTCGCTGTCGCGGCTGCTTTCCACCCATGTGGAATCGTCGCAGATGCTGTTCGAGCAGCGCAAGCGCTTCCTCAGCATGTCCGAAACGAAGACGCCTTTCGTCATCGGCATTGCCGGATCGGTGGCGGTCGGCAAGTCGACGACAGCGCGTATACTCGCGCAGCTTCTGTCGCGCTGGCCCTCGAGCCCGAAGGTCGATCTGGTGACGACGGACGGCTTCCTCTATCCGAACGCCGTGCTTCAGCGCGAAAACATGATGGACCGCAAGGGCTTCCCTGAAAGCTACGACGTCGGCGCGCTCCTGCGCTTCCTGTCGGCGATCAAGGCCGGGCAGCCGAATGTCAGGGCGCCAAGCTATTCGCACATGACCTATGACGTGCTGCCGGATCAGTACACGGTCATCGACAGGCCCGATATTCTGATCTTCGAGGGTATCAATGTCCTGCAGTCGCGCAACCTGCCGGCCGACGGCAAGATCGTGCCGATGGTCTCGGACTTCTTCGACTTCTCGATCTATATCGACGCAGAGGAAAGTCTGATCCACAGCTGGTACGTCAACCGCTTCATGCGTCTCAGGGAAACGGCGTTCAAGAACCCGGAATCCTACTTCCATCGCTATGCGACCATCAGCGAGGATGCGGCACGGGCGATCGCCGAAGGGCTCTGGCACAACATCAACCTGAAGAACCTGCACCAGAACATTCTGCCGACGCGGCCGCGCGCCGACCTCATCCTGCAGAAAGGCCCCGACCACCTCACCGAGACGGTGGCCTTGCGCAAGCTCTGAACGTTCGCCGCAGCTGGCGCACGCAATCAGTCTAACGCAGCCAGGTCGGGCACGATCCGGCACGCGTGTTTCCGTCGATTGTCAGGGGTTGACCCTGCGCAGCGTCAGATTGAGGCGGCCGCCGTTCTTGAGCAACGTTGACGTATCAGGATAGATCCGGTCAACGCCGTGGAAGGCTAGGCGCCCCTCGCCACCGAGCACGACGATATCGCCGCTTTCGAGCCTGAAGGACACCGTCTGGCCGCCGCGCTCCTTACCGCCGACGCGAAACAGACAGCTATCGCCAAGCGAAATCGAAACGACGGCAGTCTCCAGGTCGCGCTCATCGCGATCCTGATGCATGCCCATGCGGGCCTCTTCGGAATAGAAGTTCACCAGGCAGGCTTCCGGCTGCTTGTCGCTCGCCGAAACCGCGTTCCAGACATCAAGGAGAATCTCCGGCATCGGCGGCCACGGCCTGCCGGTGCCAGGGTGCTGCGGTTGGTAGCGATAGCCTTTCTCGCGATCGGTCACCCAGCCGAGCGGTCCGCAATTGGTCATGCGCACCGACATCGGCTTGCCGGTCTTTGGCATCTCCGGCACGAACAGCGGCGCTTCGGCGACCACGCCGCGGATCGCCTCGACGATCTCTTCCTGGCGGCCCCGGTCGAGAAAGCCGGGGATGTGTTTTATGCCCTTGGGGAGAACCAGCATGAGGTTGCCCTCACTCCAGTCCGAGCAGCCTTGCCGGGACGCCGTAGCGCTCGGACCAGCCGGCATAGGCGACATCCGTCGGGCCGACGACGTGATCGACGAGATTCCATCGACCGCCCTGGAAGCTGACCAGCGCGAACACCGTCGAACCATCCATCATGTCGGCATCATCACGAAATCCGGTCTTTGAGAGATCGATGGCGCCACCTCCCGGCCGCTGTGGCTCGACCTGCACGAAGGCCCAGTTCGGCGTCGCCCGCATGGTGGTGACGACGAATTCGACCGAACCGCGCATCTCCGCCTCGACGGCAGGCCGCAAGGCGTCGAGGATTGCTGCGCGCTCCGAACTGCCCTTGGCCGGCTCGCGCAGCGTTTGCGCGAAACCGGTCGTGGCAAGCCCAAGACTTGCCACCGTCAGAACGACGCAGAAAAATGATCGCGTCGACAAGGCTGTCACGCGGCGTCCAGATCCGGAATGCGCAGAACTTGGCCGGGATAGATCTTGTCGGGATGGCTCAGCATCGGCTTGTTGGCCTCGAAGATCACCGTGTGCTTGGCGCCCTTGCCCTTGCCATACTGCGCTTCGGCGATTTTCCAGAGGTTGTCGCCCTTCTTGACGGTATAGAAGACAGGCGCCTTGGCGGGTGCCGGCGCTGCACCCGCATCGGCAACCTTGAGCTCGGAGGCCTCGACCGCGGAAACGCCAAGCGTGTTGCCGACGGCGACCACAGCCTTTTCGAACGCCGTCTGGTCCTTGACGACACCCTTCAGCACCACCTTGTCATTGACGACTTCGACCTGGACGTCCTTGGTGCCGAGATCGTGCGAAGCGAGTTCCTTCTGGACGCTTTCGGTATCCGGCGCGTCGTCGTCACCGCCGATGCCCAACTTCTTGCCAGCGTTCTTGATAAAACTGAAAAGGCCCATGGATCCCTCCTTCTGCAAAAGTCGCTTGGGATAAGAGAGGGCGCATGGCGGCAAAAGACAAGAGACGGTTGAAAAGATTTCGCAACCGCAGGTCAGTCGCCGGTCGGGCGTCCACGCAGCTTCTTGGTCTCGCCGCGCCCAGTTTTTTCCTTCAGCCGGCGCTCGATCGAACCGCGGGTCGGTTTGGTCTTCCTGCGCGGCGGCGGCGGTGGTTCGGCGGCCTTCAGGATCATCTCCTTCAGCCTTTCGCGCGCGTCTTCGCGATTGCGCTCCTGGCTGCGGAAGCGGCTGGCCTCGATCATCAGCACGCCATCCTTCGAGGCGCGACGACCGGCGAGCTTCAAGGTATTGGCCTTGATGCGATCGGTGAGCGCCGGTGACGCCTGGACGTTGAAGAACAGCTGGACGGCCGTCGAGACCTTATTGACGTTCTGCCCCCCGGGCCCGCCGGCCAGCACGAATTGCTCCGTCAGCTCCCAGCCGGCAATGACGATATTGTCGTTTATGTAAAGCGGGTCGCTAGCCATGATTCACCTCGCCCCGATCTATGGCACAGCGGGAACCTCTTGAAAACATTCGCCATGAAAACGAAAAACCCGGCCATGGAAGACCGGGTTTCACGTGAATCATAGCCGGCAATGTTTACTCGGCGGCAATCTTCGTGCCGGGAGCTGCATCGCGGACGCTACCATCGACATGATCTTCGAACTTGGCGAAGTTGGCGATGAACATGTCGACCAGGCGGCGGGCCTGGGCGTCATAGGCGTTGCCATCAGCCCAGGTCGATCGCGGATCGAGAATACCGTCGTCGACGCCCGGTACCGAGACCGGCACGGCAAAGCCGAAGTTGGCGTCGGTGCGCAGCTCGGCGGCGTTCAGCGAACCGTCAAGGGCTGCCGCGAGCAGAGCGCGGGTCACCTTGATCGGCATGCGGCTGCCGGTACCATAGGCACCGCCGGTCCAGCCGGTGCTGACCAGCCAGCAGGTAACGCCGTTCTTGGCGATCAGGTCCTTCAAGAGGTTGCCGTATTCCGACGGGTGGCGCGGCATGAACGGTGCGCCGAAGCAGGTCGAGAAGGTTGCTTCCGGCTCGGTAACGCCCTTTTCGGTGCCGGCAACCTTGGCGGTGTAACCGGACAGGAAGTGGTACATCGCCTGTTCCGGCGTCAGCTTGGCGATCGGCGGCATCACGCCGAAGGCGTCGGCCGTCAGCATGATGATCGTGCGCGGCTGCGGCGCGGTGCCGGTTTCGCTGGCGTTCGGGATGAAATCCAGCGGATAGGCGCAGCGGGTGTTTTCCGTCAGCGAGCCGTCATTGAAATCGGGAACGCGGCGTTCGTCGAGAACAACGTTTTCCATGACAGTGCCGAAGCGGCGGGTCGTCGCGAAGATTTCCGGTTCGGCGGCTTCCGAAAGACGGATGGCCTTGGCGTAGCATCCGCCCTCGAAGTTGAAGACGCCCTCGTCGCTCCAGCCGTGCTCGTCGTCGCCGATCAGTGTGCGGGTCGGATCGGCCGAAAGCGTGGTCTTGCCGGTGCCCGACAGGCCGAAGAAGATGGCGGTATCGCCTTCAGGTCCGACATTGGCCGAGCAGTGCATCGGCATGACGCCCTTCTTCGGCAAGAGGTAGTTGAGGACCGTGAACACCGACTTCTTCATCTCGCCGGCATAGGACGTGCCGCCGATGAGGATGAGGCCGTTGGTCAGATCGCAGGCAATGACAGTTTCGGTGCGGCAACCGTGGCGCTCCGGGTCAGCCTTGAAGCTCGGAAGGTCGATGATCGTCAGCTTCGGCAGGAAGGAAGCAAGGTCTGCGCGGTCCGGACGGATCAGGAGGTTGCGAATGAACAGCGAATGCCAGGCATATTCGGTAACGACACGCGTCGGCAGCGCATGGTTCTTGTCGGCACCGCCGACGAGATCCTGGACATAAAGCGACATGCCCTTGGCATGGTCGAGCATGTCCTTCCGCAGGACGGCGAAATGCTCCGGGGACAGCGGCTTGTTGTTGTCCCACCAGATCTGATCGTCGGTGGAGGCGTCGCGGACGACGAACTTGTCCTTCGGCGAGCGGCCGGTGTGCTGGCCGGTGCGCGCAACGATCGCGCCATGTGCGGTCAACTGAGCTTCGCCGCGGCGAAGGGCTTCTTCATAAAGGTCTGCGGCTTCGAGGTTGTAGCGGACCACGTCGAGATCCGTAAAGCCGAGTTTTTCCAAGCCGTTCGCTGCGTTGCGAGTGCCGAGTTGCTCCATGGTCAAGCTTCCTTCGTGTTTGGCCATTGGCGTTGAATTTGGCCGGAACATACTTGCATGCTCGCTCAAAAACAAGGTGACGTCAAAAAAAGAATAATGATTTCAGTATATTAATCGATTTAAAGAAAATTATCGTTTTTTTAATCGGTTGAATCCGAGTTCCCTGCGCCATATCTGCCTCTCAGCGACGGAGTGTACGCTTGAGGGCATTTTGGGCTTCGCCACAATTTGTTCCACCTTTATACTCAAGTAACGCACCCGTGACTCGCGGTTGCCGTGGATTCGAAGACGAAACCGGCGATCGGCCTCAAATGACGGAGTTGAACACGATGCAGACCATCGCGCTTGTCGATGATGACCGGAATATCCTGACGTCCGTATCCATCGCGCTTGAAGCTGAAGGCTACAAGGTCGAGACCTATACCGACGGTGCCTCCGCGCTCGAAGGCCTGTTGGCCCGGCCGCCGCAGCTTGCGATCTTCGACATCAAGATGCCGCGCATGGACGGCATGGAGCTGTTGCGGCGCCTGCGCCAGAAGTCGGATTTGCCAGTGATCTTCCTGACATCGAAGGACGAGGAAATCGACGAGCTCTTTGGCCTCAAGATGGGCGCCGACGATTTCATCACCAAGCCGTTCTCCCAGCGCCTGCTGGTCGAGCGCGTCAAGGCGATCCTGCGTCGGGCCGCCAACCGCGAAGCCGCTGCAGCCGGCGGCACCACTGGCGCCCCGAAGACCTCCGACACGCCGACGCGCTCGCTCGAGCGCGGTCAACTGGCCATGGACCAGGAGCGCCACACCTGCACCTGGAAGAACGAGCCGGTCACCCTGACGGTCACCGAGTTCCTCATTCTTCACTCGCTTGCGCAGCGACCGGGCGTGGTCAAGAGCCGCGATGCCCTGATGGATGCTGCCTATGACGAGCAGGTCTATGTCGACGACCGCACCATCGACAGCCACATCAAGCGGCTGCGCAAGAAGTTCAAGATGGTCGACAACGACTTCGACATGATCGAGACGCTCTATGGCGTCGGCTACCGCTTCCGGGAAATGGCCTGAGGCGACACGCGGTCTCAGCCCTTGCCATCGCGTCGTTTGTGGAGCATTCAGAACCGATGCGATGGCGGGCAGGCTTCGGCCCGCCACTTGGCTTGGCCGGTGGCATTGAATCCACGAGACCGAAGACCAGAAAAAAGAACATCGGCGGACCTGCGAAACCCGGCTTACGGGTAATGGGTGTCCGGAATCGGAAGATACGGCGGGGATGATCCGCTGCGGGAGCGGAAAGACTTGGTGGAAGTCTTGCAGGGCGATATCGACGAACTTGACGGAAGGTCATCGGCCCACAACGGCCGGCGCTGGGCCTATTCCTTCACGCTGATTCGCCGCCTGTTCGGCAACGCGGTCTTTTCGAGCCTGACGCGCCGGATCGTCTTCTTCAACCTCGTCGCGCTCGTGGTTCTGGTCGGCGGGATCATGTATCTCAACCAGTTCCGCGAAGGCCTGATCGACGCGCGCGTCGAAAGCCTGCTGACCCAGGGCGAAATCATCGCCGGCGCCATTTCGGCGTCCGCCTCCGTCGACACCAATTCGATCACCATCGACCCCGAAAAACTGCTGGAGCTGCAGGCCGGCCAGAGCATCACGCCGCTGCCGAGCGACGAAGACCTGGATTTTCCGATCATTCAAGAGCGGGTTGCTCCCGTCCTCAGACGCTTGATCTCGCCGACCCGCACCCGCGCGCGGCTCTTCGACGCCGATGCGGACCTGCTGCTCGATTCGCGCCACCTCTATAGCGGCGGCCAGGTGCTGCGCTTCGACCTACCACCCGTCGACCCGGAAGCGACCGGCATCGAGGAAAAGTTCGGAAGCTGGATCAACCGCCTGCTGCAGTCGGGCGACCTGCCGCTCTACAAGGAACCACCTGGCGGCAACGGCTCGATCTATCCCGAAGTGATGAACGCGCTGACCGGCGTGCGCGGTGCGGTGCGCCGCGTCACCGAAAAGGGTGAACTCATCGTATCGGTCGCCGTGCCGGTGCAGCGGTCACGCGCCGTGCTCGGCGTGCTGCTGCTGTCCACCCAGGCGGGCGACATCGACAAGATCGTGCATGCCGAGCGCCTCGCCATCATTCGCGTGTTCGGCGTCGCCGCCCTCGTCAACGTCATTCTGTCGCTGCTGTTGTCGTCGACGATCGCCAATCCGCTGCGGCGCCTATCGGCCGCCGCCATCCGGGTCCGCCGCGGTGGCGCCAAGGAGCGGGAAGAAATCCCCGATTTCTCCTCGCGCCAGGACGAAATCGGCAACCTGTCGGTGGCGCTGCGCGAGATGACGACTGCACTCTACGACCGGATCGCGGCGATCGAGAATTTTGCGGCCGACGTCAGCCATGAACTGAAGAACCCGCTGACCTCGCTGCGCAGCGCCGTGGAAACCCTGCCGCTTGCCCGCACCGACGAATCGAAGAAGCGGCTGATGGACGTCATCCAGCACGACGTGCGCCGCCTCGACCGCCTGATCAGCGATATCTCCGACGCCTCGCGGCTCGACGCGGAACTTGCCCGCAGCGACGCCAAGGTCGTCGACCTCGAAAGGCTGCTTGGCGACCTCGTCGAGATCTCCCGCCAGATCCGCAGCAAAAAGAAGCCGGTGCTGCTCGATTTCGTCGTCGACCGCAAGGACAGCCCCAAGGCGCGCTTCGCCATCAATGGTTACGAATTGCGCATCGGCCAGATCATCACCAACCTGATCGAAAACGCCCGCTCCTTCGTACCTGAGCAGGGCGGCCGCATCGTCGTGCGCCTCACCCGTTCCCGGTCGCGCTGCCTCGTCTATGTCGAGGACAATGGCCCCGGCATCCAAGCGGAAGACATCGATCGGATCTTCGAGCGCTTCTATACCGACAGACCGGAGGGCGAAGATTTCGGCCAGAACTCCGGCCTCGGCCTGTCGATTTCCCGGCAGATCGCCGAAGCGCATGGCGGCACGCTGAAGGCCGAGAACGTCATGGGTCCGGATGGGAAGATCGTCGGTGCCCGCTTCGTGCTTTCCCTGCCTGCCGAGCCGCACGCGTGACGCCGGCGCGGCACAATGTTCACGGCACGGCGATCGTCCTCGGTACGACCGGTTTCCTGGTCACCGGCCCTTCCGGCATCGGTAAATCGAGACTGGCGCTCGCCTGCATTTCGGCAGCCCGCCAGATGGGGCACTTTGCAGCATTGGTCGCCGACGACCGTGTCGATCTGTCGATCGAACAGGACCAGATCATCGCCCGGTGCCCAGCGTCGATTGAGGGTCTGATCGAGATCCGCGGCGCCGGCATCGCCAGGCTCGAAACGGTGCCTGCCGCGGTGATGGATTGGGCGATCCTGCCGGTGAGCGCGCCATTCGATCCGCGCATGCCGCCCGAAAACGAGGAACTTCCCCTCCCCTTCGGTCGCAGCCTGCCGATTGTTCGCGTTCCCATTGAAAATGGTGTGCACATGCTTGCTGCTCTGCGTGCGCTGCTACCCGAAAAATTAGGATTTTAGCTATAGTTGCAGGCAACGGGGCTGGTTTTTCGGCATTTTTGGCTTGCACTTCGCCTTTTCCTTGCCAAGATGGCCGCCCCAACAGGTGGACGAAATTGCTGCATTGCGATATCTGACCATCAGTGAATTGCGCGTGCAGTCGGAGAAAAGATACCCATGATCGGACTTGTGCTTGTCACCCATGGCAAGCTGGCTGAGGAATTCCGACATGCACTCGAGCATGTTGTCGGTCCGCAAAAAGCTATCGAGACCGTTTGCATCGGCCCCGAGGACGACATGGATCAGCGTCGGCAGGATATCCTCGACGCCGTGACCAACGTCGACGAGGGCCACGGCGTGATCATTCTCACCGACATGTTCGGTGGCACGCCGTCCAATCTCGCCATCTCGGTGATGCGCAGCGGCACCGTCGAGGTCATCGCCGGCGTCAACCTGCCGATGCTGATCAAGCTCGCCGGCGTGCGTGGCGAAAGCGACATGGACAAGGCGCTCGCGGAAGCTTCCGAAGCGGGACGCAAATACATCAACGTCGCCAGCCGTGTCCTGAGCGGAAAATGATGGATCACCGCCCCGACATGTCGCTGACGCGCGAACTTCTCATCGTCAACAAGCGCGGACTGCATGCGCGCGCCTCGGCCAAGTTCGTGCAGACCGTCGAGGCCTATGATGCCGAAATCACGGTGTCGAAGGACGGAAGCACGGTCGGGGGCACCTCGATCATGGGCCTGATGATGCTGGCCGCCAGCACCGGCTCCAGCGTCTGCGTCACGGCCAGCGGCGCACAGGCCGAAGAGGCCCTCAATGCGCTCGACGCATTGGTGCGCGACAAGTTCGGCGAAGAAATGTAACCGACAATATAAAGATATAAAGACTTCTTTATATCGAGGTTGCTCTGCCCCAGAATTCCTGATAGATCGGACGCACTCTCACCGCGATGGTATGCGCGGGAGGCATAGTCGTGCCGCCGGATCGCCAGAGGGCCAGAGCGGCTTGAAGAGATCAGCCTGGAGAATTTCATGACCACCACTCAGGATTACATCGTCGCCGACATCGGTCTTGCCGATTTCGGACGCAAGGAAATTACGATCGCCGAAACGGAAATGCCGGGCCTGATGGCCTGCCGCGAAGAGTTTGGCGCATCCAAGCCGCTGAAGGGCGCCCGGATCACCGGTTCGCTGCACATGACCATCCAGACCGCCGTGCTGATCGAGACGCTCGCCGCTCTCGGCGCCGACATCCGTTGGGCTTCGTGCAACATCTTCTCGACCCAGGACCACGCAGCTGCAGCGATCGCTGCCAGCGGTATCCCGGTGTTCGCCGTCAAGGGCGAAACGCTTGAGGAATACTGGACCTACACCGACAAGATCTTCCAGTGGGCCGACGGCGGCGTCTCCAACATGATCCTGGACGACGGTGGCGACGCCACCATGTACATCCTGCTCGGCGCCCGCGCCGAAGCCGGCGAAGACGTTCTCTCCAACCCGGGTTCGGAAGAAGAAGAGATCCTGGTCGCGCAGATCAAGAAGCGCCTTGCCGCTTCGCCGGGCTGGTTCACCAAGCAGCGCGACGCCATCAAGGGCGTGACCGAGGAAACGACGACCGGCGTCAACCGCCTGTACCAGCTCCAGGCCAAGGGCCTGCTGCCGTTCCCGGCGATCAACGTCAACGACAGCGTCACCAAGTCGAAGTTTGACAACAAGTACGGCTGCAAGGAATCGCTGGTTGACGGCATCCGCCGCGGCACCGACGTGATGATGGCCGGCAAGGTTGCCGTCGTCTGCGGTTACGGCGACGTCGGCAAGGGCTCGGCAGCCTCGCTCTCGGGCGCCGGCGCTCGCGTCAAGGTGACCGAAGTCGACCCGATCTGCGCGCTTCAGGCCGCCATGGACGGTTTCGAAGTCGTCCAGCTCGAAGACGTAGTTTCGTCTGCCGACATCTTCATCACCACGACCGGCAACAAGGACGTCATCCGCATGGACCACATGCGCGAGATGAAGGACATGGCGATCGTCGGCAATATCGGCCACTTCGACAACGAAATTCAGGTCTCTGCGCTGCGGAACCTGAAGTGGACGAACATCAAGCCGCAGGTCGACATGATCGAGTTCCCGAAGGGCAACCGCATGATCCTGCTGTCGGAAGGTCGCCTGCTCAACCTCGGCAACGCCACCGGTCACCCGTCCTTCGTGATGTCCGCCTCGTTCACCAACCAGACGCTGGCCCAGATCGAGCTCTTCACAAAGGGCGAGAACTACAAGAACGAAGTCTACGTTCTGCCGAAGGCGCTCGACGAGAAGGTCGCTCGCCTGCACCTGAACAAGCTCGGCGCGAAGCTCTCCGAACTGTCGAAGGAACAGGCCGACTATATCGGCGTCGGCCAGCAGGGTCCGTTCAAGGCTGAACACTACCGGTACTAATCGTTACCCGGGCAATCCACAACATGTTGTGGCCGCGTTCTTGACAAGAGAGCGCGGCCTCTTTTTTGGGCGGCTCCCTTCCCGGCGATTCGTCAACGAAGTATGCTCTAACCCATTGATTCGTGATGCCGGTGCGGACCTTCGGGCATTGCGAGTGGGATGTCTTGTCGGCAAGCGGCAAACAGACGGAGACAGACCGGGGATGCAACCAGAACTGACGCGAACCCTTCAGGGTATCGCCGGAACTGCGCATGGCACGACAGAGCCGGCAGCACCCTTCGGACAGACGGGGACGGCAGCGCCATGACAACAACACACGAAACCTCATCGGGCGGTCGCCGCAAAGGCCCGGTGCTCCTTCGCCGCCTGATGGCCTGCACGGCACTGTTCGCCGCAACGGATGCGGTCGCCCAGGTCTCGGCGCAGAAGGCGAACATCTTCGGCTCGTCGGAAGTCATCACCTTTTCAGTCCTGATCGGCGTCATCTCCGCGGCAATGATCTCCGCGATCTGGTTGATCCGACAGCGCGGCAACATCGAGGCCGAGAACCGCGAGCTCAGGTCCGACCTTTCGGACGCCAACCAGCGCCTTTCGCGCTTTCAGGCACTCATTGCCGACAAGAATCGCCGAATCGTCATCTGGGACGGGCTTGCGGAGCGGGCGGAAATGCTCGGCCAGCTGCCGGCGGAGACCGGGGCGCCGTCAGACGATCGCGAATTCCTGGCATTCGGCCGCTGGATCAAGGGAAATTCCGCCAGCGAACTCGAAAAGGCGATCGATGCCCTGCGCACCCAGGCGCGCAGCTTCGATCTGGTGCTCGAAACGCAGCGCAACGAGGTGCTGGAGGCACAGGGCCGCGTTTCTGGCGGACGCGCTTTCGTGCGCTTCATCGCACTCAACAACATGCGGGCGGAACTCGCCGAGCTGAAGCTCGAGCGCGACCGCCTCAACAACTCGCTGATGTCCTTCCGCACGCTGCTTGACGCGATCGACCTGCCGGTCTGGCAGCGCGGCACAGATGGAGCGTTGAGCTGGGTCAACGAGGCCTATGCCGATGCGGTGGAGGCACCAAACGTCGCTGCAGCGATTGCCGAGGGTCGTGAACTGCTGGCGACGATAGCCCGCGAGAAAATCCGCGCCGTCTCGACCTTCGATGCGCCCTTCCGCGACAAGCTTTCCACCGTCGTCAGGGGCAATCGTACATTTTTCGATGTCGTCGATGCCCGCAGCCCGGCCGGAACCACAGGAATTGCCATCGACGTCTCCGGCGTCGAGGCCGTTCGCGAAGAACTCGACCGTACGCTCAAGAGCCATGCCGAGACGCTCGACCATCTCGCGACGCCGGTCGCCATCTTCGACGGCAATCAACGGCTGCAATTCTACAATCAGGCTTTCCAGCGCCTCTGGAACCTGGATATGGGCTTCCTTGAGCGCAAGCCGGACAATGGTGAAGTGCTTGATCGCTTGCGCTCCGGCGGCCAGCTGCCCGAACAGCTCAACTGGAAACAGTGGAAGGCGAACGCGCTCTCCGTCTACCAGGCGCTCGATACGCAATCCGACCTCTGGCACCTGCCGAACGGCCAGACCTTGCGGGTCTTCGCAACGGCACGGCCGCAGGGCGGCGTCACCTGGGTGTTCGAGAACCTGACCGAAAAGGTCGATCTGGAAACCCGCTACAACACGCTGGTCCAGGTCCAGGGCGAAACCATCGACCATCTGGCCGAAGGCGTGGCCGTGTTCGGTCCCGATGGCCGCATCCGGCTTTCCAACCCCGCCTTCCGCGCGATCTGGGGCATCAACGAGACCGAGGCGAAGCCGGGCACACATATCCGTGCGATCGAGCAGGCCTGCCTGATGTCCTACGACCAGCCGGATGGCTGGAAGCGGTTCTCCCACATCATCACCAGCTTCGACGACGAGCGGCCGTCGAGCCGCGGCATTCTGGAACTGCGGACGGGGTTGATCCTCGATTTCGCCGTCATTCCGCTGCCGAACGCACAGACGATGCTGACCTTCGTCAACATCACCGACAGTGTCCGCGTCGAGCGCGCCCTGACCGAAAAGAACGATGCCCTGCGCAAGGCGGATGCGCTGAAGAACGACTTCGTCCACCACGTGTCCTATGAACTGCGCTCGCCGCTGACCAACATCATCGGCTTTGCCGATCTGCTGAAAACACCAGCCTTCGGCGACCTCAACGACCGCCAGGCGGAGTATGTCGACCATATCGCCACGTCCTCGTCGCTGCTTCTGACCATCGTCAACGACATTCTCGATCTGGCGACCGTCGATGCCGGCATTGTCGAACTCGACATGTCGGAGATCAATCTTACGGATTTCCTCGACGACATCGCCCACCAGATGGCTGACCGGCTGGTCGAGGGCGGCGTCACACTGCGCGTCGCGGCACCCGACAACCTCGGCCGCATGGTCGCCGACCAGCAGCGGCTGAAGCAGATTTTCATCAAGCTTTTGACCAATGCCGCCAATTTTGCGCCTGACGGCAGCGTCATCGAGCTTGCCTGCCGGCGGGAAGGCGGAGACTTCGTCTTCTCGGTTTCCGACAGCGGTCCCGGCATTCCACAGGACGTGCTCGACACAGTGTTCAACCGCTTCGAAAGCCACGGCCAGCGCGGTGGCGCCGGCCTTGGCCTCTCGATCGTCGAGAGCTTCGTCAGCCTTCATCACGGCACCGTATCGATCCGCAGTCGCGAGGGCGAAGGCACTGAGGTCAGCTGCCGCATTCCTTCGGCAGAGATCCCGAAGATCGTCGCGGCGGAATAATGCAGCCGATCACGCGCTTCCTGACGGACGAGGCAGCCACGATCCAGCTCGGCGAAGACCTGGCTCTGGCGCTGAAGGTCGGCGACTGCCTGGCCCTTTCAGGCGATCTTGGCGCCGGAAAGTCGACACTGGCGCGCGCCTTTCTGCGTGCCGTTGCCGATGACGACGGCCTCGAAGTCCCAAGTCCGACCTTTACGCTGGTGCAGAGCTACGACCTGCGCATTCCCGTGGCGCATTTCGACCTCTATCGCCTCGCCGACGCCAGCGAACTCGACGAACTCGGTTTCGACGAGGCCCTGTCTTTGGGTATCTGCCTTGTCGAATGGCCCGAGCGAGCCGACGGAGCGCTGCCAGCTGGCAGGATCGTCCTGTCGATCACCCATGAAGCGGCCGGGCGGAGCGTCAGCATCTCCGGACCAGAGAGCGCCCTCCAGCGGATTGCCCGCACGCTCGCAATCCGCGACTTCCTCGCGCAGAACGGCTTTGCAGACGCACGACGGCGCCATCTGAGCGGCGATGCCTCAGTCAGGGCGTACGAACGCGTCGACGGCCGGGATGGCCTTCCGGCAAAAATCCTGATGGATGCCGCGCGACACAAGCCCGGCCCGATCCTTCAGGACGGAAAATACTACCAGCAGCTCGCGCATATCGCCGAGGACGTGACGCCATTCGTTGCCATCGACGAACTGCTCCGAGAACGCGGCTTCGCAGCGCCGACGATCTACGCGCGCGATCTGGACCGGGGAATTCTGCTGATCGAGGACCTCGGTTCCGACGGCGTTCTCGACGACGACGGTAAGCCGATCGAGGCACGCTATGTCGAAAGCGTGCGCTTGCTTGCCCAGCTCCACACGGCACCGACCAAGCGCGACATCGCGCTTGCCGGCGGTATCGCGCACCATATCCCGGATTTCGACCGCACCGCGATGAAGATCGAGACGCGGCTGCTCATCGACTGGTACCTGCCCTGGAAGCGTGGCGCGCCGGCAACGGAACAGGAAAAGCAGGAATACGCCGCGATCTGGGACGATTTGATCGACCTCATCGAGACCGCCGAGACGAACCTGCTGCTGCGCGACTTTCATTCGCCGAACATCATCTGGCGCGCCGGTCACGAAGGACTTCAACGTGTCGGCGTGATCGATTTCCAGGATGCGATGATCGGACCGACGGCCTATGACGTGGCATCGCTGGTTCAGGACGCGCGGGTGACGATCGAACCGGCGCTGGCGAACCGAATGATGGACGCCTATCTCGCGGATCGCCGCGCCGCCGGCCCGTTCGACGAGCCCCTGTTCCTGCGCGACTGGCATCTGATGTCGGCGCAGCGCAACTGCAAGCTCGTCGGCATCTGGGTTCGGCTGATGCAGCGGGACGGCAAGCCCGGCTACATGAAACACATGCCGCGCACTTTCGCCTATCTTGAAGTCGCCCTCCAGCACGAAGCGCTGAAACCCTTGCGCGACTGGTGTATGAAGACGGGATTAATCGGTCCCGAATCAGCGAACTGACAGAGAAGCAATGGCGATCAGCAATGCGATGGTGCTCGCGGCGGGCCTCGGTACCCGCCTACGCCCGATCACCAATACCATCCCCAAGCCACTGGTGAAAATCGCCGGCAAGCCGATGATCGACTACGTTCTCGATCTGCTGATGAACGCCGGCGTCACCCGGGCAGCCGTCAACGTCCACCACTTCGCCGACCAGATGGAAGCGCACCTGGCGCAGCGTGCGGCGCCCGAGATCGTGATCTCCGACGAGCGTAACGCGCTGATGAATTCGGGCGGCGGGCTGGTCAAGGGCCTGAAGCTGCTGGCGGACGGCCCTGTCCTGGTGATGAACGCCGATCTATTCTGGATCGGCGAAGACACTGACGCTCCCAGCAATCTCGAACGGCTCGCCGACTTTTTCGATCCCGAGCGCATGGACATGGCGCTGCTTTGCGTGCGCGACGAAGATACGACCGGCCATAACGGCAAGCGGGATTTTTCGCTAGGCGCCGATGGGAGCCTGGTGCGCTATGCCGAGGGCATGGACAACCCCGTCGTCTATGCCGGTGCGATCGCGCTCGATTCCAAACTGTTTGCCGATGCGCCTGATGATGCGTTCAATCTGAATATCTATTTCGATCGGGCGATTGCGTCAGGACGACTGTACGGCATTGTGCTCGACGGCCACTGGATGACGGTCGGCACGCCGGAGGCGATCGAAGAGGCTGAAGCCGCCATCCGCCGCTACCAGCCGGGGGGATGAGCGTGTCCTATCGCGAGCCAAACGTCTTCACGATCCCGCCGGGCCTGCCCTTCCTGAAGACACTCGCGCGCAAGCTCTGCGATGGCACGCTGACACCGGATTTTAGCTACGACCCCGCCGACCCGTTGCCGCTTGCCGGCGTGACGATCTTCGTTCCGACCCGCCGCTCTGCCCGCGTGCTGCGCTCGGAATTCGTCGATCTGCTCGGTGGCCGTTCGGCGATCCTGCCGACAATCCGCGCCCTCGGCGAAACCGACGACGACAGCGGCTTTTTCGATGCGGAAGTGCCGGCCATCCTCGACCTGGCGCCGCCCCTTCCCGGCACCGCGCGGCTGATCGAGCTTGGGCGGCTGATCTTGGCCTGGCGTAACCGCCTGCCGAAGGTGGTGCTCGACATTCACGCGGAAAGCCCGCTGATCGCGCCGGCAAGCCCGGCGGATGCCATCTGGCTGGCGCGCAATCTGGCCGAACTCGTCGATGCGATGGAGACGGAAGAACTCGACTGGGAAGCGCTCGACGGTCTCGATGCCGGCGAGCATGCACTCTGGTGGCAGCTGACGCTCGAATTCCTGAAGATCGCCCGGGTCTACTGGCCGGAGCGGCTGGAGGAACTCAAGCAATCCTCGCCGGCCCGACATCGCAACGCCATCCTGCAGGCGGAGACCCAGCGCATCGCCGCAGGCGCGCTTCAGGGGCCGATCATCATCGCCGGTTCAACCGGCTCGATCCCGGCGACGGCCGCGCTGATTGCGGCGGTCCAGAAGCTGTCCAACGGCATCATCGTTTTGCCGGGGCTCGACCAGACGATGACTGATGCGGAATGGGGCATGATCATTGGCGATACCGTCGCCGCCGGCCGGCCCGACCCGGCAAGCCGCAGCCACCCGCAATACGGCTTCCACCGTCTGCTACAACGCATGCAGGTCGAGCGCTGCGATGTACCAACCCTTGACCAGGCCGACGCGGGGCTGATCGATCGCAGCGAGATCCTGTCGCATGCGCTGTTGCCGGCCAAGGCGACCAACGGCTGGACCGAGACCCGCAACGGGCTCGAGCCGGAAACGCTGCAGCGGGCCTTTGGCGACGTTGCGCTGATCGAGACCGCCAACGAGCGCGAGGAGGCGACAGCGATAGCCATTGCGCTCCGGCTGGCGCTTGAGGGCAGCGACGATAGCCAGGCGGCGCTGATTACCCCCGACCGCAATCTGGCGCGCCGCGTCGGTGCGGAACTGGCGCGTTTCGATATCGAAGCCGACGATTCGGCCGGCACACCGCTCGCCTCGACATCAGCCGGTACGCTGATGCGGCTTCTCCTGGAGGCAAGCCTTCGGCCCGGCGATCCGGTGCCACTGGTGGCGCTGTTCAAACATCCGCTGGCGCGCTTCGGTCTCTCGAAGGCGGAGCTGCGCCGCAGCGCCGACGTGCTGGAGCGAATGGCGCTGCGCAGCGGCACTGAGATCGCCGATATCTCGCTGCTGGAACCGCTGCTCGACCAGGCAGTCGCCGATCACAACGTCGACCGCCACCCTCCGGAATGGCGGATCGGCATCACCGAAGACGACATTCTTGCGGCCAAGGATCTTGCCGCGCGGGTAAAGGCGGCAACAGACCCGCTTGCCGGTGCGCTGGGCCGGCGCAGCGACGGGCGTCGCCCGTTCTCGGAAACATTCACCTTTGCCGAATGGGCAACACGGACTGGCCAGGCGCTGGAGGCCGTCTGCGGCGATGAACGTGCCGACCTCAGCGGTCTCTGGTCCGGCGAGGCAGGCGAAGCCTTGGCGACGCTCTTGCGCGGCATCATCGAGACCGAAGGGCAGATGGATGCCGACGGACCGCAATGGTGCGACATCATGGAGGCGCTCGCCGCCAGCGAGGCCGTCAAGCCACGCTCGATGCGCCACCCCCGCGTCTTCATCTTCGGCGCGCTGGAATCGCGTCTGCAGAGCATGGATCTTGTGGTGCTCGGCGGCATGAACGAAGGCAACTGGCCGGGGCAGACCGCCAATGATCCCTTCCTCTCCCGCACCATGAAAACCGGGATCGGCCTCGAGCCGCCCGAACGTCGCGTCGGCCAGCTTGCGCACGACTTCCAGATGGCGTGCGGCACGCGCAAGCTGATCTTTTCCCGCTCGATGCGGCAGGGATCTGCGCCCACCGTCGCATCACGGTGGCTGCAGCGGCTCCTGGCGCTAGGCGGCAAACGGCTGGCGGAGAACCTGCGATCCAACGGCAGCGACTATCTGCTGTGGGCGCGCATGCTCGACAAGGGCGGCCGCCAGACACTGGCTGAACGCCCGGCACCCAAGCCGCCGGTCGAGCTGCAGCCGCGCAAATATTCATTCAGCGAAGTCTCCCGGCTCCGTCGCGACCCCTATTCGATCTATGCACGCCGGATCCTGCGGCTGCATCCGCTCGACCCGTTCAACCGCGATCCGGGTGCTTCCGAGCGCGGCACGCTTTACCACCGCATCGTCGACCGTTTCGTGCGTGGCGGTTTCGACATCCAGTCGCCGGCAGCCGACGAGGCGATGGTCCGCCTGCTCAACGAAGCCTTCGACGAAGAGCGCCTGCCCGCCCATATCGACACCATCTGGCGGCCGCGCTTTGCCGCCGTCGGCAAAGCCTTCCTCGCCTGGGAGCGCGAGCGTGCACGCTTTATCCGCAAGCCCTTGACCGAGGTCGCCGCATCGATGGAGGTCGGCGTGGCCGACATCCGGCTGACCGGCATTGCCGACCGGCTGGATGCGCTGACGGACGGCACCTTTGAGATCATCGACTACAAGACCGGCTCCAGCCCTTCGATCAAGGAAGCGCGGGTCTTGCTCGATCCGCAGCTGGCGCTCGAAGCAGCGGCGCTGAAAGCCGGTGCGTTCAAGGGAATGGGTCCCGGCCACCCGCAATCACTGCTCTATGTCAGGCTGAAACCAGGCTCCCGCTTCAAGGTGGAAGCGGTCAACAACGAGAACAGCCGGGCGAAGGAAACGAAAACGGCTGACCAGCTGGCTGACGAAGCCCTGGTCGAGCTCAGGAAGCTGCTGACCGCCCTGATGTCGGGGAGACACGGCTTTGCCTCCCGCCTCATCGTCCAGAAGGAGCGCGACTACGGCGGCGAATACGACCATCTGGCGCGTGTTGCCGAATGGTCGACCGCCGACAGCGAGGATGACAGTGATGAGGGATGAAAGCGCCGGCCCCGACGAAAGGACGCCCGAAGCCTGGCTCGACTGGACCTCGCGCCGACAGTCGCTCGCCTCCGATCCCGCCCGCTCCGCCTGGGTTTCCGCCAACGCCGGGTCGGGCAAGACCCATGTGCTCACACAGCGCGTCATCCGCCTGCTGCTCGCCGGCTGCAGGCCGTCTGCCATTCTCTGCCTGACCTACACCAAGGCTGCCGCCTCCGAAATGTCCAACCGCGTCTTCGAACGCCTTGCCGAATGGGTCACGCTCGACGACGAGGCACTGGAAAGGCGGATCGAGGCCATCGAAGGCGAACTACCTTCGCGATTGAAGCTCCAGGAAGCGCGGCGGCTGTTTGCGCGCGCGCTCGAAACCCCGGGCGGCCTGAAAATCCAGACCATCCACGCCTTCTGCGAAGCGCTGCTGCACCAGTTTCCGCTGGAAGCCAACGTTGCCGGACACTTCTCGGTGCTCGACGACCGCGCGGCGGCGGTGCTGCTCGCGGATGCACGCCGTGCCTTGCTGACCGCGACCGCCGCCGAGGACGATGCGGCACTCGCCGAGGCCTTTGCCACCGTGCTCGAACTTGCCGACGATACCGGGCTTGAAAAGCTGCTGGGCGCGATCGTTTCCAACCGCACGGCGATACAGGCTTTTCTCGACCATGCCGATGCCCATGGCGGCATCGCGGTGCAACTGCGCGCGGCCCTCAAGCTTGAGCCCGAGGATAGCGTCGAGCGCGTCCTTCAAGGCGTCTGGCCGCTTGCAGGCCTCAACGGTTCGGCGCTGGAGCGCTATCTCTCGCTTGCCGCCAGTTCCGGCGGCGCCAAGGTGCTCGATTTCGCCGAGGGGCTGCGGGCGACGGCCAAGCTTGTCGATCCGATGGCGCGTTACGAAGGGCTGCAGGAGCTGTTCTTCACCGGTACCGGCAAGCCGCGCGCCGATTCCGCCTTCGTGAACAAGGCGATGCTTGGGGCCGCTCCCGATCTGCTGCAGCTGGTCGAAGCGGCCCGCGATCATGTAGTTGCCTGCGCCGACCGCCTGAGCATCGTCCAGATGTACGAAGCGACGCTGTCGGCGCTGACCCTCGCCGATCGGCTCAGCAACGATTATGAAGCGCTCAAGCGTACTCGCAGCCAGCTCGATTTCGAGGACCTGATCAACCGCACCGCCAGCCTGTTTGCGCGCGGCGACGTCAGCGCCTGGGTTCACTACAAGCTCGACCAGGGCATCGATCACATTCTCGTCGACGAGGCCCAGGATACCAGCCCGACGCAATGGACGATCATCCAGGCGCTGGCGGCGGATTTCTTCTCCGGCGAAAGCGCCCGCGGAACCGACCGCACCATGTTTGCCGTCGGCGACGAGAAACAGTCGATCTACTCCTTCCAGGGCGCGCGGCCCGAGCGCTTCTCCCGTGAAAGCATCGAGACCGAGCGGCGCGTGCGCGACGGCGGCAAGGCCTTCAGCCCGATCCGGCTGCAGCTCTCCTTCCGCTCTACCGTCGACGTGCTTTCCGCCGTCGACACCGTCTTTGCCAACCCGGTGCATGCGCGTGGGCTCAGTGCTCAAAACGAGGCGGTGGTGCATGCCTCCAATCGCATCGGCCATCCCGGTGCCGTCGATATCTGGGACGTAATCGCCGCCGAACCGACAGAAACCGACGACGAATGGACGGCCCCCTTCGACGCCACCCCGGAAACGGCACCGGTCAACATTCTCGCCCGACGCATCGCCGCGGTGCTCGACAACTGGATCGGCCGCGAGACGATCATCGAGAAGGGCGTGCGCCGCTTCATGCGCCCGGGCGATGTCATCGTGCTGGTGCGCAAGCGCGACGCCTTCGTCAATGCGCTGACGCGCGCCCTGAAGCGCCGCAGCGACATTCCCGTCGCCGGCGCCGACCGGCTGGTTCTGACCAGCCATATCGCCATCCAGGACCTGCTGGCGCTCGGGCGCTTCATGCTGCTGCCGGAAGACGACCTGTCACTGGCGGCGCTTTTGAAGAGCCCGCTCTTCAACCTCGACGAAGATACGCTGTTCGAACTCGCGGCCCGACGCGACGAAGGCGTGAGCCTCTGGCAGAGGTTGCAGGAATTCGGCGGCGGAGAAGGCTCGCCGTACGAAGCAACCGTCAAGGCACTTCTTCGCTATGCCGTCCTCTCCCAGCAGCTCGCTCCGCATGACTTTTTTGCGCGCGTGCTCGGCGTCCATGGCGGGCGCGCGGCGTTTCTCGCCCGGCTTGGCAGCGAGGTGAGCGACATTCTCGACGAGTTCCTGACCTTTGCGCTCGAACACGAAAGAAGCGGCCTGCCTGGACTGCAAGCCTTCATCTCGACGCTCGAGATCGAGGCGCCGACCGTCAAGCGCGAGCAGGACAAGGAGCGTGACGAGGTCCGCATCATGACCGTGCACGCCGCCAAAGGGCTGGAAGCGCCGGTGGTGTTTCTGGTCGACGGCGGCGGCAAGCCGTTCAACTCGCAGCACGTGCCCGATCTTCGTTTCCTGGAGATGTCGCTTTCGGATGGCTCGAGCTATCCCCTGCCCGTCTGGCGTGCTCCGGGCTCCGCATCGAATTCGCTTGTCGCCGCCGACAGCGACAGGCTGAAGACGCTGGCCGAAGAAGAGTACCGCCGTCTGCTTTACGTGGGCATGACCCGGGCTGCCGACCGACTGGTCGTGTGTGGCTATCGTGGGCAACGGGCCAGCACCGACACCTGGCACGCCATGGTGCAGGCGAGCCTGTCTGTGGACGACAACGGTCGCAGCACCCCCGTCCTGTTCAAGGCGGGTGACGAGGAATGGGCGGGGCACTCTTGGCGCGAAGCGCATGTACCGCGCGAAGTTGCGACGGGCGACGAAGCCTCCGATCTCGCAACACCCCCGAAAACCGGGTTGCCGATCGCTCTTTCCACGCCGCTGCCGCCGCCACGCAGATTGCCGCGGCCGCTCAGCCCATCGGGCGTCGGTATTGCGGTGGACGAAGACGAAGGTGACATGATCGTCGGCTCGGCGCTGTTTTCGCAGAAGGCGCCAGCCGATATCTCGATGCTGCGCGGCGCCATCCTGCATCGGCTGCTGCAGGTCCTGCCGTCGATCGCCGCTTCCGAGCGCCCGACGGCGGCTGATCGCTATCTCGCCCGTTCGGTGCCGCGCTGGCCCGAAGCCCAGCGCGCACGCCTGCGTGATGCCGTGCTGCAGGTGCTCGATCATGCCGAGCTGCAATCGCTCTTTTCCGATGCCAGCCGGGCGGAAGTCTCGGTCATGGGCACATTGAAGCTCCGAAATCAGGAATTTGCCGTCTCCGGCCGGATCGACCGGCTGTCGGTGGCGGATGGCATCGTCACGATCGCCGACTTCAAGACCAATCGCAGCGTGCCGGCGACACCCAAGGACGTCCCCTTTGCCTACATTACCCAGCTGGCGATCTATCGCGAGTTGCTCAGGCCGCTTTATCCGGCGCACCGCTTCCAATGTGCTCTGATTTTCACGGAGGGACCGATCATCCACGTGCTTGAGGATGCACGACTGGACAGGAGCCTTGAAGACCTCGCGACAAAGTGAGATACCCGATATTGAAAATCCAGAGGGACAGTCTCACATGAGACACAACATCTGGACACCGACATTTCGAACGCAAGGAGCAGCCGATGGCTACTGTAAAAGTCGATACATCCAATTTTCAGCAGGAAGTGCTGAACGCCGCCGAGCCGGTGGTTGTCGATTTCTGGGCTGAATGGTGCGGCCCGTGCAAGATGATCGCGCCGAGCCTTGAGGAAATCTCCAACGAGCTCGCCGGCAAGGTCAAGGTCGTGAAGCTGAACATCGACGAGAACCCGGAACTGGCCGCGCAGTACGGCGTGCGCTCGATCCCGACGCTTGCCATGTTCAAGGCTGGTGAAGTTGCCGACATCAAGGTTGGTGCTGCGCCGAAGACGGCCCTGACGTCCTGGATTTCGACTGCGGCCGCTTAAGGCCACCTTCTCGAACCGACTTCAAAGCCCGGCTTGCCGGGCTTTTTTCTTGCCATTAATGTTGCGCGTGGATGGTCCTGCAAAGATCGCTGCGATCCTTGTCGCAGCAGCCTATCACTTCGGTGGCGTGCCGTTGTCGGCAAGCACGTCGCCGACGAGATAGAGCGAACCGCCGATCAGGATGCGTGGCGGCACAGGGTCTTCGTCGACAAGATTGGCAATGATCGTCAGCGCCTCGGCCACCGATGAAACGGCGGACGCCTCGAAGCCGACAGAGGCGGCATCCTGCGCCAGCGCCACCGGGTCGAGCCCGGCATCGGAAGCCCGGATCGGCACGGTAAAGACCTGCTCGGCAAGATCGACGAAGGCTCGGAAATAGCCGAGCGGATCCTTGGTGTTGATCATACCGATGATCAGGAACAGTGGCCGGGATTCGCGCTCCTCGAAATTCGCCATCGCTTCGGCGATCACCTGCCCGGCACCGGGATTGTGGCCGCCATCGACCCAAATCTCCGCATCCTGCGGGCCGTAATGGCCAAGCTTACCGCCGCCCAGGCGCTGAAGGCGCCCCGGCCACTCGACCCCGGCAACGCCCCGCTCGATCGCCGCATCCGGCACATCGAAACCGGCCGCTCGCACGGCACGAATGGCTGCAGCCGCATTGGCATATTGATGCCGACCCGGCAGCTTCGGCAGCGGCAGGTCGGACAGACCACGCTCGTCCTGATAGACAAGGCGGCCGAATTCCTCATGCGCCAGGAAATCCTGACCGTAAACGGACATCGGGCAGCCGAGACGTTCGGCGGTCGAGGTCAGGACGTCGCGAACGCCTTCTTCTTCCTGCTGGCCGATGACGACAGGGCAGCCACGCTTCATGATGCCGGCTTTTTCCGCCGCGATCAGCTCGACCCGATCGCCGAGATAGGCCTGGTGATCGAGCGAGATCGGCATGATCACCGAGACGGCCGGATTGGTTATGACATTGGTCGCGTCGAAGCGGCCGCCGAGACCGACCTCGATGATCGCGACGTCGGCGGGATGCTCGGCAAAAAGCACGAAGGTGACGGCAGTCAGGATTTCAAAGACGGTGATCTTCTCGCCGCCATTGGCTTCCGCCACGCGACGAACCGCGTCAGCCAGTACCGGATCGCTGACGAGCTTGCCCTTGCCGCCCTTGACGCCGAGCCGGTAGCGCTCGTGCCAGTTGACCAGATGCGGAGAGGTATGGACGTGGACGCTCAAGCCCGCGGCCTCGAGCAGCGCCCGCGAAAACGCGGTGACGGAGCCCTTGCCGTTGGTGCCCGCCACGTGAATGATCGGCGGCAGGCGGTCCTGCGGATTGCCGAGCGCGGCCAGAAGCCGGGTTATCCTGTCCAACGACAGGTCGAAGCCTTTCGGATGCAAGGCAAGGAGTTTTTCGATCTCGTAGCCTGCTTCGCTGGCTTCCACCGCTGTCATCTCGCCCTGCCCCGATAGAATCGTATGCTATGCGCTTGCCGCTACTGGCAAGGCCACTGGGTCTGCACCGCCGCCGTTGAGCTTTACCGCATCGGCCGGCTTCTTCATCAGGATCTTCAGCACGCGTGCCAGCGTCGACGGGATGTCGTGGCGCTTGACGACCATGTCGATCATGCCGTGTTCCAACAGGTATTCCGCCGTCTGGAAGCCTTCCGGCAGCTTTTCGCGCAGCGTCTGCTCGATCACGCGCTTGCCGGCAAAGCCGATTTCGGCGCCGGGTTCGGCGATCTGAATATCCCCGAGCATGGCGTAGGAGGCAGTAACACCGCCGGTGGTCGGGTTGGTCAACACGACGATATAGGGAAGACCGGCTTCCTTGAGCATGTTGACAGCCACAGTCGTGCGCGGCAGCTGCATCAGCGACAGGATGCCTTCCTGCATGCGGGCGCCACCGGAGGCCGGGAAGATGACCAGCGGGCACTTCTCCGCGATCGCCTTTTCGAAGGCCTTCACGATCGCTTCGCCTGCGGCCATGCCGAGCGAACCGCCGATGAAGTTGAACTCATGTACGACGCCGACGAGCTTGACGCCCTGGACGCGGCCGAGACCGGCAACGATCGTATCTTCCAGCTCGGTCTTGGTACGGCTGTCGCGAAGACGGTCGGAATATTTCTTGGAATCGCGGAACTTCAGCGGGTCCTGCGCCACCTTGGGCTGCGGCAGGGCCTCGTAGATGCCACCGTCGAACAGATCCTTAAGCCGCGCCTTGGCCGGCATCTTCATATGGAAGCCGGATTGCGGGATGACCCATTTGTTTTCCTCGAGATCGCGGTGATACACCATCTCGCCGGTTTCCGGGCACTTGATCCAGAGATTCTCCGCCACTTCCCTGCGGCCCAGCATCGAATTGATTTTCGGCCGAACGTAGTTTGTGATCCAGTTCACTTAATAGTCTCCTGAAGATTTTCTTCGGGTTGTGCGCGCTAATATAGGCAATTATTCGGCTGCTGCGAGCCGTGCGGATCGCACGCCTGCCGACAGGCCCCTTACAAGCGCTTCGACACCCGGTACCGTCGCGTCCGTTGCCTTGCCCTCTTCGGTCAGGCTCGACGCGATCTGATTGACGATCGCCGTACCGACGACGACGCCATCGGCAGATGCACCGATGGCTCTTGCATGTTCCGCCGTCTTGACGCCGAAACCGACGCAAACAGGCAGTTTCGTATGGGTTTTGATACGCTCGACGGCGCCGGCGATCAATGACGGGTCGGGCAATGCCGAACCAGTGATGCCGTTCATCGAGACGTAGTACACGAAGCCCGAGGTATTTTCGAGCACCTTCGGCAGACGGCGGTCATCCGTCGTCGGCGTCGCCAGGCGAATGAAGTTGATGCCCTTCTCAAGCGCCGGGATGCAGAGCTCGTCATCCATTTCCGGTGGGAGATCGACGACGATCAACCCATCGATACCGGCCTCGAGCGCGTCCGTGAGGAAGCGATCGACACCGTAGATGTAGATCGGATTGTAGTAGCCCATCAGCACGATCGGCGTGCGCTGGTCTTCCTCGCGGAAACGGCGGGCGATCTCGATCGTCTTTGCCAGCGTCTGGCCGGCCTTCAGCGAACGCTGGCCGGCCAGCTGGATCGCTGGTCCGTCGGCCATCGGGTCCGAGAACGGCATGCCGAGTTCGATGACATCGGCACCGGCCTTCGGCAGCGCCTTCATGATGGAGACGGAGGTTTCGAAATCGGGGTCGCCGCCCATGAAATAGGTGACGAGGACCGGACGTCCTTCCGACGCCACATCGGCGAACTTTCTGTCCATGCGTGCGGTCATGATCGTTACAGCCCCATACCCAGAATCTTGCCGACGGTGAAAATGTCCTTGTCGCCGCGACCGGAGAGATTCATCAGGATGATCTCGTCCTTGCCCATCGTCGGCGCGCGCTTGATGACCTCGGCGAGCGCGTGCGACGGCTCCAGTGCCGGGATGATGCCTTCAAGACGGGTCAGCATCTGGAAGGCTTCCAATGCCTCGTGGTCCATGATCGGCACATATTCGACGCGACCGACATCGTTGAGCCAGGAGTGTTCCGGACCGATGCCGGGATAGTCGAGGCCTGCCGAAATCGAATGGCCTTCCTTGATCTGGCCGTCGCCGTCCTGCAGCAGGTAGGTACGGTTGCCGTGCAGTACGCCCGGCGAGCCGGCGGTGATCGACGCGCAATGCTCGTCGCCATCGAGCCCCTTGCCCCCAGCCTCGACGCCGACGATCTTCACGCCTTCATCGTCGAGAAACGAATGGAAGATACCGATCGCGTTGGAACCGCCGCCGACGGCAGCAACGACGAGATCAGGAAGCCGGCCTTCGGCTTCAAGCATCTGCGCCTTCGCCTCCTGGCCGATGACGGCTTGAAAGTCGCGGACCATCTCCGGATAGGGATGCGGACCGGCAGCCGTGCCGATCAGATAATAGGTGTTGTCGACATTGGTGACCCAGTCACGCAGCGCTTCGTTCATGGCGTCCTTGAGCGTACCGTTGCCAGCTGTGACCGGCTTCACCTCGGCGCCGAGAAGCTTCATGCGGAAGACGTTCGGCGCCTGGCGCTCGACGTCGGTCGCGCCCATGTAGACGACGCAAGGCAGGCCGAAGCGGGCGGCGACGGTCGCAGACGCCACGCCGTGCTGACCGGCACCGGTTTCGGCGATGATGCGTGTCTTGCCCATGCGCTTGGCCAGCAGGATCTGGCCGATGCAATTGTTGATCTTGTGCGAACCGGTATGGTTCAGCTCCTCGCGCTTGAAGTAGATCTTGGCGCCGCCAAGTTCTTCCGTCAGCCGCTCGGCGAAGTAAAGCGGGCTCGGACGACCGATGTAGTGGGCGCCGAGATTGTCGAGTTCGGCCTTGAAGGCCGGATCGTTCTTGGCCTTGTCCCACTCGGCCTGCAGGTCGAGGATCAGGGGCATCAGGGTTTCGGCAACGAAGCGGCCACCGAAAATGCCGAAACGGCCGTCTTCGTCAGGTCCCGCCCGGAAGGAATTCAGTTTTGGCGCCTCGTTCACGTCTTGCTCCCTGACCGTGCCGTAATCGCCTCCGCGTGGCGAACGGCATCGAAAAACGATTCCATGAGCTTCAGATCCTTGACGCCCGGCGCGCTCTCGACGCCGGAGGACGTATCGATGGCACGGGCGCGCGTCTGCGCTAGGGCTTCACCGATGTTGTTCACGTTCAAACCACCGGAAAGCATGTAATCGACGCTGCCGTCAAGCGCATCGAGCAGCGTCCAGTCGAAGGAAACACCGTTGCCGCCGGGCAATTCCGATCCTGCCGGAGGCTTTGCATCAAAGAGAAACCGATCGGCGATGCCGATATAGGGCTCGACCTTTTTCAGATCGTCGGCGTCGCGGATCGACAAGGCCTTCATCACCGGCAGGCCATAGACCGCCTTGACGGTGAGCACCCGGTCGGGCGTTTCGCTGCCATGAAGTTGCAAAATGTCGGGATTGAGCGCTGCGACGATCTCGTCGAGATCGTCATTGTCGGCATCGACGGTGACAGCGACGATCTTGGCCTTGCCGCGGATCCTGTCAGCCAGACGGCCGGCGTCATCGGGTTCGAGGTTGCGCGGGCTCTTGGCAAAAAAGATGAAGCCCGTGTGCGATGCGCCGAGCGCAACCGCGCGATCCACCGCTTCCGCGGTCTTCAGGCCGCATATCTTCACTTCGGTTTTCATGAGAAGCGACCTTGCATGAAATGTCGCTGGAGTCGAGCCAAAAACCACCCCGCGCACCGTCGTCCAGAGGGTGCGGCATTGCGGTCTCGGCCTGCGCTCACCATATGCATTCTATCACAACGGAGAGACGAATGCGTCTGCTGCTTGCCCTCATTCTGCCCTGGCTTCAGTTCTTCACCATCGGCCGTCCCTTTGCCGGCATCATCTGCCTTGTCCTGCAGTTGACCCTGATCGGCTGGGTACCGGCAGCGATCTGGTCCGTCTACGCGCTTAGCCAATACAAGACGGACGAGAAGATCCAAGCAGCGCTTGCCGGCCGCAGTCGCGGTTAAACCCGACAATTGCCTAATCGAAATCGATGGCGTGCAGCATCGTGCCGTTGCGCCTCAGCCAGCGCTTGGCATCGTTTGTGTCGGGGCAAAGCTTCTCGCAAAGCGCCCAGAAATCGGGCCCGTGGTTCATTTCCTGAAGATGCGCCACTTCGTGCGCGGCGAGATAGGCGATGACCTTCGGCGGCGCCATGACGATCCGCCACGAGAAGCTCAAGGCCCCATCGGCCGAACAGGATCCCCAGCGGCTGCGCGTATCCTTCAGGCTCAGCGATTTGGGCCGCCGGCCGATCCGCCCGGCATAGACCGCGACCAGGCGGTCAAGATCGTGCCGCGCTTCCTTCTTCAGAAAATCGACGATGCGGCGGCGCAGATGTTCCTCGCCGCCGCTGACGTGCAGTATCGCCTCGTCACCGTCGATCACTGCTTCAGTCAACCCTCTGATTTTTCCTGTTCTTTCGATCCGATGGGCGATGCCGCGGATCAGGATCGAACCACCCTCTTCCAGCTGGCTTTCGCCGGAGAACCGCGCCAGCTTGGTCATCAGCCAGCCCTGATGGCGAGTGAGGAAGGCGTTCACTTCCCGATCGGCAAGCCCCTGTGGGATCGTCAGCTTCAGCGCGCGGCCACCGGGCTCGATGCGCAGCGTCATGCGGGTGGCGCGTGAATTCTGCCTTATGGTCAGCGGAAGCATCTTGCCCGCGACTTCGATTTCTCGGGTCGTGTCGACAGGAGCTGGAGGGGTGCGCCGCCGCGTAAAAGAAGGGAACATGACGGCTTTCTATCCGATTCGCGGCCTTTCCGGCTAATGCATAATTCCCTAAAGCGCGCCGCGATCCAGGGAATTGTCGGTGTTTGTGATCGACATGAGACGGCACCATTTGCGCGTTTGAAGCGACAGGTGGCGCCTTATGCCGATCGCGACATCCGGCGTTTCATGTGAAACACCGGATGTCTTTTTCATCACTCAGTTTGCCTCAAACGGGGCAACAGGACCGGAGCCACCGTTGCGGCGGTCGCGCATGAAGCGGTCGAACTCGTCCTGGTCCTTGGCGCGGCGAAGCTCGCGCACGTAGGAATCGAATTCTTCGCGCATTTCATCGAGCTTACGGCGTTCTTCGTCGAGGCGGGCAAGTTCGGCTTCACGCCAGTCATCAAAGGCAACGTTGCCGGTGCGATGCGGCTGTGACCAGTTGGCGCGATTGCCACGCTTGAAGGCGGAGCACATGCCGTCGACCGTACTGTTGGCGTCTTTCTTGAACGTTTTCAGTTTCTCGCCGAAGAGGATGTAGGCGAGCATGGCCAAGCCGAGCGGCCAGAAAACCACGAAACCGAGCACCATCAATGCAATGGTCGCAGGCGTCCAATCCGGACGGATCAATGCAGATTGGTTCATCTTCAGGATTCCTCGCAATCAACCGGACCACCCATTGCGGCCCGGTGAAAACGATGTGGGAAGGCGCGCTATCGACTACAAGACGCCCTTCCCCGGAATCGGACAAACCCTTGACACTACGCGGTCAAAAGCCCAGATTTTCAGAAATCAGGCGGTTTTTCCGCCCTTGATCACCTGCTTTACCGGGTTGGTATGCCGGGCATGCTCGCGCTGGAAGGCGACGATGCGCGGTGCGATCTCACGACGGAAACGCGAGCCGTTGAACACACCGTAGTGCCCGACATCAGGCTGCATATAGTGCATGCGCATATGCTCGGGGATGTTGGTGCAGATCGTCTGCGCCGCCTTGGTCTGGCCGAGACCCGAAATATCGTCGTTCTCGCCTTCGACCGTCAAGAGCGCGACCTTCTTGATCGCCGTGGTATCGACGCGCCGGCCCCGATGCATCATCTCGCCCTTCGGCAGCGCATGCTGCATGAAGACGACCTGAACGGTCTGCAGGTAGAACTCAGCCGTCAGATCCATCACGGCAAGATATTCGTCGTAGAAATCGCGGTGTTTCTCGGCGGCATCGCCATCGTTCTTCACCAGATGGGCGAAGAACTCCTTGTGGGCGATCAGGTGACGGTCGAGGTTCATCGACATGAAACCCGAGAGCTGCAGGAAGCCGGGATAGACCATACGCATGAAGCCCGGCTGCGGCCACGGCACCGGCATGACGACATTGTCGCGGAACCACTCGATCGGCCGCTCTTCGGCCAGCTTGTTGACGGCCGTCGGGTTGATGCGCGTATCGATCGGCCCGCCCATCAGCGTCATCGAGGCCGGTGACAGCGGATCGCCAGCCGCCTCCATCACTGCGACCGCTGCGAGCACCGGCACGGCCGGCTGACAGACCCCGATCACGTGCGTGTCAGGCCCAAGGAAGTGCAGCATCTGGATGACGTAGTCGATGTAATCATCGAGATCGAAATTGCCCTCGCTCAAGGGCACCATGCGCGCGTCTATCCAGTCGGTGATGTAGATATCGGAATGCGGCAGCAGGGCTTCGACGGTTCCGCGCAGCAGTGTCGCATAGTGGCCCGACATCGGCGCAACGATCAACACTTTCGGATCGGCAGCCCTGCCCTTGGGCAGCGCCCGTTCGAAATGGATCAGGTTGCAGAACGGCTCGCGCCAGACGATGCGCTCGTGAACGCCGACGGGCTGTCCGTCGATCAGCGTTTCGGGAAGGCCGAATTCCGGCTTGCCGTAGCGGCGCGTCGTTCGTTCGAAGACCTCGAGGCCAGCGGCTGTCGCACGGCCGAAATAGGTGTGCGAGATCGGGTTCATCGGATTGCTGAAAGCAAGCCGCATGGCATCCGCCGCCGTCCGCCACGGCGCCATCATGGCATGGTTCAATTCGTAGAGCTGGTAGAACATAGGAAGCGTACCCCTTGGTTCAATCAACGACAACGCCGCTCCCAGTCGGACGCAAGCTTGCGATTGTTTGTCTTGGTGTCCGCAATCCTTGCAAGACTACCATGTTTCTTGTGCACTGCAACAAGTATACCCGTTTCACCTCGATACAAGCGACTTCTGCGAGAATGCGCCCGGATTGCTGATATTTAACAAACGGACTTGCCCGGAGCTGGCCGAAACCGTCCGTTTTCTTCAGAAATTCGCGTTTTTGGGCACGGGCAGACGCTTTTTCTGAAGCGCCCCACGGCCGCCAGGCCTCAATCCGATCTTCCGCATTGCAGCAGGGCCGGGGCGTCACGCCGCCGCGATCCGGACAATCGCCTTGACCAGGCCGGATTTCTCGTTTGCCCAACGCGGCAAATCCTCAACCACCGCGTCCATCGTCGTTCGATGGGTAATCAGCGC
Source organism: Ensifer sp. GW821-FHT05G01 (assembly GCF_059419585.1). Taxonomy (NCBI): domain Bacteria; kingdom Pseudomonadati; phylum Pseudomonadota; class Alphaproteobacteria; order Hyphomicrobiales; family Rhizobiaceae; genus Ensifer; species Ensifer sp. GW821-FHT05G01. Next base: position 412,490 of record NZ_JBWKSC010000005.1, on the reverse strand, counting down.
CTCCACCGGCACCAGCCCTTGCCTGATCGCATTGACCACATGGTCGAAATCCTCACGCGTGGCGTTGCGGCTGCCGATCAGCGTCATCTCCCGCTTGTGAAATTCCGGATCGGAGAAGCGGATCTCGTCCTTGACGACGCTGACGAACACCAGCGTTCCCCCATGCGCCACATGGCCGAAGGCAGCTTCCATCGAGCCGGCGTGGCCGGTGGCATCGAAGACGACGTCGTATCCGTCGCCATCCGTGGCTTCGGCGATGCGGCGGCCGGCTGCTTCGTCAGCGACGAGCCCGCCGCCGAAACCGAGCCGGTCGGTCGCGAAAGCCAACCTTTCCGTGCTGGTATCCATCAGCGTGACGACGTGGCCGGCGATGCGCGAGAAAATGGCCGTTCCAAGCCCGATCGGCCCAGCGCCGATGACCAGGGCGCGCACCCCGGCCGGTGCGGCAGCCCGGCGCACGGCGTGGGCGCCGATGGCGAGAAACTCCACCGTCGCCGCCGCTTCCGGCGTGAGGTCGATGGCCGGATATAGATTGCCTTCTGGCACGAGGATTTCCTCGCAGAAGGCGCCGTCCGTGTGGACACCGAGCACCTTGATCGCCGTGCAGCAGTTCGGCTTTCCACGGCGGCAGGCGACACACAGGCCGCAGGAGAGATAGGGATTGACCACGACAGGCGTGCCTGGCGCGATCACCGTTCCCGGTCCGTTAGCAAGCACGGTGGCGGAGATCTCGTGGCCCATGACGCGCGGATATTCCAGGAACGGGTGCTTGCCGGCGAAGATGTGATAGTCGGTGCCGCAGATGCCGACATGGCTGACGGCGACGCTGACCCAACCCGCGGGTGGGGCCGGCACCGGCGCACGGTCAACGATCTCCAGGCGACCGGGTTGCGGGCAGAGGACGGCTTTCATGGCATTTTCCGTATGTTGTTGGGAGCCGGGTGCCTAACGGGCGCCGCGCCGCCTGAGCTGGTCAAAATAGACGATCACGATGATCAGCACGCCGGTGATGATGCGCTGCCAGAACGAATTGACGTTGAGCAGGTTGGCACCGTTGTTGATCGTGGCGAGGATGAAGGCGCCGAGCAGCGGGCCATGCACCGAGCCGACCGCGCCAAAGAGGCTGGTGCCGCCGATGACCGAGGAGGCAATCGCCTGCAGTTCCCAGCCTTCGGCCTGGGTGGCGTTGCCGATGCCGATGCGAGAGGCGAGCAGCAGGCCGACGAAGGCGGCGCAGGTCGAAGACAGAATATAGGCGAGATAGATGGTACGATGCACGTTTACGCCGGAAAGCCGCGCCGCCTCGCTGTTGGAGCCGACGGCAAAGAGGTAGCGGCCGAAGCGGCTCAGGTGCAGGAAGACATAGGCCGGGATCGCCACCACGATCACCATCCAGAACAGGCTTGGCACGCCGAGAAAATCGGCGCGGGAAAAATTGGTGAAGGCCTCGTTGGTAATCGAGATCGTCGAGCCGTTCGTGATCAAGAGCCCGATGCCGCGCAGCGACGTCAGCGTTGCGAGCGTGATGATGAACGGCGGCAGCCCCATGCGAACGATGCCGAAGGCATGGAAAGCGCCTATCAAGACGCCGAAGGCGAGCGTCAGGATGATGGCGATCCAGAGTGGCACGCCGGCGGCAAGCAGCCAGGCGACAATGACGCTGGTGAAGCCGACAACGGCACCGACCGACAGATCGATGCCGGCAGTGATGATAACGAAGGTCTGGCCGACGGCGAGGATCGCCGTCATCGCACCCTGGCGCAAGAGGTTGCTGATGTTGTTCGGCGTCCAAAAACTGTTGGTGGCAAGCCCAAGCAGCAGCCAAAGGAAAAGCAGGAGCCCGAGAAGCGTCAGGCCGAACAGGATGCTCACGCCTTTCCGCGGCGCCGGACCCGTTCCGCTTTCGACCGTTTCAGCACTCATCGTCGTCCTCCCTACTTGCCCTTGATTTTCATTGTCGCGATCAGACGCCGATCGCCTGCGTCAGCACTTCCTCATGGCTTGCGGCACGGTAATCGTGGCTGGCGACCAGCCGCCCACGCCGAAACACGTGCAGGCGATCGGAGAGTTCGTAGACCTCCGGCAGATAGGAGGAGATCAGGATGATCCCTGCGCCGTTCTCCAGAAGTCGGGCGAACAGCCGGTAGATTTCCGCCTTGGTGCCGACATCGACGCCGACCGTCGGTTCGTCGAAGATGAACAGCTTGGCGCCGTGGCTCAGCCACTTGCCGATGACGATCTTCTGCTGATTGCCGCCGGACATCGCGGACGCCAGCACGCGACGCGACGGCGTCTTGATCTTCAGATCCTTGATCTGTCGGTCGGCATTCTCGATTTCCTTCTGACGGTTGATGGTCAGACCGCGGGTCAATCGACTGAAGATCGGCAGATTGATATTGAGGCCGATCGGCAGGTTGAGGCAAAGGCCCTGATCGCGCCGGCTTTCGGGCGCCAGCGCGATGCCGAGGTCCATCGCCTTGCGTTCATTGGCGATATTGACCTTGCGTCCCTGCCAGTAGACCTCGCCTGCAGTCGCCGCATGGCGGCCGTAGAGGCCAAGGGCAAACTCGCTTCGTCCGGCACCGATCAAGCCGTAGAGGCCGACGATCTCGCCGGCACGAACAGTGAGCGACACATCCTCGAAGCCGGGGCCGCTCAAGCCCCGGGTTTCGAGGATCGTTTCGCCGGCTTGAAAATGTTCCTTGTGATAGATCTGCTCGATCGTGCGGTTGATCATCAGGGTGATCAATTCGGCGTCGTTGGTCTCGCCGATCTTTCGCGTGCCGACATGGGTGCCGTCGCGCAGCACCGAGACCCGATCGGCCAGCTCGAAGACTTCCTCCATGCGATGGCTGATATAGACGATCGTCACCCCCTCGCCCTGCAGCCGGCGAATGAGCCGGAAGAGCTGGGCGGATTCCTGGCGGGTCAGATAGGCGGTCGGCTCGTCGAAGATCAAAAACTGGGTGCCGCGCATGGCGGCGCGGGCGGTCGCGACGAGCTGTTGCTGGCCGATCGTCAGGCTGCCGAGCGTTGCGGCGGCCGGCAGGTTGAAGCCGAGATCATCAAGCACGCTCTGGGCCGCCTCGGTCATGGCACGCTTGCGCATCAGGCCAGCGTTGTTGATCTCGTCGCCGAGGAACATGTTGGCAGCCACGCTCAAGTGCGGGCAAAGCACGACCTCCTGATGCACGGCGTTGATGCCGCGCGCGATCGCCTCCTGCGGGTTGTCGAGCTGAACCGGCTTGCCACACCAGTAGATTTCGCCCGAGGTGCGGCGAATCACGCCGGTCAAAAGCTTGATCAGCGTCGATTTGCCGGCGCCGTTTTCGCCGACGATGGCATGAACTTCTCCGGACAGGAATGTGATTGAGGCGGGTTTCAATGCTTCGACAGCGCCGTACTTCTTCTGCAGCGCGCGCATTTCCAGGATCGGTTCGCCCTTCGGCACTGGGTGGCGGGAAGCCGTCCTCAAACCGTCGCTCTTGATATCGCTGACCTCGTCGAGACCTGGCATCTCAGCACTCCTCCCCATCGTGCGGACTGCCAGCGGCCGGTCCTCGTATCCGACCGCTGGCACCCGTATTCTCGGCGGCAGGCGACGCTCGCGCGCTTACCGCCGATTGCCGTCAATTGACCTTCGGGTTCAAGAGAGCGTCGATCTTCGGCTCTGCCATGTTCGCCTTGGTCACCAGGTTGGCGCCGGTATCGACATTGGCCTCGACCTTTTCCTTCTTCGAGACCGCAAGCGCCGTCTTCACGCCATCATAACCCATGCGATAGGGGTCCTGGACGACGAGGCCAGCCAAAACGCCTTCCTTCAGGAAGCCGACGGTCTTCTCGTCGCTGTCGAAGCCGATCACCTTGATCTTGTCGCCGAGCTTGTTTTCGGCGATCGCCTGACCAACGCCCTGCGCCATGATCAGGTTGGAGGCAAAGACGCCGACAAGGTTCGGGTTGGCGGTGATCAGGTCGGTCATCATGTTGAGGCCGGTGGTTGCCTGACCATCGGCATATTTGTCGGCGACGACCTTGAAGCCCGGATATTTCGTCTTGATCTGGTCGAGGAAGCCTTCGCGGCGCTGATCGAGCGAACCCACGCCTGGCAGGCTGGTGATGATGGCGATATCGCCCTCTTCCTTGCCCGACATTTCCTTGATCGCTGCAGCCAGACCATCAGCTGCGATCCTGCCACCCTGAACGTTGTCGGTCGTCAGGAACGAGGAGAAGGCCTTGGAATCGGCGCCGGAGTCGATGCCGATGATCGGAACCGCTTTGGCGGCCTCGTCGATCGGTTTGCCCAGAGCCTTGAATTCCGTCGGCGAGATCACGACGGCAGCCGGGGAACCGGCAACGGCGTTTTCGAGAATGCTGATCTGACCGTTGATATCGGATTCGGACTGTGCGCCGAGTTCGGGAACGTTGACGCCGAGATCCTTGCCGGCTGCACGCGCACCAGCCAGCACGATCTGCCAGTAGAACGACGTGGTGTCCTTGACGATGATCGGAATGGTGACATCCTGCGCGAAGGACGCGGCCGGCGCCATGGTGGCGATCATCGCGGCTCCGGCGAGAGCGGTGAAGGCACGACGGGAAAGAATGTGCTTGGTTATGCTCATTGGGTTTCTCCTCTCAGTGCACCTCGTTCCATCTTATGGAGATCGATCTGCCAGGTGCTTGCAGTTCGATCTTTTATCGATAAAAAACATATCGAAACGCTAATACAACACTGTCCGCTTTGCAAGCAGTCGTTGCTGCGATTTGCGTGACTGTACTGCCTCCTCCGGCGTTGCGTTTCGATATGCGGCGTCTGGGAACCCTACCCGCGAAAATCGGTTCCCGAAGCGTCAGGCCCGGACAGCCTCCAGTCCAAGCTCCGGCGCCACAAGCGTGTAGGGCTCAAAGGCCGAGAAATCGTCCGTAGACAGTCTGTGCCTCAGCGCATCCATGTTGCGCCGCAAGCTCTCCGGTTTCGCTGTCCCGAGCAGGACCGAGGCAACCACCGGATTGTCGAGCGGGAACTGCATTGCGGCAGCGGCAAGCGGTACACCCCGCTCCCGGGCGATCCGCTCCATTGCGCCGACCTTCTCAAGGACCTCGCTGCTGGCCGGCATATAGTCGAAATGCGCGCCATCGACGGGGCCGGTCGCAAGGATGCCCGAATTGAACACGCCGCCGACGATAAGCGACGTCTTCTTCTTTTCGCAGAGCGGCAGAAGCTCGGCGACGGCGGACCGGTCGAGCAGCGTATAGCGGCCAGCAAGCAGGATGCAGTCGATATCGGTATGCCGCATCACCTCGAGGCAAACCGGGACCTCGTTGACCCCCAGACCGTAGGCGGCGATGACGCCAGAAGCCTTCAGTTCTTCCAACGCCTTCAGGCCCGAATCCAGCAATTGCTTCAGGTAGACGGCGTTGCGGGCGGCGCCATGGGTGTAGACGCCGATATCGTGCACATAGAGGATATCGATGCGATTGAGACCGAGGCGCGCATAGCTGAATTCGGCCGAACGCATGATGGCATCGTAGCTGTAGTCGTACGCTACGTCGAAGTTCAGCGGCTTGACGTAGGAATAATCGGGCACATCGCCTTCCGGCACCGGATGCAACAGCCGGCCAACTTTGGTGGATAGCACAAACTCGTCACGCGGCTTATCGCGCAGGAAATCGCCGACCCGCCGTTCGGCAAGACCGAGCCCGTAGTACGGCGCAACGTCGAAGTAGCGCAAGCCGGCGGACCAGGCGGCATCCAGCGTTGCCATTGCCGCGTCTCGCGTGCACTCCCGGTAGAGCCCGCCAAGGCCCGCGGCGCCAAAACTGTATTCGGTCACCGACAGGTCGGTGCGACCGATCTTTCTCGTCTGCATTCCCTTGTCTCCTCCCCCAAGGATGCGCGAAATCACATCGTCAGAGTGTCGCCCCGAGATGCCAGGGCACGAATTCGTTGTCGCCGTAACCGAAGAGTTCGCTCTTGGTCTTCTTTCCTGAAGCGGTATCGATGATCAGATCGAAGATCTCGCGGCCGAGACCGGCGATCGTCGCCTCCCCGGAGGCGATCACGCCACAATCGATGTCCATGTCTTCTTCCATCGCCCGGAACAGCGCGGTGTTGCTGGTCAGCTTGATCGACGGTGCCGGCCTGCAGCCGAAACAGCTGCCGCGGCCAGTGGTAAAGGCAATCACATTGGCGCCGCCGGCAACCTGGCCGGTCGCCGATACCGGGTCGTAGCCGGGTGTATCCATGAAGACGAGGCCGTGTTCGGTGACGCGCTCGGCATAGCCGTAGACCGCATTGAGCGGCGAACGGCCGCCCTTGGCCACAGCCCCCAGCGACTTCTCCAGAATGGTCGTTAGACCACCGCGCTTGTTGCCCGGCGAAGGATTGTTGTCGAGCGAGGCGCCGTGCAGCGCCACATAGTTTTCCCACCAGGCGATCAGACAATCGAGCTTGGCGGCAACCGCGTCGTTGGCGGCCCGGCTGCGCAGCAGATGTTCGGCACCGTAGATTTCCGAGGTCTCGGACAGGATCGCGGTGCCGCCGGCGGCCGCCAGGATATCCACCGCCGCCCCCAGAGCCGGGTTGGCGGTGATGCCGGACAGGCCGTCAGAGCCGCCGCATTGCAGACCGACGATGATCTCGCTCACCGGAATGGCAACACGACGCTGCCGGCCGACTTCCTCGGCAATTTCGTCGAGCATGCCGAGCGCCCGCTCGACCGAACGCCGCGAGCCGCCAGCCTCCTGGATATTGAAATGGCGCTTTTCATGCCCTGCCCCGCTTTGCCCGTAGAGCGTCAACTGATTGACCTCGCAGCCAAGCCCGACCATCAGCACGCCACCGAAATTCACATGCCTTGCGTAGCCCGCCAACGTCCTGTGCAGGTTCATCATGCCGTCGCCGGTCGAAGACATGCCGCAGCCCTGGTCATGGACGATGGGGACGAAGCCGTCGATGCCTTCGTATTTCGGCAAGATGCGCCTGTTGGCCTCCTCGGCGATCGCCCGACAGACCGTGGTGGAACAGTTCACGCTGGCAATGATGCCGATATAGTTGCGCGTCGCCGCCCGTCCGTCGCCGCGTCGATAGCCCATGAAAGTGCGCGCCCTGTCGGCAGCGCTCGCCTCTTCCGGCGCGCCTTGCGGGCTGATCGCCAGCCGATCCTGATCGAAGGAGAGGTTGTGGGAATGCACATGCTCGCCGGCTTTTATGTCGCTGGTCGCGCGCCCGATCGCCTGGGCATATTTGACCACGGGATCGCCCGCATGGATTGGCCGGATCGCAACCTTGTGGCCCGGATCGATCTTCGTCGCCGTGCGGACGCCGCCCGGCAGAGCTTCGCCGGGCGCGATCGTAAGCGTTGCCACGACCACATTGTCCTCGGGCGCCAGAAGGATTGAAGACGGCACTGACACCCTGATGTTCTCCGTGAAAATTGCTGCGATTTCGAGAAAGGCCTATTTGTCTTTTATCCACAATAGACAGATTGCCGTCAATGGGTATTATGCGGCGAGACAAGTGCAGCGGTACGACGTGCGCCCGCGAGCACAGCGACCACAGGGGAGAAACGTCATGATTTTCGTGCGAGAGACGAAGACAAGTGCGCTGCGGCAGGCTAGATCGGCGGCCGACGAAGGCTGATCGCATCAGCGCTCCGTCGCCCGCGAAACCTCAACCGCCCGGACCCTGGCAATGGCAAAGCAGAACACCGTCTTCAAGGATGCCTATAACCGCTGCCTGAAAGTGCTGGCGGAAACATCCTCCCTGCCTTCCGAACCGGAGCTGGGACAGGTGCTCGGCGTCAGCCGGACGACGGTGCGGGCCATTCTCGGCCGCTTCGAGGAGGCGAAGCTGATCACCTGGGACAAGCGCAAGAAGATCGTGCTGCGCCAACCGCGGCCGGACGATTACTTCCCGACGGAAGAAACGGATTCACTCGCGGAAATCATCGAGCGCAGCTTCATGCGCCGGATTCTGGCCGGTGGCGCCGAGCCGGGCATGCAGATCAACGAGCTGGAACTGGCGCGCGAGATCGGCACCGGCACCACCAGCGTGCGGGAATTCCTGATCCGCTTCAGCCGGTTCGGGCTGATCGAGAAGCGGCCGAACAGCCACTGGATCCTCAAGGGCTTTACCCGCGAATTTGCGCTGGAACTGACCGAGGTCCGCGAGATGTTCGAGCTTCGCTCGGCTGCAAGCTTCGTGGCGCTGCCGGACAGCCATTCGGCCTGGCAGGAGTTGAGCAGGATCGAAGCGCTGCACCACGAGATCCTCGCGGACATCGACAACCGCTACAAGGAATTCTCCGAGCTCGACGAGCGCTTCCATCTGCTCGTGCACAAATCGTCGAGCAATCGTTTCATCGTCGATTTCTACGACATCATTTCGATCGTGTTCCACTACCACTACCAATGGAACAAGACCAACGCGCGGCAGCGAAACGCGCGGGCGCTGGAAGAACATCTTGCCTATATCGAAGCGCTGCGGTCGCACGATGCCAAACGCGCCGAGGAAGCCTGCAGGCGTCATCTTCGCTCGGCGCGCGAGACGCTGCTGCAATCCATTCCATAGCCAGCTACCGGAACGCCATGATGAAGACACCGTTTGTGCAGTTTGGGACGAGCCGTTTTCTCCAGGCCCATGCCGATCTCTTCATCAGCGAAGCGCTCCATCGACAGGCGGCACCCGGACACATCACAGTCGTCCAGACCACAGGTTCAGCCGAGCGAGCAGGACGTCTTGCGGCATTGACGCAGCCTGGCGGATATCCGGTGGTGATCCGAGGGCTTGTCGACGGCGAACCGGTCGACAAGGTCGAGCGGGTCACGAGCGTCACCCGCGCGCTGTCGACCGACGGCAACTGGGATGCAGTTCGTGATGTCGTGGCGGCCGAGGCCGAGTTTCTGATCTCGAACACCGGCGATACTGGATATGACACATCAGACGACGACCTTTCGGCGCCCGTGCCGAGGTCTTTTCCCGGTAAACTGCTGCTGCTTCTGAAAGCGCGTTTCGACGCCGGCGGCCAGCCGCTCACTGTCCTTCCCTGCGAACTGGTGTCGCGCAACGGCGATGTGCTGAAAGCGATCGTGCTGGAGCTCGCGCTTGAGCGGCTTGACGACACTCGTCTCTCGGACTGGCTGGCGAACGAGGTCATCTGGGCCAATACGCTGGTCGACCGCATCGTCTCCGAACCGATCGAGCCGGCCGGCGCCGTGGCCGAGCCTTACGCCCTATGGGCGATCGAGAAACTGCCCGGGCTGAAGGCGCCTTGCGCACACGCATGCGTGCTGCTGGTCGACGACCTGACACCCTATGAAAAGCTCAAGCTGCATATCCTCAACCTCGGCCATACGGTGCTTGCGGATATATGGATCAGGGGGCGGCGCGATCCCGGCGAAACGGTCCGGCAGATCCTTGGCCATGCCGATATCGCCAGGCGGCTCGACGATATCTACGACCGGGAAGTGGTTCCTGCCTTCGCCGCCAAGGGCCTTGGGCAACAGGCCAGCGCCTATGTCGAAACCACGCTCGACCGCTTCCGAAATCCGTTCCTCGATCATCGGCTCGCCGATATCGCCAACCATCACTCTGAAAAGATCGTGAGGAGGATTGCCGGACTCCGCCACTGGAGCCCGGGCGTTTCGATGCCGATGCTAACCACGATCTGCGATCAGTAACCGGATTCCATCTTGTTGGCCTTCGGGCTTTCTTCGCCGGTAAACTCCTGTCGCAGCGCCTGGGTCGCCCGAACCAGCGACGTGACATCGGTCCCGATCGCCATGAAATCGGCGCCGAGATCGCGGTAGTCGCGGGCCTGTGCGAGATCGAGCGTCATGATACCCCTTGCCTTTCCGGCCTTTTCGATGCGCGCGAAGGCGTCGATGATCGCCGCGCTCACTTCCGGGTGCCCCGGGCTACCGAGATAGCCCATGTCGGCGGCCAGATCCGATGGGCCGATGAACAGGCCATCGACGCCTTCAAGGGCGGCAATCTCGTCGATCGCCGCAAGACCCGCGCGGCTCTCGATCTGCAGCAGAAGGCAGATCTGCTCGTTTGCGGTGTGGAGATAGTCGGTAATCCGGCCGAACTCGGACGCACGCGCCAGTGCCGCACCGACGCCGCGAATGCCATGCGGCGGATAACGCGTCGCGCGAACCAGCTCTTTCGCCTGCTCGACGCTTTCGACCATCGGAATGAGCAGCGTCTGCACACCGACATCGAGGATCTGCTTGATCATCGCGGTATCGCCAACCGGAAGACGGACGATCGGGTGGCTGGCGGATGCGACAACGGCCCGGAACTGCGCCGAGAGCAGCGGCAGATCGTTGGGCGCGTGCTCGCCGTCGATCAACAGCCAGTCGTAGCCGCTGCCGGAGACGACCTCAGCCGCATAGGGGCTTGCCAGCGCGACCCAGAGCCCGAGCTGAAAGCGCTGTTCGCGAAGGGCTGCCTTGAAGGGGTTGCCTGGTGCCGGCATCGCGTCATCTCCTCTTTTCACGACTGCAACTTCTCTAGCGGCAAACAAAAAAACCGGCCAGAACTTTCCAGCCGGTTTCGCGATCTGATTGTTTCACGCTGCAAATGCGTCAGGCGATACCGCCGAGGCAGACATATTTGATCTCGGTGAATTCCTCGATGCCGTATCTGGAGCCTTCGCGGCCGAGGCCGGAGAGCTTGACGCCGCCGAACGGTGCTTCCGCGGTCGAAATCAACCCGGTGTTGACCCCGACCATGCCGTATTCCAGCGCCTCGGCCACGCGGAACACCCGCGCCAGATCCTTCGCATAGAAATAGGAGGCCAGGCCGAATTCCGTGTCGTTGGCCTTTTCAATTACGTCGGCCTCGTCGGTGAAGCGGAACAGCGGCGCCACGGGGCCGAAAGTCTCTTCGCGAGCGACTGCCATCGCCTGGGTAACGTCGGCCAGCACCGTCGCCTCATAGAAGGTACCACCGAGGGCATGGCGTTTGCCGCCCTGGATCACCCGCGCGCCCTTGGCGGTGGCATCGGCAACGTGTTCCTCGACCTTCTCCAGTGCCGCCTGGTCGATCAGCGGGCCGAGGATCACGCCCTGGTCGAGACCATTGCCGATCGTCAGCTTTGCAACGGCCGCCGCCAGCTTGTCGGAGAAGGCGTCATAGACCTTGTCCTGCACATAGATGCGGTTGGCGCAGACGCAGGTCTGGCCGTTGTTGCGGAACTTGGCGATCAGGGCGCCTTCCACGGCCGCATCGAGATCGGCATCGTCGAAGACGATGAATGGCGCGTTGCCGCCGAGCTCCAGACCGAGCTTCTTGATCGTGCCGGCGCTCTGGCGATAGAGCTCGGCGCCGACTTCCGTCGAGCCGGTAAAGGTCAGCTTGCGCACCACCGGGTTGGCGGTCATCTCCGCGCCGATCTCGCGAGCCGAGCCGGTGACGACGCTGAAGAGACCCTTCGGCAGGCCGGCACGTTCGGCGAGAATGGCGATCGCGATGGCCGAGAACGGCGTCTGTGCCGCTGGCTTCAGCACCATGGCGCAGCCGGCTGCAAAGGCAGGACCCGCCTTGCGGGTGATCATCGCATTGGGGAAGTTCCAGGGCGTGATCGCGGCGACGACGCCGATCGGCTGCTTCATCACCATGATGCGCTTGTCCGGCTGGTGGCCGGGGATCAGGTCGCCATAGATGCGGCGCCCTTCTTCGGCGAACCACTCGACGAAGCTTGCGCCATAGACGATTTCGCCGGTCGCCTCGGCGAGCGGCTTGCCCTGTTCGAGCGTGAGGATGCGGCCGAGATCGTCCTTGTTCTCGATCATCAGCTCAAACCAGCGGCGAAGCACGCCGGCGCGGTCCTTGGCAGTGCGAGCAGCCCAGCCCTTCTGCGCCAGACGCGCCGCTTCGATCGCCGCCTTCGTCTCCTTGCCGCCAAGCTTCGGCACGCGTCCGATGAGTTCGCCCGTCGCCGGGTTGGTCACTTCGATCGCATTGGCGGCATCCGCTTCAATCCATTCGCCACCAATCAGGGCAGCCTGGCGAAACAGTGACGGGTCCTTAAAAGTCATCGCACGTCCTCTCTCCGAAAAATCTACAGAACTTATACAACTTTTTTATCAAACTCGACAATCACCCGAAACACCGTTTCTGCAGATTCCGTTATCGAGCGGATCGCGCCGGAAAAAACGATCAACGGTGCGGGCGCAAAGCCGGTTTCATCGGCGCCTGATCCCATGTAGCGTCGGCCGCGAATCTCGCCAACCGCCTCGCCCTACGCAGCGGGCGTCGTCGATGGCAGCGCTCCTCCAACGGGATTCCGACACGATAAAAGAGGTATGTTCATGACGGAAAGCAACCACAGAACCGCCGACCACCCGATCGACACGATGTTCCTGAAGCGCTGGTCGCCGCGTGCATTCACCCAGGAGGAAATCAGCGAGGACGACTTGCTCTTACTGCTCGAAGCCGCCCGGTGGGCACCGTCTGCGAGCAACAACCAGCCCTGGCGGTTCGTCTATGCCCGCCGCGGCACAGAGCATTTCGCGCGTCTGCTGGATATCTTGAACGAGAGCAACCAGCGCTGGGCCAAGCATGCCGCAGCGCTGGTGATCGTCATCTCCAAGACCCATACGCAGGCGGCCTCCGGCGAAATGCGGGCCGCCTACACCCATGCCTTCGACACCGGTGCCGCATGGTTCAGCCTTGCGCTGCAGACAACGGTTTCCGGCTGGCACGCGCACGCGATGGCCGGCATCGATCGCGACAAGGCAATGATCACCCTCGGCGTCCCCGAGCACCATCGGGTCGAGGCCGCGGTAGCAATCGGCCGGCTGGCCGACCCCTCGACGCTGCCGGACGATCTGCGCGAACGGGAAAAGCCTAGCCAGCGCAAGCCGCTTGCAGAACTCGCCTTCGAAGGCCGCTTCAAGGCGGAATAGACAAAAAAGATCCCGGTGCCTTGCGGCACCGGGATCTGCGAAGCGATTGCGACAGTCTTTCGATCAGATATCGAGGTTGGCAACGTTCAGTGCGTTTTCCTGGATGAAGTCGCGGCGCGGCTCAACCTCGTCGCCCATCAGGCGCGAGAACAGTCCATCGGCGTCGGTCGCATCGTTCACCCGCACCTGCAATAGCGAGCGCACGTTCGGATCGAGCGTCGTTTCCCAAAGCTGCTCGGCATTCATTTCGCCCAGTCCCTTGTAGCGCTGCATCGAAAGACCCTTGCGGCCTGCCGCGAAGATCGCATCCAGAAGCGCGCGCGGACCGCTGATGTCCTGTGCGCCATCGCGACGGCGAAGCACTGGCGGCGCGGAGTAGATTTCCTTGAGCTTCGACGTCAGCTGGTCGATATGACGGGCGTCGGACGAGCCGATCAGCGCCATGTCGAGGACGGCGACTTCCTTGACGCCACGCACCATGCGCTCGAGCTTGAGGCCACCTTCGGCGGTCACTGCTCCGCTCCAGCCGCGTTCGGTCTCTTCGGCGATGACGTCGAGCCGGCGGGCCACTTCGATCGCGACCTGCGCGTATTGTTCGCGCTGGCCGTTCAGTTCGACATTCAAGGCGCCGGCAATTGCCGCCTGTTCGACAATCGAGCGATTGTAGCGCGAGTGAAGGCCATCCATAAGATTGCGCACGCGAAGCGCATCGTTGATCACTTCGCGCAGGTCCTGACCGGCGCGAACCTCGCCCGATGCCAGTTGCAGCGTCGCTTCCTCGAGACCCATGGAGATCAGGTAATCTTCCAGCGCCTGCTCGTTCTTCAGATACTGGGCGGACTTGCCACGCGTCACCTTATAGAGCGGCGGCTGGGCGATATAGAGATGACCGCGTTCGATCAGCTCCGGCATCTGCCGGAAGAAGAAGGTGAGCAGCAGGGTGCGGATGTGGGCGCCATCGACGTCAGCGTCCGTCATGATGATGATCTTGTGATAGCGCAGCTTGTCGGCGTTGAACTCGTCCTTGCCGATCGACGTGCCGAGCGCGGTGATCAGCGTGCCGATTTCCTGGCTCGAGAGCATCTTGTCGAAGCGCGCGCGTTCGACGTTGAGGATCTTGCCGCGCAGCGGCAGGATCGCCTGGTTTTCGCGCGAGCGTCCCTGCTTGGCCGAACCACCCGCCGAATCGCCCTCCACCAGGAAGACTTCGGACTTTGCCGGATCGCGTTCGGAGCAGTCGGCCAGCTTGCCCGGCAGCGAGGAAATGTCGAGCGCGCCCTTGCGGCGCGTCAGTTCGCGTGCCTTGCGGGCCGCCTCGCGCGCAGCCGCCGCTTCGACGACCTTGCCGACAAGGATCTTGGCGTCGGAAGGATGTTCCTCCAGCCAGGTGCTCAAGGCTTCGTTGACGAGGCTTTCGACAACCGGGCGGACTTCCGAGGAAACCAGCTTGTCCTTGGTCTGCGACGAGAACTTCGGATCCGGCACCTTGACCGAGAGAACGGCGGTCAGGCCTTCGCGGCAGTCGTCGCCGGTCAGCGTCACCTTTTCCTTCTTGGTGATGCCGGATGTTTCGCCATAGGACGTGATCTGCCGGGTCAGCGCGCCACGGAAGCCAGCCATATGCGTGCCGCCGTCGCGCTGCGGAATGTTGTTGGTGAAGCAGAGCACGTTCTCGTGGTAGCTGTCGTTCCACCACATCGCGACTTCGACGGTGATCCCGTCCTTTTCGCCGCGGATCGAAACCGGCTTCTGCACCAGCGGCTTCTTGGCGCGGTCGAGATAGGCGACGAAGGCTTCGAGGCCGCCGTCATACATCATCTCGTCCTGACGCACGTCCGAATGGCGCTTGTCGGTCAAGACGATGCGCACGCCGGAATTGAGGAAGGCGAGTTCGCGCAGGCGGTGTTCGAGCGTGCCGTAGTCGAAGTCCGTCTTGGTAAAGGTTTCCGTGCTCGGCAGGAACGTCACCTCGGTGCCGGTATCGCTGCCGGCGTCGCCGATCACCTTCAACGGAGCATCAGCCACGCCGTGGGTGAAGCTCATCTCGTGGATCTTGCCCGCCCGACGGATCTTCAGCCGCAGCATCACCGACAGCGCGTTGACCACCGAAACACCGACGCCGTGCAGACCGCCGGAAACCTTGTAGGAGTTCTGGTCGAACTTACCGCCGGCGTGGAGCTGCGTCATGATGACCTCAGCCGCCGAGACGCCCTCTTCCTTGTGAATGTCGGTCGGGATGCCGCGGCCGTTGTCGGTGACCGTCACTGAGCCGTCGGCATTGAGCGTCACCGTGACGATATCGGCGTGGCCCGCCAGCGCCTCGTCGATCGCGTTGTCGACCACCTCATAGACCATGTGATGCAGACCGGAGCCGTCGTCGGTGTCGCCGATATACATGCCCGGCCGCTTGCGTACGGCATCCAGGCCCTTCAACACCTTGATGGAGTCGGCACCATATTCGGCGGCGGCGCCGGTATCGGTTTCAGGAATATCGGTCATTCGGCTTCGGGTCTTTCCAGGTTCTTCGGACGTGGTGATTCGTTGCGAATCACGTCTCGGACGCCTCGCGGACTATAGAAAATTTGTCCACGGTTCCAAATCCCGGACCGCGCGGAGCGGCCGGAAAACAGCTGTTCATCCCCTGTCATTAGCAGGAAATGTGGCTTTTTCCAAAACATCTTCCAGGGCGCGTATCGTGTCGACGGACAAATCGCGGATTTGCCCGCTCAACCGGTTGGCAAAGGCGGTATGTTCCGGTGCCAGCCCCGAGGTATCCAGCACCACTTTCGGTGCGGAGACATGGGCGATCTGGAACAATTCCTCGGCCTCGTCCCAGATGACGTTGAAGTAACCGGCCACGCGCTGCAGGAAATCGAAGCTCGGAGCGCCGCGTTTTCCATGCTCGAGCGCCGAGAGATAGGCGGCTGACACGCCGATCGCCGCGGCCATCTGCTTCTGCGATACGCCCTTCTTGCGCCGCAGATCGCGCACCGCCGCGCCGAAGGGGGTCACGTCGGGCTCCCCTTGCGTGCCAGGCGGACATAAAGCGCGCCATCGCCGCCGTGATTGCGCGCAGCCGGCTCGTAACTCGAGATCAATGGCCGGAACTCCGGCAGCGAGAACCAGAGCGGAACGGCACGTTTCAAGGCGCCATCGCTGCCGATCGACGTTCCCTTGCCAGTGATAACGAGAACATGGCGCAGCCCGCGCTCATGGGCTCTCAGAAGAAAATGCAGGAGGAAGCCATGGGCTTGGCTCTGGATCATGCCGTGCAGATCGATCCGCGCTTCGAGAGCCAGATGCCCCTTCGACAGCTTGCGCTTGACGGGTTTTTCAAGCGGATAGTGATGCCGGCCGTTCGAGGTGTTGGCGAGCGCGATTCCCTGCTGTTCACCGGCCCCACCGGCCGGCGACGCCGCTTGCGTCTTTTGCGGATCATCCTTGGGCGCGGCTGGAACGTCCTCGCCGAGAAACTCCCGGAGATCGTCGAGGCGGCCGGGCATGGGCCTGGTCGTGCGCGCGACCTTTCCCCACAGAATCCGCTCTTCGGCTGAAAGCTTCTTGCCCCTAGCCATTGCCGTATCTTGCCGCAGCCGCACGGGGGATGAAGATGTAAAAGTCCGCGTCATTGCGAACGGCACCCGCAAGCTCGCCTGCCACGTCGCCCGATCCGGTGAAGATGTCGCCGCGAGCCGGACCGACGATCGCCGATCCTGTGTCGAGCGCCAGCATCAGATGTCTAAACGGCTGTCCGGCATCAAGACGCGTCAGGCTGTCACTGGAGATGAAGAACGGTACACCGAAGGTATGGATCAGCCGATCGACGGCAAGCGACCGCCCCGGTTCCAGCGACACCTTGGCGGCGGCGACCGGCCCCAGCCGCTCGTCATGCACATCAGCCTCGCGGAAGAAGATGAAGGAGCGATTGTGCCAAAGCACCTCGTCGACCTGATCCGGATTGGCGGCCAGCCAACCCCGGATGCTCATCATTGAAACGGTAGCGGCATCGATTTCGCCGCGATCGATCAGCAGCTTGCCGATCGGAGAAAAATAGTGGCCGGTCTTGGCGGCATAGGTGATGCGCCGGCGCGAACCGTCGGGATAGACGAGCCGCGCGGCACCCTGGACGTGGACGAAGAACACATCGACCTTGGATCTGGCATAGGCGATCTCCAGGCCGCGCCCCGCCAGAAAGCCCTGCTCGATCGCAGGGCGATCGGGATACTCGCCGACCACGCCGTCATGCAGGCGGCCGAAGGCGAAATAGGGATCCATGTCCACGGGCCGGTTGGTATCATCGATATCGACGAGATCAATTGGACGGCGGTAGATCGGATATCGAAATGTGTCGTCCGCTGTCGCCTGCACCTCGATCTCGGGCTCGTAGAACGCGGTCACGAAACCGGTCTTGCCCGTTTCCGGCCGGATACTGAAGGCGACGAACTGCTGCTCGAAAAATGCGCGCGCCGCAGCCGCATCGGCGACGTTCATGCTTGCAGCCGAAAATGCCGGCATCAGGTCATCGACGGAGATGCCAAGCGAACCCGTGCGATAGGGCTTTGCCGTCGAGACATGGTGATGACAGCGGCGCAGCGCTTCAATCACCGCGGTCGGATCGTCGTCCTGCCACCCCGGTAGATCGGAGAAGGTGACAGGCTCAAGTCGAAGCGTCATGGTCGCACCTTGCCGATCAGTTTTCGGATTCGGTCGCGATCAGCTTCCAGTTCGGATCACGCGAGCGAATGTCGCGCGAGAAGGTCCAGAGATCGTTGACTTCGGCCACCGACTCCGCGTCTCCATCGATGATGGCGCCTTGCTTGTCGTAGGTCGCCGAGATCAGCTGGCTGACGATCCGGATCGTGATGTTTTCTTCGCTGTCCTTGACTTCGGCGTGGACGATGTCGGCCTTCTCGATGCCGACGAAGGTGGACTTCACCACTTCGCCCTTGCGCTCGCGCTCGGCAATCGCAGCGTCGAAGCCTTCATAGACCTCGCGCGACAGAAGGTTCTTGAGCGTCTTGCGGTCGCCGTCGGCAAAAGCCATGACGATCATCTCATAGGCCATCTTCGCGCCGTTGACGAACTCCTTCGGATCGAAGCCATTGTCGGCGTCGGTCAGCGAACGGAGCTGATCGTTGAGCGGCGTTCCCGCTTTGGCGAAGGCGTCGATTGCAGCGTAGCGCGCCGAATCATCCTCGACATTGTCGCGGCGCGGCAGTTGGACGACTTTGCCATTGTCGGCCTTTTCAGGCCCCTGGCTCATATCCCGCGGCGAATAGGGATCAAACGGTGGTCGTTCGTTGCCGGTCCGCCGACCGAGCACGCTGCGCAACTGCAGGAAAATGACCACTGCGGCGATCAAGAAAAAAAACGTGATGAAGTCGAAAGAGCCCATTTCCACCTGAAACCGCTGTTAGAATTTCTCGTAGCTATTCCATATAGTCCGCAAGGATAGATCATTCAAACCGCGTTGTCGCACCCTTAGATCGGAGGTGACGATGCGAAGACCCTTTCAGGCACCGATAATGCGCTCAATGTTAATTCCCCTGGTCATTCTTGGACTGCCGCTTGCCGAGATTGCCGGCTTCGTCATCGTCGGCCGCGAGATCGGCCTCGCCATGACCCTTTTGCTCGTCCTCTTGAGCGCGATCGCCGGGGTCGTTCTGCTTCGCGTTCAGGGTTTTGCCGTGATCAGGCGCGTTCAGGAAGCGACGCGCACCGGCAGCGATCCCGGACGCGAGGTCCTCGGCGGCGCCTTGATGTTCGTCGCAGCACTTTTGCTCATGGTGCCCGGCTTCATCAGCGATATCTTCGGGCTGCTTCTGTTCGTGCCACCTGTCCGGCAGGCGATCGCCAGCTATCTCCGGTCAAGAATGACTGTCGTGACCGCCGCTTCGAGCCAGTCCTGGCACGGGCCGAGCCATGCGCCGCAGGAGCGCAACCAACCACGCGTCATCGACCTTGGCGAAGGCGAGTTCTCGCGAACGGAAGATGACGACGTAAACCCGCCCGAAGAGCGTCGGCGGCAATAGCAAAGGCCTGTGGCGCAGGGTTGTAAGCCCTATGGCGAAATGCTAGATGGCCTCACCGAATTTGAAGTCGAGGAAACCCTTATGACGACTGATACCGCATCCAACGGCAACGGCAGCGCGCAGCAGAGCCCGTCGCTCAACATCCTCGCCCAGTATGTCAAGGATCTCTCTTTCGAGAACCCGGGCGCACCGCGTTCGCTGCAGGCCCGCGACAATGCACCGTCGATCAACATCAACGTCAACGTCAACGCCAACCCGCTTGCCGAGAACGATTTCGACGTCGTGCTCTCGCTGAACGCGGAAGCCAAGGATGGCGAGCGCGTTCTGTTCAACGTCGAGCTCTCCTACGGCGGCGTTTTCCGTGTTGCCGGCTTCCCGCAGGAACACATGCTGCCGCTGCTCTTCATCGAGTGCCCGCGTCTGCTGTTCCCGTTCGCGCGCCAGATCGTTTCCGACGCGACCCGCAACGGCGGCTTCCCGCCGCTGATGATCGATCCGATCGATTTCGCTCAGATGTTCGCACAGCGCATGGCCGAAGAAAAGGTCCGCTCGCAGGTGGCAAACGCCAACGAGACCGCCAACTGATTTCGCTCAGTCTGGATCGTAGTTAGGAAAAAGCCCGGTTTGACCGGGCTTTTTCATTTCAGCGGATCGTATTTGGCCCAGATCGCCTTCGCTCCCATCTTGGCGACCAGCGCGGCATGCGCCGCCTCATCCGCCTCAGACAAACGGTTTGGCAATGGCCGTGGTCGCTGCGCGACCGCAATCGGTCCATCATCGTGTTCGACGGTTTGCCCCGCACCCTTGTTGCTCGACACCAATCCAAGCGCCGCCTGACGACCGCCGAGCATCTCGATATAGACTTCGGCAAGAAGCTCGGAGTCGAGAAGCGCGCCGTGCTTGGCGCGATGGGAATTGTCGATGCCGTAACGCCGGCAGAGCGCATCGAGCGAGTTCGGACCCATCGGATGCTTGCGGCGGGCAAGAGCGAGCGTATCCGTCACCCGTTCCCCGGCAATGGCGGGAAGCCCGATGCGGCCGAACTCGGCATTGATGAAGCCCATGTCGAAGGTCGCATTGTGCGCCACCCACCGGGCATCGCCGAAGAAGTCGATGATCTCTTGGGCGACATCGGCAAAAGGCGGCTTGTCCTTCAGGAACTCGTCGGTGATGCCGTGAATGGCAAGCGCATCCGGATGAACCTTGCGATTGCCGGGATTGATGAAGATGTGCAGCGTGCGGCCGGTCGGAAACTGGTTTTCCAGCTCGACGCCGCCGATTTCGATCACCCTGTCCTCGCGGTTGTCGAGGCCGGTCGTTTCCGTATCGAAGATGATCTCACGCATCGAGCGCTCCATTTTTGGTGAGATCGTCGACGACTGCCCTCACCTGTTGGCGTGTATTGTCGAAGCTGTGGCTGGTATCGACGATGTAATCGGCGCGTTCGCGCTTCTGGCTGTCCGGCACCTGACGCGCCAGGATCATGGCAAATTTCTCTTCGGTCATCCCTGGACGTTTCATCGCCCGCTCTCTTTGAAGGTCGGGTGCGCAGCTGACCACGACCACCCGATCGACACGCGCCTCGGCCCCCGTCTCAAACAACAGGGGAATATCGAGCACGACAAAGGGGACGTTATCGGCGGCATTCCTGTCAAGGAACTCGCGTTCCTTCTGACGAACAAGTGGGTGCACGATGCTTTCGAGCTCGCGCAGCCTTTCCGGTGTTGCCAGGAGCTGACGCGACAGCTCGGCCCTATCGATCGCCCCATCCTTCACTGTTCCCGGAAAAGCTGCCTCGACAGGAGCGACGGCCTCATCGCGATAAAGCGCATGCACCACTTCATCGGCGTCGTTGACCGGCACCCCGAACTCGCGAAACATCTGCGCCGTCGTCGACTTGCCCATGGCGATCGATCCGGTCAGGCCAACGATCATCATGCGTGCGACCCCATGTCATCGATGACGAGTTGCCGAAGGTTGGCATCGACGACAGGCCGGCGGCCGAACCAGCGTTCGAAGCCGGGCACTGCCTGGTGCAGCAACATGCCAAGCCCATCGACGATGGCAAAGCCCTGTTGCTCGGCCTGACGAAGCAAAGGCGTCTTCAACGGCACATAGACGATATCGGTGACCACCGCGCCGCTCGCCAGGACGGTGAAATCGATCTGCGGCGCTTCCTGTCCGTCCATGCCGAGCGATGTCGTGTTGATGAAGAGGCCGGCACCCCTCATCACTTCGCCCAATGCCTCCATCGGATGGGCGTGCACGGTCGATCCAAAACGGTCGGACAGCTCTTTCGCCCTTGCCACGGTACGGTTGACGACATGGATCGTCTTGACGCCCCGGTCGCGCACGGCCTGGATGACGGCGCGGCTGGCGCCGCCGGCGCCGAGCACCACCGCGGTCGAACACTGGTCCCAACCATCAGCGCGCTCATCGAGATTGGCGACGAACCCGCGGCCATCGGTATTGGT
This sequence comes from Ensifer sp. GW821-FHT05G01, assembly GCF_059419585.1. Classification (NCBI taxonomy): domain Bacteria; kingdom Pseudomonadati; phylum Pseudomonadota; class Alphaproteobacteria; order Hyphomicrobiales; family Rhizobiaceae; genus Ensifer; species Ensifer sp. GW821-FHT05G01. The sequence goes on along the minus strand of NZ_JBWKSC010000005.1, from coordinate 391,072 downwards.
CGCGTGAACTTCTCCGGCTTCGATCCACAGCGTGTTGGCAGCGCCGAGTTCCAGACAGAGATCATCGGGGCGGTCTGCCAGACGATGGGCAACCTCCTTGTGCGGAATGGTGACGTTGCCACCGCAAAAGCCCGACGTGCCTTGTTTCAACTCCACGATGAAGGTGGAAAAATCTTCCGGCTTCACTTCATGTGCGCGATAGCTGCCCTCTATCCCGAGCTGTTTCAGCCAATAACCATGGATCAGCGGCGACCTCGAATGCTTGATCGGGTAGCCGGTGACGAAGGCGTGGTTAACAAATGTTTCACGTGAATCACGCATCGATCGTTCCCAATTCCCTGAGTTTTGCGAGCAGCGGCAGCATCGGAAGACCGAGGATGGTGAAGTAGTCGCCGTCGATCCTGTCGAACAACTGGATGCCCTCGCCCTCCAATTGATAGGCGCCGACGCTGGACAAGGCCTTGCTGCCGACACGCTGCAGATGGCGATCGACGAATTCCGGCGTCAGCGCGCGCACGGACATCTGTGCTGACGAGACGTGGCGCCAGAGAACCGCGTCGTCGCGGATGAGGACGACCGCACTGTTCAGGCGATGGGTCTTGCCCGAAAGCGACAGGAGATGTTGTCCGGCTTCCGCCATGTCCTTCGGCTTGTGGTAGACCCTTTGGCCCAGAGACATGGTCTGGTCGGAGCCGATCACCAATGCTCCGGGGAAATGCCCGGCGACATCTCTCGCCTTGGCTTCGGCGAGCGTCATCGCCACCTCTTCAGGCGCAGCGCCTTCTTCCTCGAGCGGCTTTTCAAGCGCGCGCTCGTCAATCTCGGCAGCGCGTGCGGCAAACACCAGCCCGGCATTTTCCAGAAGCGCGCGACGGAACGGGCTTGCTGAAGCCAGGACGAGTGAAGGTGTCATCATCGAAGTTCCCGAATTGTTCGGATTCGCTCTATCGCAGCCGCGGACGCAGGGCAACAATTGCCGCGGCGGTTTCCTCGATCGAGCGTCGGGTCACGTCGATGAGCGGCCAATTGTTGCGCGCGCAAAGCGCGCGGGCATATTTCAACTCCTCGGCGATCGCCGCCCGATCCGTATACTGATCGCCGTGGAAGCCCTGCGTGGTGCCCAGCACCCTGTGTTGGCGAACCTGCGAAATGCGATCGGCGGTCGCGATCAGGCCGACGACCAGCGGCTTGGTGGCCGCCATCAGTCGATCGGGAAGCGGCACGCCTGGGACGATCGGAATGTTGGCCGTCTTGATGCCGCGGTTGGCCAGATAGATCGATGTCGGCGTCTTCGATGTTCGGCTGATGCCGATCAAGACCACATCGGCGTCATCAAAGTCGGCCGGCAGCTGACCGTCGTCATGGTCCATGGTGAAGTTCAACGCGTCGATCCGCGCGAAGTAATCGGCGTCCATCACGTGCTGCGCGCCGGAACGGCGTCGCGACGGCGAGCCGAGATAGGACTGGAACAGTTCGATGATCGGATCGAGCACGGAGACGCACGGCACACCCATCTCACGGCAGCGTTGGTCGATGATGCCGGCCAGCTCGCGATCGACGATTGTATAGAGCACGATGCCGGGCGCGCCATCGATGGCGTCGAGAACCTGCAGCAGCTGCCGGCGATTTCTGATGAGCGGATAGACGTGTTCAAGCGCATGCGACGCCTGGAATTGTGCGGCTGCCGCGCGCCCTGCGGCGATCAGCGTCTCCCCTGTCGAATCGGAGATCAGATGCAGGTGGAAGTAGTTTTTCTTGTTCTCCACGTTATTCTCCGGGTGCTGTTGATAAACCGGGATAAAAACCGCCGATGACGCGCCGTCGGCTCGGGCGACGGGAAAACCTCTGACTTATTCACAATTGGTCCAGCGCGGAAGAAAGCTTCGCGGAGCTTGTGGACAAGACTCATGGCAATGACAAAGTGTCACGTGTTTCCATTCGTTGTCCACAGCTATGCGCGCTTTTTCGAACGCGGCAATCGCCTGATTCCCATCGGCTTTTTGCACTTATCCACGAAATGCGGCCGCAGCTGCGATGCTGGCTCCCGCCCGCCTTGATCCGATCGGGCCGTCGTGGATGACGTGTGGTCATCTTTTAATCCTTGATACCCACCGACTCTAAGAAATAGAAAGAGTCTAAATACCTTTGTTTATATATTGGGAGAGACCATCCGTGGCCGAGACACGAAGGAAAGTTCTGGAGGTTTTGGACGGGAAGACAATCAGTCCCCCTCCCATCTGGCTCATGCGCCAGGCCGGTCGCTACCTTCCGGAATATCGGGCAACGCGGGCCGTTGCCGGAAGCTTCCTCGATCTCTGTTACACGCCGGATCTGGCCGTCGAAGTGACGCTGCAGCCGATCCGACGTTATGCTTTTGATGCAGCCATTCTCTTTTCCGATATTCTCGTGATCCCAGATGCCCTGAAGCGCAACGTTCGCTTCGAGGAAGGCCATGGACCAAGAATGGATCCGATTGATGTCGACGGCATCAAGGCTCTGAAGGCTGACGGTATCTCCAATCACCTGAAACCGGTGTTTGAAACGGTGTCGCGGTTGCGTGCCGAACTCCCCGGGGAAACAACGCTGCTCGGTTTTTGTGGTGCCCCCTGGACGGTCGCGACATACATGATCGCTGGCCATGGAACACCGGACCAGGCCCCCGCCCGGCTATTCGCCTATCGGAACCCGGAAGCGTTCGAATGGCTTTTGACGTTCCTCGCCGACGTGTCCGCCGATTATCTGGTCGAGCAGATTGATGCGGGCGCCGACGCGGTGCAGATTTTCGATTCCTGGGCCGGCGTTCTCGGTGAGGCGGAATTCGAGCGTTTTGCAGTCAAGCCCGTTGCCCGAATGATTGCGTCGGTCAGAGCGCGACGCCCGCAGGCGAAGATAATCGCTTTTGCCAAGGGCGCAGGGCTCCTCCTGAAGCAGTATCGCCAGAAAACGGGTGCCGATGCCATCGGGCTCGATTGGACCGTTCCCTTGTCCTTCGCTGTCGATTTGCAGAAGGACGGACCGGTGCAGGGCAATCTCGATCCGATGCGGGTCGTTTCCGGTGGCGTTGCGCTCGATCAGGGTATCGATCGTATTCTCGATGCGCTCGGAAATGGGCCGCTGATTTTCAACCTTGGACACGGGATTACGCCGCAGGCTGATCCGGAAAACGTCTCGGCGCTGGTGTCGCGGGTTCGCGGGAAACGTTGATGAGCGAACGCCAGACGGATAGTGCTCCCGGAAACAGGGCGCGGCTGAGGGCGATGATTGCGCTTGGTGGATTTGCCGCGCTGCTCGTCGGGCTTTTCGTCTGGCAGCCGGAGAGCCTCTACCTCTGGATCAAGGCGCTGCACGTGATTGCCGTGATGTCGTGGATGGCAGCGCTGCTCTACATGCCCAGGCTGTTCATCTACCACACCGATGCAGCGCCAGGCTCCGAACAGTCCGAGACGTTCAAGATGATGGAGCAGCGTCTGCTGAAGGTCATCATGAACCCGGCGATGATGATCTCCTGGGTGCTTGGACTTTACCTCGCCTGGAGCGTCTTTGGTTTTCAGGGCGGCTGGCTTCACGCCAAACTCCTGTTCGTGGTGATGCTGACTGTGGTGCATGTGCGCTTCAGTCGGGCGGTACGGGCCTTCCAGCGGGATGAGAACCGCCGCACTGCACGCTACTGGCGCTTGATGAATGAGGCCCCGACGCTGCTGATGATTCTGATCGTCATCATGGTCGTGGTGAAGCCGTTTTGAATTTTATCGATTGCTAATTGTAAGAGTTCTCGCTAATTTTCGACAACCCCTTGCGGCGTTTCACGTGAATCGCTATTTTCTGCCATCTCCTCTTCATGGCTTGTGACAAAGACCAGAGCCTGCCCCCCTGCCGCAGCTCCCTTCAGAAAACACGCCGTCTTCCCATTCCCGTACGAAACATGGATCCTTCATGGCTGAAATGAAGCTACAAGAACTTAAGAACAAGACGCCGACCGATCTTCTGGCCTTTGCCGAAGAGCTCGAGGTGGAAAACGCCAGCACCATGCGCAAGCAGGAGCTGATGTTCGCCATCCTCAAGATGCTCGCGGCCCAGGATATCGAAATCATCGGTGAAGGCGTCGTCGAGGTTCTGCAGGACGGTTTCGGCTTTCTGCGTTCTGCCAATGCCAACTACCTTCCCGGCCCTGATGATATCTACATCTCGCCCTCCCAGATCCGCCGCTTCTCGCTGAAGACCGGCGACACGGTTGAGGGACCGATCCGCGGACCGAAGGAAGGCGAACGCTACTTCGCGCTGCTCAAGGTCAACACCATCAATTTCGACGATCCGGAAAAGATCCGTCACAAGGTTCACTTCGACAACCTGACGCCGCTCTATCCGAACGAGCGTTTCAAGATGGAACTCGAGATCCCGACCTCGAAGGATCTGTCTGCCCGGGTGATCGACCTGGTCGCCCCGCTCGGCAAGGGCCAGCGCGGTCTGATCGTCGCTCCGCCGCGCACCGGTAAGACGGTTCTCCTGCAGAACATCGCTCACTCGATCACCGCCAACCATCCGGAATGTTATCTGATCGTTCTCTTGATCGATGAGCGTCCGGAAGAAGTGACCGACATGCAGCGCTCGGTTAAGGGCGAAGTTGTCTCCTCCACCTTCGACGAGCCGGCGACGCGCCACGTTCAGGTTGCCGAAATGGTGATCGAAAAGGCGAAGCGGCTGGTCGAACATGGCCGTGACGTCGTCATCCTGCTCGACAGCATCACCCGCCTCGGTCGCGCCTACAACACCGTTGTTCCGTCATCGGGCAAGGTTCTGACCGGTGGTGTCGATGCCAACGCCCTGCAGCGCCCGAAGCGTTTCTTCGGTGCTGCGCGTAACATCGAAGAAGGTGGATCGCTCACGATTATCGCGACCGCGCTGATCGACACAGGCAGCCGCATGGACGAAGTCATCTTCGAAGAGTTCAAGGGTACCGGCAACTCGGAAATCGTGCTCGACCGCAAGGTTGCCGACAAGCGCATCTTCCCGGCGATGGACATCCTCAAGTCAGGAACGCGTAAGGAAGACCTGCTGGTTCCGCGCCAGGATCTGCAGAAGATCTTTGTTCTTCGCCGGATTCTGGCTCCGATGGGCACGACAGACGCCATCGAGTTCCTTATCGACAAGCTGAAGCAGACGAAGAACAACGGCGACTTCTTCGACTCGATGAACACCTGATACGGTCAGGCCACCTTACCAAGATTGAGACCGGGCAAGATGAATGCCCGGTCTTTTCATTTCTATCCGTTATTTCATTAGCCGGATTCTCTGACTGAAGTTATTGACGACTGCTTTTCGATTCGTGGTCGCAACGAATTTCGAGCTGCTCTCCCTGAGATGAGCATTCGTCGTGTTTGGTGATTCACGTGAAACACAATCGCCGAGCAGCCTGAGACTTGATCTTTCCCTGACTATTCGGCATAAGCTCCCAACCGCTCTTAACCTCTGCGCTTGCCGGGAAACGCCGATTGTCGCGTCTCATCCCGCAACCGACAAAGAGGGGTCAGAAAAACGCGCCTGAACTCAATTCCAGAGCCGGGCGTGCGCAGAGCGATCAGTCTCATTCGGGCCCAGGTGATAACAATGCCATCCGTGGATACGATTTACGCGCTTTCCAGCGGGGCGTTGCCGGCAGGCGTGGCGGTCATCCGCATCAGTGGACCGAGGACGATCGACGTCATCAGGTCGCTGTGCGGCGCCGCGCCGGAACCGCGCGTTGCTTCGTTGAAACCGATTCGTTCCCGCAACGGTTTCACGATCGACAGCGGCCTGGTCATCTATTTCAGAGGCCCCGCCTCCTTTACCGGCGAGGACTGCTCTGAACTGCAGGTCCATGGCAGCCGTGCCGTCGTTCAAATGCTGTTGCACGAACTTTCCGGTTTCGATGGCTTGCGTCACGCGGAGGCTGGAGAGTTTTCACGGCGTGCTTTCCAGAACGGCAAGATGGATCTTGTCGAGATCGAGGGTCTGTCGGACCTCATTGTTGCCGAGACGGAGATGCAGCGCCGTCTGGCGCTGGAGCATTCCGAAGGGGGGCAGTCGAAGGTCTATGATAGCTGGGCGAAGCGCCTGATCCATGCGCGGGCGATGATCGAAGCGGAGCTCGATTTTGCTGACGAGGAAGATGTCCCAGGCTCGGTCAGTGAGCGGATCTGGAGCGACATGGAACGGCTGCGCGATGAAATCGACGCTCATATCGCCCAGGCTCCAATTGGAGAGATCATTCGCGACGGCCTGAAGATCGTCATTGCCGGTGAACCCAATGCCGGCAAATCCAGTTTGCTTAATGCACTGGCAAAACGTGATATCGCGATCGTCACCGAAATTGCCGGCACCACGCGTGACGTGCTTTCGGTCGATCTTTCCTTAGCCGGATTCTCCGTCAAGTTGTTCGACACGGCCGGCCTGCGCGAGACTGACGAGACGGTCGAGCGCGAGGGCATTCGTCGTGCCCGTGACGTGATCTCGCGCGCTGATCTGGTTCTTCTCCTGTCGGAAGCGAAGACGGGCTTTGATACCCTGCAGGAACTCGATCTCGCCAAGATTCCGGTATTGAAGGTTGCAACGAAGTCCGACAGAGAAGACGGCGATGGTTTTGTTGGTGCCGATGTCGCGATTTCGACCAGGACCGGGGCGGGGATGGACCAGCTCTTGCGTGTGATTGCTAGCTATCTCCCTGATTTATCTGGTGTTACGGCGCTTTCCATCCCCTCGCGGCGCAGGCACGTGGATGCCCTGCGCCAGGCCAGTATTGCGCTATCGGACAGCCTGACACTCGACCAGCACGGACTGGATATACGAGCGGAGCTGCTTCGCGTCGCTGGTGATGCTATCGGCCGCATTACCGGGCGGGTGGATGTCGAAAACCTGTTGGATGTGATATTTTCCGAATTCTGTATCGGTAAATGACGCTTGACTAAAACAATGCAACGCTAGCGAGTCATGAGACGTGTTTCACGTGAAACGATTCGAACCCGGAATGCGTTTGATCGGAGATAGCAACAATGGTCCATTTTGACGTCATCGTCATAGGTGGTGGTCACGCAGGCTGCGAGGCTGCAGCCGCTTCCGCGCGTCTTGGAGCACGCACCGCTCTGATCACACACAAGGCGTCAACGATCGGCGTGATGTCCTGCAACCCCGCGATCGGCGGACTCGGCAAGGGGCATCTCGTGCGCGAGATCGATGCCCTTGACGGTCTCATGGGACGGATCGCCGATGCTTCCGGCATCCAGTTCCGCCTGCTCAATCGTCGCAAGGGACCGGCTGTTCGTGGCCCACGCACCCAGGCCGACCGCAAGCTCTATCGCGAAGCGATGCAGCGCGAGATTGCCGCCACTGAGAACCTCAGCGTGATCGAAGGCGACGCCTTCGATCTCATAGAGCAGGACGGAAAGATAACCGGGGTTGTCATGAAGGATGGTCGTTCCTTCGGGGCCACTGGTGTGGTGCTGACGACAGGTACCTTTCTGAAAGGGCTGATCCATATTGGCGATCAAAAGATACCGGCTGGCCGTGTCGGTGAAGAGCCATCACTTGGTCTCTCCGCCACCCTGGCGCGTTATGGTCTTCGCCTGGGACGATTGAAGACCGGGACCCCAGCACGCTTGGACGGCAAGACGATTGATTGGGACCGCGTCGGCCGTCAGGGGCCAGACGAGGATCCTGTGCCCTTCTCGTTCATGACCGATCGGATCACCAATCGGCAGATCGATTGTGGCGTAACGCGCACGACTGACGCGACGCACAAGATCATCGCCGACAATATCGGCAAGTCGGCGATGTACTCCGGGCAGATCGAGGGGGTTGGTCCGCGCTATTGTCCTTCGATCGAAGACAAGATCGTTCGCTTCGGCGAGCGGGACGGCCATCAGATCTTCCTCGAGCCGGAAGGCTTGGATGACGACACGGTCTACCCAAACGGCATATCAACCTCCCTGCCGGTAGATGTCCAGGACGCGTTCATCCGAACAATCCCTGGTCTTGAAGTAGTGTCGATCCTGCAACCGGGTTATGCAATCGAGTATGATCATGTTGATCCGCGCGAACTGGATGCGACGCTGGCTGTGCGCAAGATGCCGGGTCTTTTCCTCGCTGGCCAGATCAATGGCACTACCGGTTATGAGGAGGCTGGCGCTCAAGGCCTGGTCGCAGGCTTGAATGCAGCGAAAGCGGCGATGGGACGCGAGGCCGTCATTTTCAGCCGCACCGATTCCTACATTGGCGTAATGGTTGACGACCTGACCTCTCGGGGTATCACCGAGCCCTATCGCATGTTCACGTCGCGAGCCGAGTACCGTCTGTCTCTGCGGGCCGACAATGCCGACATGCGTCTGACGCCGAAGGCAATCGAGATTGGTTGTGTCTCTGATGCACGGAAGGAGCGCTTTGCCGAATGGAAAGCGCAGTTCGACAGCGGACGGGCGTTGCTCAAGCAATTGTCCATCACGCCCGCCGAAGGGAACCGCCATGGCCTCAAGCTGAATCAGGACGGCCAGCGGCGAACCGCATTTGAGATTCTCTCCTACCCTGACCAGACAATCGATGCCTTGCTGTCTCTGTGGCCCGAATTGAAGGATATTCCGCGTGCGGTGGTAGAGCCACTCGAGATCGATGCCGCCTACGCCGTTTACATGGATCGCCAGGCATCGGACATAGCCGGTATCCGCCGCGAGGAGACGATGGTCATTCCTGCTGATTTTGACTTTGCGGCCCTCGCTGGTCTATCGAATGAACTGAAGCAGAAGTTGACGACGCAGGCGCCGCGAAATCTGGCGCAAGCGCTCAAAGTCGACGGGATGACCCCGGCCGCGGCGTCGTTGATCCTGGCTTGGTTGAAACGGGTAAACCGCTCTGCGGTGCGAGACGAGAAGGTAAGTGCGCAATGAAAACGAGTCCTTTCGCTGGCTTGAACGGACTGCGTGTTTCACGTGAAACGAATGAACGACTAGCGCACTTCGCTGCGCTGTTCCAGAAATGGGCGAAGTCCATCAATCTCATTGCGCCCTCCACTCTCGAGGACCTTTGGCGCCGCCATATCGTCGATAGCCTTCAGTTGGTGCAACTGTCGCCCGGTCCGAAGACCTGGGTCGATCTGGGCAGTGGCGGCGGATTTCCCGGTGTCATTACGGCCATCTATCTTTCCGAATTCTCCGACGGCTGGGTGCATCTGATCGAGAGCAACAACAAGAAAGCTGCGTTCTTGCGCGTCGCGCTGATGGAAACGGGTGCACGGGGTTCCGTTCATCCGATTCGAATCGAAGACGCGAGCTCCGTTGCGCCGAAATGTGACGCGATTTCGGCACGTGCGCTGGCCGACCTCAGCCTGTTGCTTGACTATTCGTCACCCTGGATGATGGCCGAGGGCGGCAAAACAGTCGCTTACTTCCATAAAGGACGGGATTACCAGCGGGAGATCGACAAAGCCGTTGGCCGCTACGACTTTGATCTGGTAAAACATCCAAGCATTGTCGAGCCAGATTCTGTCGTGCTCGAGATCGCAAATCTTTCGCGAAGAACTCAGTGATTGGCGAGCGGAAACATGTTTGGCGCAAAAAACCGGATCATCACGATAGCAAACCAGAAGGGTGGCGTCGGCAAGACGACGACTGCGATCAATCTGGCAACCGCACTGGCGGCCATTGGCGAGAAGGTTCTGATCGTTGACTTGGACCCGCAGGGCAATGCGAGCACGGGTCTCGGCATTCAGCGCCGTGACCGCCATCTGTCGTCCTACGAACTGATGGTCGGATCGCATTCGATCGCCGAGATCGTTCAGCAGACCGCTGTGCCGAACCTGGCCATCGTCCCCTCGACGATGGATCTTCTCGGCGTCGAGATGGAAATCTCAAAGGAAGCCGACCGCGCCTTTCGTTTGCGCAAGGCCCTGGCCAGCCCGGAGGCGCTGGAGTACTCCTACGTTCTTGTTGACTGCCCCCCGTCTTTCAACCTTTTGACGATGAACGCCATGGCGGCCGCGCATTCGGTGCTGGTGCCATTGCAGTGTGAGTTCTTCGCATTGGAAGGCCTGAGCCAGCTGCTGGAGACGGTCGACCAGGTGCGCAGAACCGTTAATCCCAGCCTCGATATCCAGGGTATCGTGCTGACGATGTTCGACTCGCGCAACAATTTGGCTCAGCAGGTGGTGAGTGATGTTCGTACGCACCTGGGAGACAAGGTCTACCATACGCTCATTCCACGGAATGTTCGTGTCTCCGAGGCGCCGTCCTATGGCAAGCCGGCCATCCTTTACGATCTGAAATGCGCAGGCAGCCAAGCTTATCTTCAGTTGGCATCGGAAGTGATCCAGCGCGAGCGGCAGCGCAAGGCCGCATAATTATTTCGGTACCGGAAATAAAATCGGGTGATACTATGAACGACGATAGCTCGAAGAGAAGGCTTGGTCGCGGACTGGCCGCATTGATCGGCGAGATGGATCAACCGATCCAGGCGGGCGCTGCCCCTGCCCCGGTCAATCCCGATCGACGGGTGCCGATCGAGTTCGTGTCGCGAAATCCGAGAAACCCTCGCCGGCAGTTCGATGAGGGTGAGTTGCAGGACCTCGCCAGCTCTATCCGACAGCACGGCATCGTTCAGCCGGTTGTTGCCCGCACGATTGGCACGGACCGCTACGAGATCATTGCCGGCGAACGCCGTTGGCGCGCAGCGCAGCTGGCTGGTTTTACCGAAATTCCGGTTATCATCCGGGATGTTGACGACAGGACGGCGCTCGAGATTGCCATCGTCGAGAACGTGCAGCGCTCAGACCTCAACCCACTCGACGAGGCTCTGGGCTACGAGCAGCTGATCGCTGAGCACGGCTACACGCAGAACGACCTTGGCGAGATCATCGGCAAGAGCCGTAGTCATGTCGCCAACAGCCTGCGGCTTCTCAAGCTGCCTGAGCCCGTGCGGGACATGTTGTCCGAAGGAAGTCTTTCGGCCGGGCATGCGCGCGCTCTCATCCCGACGTCGGATCCGGCGACGCTTGCCCGAAACATCGTTGCAAAGGGTCTTTCGGTTCGCGACGCCGAACGCTTAGCGCAGAACGATATTCGCGCCCAGAACGACCCCAATTACGCCAAGGCCGCGCGACGGGACGAGAAGGACGCCGATACGCTGGCGCTGGAGCGGACATTGTCCGATAGCTTGGGGCTTGACGTAACCGTCAGCCACAAGGCTTCCGGCGGCCACCTCCGGATTTCCTACAAGACACTGGATCAACTGGAAGAGATCTGCCGTCTGCTCGAGCGTCGCTGAACGCACGGCGTCGGCTTTCCCCATGTTCGGCATAGCCTGATTTAGGCTCGTGAATGCGAGCCGAGTGCCCGGAGGCTCGTTCAGGTCTCCCTCATTTCGGCCTCGTGCCGGACACCAGGGACCTGACGTCGGCTGCATCAAAGGACCTTACAGCGCAAGGGATTGGGCTTGCTATTCCTGTGGCGGACACAGCAATTGTCTGCTGTTTTCGTGCCCTGTTGCACCTGAAGGCGGCGATGCGGTCCCGAAGTGAATACCCCCCGATATCCCCGGGCAGGCGGTCTTTCCGGCAATAGCAATTGCGCCGGCCTTCATCCGGATCCTGCTGCGCCAGCCTCGCATCGCTTGCTGGCTTGAAGGGACGACTGCGATGGTCGGCCTGCAGACGCTGCGATGCATCGAGGTCCTGAAGGGATCAACACCATCGTGCATGCTATATACGCGATGCTGATACGCTGACAAACAACTGAGTTGGTAAGGGGAACCTGGAGAACGCCTAGCCTTCTCATGCATGGTGCTGACCTTGTCAGCCACCCGAGCCGCGACAGCGATTGTTCAGCGTCTGGCTGACTGCACGGCGATCGCCATCAGGTTCTGCAGCACCATGCTCTCCTCGAGGCTCTGGCGGGTGCGGCTCTGAAAAATCGTATTCTGCAGCCGTGTCAGCTCACGGCGGATCGCGGGCGCCGACCAATGCCGAAGCGCTGCCTCGATGATGGGTTTGCGGCGAAAGTGCAGATGGCGACCCATGGTGGCGATCACCTGACCAGGCTGCTGGCGCGATGAATCCATCTCGGCGCGCATCAGATCGAGCTGCTGAAATTGCCGCAAGCACCCTTGCAAAACAAGGAAAGCCGGTGTTTTCGACATGGTTATCTTCTGCATTGCGCGCAGAAGACCGTCAAGATCACCTTTCAACACGGCATCGACCGCATCATCAACGGAGATAGCGCTGGCATCGCCGACGATGTCGGTGACATCCGATTCATCGACGGTCGCCTTGCCGCGGCAATAGAGCGCCAGCTTGCGCACTTCGTTGCGCGAGGCCAGTCGGTCGCCGCCCAGCGCCTCCATCAGTCTTTCCCGTGCAGCCGGTGTTATGCCGAGCTTTTCCTCGCCGAGTTCCTTGTCGATCAGTGCCTGCAGACTGCGGGCATCGTCGCTATAGCAGGCAATGGTCGCGATCGAACGAGCGGTCTCCGCAACCTTGCGCAGCGCCGATCCCTTCTTGAGATCACCCGCTTCGACAAGGACGTAGCTACCGGTCGGAGGTTCGCCGGCGAGGATCTGTAACGCATCGACGAGCGCCTTCTCGTTGGCGGCTCCGCGCACCCACACCAGCTTTTCACCGCCGAAAAGGCCGATCGAGTTGACCTCGTCGAGAAGCCGGCCGGGGCTCTGCTGCAGATCGCTGGCGTCGAGCTTGGTGATGGAAAAAGGGTCGTCGAGCGGCACGCCACTGAGCGACGCGATCGCCCCTGCCCGCTCCGAGACCAGACCACGGTCTGGCCCGTAGAGGACAAAGAGGCGATAGAGGCCCGCTGACTTCTGAAGGAAAGAGTCGAACTCGTGCGATTTGACTTCGCTCATTCCGCCACCGGCCTAGCGGCTGAGGGCCGCGGCGATGTCAGCCCGGATCAGCTCTGCCAGTTCCTTTGCAGCGCGGTTTTCGCCGTCGCGCACGGCGCGAACCTTGGCGAACTCCTGCACCGGGAAGTCGACAAGTGCGACAGCGGTGCGATTGCCCGACTTGATAGTCTCGCCGGTTCCGATCTTGGAGAGGTTGTAGTCGGCCTTGACGACGATACGGCCAGCCCCTGCCCGATCCCGCGCCTGATCGTAGAGTACGCCCATGGTGCGGCTCGCAACCGTCAACGCCAGATGATACTGCGGATTGACCGGTTCTCCCTGGCCGCCGGCGACGAGGAAGATCAGGGCGTTGCGCACTTCCTGCTCGACGCGTTCGTCGGCGTCGGAGATTTCGATCGACGCAAGCGCGGCGGGCGTGCCGACTGCATCGGAATAAAGCGGCCTGACCTGGCAGCCGGCGAGCGCGGTCAACATAAGAACACCAGCCAGCATCGGGATCGACCGCATGCGGGAGCCAGCTCTATCAGACAACGACATTGACGATCCTCTGAGGCACGACGATGATTTTCTTGGGGCTGCTGCCGTTGAGTATGGTCTTGACGGCATCGAGAGCGAGAACTGCATTTTCGATTGCAGTCTGATCTGCATCGCGCGCGATTGTCAAATCCGCGCGCTTCTTGCCGTTGACCTGAACCGGAAGCGTGACTTCATTCTCGACGACGAGCGCGGCATCGAACTTCGGCCAGCCGCTTTCAGCGATCAGGCCCTTGCCGCCGATCGCCTGCCAGCATTCCTCGGCCAGGTGCGGCATCATCGGTGCGATCAGGCTGATCAGAATCGATGTTGCATCCTTGGCGGCCGCCGTCAGCGCCGCATCGGCCTTGCCGGTGGCAACCTGCGTCAGCGGGGCTGCAAGCACGTTGACGAGCTCATAGATACGCGCCACGGCCTTGTTGAAGGCCAGCTTGTCGTAGTCGGCTTCGACTGCGCGCAGCGTCCTGTGGGCCGCTTGCGAGACCGCCAGGCCGGCGCCGTCGTGTGCGGGGGCTGCCTCGACTGTGCGAAGCGTCTCTGCCGCCTCGCCGATCAGGCGCCAGACACGCTGAACGAAGCGGTGGGCGCCTTCGACCCCGGCTTCGGACCAGATGACGTCACGGTCGGGAGGCGAATCGGACAGGACGAAGAAGCGTGCCGTGTCGGCGCCGTAGGAGGCAATGATATCGTCTGGATCGACGACGTTCTTCTTCGACTTCGACATCTTTTCGATCGAGCCGATGGTGATGTCCTCGCCGGTCTCAAGCAGCACGGCGCGGCGTTGTCCATCGACCTCGTCGATGCGGATTTCCGCCGGCGTGATCCATTCGCGCTGGGCGCCTTCGCCGCGGCTGTAGGTCTCGTGCACCACCATGCCTTGGGTGAACAGGCCCTTGAACGGCTCGTCGAGCGCAACGTGACCGGTCGCCTTCATCGCGCGGGTAAAGAAGCGCGAATAGAGCAGATGCAGGATCGCGTGCTCGATGCCGCCGATATACTGGTCGACGGGCAGCCAGTGGTTGGCCGCCTTCGGATCGGTCGGGTTGTCCTCCCAGGGCGCTGTGAAGCGTGTGAAATACCAGGACGAATCCACGAAGGTGTCCATCGTGTCGGTTTCGCGGCGGGCCTCTTTGCCGCAATGCGGGCAGGCCACGTGCCGCCAGGTCGGATGGCGATCAAGCGGGTTGCCCGGCTTGTCGAAGGTAACATCCGGCGGCAGGACGACGGGCAGGTCGGCCTTGGGGACGGGAACGACGCCGCAGTCATCGCAATGGATGACCGGGATCGGGCAGCCCCAATAGCGCTGACGGGAAATGCCCCAGTCGCGCAGGCGGAAATTGACCTTGCGTTCGGCACGCGGCGCACCGGCCAGCTGTTCCCTCTCCAGCTTCGACGCCACTTTTTCGAAGGCGTCTTCCGTCGACAGGCCATCGAGGTCGCGCGAATTAATCATGACGCCGTCGCCGATATAGGCCTCGTCGCCGATCGCAAAGCTCGCAGCGTCGCCGTCGCGCGGCATGACCACCGGAACGACCGGAAGGCCATACTTGCGGGCAAAATCGAGGTCGCGCTGGTCGCCCGATGGGCAACCGAAGATCGCGCCCGTGCCATAGTCCATCAGCACGAAATTGGCGACGTAAACCGGCAGCTCCCAGCTTTCGTCGAGCGGGTGCCTGGCGCGGATGCCGGTGTCCATGCCCTTCTTTTCAGCGGTCTCGAGCGCTGCCAGCGACGTGCCGGCGCGGCGGCACTCCTCGCAGAAGGCCTCGATTGCCGGATCCTTTGCCGCAGCTTGCCTGGCGAGCGGGTGATCGGCGGAGATCGCCAGGAAAGACGCACCGAACAGCGTGTCCGGACGGGTGGTGTAAACGGTCAGCTCGGTCGTATCGGTGTCGGCGGTGCCTTCGACGATCTGCCAGCGAATGGACAGGCCTTCGGAGCGGCCGATCCAGTTCTTCTGCATCAGCCGCACTTTTTCCGGCCACTGATCGAGCGTATCCAGCGCGTCCAGCAGCTCCTGGCTGAAGTCGGTGATGCGGAAGAACCATTGCGTCAGTTCGCGCTGTTCGACGAGCGCGCCCGAACGCCAGCCGCGGCCATCGATGACCTGCTCGTTGGCCAGAACAGTGTTGTCGACCGGGTCCCAGTTGACCTTGGACTGCTTGCGGTAGACCAGGCCCTTCTCGAGGAAATCGACGAACAGGTGCTGCTGACGCTGGTAGTATTCAGGGTCGCAGGTCGCAAATTCGCGGTTCCAGTCGAGCGACAGCCCCATGACCTTCAGCTGCGCCTTCATCGAGGCGATGTTCTGATAGGTCCAGGTCGCCGGATGCACGCCGCGCTCCATGGCGGCGTTTTCCGCCGGCATGCCGAAGGCATCCCAGCCCATGGGGTGAAGCACGTTGAAACCGCGGGCGCGCTTGTAGCGAGCGACGACGTCGCCCATCGTGTAGTTGCGCACATGACCCATGTGGATGCGCCCGGACGGATAGGGGAACATCTCGAGCACGTAATATTTTTCGCGCGGGTCGTCGTTCTCAGTCTGGAAGACCTGGCCGTTTTCCCATTCCTGCTGCCAACGCGGCTCGGCATCACGCGGATTATATCGTTCGGTAGACATGTCTTTTAGGTGTTCCGGAAGTTCTGCGGGGCAAGGAAGCGCCCTCATGATAGTTGGGGTGACCTTCATCATGAAACCGCTTGATGGTCAAGTTTTCGAAGGGTTTGGCGCGACACTTTGGCGGATTTGAGCCGGCGCGCGCGGCGATGGCCTTGGCAAGGCGCGCAAGTTTGCCTAATCCGCTAAGTCATCGTCCGAAAGGTCGTCATGTCGGAGAACAGGTCCATGGAAGTTCAAGAGCGGTTGCAGGATGTCGTGAGCCGGATTCACGCGGCGGAGAAGGCGGCAAAGCGCCCGAAGCATGCCGTCAGCCTCGTTGCCGTCTCCAAGACATTCGACGCGGATGCGATCCGTCCGGTGATCGAGGCCGGCCAGCGCGTGTTCGGTGAGAACCGCGTGCAGGAAGCGCAGGGCAAGTGGCCGTTGCTGAAGGGCGAGACGCCGGATCTGGTGCTGCATCTGATCGGGCCGTTGCAGTCAAACAAGGCGGCCGAAGCCGTTGCCCTTTTTGACGTCATTGAGACTGTCGACCGCGAGAAGATCGCCCGGGCGATATCGGCGGAAATGAAGCGTCAGGAAAGGACACTTCGTCTCTACATCCAGGTCAACACCGGGCTGGAACCGCAGAAGGCGGGTATTGCGCCGAAGGACACCGTTGCGTTCGTGACCTTCTGCCGCGAGGAACTCGATATGGCGATCGAAGGGCTGATGTGCATTCCGCCGGTCGAGGAGAATCCCGGCCCGCATTTTGCGCTGCTGGCGAAGCTTGGCCGCGAGTGCAAACTCGACCGGCTTTCGATGGGCATGTCCGGCGATTTCGAGACGGCGGTGCAGTTCGGCGCCACCAGCGTGCGCGTCGGCTCGGCGATCTTCGGCTCGCGCTGATACCAAAACGCCGCATTACGCTTTCGTCGGGGTTCACCTTCGTTCTCATTAGCCTATCCTTGTGCATGAGGAGGCCGGGCATTGCCTGGCATGCATTGGGAGGAGAACGGATATGGCGAGCCGCTATTCCGAAGTGTACGGCGCGTGGAAGACGGATCCGGAGGGATTCTGGTCAGAGGCGGCTGAGGCGATCGACTGGTTCGAGAAGCCGGAGCGGGTCTTCGACACCGAACGGGGCATCTATGGCCACTGGTTTCCCGGTGGGTTGACCAACAGCTGCTACAACTGTCTCGACCGACATGTCGAATCGGGCCGTGGCGAGCAGATCGCCTTTATCTACGACAGCCCGGTTACGTCCAGCATCGAGCGCATCTCCTATGGAGCGCTGCTTGACGACGTCAAGGCGCTGGCCGCCGTCTACCGCAAGCTCGGCGTCGACAAGGGCGACCGCATCATCATCTACATGCCGATGATCCCGCAGGCAGCGGTGGCGATGCTTGCTGCCGCGCGCATCGGCGCCGTGCACTCGGTGGTGTTTGGCGGCTTTGCCGCCAATGAACTTACCGTGCGCATCGATGACTGCCGGGCCAAGCTCGTCGTTTCCGCGAGCTGCGGCATCGAGCCTGGCCGGACGGTTGCCTATAAACCGCTGCTGGATGCGGCGGTGACAATCGCTGAGCACAAGCCGGCGCATTGCCTGATCTACCAGCGTGACATGCTCAAGGCGGAGATGACGCCGGTGCGCGATGTCGACTATGCCGCGGCCCTGTCAGCGGCAAAGGACGCTGGCGATGAAGTTGGCTGCACGCCGGTTGCGTCCAACGACCCGCTTTATGTGCTCTATACGTCCGGCACCACCGGCCAGCCGAAGGGTGTGGTGCGCGACAATGGCGGCCACATGGTCGCACTCAAGTGGTCGATGCCGAATTTCTTCGGCGTTCAGCCCGGCGAGGTCTTCTGGGCCGCGTCCGACATCGGCTGGGTCGTCGGGCATTCGTTTATCGTCTACGGCCCTCTTCTCAACGGCAACACCTCGGTCCTGTTCGAGGGCAAACCCGTCGGCACGCCGGATCCGGGCACCTACTGGCGAATCATAGCGGAGCATGGCGTGGCCGTGATGTTCACGGCGCCGACGGCGTTGCGCGCCATTCGCAAGGAAGATCCCGACGCCGCGTTGGTGTCGAAATATGATATCTCGGGCTTTCGTGCGTTGTTCCTTGCTGGCGAGCGCGCCGATCCCGATACGATCCGCTGGGCCGAGAGGGCTCTGGGTGTTCCTGTCATCGACCATTGGTGGCAGACGGAAACGGGATGGCCGGTCGCGGGCAATCCGCTCGGGCTCGGGCTTCTACCGGTAAAGTATGGCTCTCCTGCCGTTCCATTACCCGGCTACGATGTCCAGATTCTCGACGATGCCGGTCACCCGGTCGAAGCGGGAACACTGGGCAATGTTGTGGTCAAGCTGCCCCTGCCCCCAGGGTGCCTGCCGACCCTGTGGAACGCCGACCATCGCTTTCGCGCCGCCTATCTCGACGAATTTCCCGGCTACTACAAGACGGCCGATGCCGGCTATCTCGACGATGACGGCTATGTGTTTATCATGGCGCGTACCGACGACATCATCAATGTCGCCGGCCACAGGCTGTCGACGGGCGCCATGGAGGAAGTGTGCGCCAGCCACCCGGATGTGGCGGAGTGCGCAGTCATCGGCATCGCCGACGAACTGAAGGGGCAGATCCCGGCCGGATTTCTCGTCATCAACTCGAATGTTTCACGGGAAACGTCCGAGATCGAGCGGGAGGTCATCAGCCTCGTGCGTGATCGCATCGGCCCGGTCGCTGCGTTCCGCACGGCGATGTGTGTCAAACGGCTACCGAAGACCCGATCCGGAAAGATCCTGCGGGCGACGATCCAGAAGATAGCCGATCGCCAGCCATGGAAGATGCCGGCGACGATCGACGACCCGGCGATTCTCGACGAGATCGCCGCCGTGCTCCATGCCAAGGGCATCGGTATCTGATTGCGTGTCGCAACATCAGCGCATGTCGCTGTCGGGTGCGGTCGATCGCGCAACGACGGAACTGAACCACGCGCTGAACGCGGCGACCGCTTTTCCGCGCGCGTTTCTGGTGATGAGAAAATAGCTTTCGTCTTCAAGCGTCGCGACCGTCGAGAGGACGATGAGATCACCCCCGTCGATCTCGCGGCGGAAGACCTCGACCGGGCAAAGCGCAACGCCGTGGCCGGCAATCACGGCTGTTGCCAGCAGGTTGAAGTCTTGAAAGACGGGGCCGCGGGGCGGGCCGGTCATGGGCTGGCCGGTCTTGGCAAACCAGTCACGCCAACGGGTCGCCGTTTCATCGTGGAGCAGGTCGGCAGCTGCAATCGCGTCTGCGGTGTCGAGCGCGCCCTTGCGCTCTATGTAGCGCGGACTGGCAACCGGACGGTTCGCCCGTGAAAACAGGCGGTCGTTCTGCACGCCGTCCGACCCGTCGGCGCCAAGGGTTATCAAGACATCGCAGCCCGTTTCCCGAAGTCGTTGCTCGGCCATCGCATAGATCACCTTCACGTCGATATCAGCGTGCTGTTCGAGAAATTCGTTGAGCGCCGGTATAAGCCACCGCGTGGCGATCGACGGGATGCAGGCGACGGTGATCGCCGACTTGGCGTTTGCCCGCAGCATGTCCGTTTCTGTTGCGATCCGGGCAAAGCACGACGTCAAGGCATCCGCCAGCCGCTCGGCGTCAGGAAGGAGACGGACGCCGCGTTTCTCCCGCCGAAACAGCGGCCTGCCGAACCATTCCTCAAGCAACCGGATCTGGTGGCTGACCGCGGCGTGCGTGACGTGAAGCTCGTCGGCGGCGCGCGAGAAGCTGGCGAGACGGGCGGCGGCTTCGAATGCGCGAAGCATGCCAAGCGGCGGGAGCATCTGTAATTTCTCCTCAACTATCGCCCGAGAAATCGTCGTTTGTCGACGAGGACACCAAGCGAGATAAGGGGTCAAGCATAGCGAATGCGCATTTCGACGCCCGCAATGCAAAAATTTCTCATAGGAGGGCATAGCATATGTTCGTACGCAGTCTGCAGGATATCGAGGCCACCGATCATTTCGTCGAATGGGGAAGCGGTACCAGCCATCGGTTGCTGACCGAAAGGGATGGAATGGGCTTTACGGTCTGCCATACCGTCGTTCGTGCCAACACCGTCTCGTTGCTGGAGTATCGCAACCATCTGGAAGCCTGTTATTGCATCGCCGGGAACGGCGAGGTGGAGGACATGCAGGGCAATGTCTTTCCGATCCGACAGGGCGACATCTACGTGCTCGACCAGCACGACAAGCATTTTCTGCGGGGCGGAAAGGACGAGGATCTGATCCTGATCAGCATCTTCAACCCGCCGCTACAGGGCACCGAGCGCCATAATCTCAGGGATCAGTCCGGTTCGGCCTACTGAAAACAAAAAAAGCCCGGATCGAGCGATCCGGGCTTTTCGTCAGGTCATGACAGGAGGCGATCAGTACTGATCGTCTTCGTCCTCGTCCTTGCGATCCGACTTCAGCGACTTGAGCTTGGCGAAGACGGCATCGGCATCGATTTCCTTCTCTTCTTCGCGCTCGTAGCTGAAGTTGAGCTTTTCGGTTTCCTGGGCGGCTTCCAGCGTCGCGCCGAGTTCGGCGGCTGTCGGCAGCGGGCGGCCCTTGGCGGCGCGTTCGACCTCGAGGTCGAGATCGATCTGCGAGCACAGGCCCAGCGTGACCGGATCCATCGGCGTCAGGTTCGTCGAGTTCCAGTGGGTGCGTTCGCGGATCTGCTCGATCGTCGACTTGGTGGTGCCGACGAGGCGGGAAATCTGCGCGTCCTTCAGCTCGGGATGGTTGCGAACCAGCCAGAGAATGGCGTTCGGGCGATCCTGGCGCTTGGAGACCGGCGTGTAGCGCGGGCCCTTGCGCTTGCTATCGGGAACGCGAACTTTCGGCTCGGACAGCTTCAGCTTGTGGTTCGGATTTCCCTCGGCGCGGGCGATCTCGTCGCGCGAAAGCTGGCCGGTTGCGATTGGATCTAGACCCTTGATGCCCTGCGCCGATTCACCGTCGGCAATCGCCTTCACTTCGAGCGGATGCAGCTTGCAAAACGTGGCAATCTGTTCGAACGACAGTGCGGTATTGTCAACGAGCCAGACGGCTGTTGCCTTGGGCATAAGCAGTTGCTGAGCCATGGATATAGTCCTTTTGTCCGCCGCGCCGGTGTCGCGGGCCGTGGAGTCTACCACTGATTTCCGGGAATTGAGCGCCTCTATAGCGTCGTTGTCTCAAAATTGCAATTCTCCAGTTCCAAATGTCCTTTTGTCTAATTGCGGCTTGGCTTTGACCTGCTATGTATCGTCGCCGAGGCGGGGTCTCCGGGAGTGAGAACCCCAGACAGGAATGCGCAGGGAGGAAAGAATGTCCGCCAAGATCTATCCGGTGTTGAAGTCTGCCAAGAGCCGGACGCTGCTCGACAACACGACCTATCTGAAGTGGTATGAGGAGAGCATCTCCGACCCGGCCAAGTTCTGGGGCAAACACGGCAAACGGATCGATTGGTTCAAGCCCTATACCAAGGTCAAGAACACCTCTTTCAAGGGCAAGGTCTCGATCAAGTGGTACGAGGACGGGCTGACCAACGTCTCCTACAACTGCATCGACCGCCACCTGAAGACACACGGTGAAAAGACGGCGATCATCTGGGAAGGCGACAACCCCTATATCGACAAGAAGATCACCTACAACCAGCTCTACGAGCAGGTTTGTCGTCTGGCCAACGTGCTGAAGAAGCATGGCGTCAAGAAGGGCGATCGCGTCACCATCTACATGCCGATGATCCCTGAAGCATCCTATGCGATGCTTGCCTGCGCCCGCATCGGCGCCATTCATTCGGTCGTCTTCGGCGGCTTCTCGCCTGACGCGCTCGCCGGTCGCATCGTCGATTGTGAATCCACGTTCGTCATCACCTGTGACGAGGGCGTGCGCGGCGGCAAACCGGTGCCGCTGAAGGAAAACACCGACACCGCCATCGATATCGCTGCCAAGCAGCACGTGATCGTCAACAAGGTGCTGGTCGTGCGCCGCACCGGCGGCAAGATCGGCTGGGCGCCGGGCCGCGACCTCTGGTACCACCAGGAAACGGCGACCGTGAAGCCGCATTGCGAGCCGGCGAAGATGAAGGCGGAAGACCCGCTGTTCATCCTCTACACCTCTGGTTCCACCGGCAAGCCGAAGGGCGTGCTGCACACCACCGGCGGTTACCTCGTCTATGCCTCGATGACCCACGAATATGTCTTCGACTATCGCGACGGCGATATCTACTGGTGCACGGCGGATGTGGGTTGGGTGACCGGCCATTCCTACATCGTCTACGGACCGCTCGCCAATGCCGCGACCACAGTGATGTTCGAGGGCGTTCCGAATTTCCCCGACGCTGGCCGCTTCTGGGAAGTGATCGACAAGCACAAGGTCAACGTCTTCTACACCGCGCCGACGGCGATCCGCTCGCTGATGGGCGCCGGCGACGATTTCGTCAAGCGCGCCTCGCGCTCGTCGCTTCGCCTGCTCGGCTCGGTTGGCGAGCCGATCAATCCCGAAGCCTGGGAATGGTACTACAACGTCGTCGGCGATCAGAAATCACCGATCGTCGACACCTGGTGGCAGACGGAGACTGGCGGCATCCTGATTACGCCGCTGCCAGGCGCGACCGATCTCAAGCCCGGCTCGGCAACGCGGCCCTTCTTCGGCGTCCAGCCGCAGCTGGTCGACAACGAAGGCAACGTGCTGGAAGGAGCCGCCGACGGCAATCTCTGCATCACCGACAGCTGGCCGGGTCAGATGCGCACGATCTATGGCGATCATGCGCGTTTCGGCCAGACCTACTTCGCTACCTACAAGGGCAAGTACTTTACCGGTGACGGCTGCCGCCGCGATGAGGATGGTTACTACTGGATCACCGGCCGCGTCGACGACGTGCTCAACGTCTCCGGCCATCGCCTCGGCACAGCCGAAGTCGAATCGGCGCTCGTATCGCACCATCTGGTGTCGGAAGCCGCCGTCGTCGGCTATCCGCATCCGATCAAGGGACAAGGCATCTATTGCTACGTCTCGCTGATGGCCGGCGAAATCGGCAATGACGAGCTGCGCCAGGCCTTGGTCAAGCACGTCCGCTCGGAAATCGGACCGATCGCCACACCGGACAAAATCCAGTTCGCCCCAGGCCTGCCGAAGACCCGCTCGGGCAAGATCATGCGCCGCATCCTGCGCAAGATCGCCGAGGACGATTTCGGCGCGCTCGGTGACACCTCGACACTCGCCGATCCGGCGGTTGTGGACGACCTGATCGCCAACCGGCAGAACAAAGCTTAATAAGCGACAGATAGTGAAAAGGGCGGCATCGGCCGCCCTTTTTGATTCATGCTCTATTCCGACCGCGGCCTTGAACGCGGACGGAGATCAAATCACCGTCTCGACTTTATGAGCCGGATTCCAATTAAAAGTGTCGAACGAAATCAGGCGTCGCTTGCGGCAGGCCTTGGCTGCTTGCAAGCGGAAGAAGGAAACTGTTCCACAAGCTCAAACGGTGAGATCTCTCAGAAATCGATCGCCCGGCCCTTGATTTCCCAGTCGCCGAAGCGTGCCGGGTCGGCGCCGCCGCGGCCGCCGATCTCCTTTGGCAGCACCTTCTCCGCTTCTGCCTGCCGCCGTTCCTCGGCTTCTTTCAGCGCGCGCAGGGCAGCGGCCGGTAGCGGTTTTTTCGGGTGGTCGGGGGCATTGTCGTTGTCGTTCTGCATCTCGCCAGTATCCGGATTCGTGCATCTGTATTGAAGAACGGGGCATTTGCACCCATCATATAAGGCGCCGTTGCCGCAACGGAAACCCTGATTCACGTGAAACGTAGACGACCCGGAGCCCATCATGAACCTCGTTCGCACCGCCATGCTGCTCGCAGTGATGACCGCCCTGTTCATGGCGGTCGGCTTTGCCATCGGTGGACGTGGCGGCATGATGATTGCCTTCGTCATGGCGGCGGGCATGAATTTTTTCTCCTACTGGAATTCCGACCGCATGGTTCTGCGCATGTATCGTGCGCAGGAAGTCGATGAACGCAGCGCGCCGGAATATTACGGCATCGTGCGCGATCTTGCCGCCAATGCCGGCCTGCCGATGCCGCGGGTCTATGTGATCGACAGCCCGCAGCCGAACGCCTTTGCGACCGGACGCAACCCCGAGAATGCCGCTGTCGCCGCCTCCACCGGCCTGCTTCAGGGCCTTAACTATGACGAGGTTGCAGGTGTCATGGCGCATGAACTGGCGCACGTCCAGAACCGCGACACCCTGACGATGACGTTGACGGCGACACTTGCCGGCGCGATCTCGATGCTCGGCAATTTCGCCTTCCTGTTCAGCGGCAATCGCGAAAACAACAACAATCCGCTGGGCTTTGTCGGTGTCCTGATCGCGATGATCGTCGCGCCGATTGCGGCGATGCTGGTGCAGATGGCGATCAGCCGCACGCGCGAATATTCCGCCGATCGCCGTGGTGCCGAAATCTGCGGCAAGCCATTGGCTCTGGCTTCGGCTTTGCAGAAAATCGCCGGTGCTGCACACCGGATTCACAATGACGATGCCGAACGCAATCCGGCGACCGCGCATATGTTCATCATCAATCCGCTCTCCGGCGAGCGCATGGACAACCTGTTTTCCACCCATCCGAACACTGAAAACCGGATCGCCGCCCTGCAACAGATGGCGCAGGAGATGTCGATGGGGTCGACGCCGACGGTTCGGGCTGATAATCCGGTGCGCAAATCGCGCTCTGTTCCCTCTACCGGTTGGGGTCGCGGTGGTTCCGAACCGCCGAAAGGTCCCTGGTCCTGATGTCTGCCGAAAACAACAACGATTCACGTCCGAAACAAAACCGCTCGCACAAGCAGCCGGTCAGGTCGAAAAGGCCTGCACAACAGGAACGCGGCCCAGAAAAGCCCGGTCTGCGCACGCGTCAGGCGGCGGCCAAGATTCTCGGCGCGGTTGTTGATCGCAAGACGTCGCTCGATGGCATGCTCGATCATGAACATGGCAATCCCGCCTATCGCGAGTTGAACGAAGCCGATCGGGCGCTGGTGCGCGCCATTCTCAATTCGGCCCTGCGCCACCTGCCGCGCATCCAGGCGGCGATCGGTTCGATGCTGCAGACCCCACTTCCCGAGGGCGCGCGCGCCCTCGACCATGTTCTGGCCGTGGCCGCCGCGCAGATCCTCTACCTCGACGTTCCCGACCATTCCGCCGTCGACCTTGCCGTCGAGCAGGCACAGGCCGATCCGCGTAACCGCCGGTTTGCCAATCTGGTGAATGCCGTCCTTCGCCGCTTGTCGCGCGAAAAAGACGCGATCCTCGAAAGCCTGCGCACCCTTCCGGCAATGCCGGATTGGTTCTTCGACAGGCTAGTCCAGCGTTATGGGCGCGAGCAGGCCGACCTCATCGCCGAAGCGCAGCTGACGCCGGCGGCGATCGACCTGACGGTCAAGTCGGACGCCAATGGTTGGGCTGAACGGCTCGGCGGCACGGTCTTGCCGACAGGGTCTGTCCGCCTTGCCGAATTCTCCGGCTCCATCCCTTCCTTAGCCGGATTCTCTGATGGCGAATGGTGGGTTCAGGATGCGGCCGCATCGATCCCGGCCCGTCTGTTCGGACCGCTTGCCGGAAAGACCGTTGTCGATCTCTGCGCTGCCCCCGGTGGCAAGACGGCGCAGCTCATCCTCGCCGGCGCAGACGTCACGGCGCTTGATCAGTCCGCAAGCCGCTTGCGCCGTTTGAAGGGTAATCTTGAGCGTCTGGGCCTTCAGGCAGAGATGAAGGAAACCAACATGGCCGATTTTCGGCCTGAGGACCTCTTCGATGCCGCCTTGCTCGATGCGCCCTGTTCTTCGACCGGGACGACCCGCCGCCACCCGGACGTGCTTTGGACCAAGGGGCCGGAGGACATCGAGAAGCTCGCGCTACTGCAGGAGCGTTTGCTGCGCCACGCGCTGACGGTGGTCAAACCTGGTGGTATCGTCGTCTTCTCCAATTGTTCGCTTGACCCGCGTGAAGGCGAGGAAGTGGTTGCCCGGGTGGTAGAGGCCGGCGCTGACTATGAACGCGTTCCGGTTCTGGCCAAGGATTGGCCGGGGCTGGAAGATGCGATCACCCCGCTGGGTGAAGTGCGCACGACCCCGTCGATGTTCCCGCTCGATCCGCCTTTCGCCGGTGGACTCGACGGGTTCTACGCCGCAGTGATTCGCCGCAAATAAGTCTAGAAAAGTCGAATTGCCGTCCGGACAGCCTCGGATGCGGGCTGTTTTGTTGTGTCAATTGACGCTTTAAGGCTGCGAGCCTATCAAAGACGAAATAATTATTAAAAGTTTAATGATCTTTCCGGCACCATACGGAGTTGACGTTGAGCGCCGCCTGACCGTTCGGACAGACAAGGACGCTCTGACATTTTGAAACGGCGCATGGTGCGTCTCGAAGATTGAATACGGATCTTCGGGGGGCGCATGCGTTATCGATACTGGCGCGAAGCCGACGCATCCGTTCGACGAACTCGCGCGGCTTGCTTCAGGAATGAGGAAACCGGCGGGCGTTGATGGTGTTTTCCGGCAGGCGAAGGCTTTCCTATCTGTATGCGCGTGAAGGTTGGCGCCGCGTGTCGCGCCGGCTTTCGGTCGGCCGCGTCTCGTCGCTGCGCTTTACCGGTTCGACGCCCAGCCGCCTGATTGTCGCGCCAACGGACCTCAGGGCTGTCGATCCCTTCGTGGCCGAGGAAATTCTTGAAGGTCGCTACCCGTTGGCCGGTCGCGTGCTCGACACCGAAGGCGAATCGCCGTTTGAAATCGACCTGCCATCGCTTGAATTCGCCGTCCGGCTGCATTCGTTCGGCTGGCTCAGGCATTTGCGGGCCATCCGCGAGGATGCCGGCTTCGTGCGCCTGCGGCAGATCGTCGACGACTGGATCGCCACTCACGGCCGTAATTTGGGTGGCATTGCCTGGGATGCCGACGTCATTGCCCAACGCATCATCGCGTGGCTCTCGCACTCGCCGGTGGTGCTGCGCAATGCGGAGCATGGCTTTTATCGCCGTTTCCTGAAAAGCCTGGCCTTCCAGGTCCGTTATCTCCGACACATCGCCGAAACGGTCAGAGATGGCGAAGCGCGCCTGCGTGTCCGGATGGCGCTTGCCATGGCATCGGTCTCGATGCCGTCGACGCCCTCGGCCATTCGCAAGGCGTCGCGTCACCTCGATTTTGAACTCGACCGGCAGATCCTTGCCGATGGCAGTCATTTTTCGCGCAGTCCGCGCGCCGGGCTGGAGCTGCTGCTCGACCTGCTGCCGCTGCGCCAGACCTATGTCAATCTCGGGCATGACGTGCCGTCACGCCTCATTCCCTGCATCGACCGGATGTATCCGGCCTTGCGCTTCTTCCGCCACCAGGGCGGCGAATTGGCGCTCTTCAACGGTGCCACCTCGGTGCTGGCGCATGAACTGGCCTCGGTGCTGCGCTACGACGAAACAGCCGGTGAGCCGTTCCGCTCGCTGCCGCTTGCCCATTACGAGCGCCTGTCGATCGAAAACACCGTCGTCATCGTCGATACCGGTCGGCCGCTTTCGGTCGATCTGTCGCGCAGCGCCCATGCGGGCTGCCTGTCGTTCGAAATGTCCTCCGGCAAGACGCGGTTCGTGATCAATTCGGGCGCGCCGAAGTTTGCCGGCGAACGGTTCCGCCAGATGGCGCGGATGACCGCGGCGCACTCCACCGTCACCGTCAACGACACGTCGTCCTCTCGCTTTTCGCAGTCACGGTTTCTGGGACCGATCATGACCAGCGGCGTCTCGCGGGTCGTCGTGGAGCGCAAGGACGAACCGGGCCGACTCGAATCCGTCGCGGCCAATCATGACGGCTATCTCTCATCGTTCGGGCTGTTACACGAGCGCGACATCGGCGTGCTCAACGGTGGCCGGATAATCCGCGGGCGCGACCGGCTTTCGCGTGCCGACCGCAGCGATCCCGAGGAAACCAACACCGCCGTGGCGGTCGCCCGCTTCCACATTCACCCGGCCGTCACCATTCGCCAGAACAACGGCCGCGAGATCTACCTCACCGCACCCGACGGCGAAGTCTGGCTGTTTGCCTGCCAAGACGGCGAACTGGCGGTCGAGGAAGACATTTTCTTTGCCGATCCCTCGGGCATCCGCGCCTCGTCACAGCTGACGGTCACCTTTGCGGTTGCCAGGCAGCCGGAGATCCAGTGGACCTTCTCGCGCACAAACTGAGCTTATTTTAGGATGTGGGCTTGCCGAGGTTCCTTCGGCCGGAAAGCTATGCTAACGGGCAGCCATCCCAATGCCGGAGCATCCTCCCCGCGCGTCCGGCGCCGCCAAAGGAGCATGGTTGATGGCTGTCGCCTCCAAGAAAATTCCCGCCCCGAACGAGGTTCCTGTCCGGACCGCTCTCCTCTCCGTGTCCGACAAGACCGGCGTCGTCGAGCTTGCCCGGGCGTTGCACGAAAAAGGCGTGCGCCTGGTTTCGACCGGCGGCACGCACAAGGCGCTGGCACAGGCAGGTCTTCCGGTCAGCGACGTTTCGGACCTCACGGGCTTCCCTGAGGTCATGGACGGCCGGGTCAAGACCCTTCACCCCGGTGTCCACGGCGGCCTGCTGGCGATCCGCGACGATGCCGAGCACCAGGCGGCGATGTCGGCCCACGGCATTACCGCGATCGATCTGGCGGTGATCAACCTCTATCCCTTCGAGGAAGTCCGTGCGCAGGGCGGCGACTATCCGACGACGGTCGAAAACATCGATATCGGCGGCCCGGCCATGATCCGCGCATCGGCCAAGAACCACGCCTACGTCACCATCGTCACCGATCCGGCTGATTATCCGGTCCTCATCGAAGAGTTGGCGTCGGGTGCAACGACCTATGCCTTCCGCCAGAAGATGGCTGCCAAGGCCTATGCCCGCACGGCCGCCTATGACGCGGCCATCTCCAACTGGTTTGCCGAGGCGCTCGACACGCCGATGCCCCGTCACCGCGTTCTCGGCGGCGTCTTGAAGGAAGAGATGCGCTACGGCGAAAATCCGCACCAGAAGGCGGGCTTCTACGTCACCGGCGAGAACCGTCCGGGCGTGGCGACCGCCACGCTGCTGCAGGGCAAGCAACTCTCCTATAACAACATCAACGACACCGATGCCGCCTTCGAACTGGTGGCCGAGTTCCTGCCGGAGAAGGCGCCGGCCGTTGCGATCATCAAGCATGCCAACCCTTGCGGCGTGGCCACGGCCCCGACGCTGGTCGAAGCCTATCGGCGGGCGCTCGCCTGCGATTCCACCTCGGCTTTCGGCGGCATCATCGCGCTCAACCAGCTGCTTGATGCGGAAACGGCCGAAGAGATCGTCAAGCTCTTCACCGAGGTCATCATCGCGCCTGAGGTCAGCGATGAGGCCAAGACGATCATCGCCCGCAAGCCGAACCTGCGGCTGCTGACCACCGGCGCCCTGCCCGATCCGCGCATTCCGGGCCTTTCGGCCAAGACGGTCTCCGGTGGTCTTTTGGTCCAGACGCGCGACAACGGCATGGTCGAGGACCTGGAGCTGAAGGTGGTGACCAAGCGCGCACCGACGGCGCAGGAACTGGAAGACATGAAGTTTGCCTTCAAGGTGGCAAAACACGTCAAGTCCAACGCTGTCGTCTATGCCAAGGATGGCCAGACGGCCGGCATCGGCGCCGGGCAGATGAGCCGCGTCGATTCTGCCCGTATCGCTGCGATCAAGGCGGAAGAGGCGGCCAAGGCGCTCGATCTGGCAACGCCATTGACGCGCGGCTCGGCCGTCGCCTCCGAAGCCTTCCTGCCGTTCGCCGATGGATTGCTCTCGGCGATCGCGGCCGGCGCTACCGCCGTCATCCAGCCGGGTGGCTCGATGCGCGACGAGGAAGTCATTGCCGCGGCCGATGAACATGGCGTCGCCATGGTCTTCACCGGCATGCGCCACTTCCGCCACTGACAGGGCCCGGGGACGACGCTTCACGCCGGCCCCGGATTTTCGCACCTAGCTTGAGACCATCAGAAGCCGTCGCGCCCAAAGGACGCGGCGGCTTTTTTGCGCCCGTCATCCGCCGGATAGGGCGTGCGCAGCAGGATCATGAGGCCGGCGACCAGGAAGGCGATGAGGGCCATCATGCCGATGCGGGCCGAGTCGGTGGCAAGCGTGATCGTGGCGACCGATGCCGGGGCCAGGAACGATGTCGCCCGACCGGAGAGGGCGTAGAGGCCGAAATAACGGCCGGCTTCGTCGATGCTGACACTGCGGGCGAGATAGGAACGCGACGAGGCCTGCACCGGGCCGAAGGCGATGCCGACCAGCAGGCCGTAGAGGATGTAAGCCTTCTCGGCCGCTGTGCCGAACAGGCCGCCGGAATCGTCAGTCGACAGCGGCATGAGGCCGAACAGAGTGAATCCCGGACCGGTCGAGACAATGCCAAGCGTCGCGATGATGAGACATACGAGGCTCGCGGTAACGATGACCTTGGAGCCGAGCCTTGCATCGAGCCTGCTCGCATAAAGACACCCGCCGATCGCGACGATGTTCAAGATGATGCCGTAGATTCCGAGTTCGAGGGTCTGCCAGCCGAACATGGCGGCGGCGAAGGTACCGCCGAGCGCCAGCAGCCCGTTGACACCATCCTGGAAGATCATGCGCGCGATCAGGAAACGCATGATGCCCGATCGTTGCCGGAGTTCGCCGAGCGTACCCTTCAGTTCCCGCAGGCCCGTGGCGGTCGCCTTGCGCAGCGACATCGTCGCCTTTGTGGCGTCGGGGGTGAAGAGGAACATTGGAATGATGAAGACGAGGTACCAGAGCGCCGATATTGGACCGGTGATGCGCGCGTCCTCGCCCTTGGCCGGATCGAGGCCGAACAGCGGGTCTATACCAGCAGCAGTCTTGCCGGTTTCCGGATTTGCCGCAAGAAGCGCCACAACGGCGATCAGGACGATCATGCCGCCGAGATAACCGAGCCCCCAGGCGATGTTGGAAATGCGGCCGACATCCTTCTCGTCCACCAGCCGCGTCATCATCGAATCGTTGAAGACGATTGAAAATTCGGCGGCGACGGTCGCCAGCACGATGAAGAACGCGGCGTAAATGATCGGCGAACCGGGGGCAGCAAACCAGAGCATCGCCAGGGATGCGATCTTGATGACGGCGAAAAAGCCGATCCAGGGCTTGCGCGGTCCCGTCGCGTCGGCGATCGAGCCGAGCACGGGGGAAAGAATGGCGATGATGATGCCGGAAACGGTGAGCGTATAGCCCCACATCGCCTGACCGACAGCGTGATCCTCTGTCAGCCGCGAGACGAAGTAGGGGCCGAAGATGAAGGTGGTGATGACCGTGAAGAAGGGTTGCGCTGCCCAGTCGAAGAGCATCCAGCCGGCTATGCCCGCGCGTGACGCGCGCGGTCGTTCGTCTGTCCTGTCGGCCGAAATCTGCAAGTGCCCCTCCCGAAAAAGACTGCGCCGCGCATCCCCTCGAACGCGCGGCGCAGACTATCTTCAATCTGATCGTTTCCAAATGGTCCAGAGCGTAATGCAGGCGAAAAAACTGCCCACATTTCTGCTCCCCGGATGATCAGTCCCTAAGAGGCAGGATTACCTCGCCCTTCCGCGTGCCAGGTCATTCAGAAGGCCCGCAGCGACGGTGATCTTGGCAAGCGTGGTTTCACCCTTCTCGGTCAACAGACGCAGCTGGCCCGTTGCTTGGGCGACGCGCTCGCGCTCGTTCTCCTCCCAGGCGGCGACCGGGCTGCGTTCCTTTTTCTGCTCGCGCAGTGCCGCTGCAGTGATATCGCGCCGCGCGGCGGCGATATCGGATACCGCCCGTGAAAGCGCCATCGCCTCGAACTGCTCGGTTGCCGGCACACGATCGGAGGCGGCCAGCAGCCGGTTGATCCGAAGCGTGTCGGTGACGGCGAAGTATCCTTGCGCGGTACGGCTCAGCGTCTCGCCGGTTTCGGCAGAAATCTGCATGATTTCCGGCACCAGCGTCATCAGGGCCAGTTCCGAGATCTCCTCGGCAAGCTTGGCGGGTACGCCACCCTCGACGAAGGCCGCTGTCTTCACTTGTGCTTCTTCGGCGCTCTCGCCGGAGACCGCGGTCCGCATCGTGCCGCGCAGCTTCTGAAGGCCGTCTCGCAGACGCGACACCGCTTCGGAAACCGAGCCGGTTGCCGCATGGGTGCGCAGCGCCCGCTCGGTCACGAGCGTGAAGATGCGGCCGACTTCCTGGTAGAGGACGTTCTGCAGCCCGCCGCCGATCTTGGTGTCGAGGGCGTCGATCTCGTCATAGATCCGCGGCAGGTCGAAGCCATCGAGCGCCAGAACGGCCGCCTTGACGACATCCGCCGAGAGGAAACCCGTCGCATCCGTCAAGGTCGATACGAAGGCAGGGCCGCCACGGTTGATGACCTCGTTGGCGAGCACGGTCGCGATGATCTCGCGGCGCAGGCGGTGGCCATGGATGTCGCCGGCATAGGTCTTGCGCATCTTGCCGGGGAAGTAGCGTTCCAGTGTCGCCGTGAAATACGGGTCGTCCGGAAGGTCGCTGGCGATCAGCTCGTCGAACAGAACCAGCTTGGAGTAGGAGAGCAGCACGCCGATTTCCGCACGGGTCAAGGGCTTGCCCGCCTGGTAGCGCTCAGTCATCGCCTGGTCGGTCGGCAGCGTCTCGACCTTGCGGTTGAGATGACCGTCGGCCTCCAGCCGCGTCATCAGTCGGCCGAGCGTCGTGCGGTTGCCGGCACCCTGCATGGCGGTCAAAGAGATCGCCAGCGACTGCTCGTAGTTGTTGCGCAGCACCAGATGGCCGACTTCCTCGGTCATCGACGCCAGCAGCGTGTTGCGCTTCGGCCGGGTCAGGCGACCGTCTCGCATGGCGGATGCCAGCGCGATCTTGATGTTGACCTCGACGTCGGACGAGTTGACGCCCGCCGAGTTGTCGATGGCGTCGGAGTTGCAGCGACCGCCATTGAGGCCGAAGCCGATGCGCCCCTTCTGGGTGACGCCGAGGTTGGCGCCCTCGCCGATCACGCGGGCACGGACCTCTTCGGCTGCCACGCGGATCGCGTCATTGGCGCGGTCGCCGACTTCGGCATCCGTCTCGTTGCTGCCACGCACATAGGTGCCGATGCCGCCGAACCAGAGGAGATCCACCTGGCTCTTCAGGATCGCGTTCATGATCTCGAACGGCGTCGCCTTCTGCTTGTCGATGCCGATCGCCGCCATCGCTTCCGGTGTCAGCGTCACCGATTTTTCGGCACGCGAAATGATCATGCCGCCTTCCGACAGCGTCTTGCGGTCATAATCCTGCCAGCTCGAACGCGGCAGGGCGAACATGCGCTTGCGCTCGGAGAAGGACACGTCCGTATCCGGGTTGGGATCAATGAAGATGTCGCGGTGGTCGAAGGCTGCAAGCAGTCGGATCTTTTCCGACAGCAGCATGCCGTTGCCGAAGACGTCGCCCGACATGTCGCCGACGCCGGCAACCGTGAAGGGGGTCGTCTGGATGTCGATGTCCATCTCGCGGAAGTGGCGCTTGACGGTTTCCCAGGCGCCGCGGGCGGTGATGCCCATCTTCTTGTGGTCGTAACCGGCCGATCCGCCCGAAGCAAACGCGTCGTCCAGCCAGAAGCCGGCTTCCTGCGCCAGACCGTTGGCCGTGTCGGAGAAGGTCGCCGTGCCTTTGTCGGCGGCGACGACGAAATAGGGATCGTCACCGTCGCGGCGCAGCGTGTCCACTGGCGGCACGACATCCTGGCCGACGATGTTGTCGGTGACCGACAGCATGGTCCGGATAAAGGTCTTGTAGGCTTCGGTACCGGCCTTGAACACTTCGTCGCGGTTGCCGCCGACCGGCAGCTGCTTCGGATAGAAGCCACCCTTGGCGCCGACGGGCACAATGACGGCGTTCTTGACCTGCTGTGCCTTCACCAGGCCCAGCACTTCGGTGCGGTAGTCCTGTGCCCGGTCGGACCAGCGAAGACCGCCGCGGGCGACCTTGCCGAAGCGCAGGTGCACGCCTTCGACCTCGGTGCCGTAGACGAAGATTTCGCGGAATGGCCGCGGCTCGGGCAGGCCCTCGAGCTGCTTGGGGTCGAGCTTGAGGGCAAGCACCGCACGCGGCTTCCCATCGGCGTTCTTCTGGAAGTAGTTGGTCCTGAGCGTCGCCTCGATGGCGTTGACATAACGGCGCAGGATCCGGTCCTCGTCGAGGCTCGGGACCGACGACAGTGCGGTTTCGATCGAGGCGATCAGCGTGTTGCACTTCTTGGCCCGTGGCTTTTCCTCGAGCGCCGGGTCCATGCGGGTGACGAACAGCTTGAAGATATCGGCGGCAATACCGGGATACTTGTTCAGCGTGTCGGCGATATACCCTTGAGAATAGGTGATACCGGCCTGGCGAAGGTAGCGGGCATAGGCGCGCAGTACCGTCACTTCACGGGCGTTGAGACCCGAAAGCAGGATCAGCCGGTTGAAGTTGTCGTCCTCGATCGTGCCGTTCCAGGCGGCGAGGAAGGCTTCCTCGAGTGCTGCACCCGACTTGTCGAGATTGAGCGCAAGCCCGTCGCGATGGACGAGTTCCATGTCGTGCAGCACGACGCGGTGCTTGTCCTCGCCATGCTTGCCGACGTTGAGGTCGTAGGTCTGTTCGCTGATGACACGGAAGCCGAGGTTTTCCAGCAGTGGCACGCGGCGCGACAGCGATACGGGCTCGCCGGCATGGAAGATCTTCAGCTCAGCCGTATCCGGTCGGTTGACCGGGCGGTTGTAGTTGTAAAACGAGATCCGGATCGGATCCTCTGCCTTGCAGGCAGCGATGTCAGCGAGGTCCGCATAGGCTTCGGCCGGCGTGAAGAACGACTGGTAGGCGCCGTCGACATCGAGTTCGATGCCGTCCTTGCGGGCAAGCAGGTCGAATCGATCGATCCAGCGCGTGACGATGCCGCGCACGGCCTCTTCGAGCTTGGCCTGCGGGATGCGCGGGGTCTTGCCGCTGGTGCGGCCGATGATGAAATGGACGCGCGCCAGGCCACCTTCCGGGAAGGCCGGATAGTAGGCCGAAACGCGACCGTCATAGGCTGTCTTCAGATAGTCGCCGATCTTCTCGCGCACGTCGGAATCATATTGTTCGCGCGGCACGAAGACGATGACCGAAACGAAACGGTCGAAATGGTCGATGCGTGGCAGAACGCGGATGCGCGGACGGTCGCCGAGCTCGTTGATCTGTTCGCAGAAGGCGGCGAGCAGCCCGACGTCGATCTGGAAGAGATCGTCACGCGGGTAGGATTCGAGCGTGTTGTCCAGCATCTTGCCGGAGTGGCTCTGCGGATCGTAGCCGAAATGGTCGACGATCTTCTCGATCTTGTGGCGCAGCAGCGGAATTTCGGCCGCCTGGCGGGTATAGGCCGATGAGGTGAACAGGCCGACGATGCGCAGTTCGCCGGCGACATTGCCGTCGGCATCGAAACGCTTGACGCCAATGTAGTCCATATAGGCGCGGCGGTGCACCACCGATTTCACGTTGGCTTTGGTGACGATCAGGAAATCCGGGCTTTCGAGGAAGGCCAGAATTTCCGGCGTCGTCAGAACCGCGTCCTTGCCCTGGCGCAGCACGCGCACATCGGGGTTGGAAAGGATGCCGAGACCCCTGCCCGTGCCACGCTCGACCGAGGCCTTCCCGCCCTTGCCCGAATAGGTGTACTCGCGCATGCCGAGGAAGGTGAAGTTATTGTCCCGGAGCCAGCGGAGGAAGGCGAGCGCTTCGTCGCGGTCGCTCTTCTTGCGCGAGGCATTGTAGTCCTCAAGTTCCTGCATCGCCTGATCGAGCAGCGTCGTCATCGCCGGCCAGTCGTGCACGGCCTGATGAACCTGTTCGAGCACGTCGCGGATACGGTTGCTCAGCGACTGCGCCTCGACCGGCGTCAACTTGTCCAGATGGATCTGGATATGGCTGACGCGGTGCGCCGGGTCGCTCGGTTCGTCCGGATCGAACAACTTGACGGGCTTGCCCGGCTCCTGGACCAGAATGGGATGGATCGCGAGATGGATGTCGCGGTGCGTGCTCGTCACCTCGCCCATGACCGAATCGTAGAGGAACGGCATGTTGTGTTCGGTGACGGCAATGATCGAAACCTCGGTGCCGCCAGGCGCGACGCCGGGCACCGTTTCAACAGAAACCTGAGGTTTTCCGCCGTCCCAGCGTGCGAGTTCACTTCTCGCATGGGCCGCCGTCAGTGCCAGCATGTCCGCCGAATAGAGATCGAGGTCGTCGTTGCTGGCCCCGCCGAAGAGGATCTCCGGCGCCAGCGCGTCGGTGCCCAGTTTGATGGCGGCCGCCTTCGCTGCGTCGATGTGTCTGTCCCGCTTCGGATTGTATTTCACGCCCATGAAGTTTCTCCCATTCATGATAGGCTAGACCCTATCAGAACCATGGCTAATGGCGACCGCTTTTTATGACGATTTCGGCAAAAACGAGCCAAAAATCGGAGAATCTCACGTGAAAACAGCTTAAATCCATTTAAATCGAAGGCAAATTGGCGAAAATTGCTCGAATTTCGATGAAAAAGCACGAAAACGCCAGCGGCTTGTGCGGAACCTGTCTGCCATAGCCTGTTGACATGGCCGTGACAGTCGGTGATCAGAGGTCAAATCGAAGGATTGGACTGGCCGATGCCCGAAATGCCCTCCTTGCCTGGTGCCGTGATCGTCATTTCCAGTCACGTGGTGCGTGGTACCGTCGGCAATCGGGCGGTGGTCTTCGCGCTTGAGACGCTTGGTCATCCCGTATGGGCCCTGCCGACCGTCATTCTGCCCTGGCATCCCGGCCATGGCCGCTCGACCCGTATCACCATCCCCGATGCCGAATTCCACTCGGTGATCGACGATCTGGCGCAGGCGCCTTGGGCCGGCGAGGTTCGGGCGGTGCTCTCAGGCTATCTCGGTTCGGCGGGACAGGCTGATGGCGTTGCCCGGCTGGTGACTGCGCTTCGCGCCCGCAACCCAGATCTCGTCTATGCCTGCGACCCCGTTATCGGCGACGCCGAAGGCCTCTACGTGCCAGAAGCGACGGCGACGGCCATCCGTGACCGGCTGCTGCCGCTTGCAAGCCTTGCCACACCCAACCGCTTCGAACTGGCCTGGCTTGCCGGCGCGGCGCTCGAAACCAACGCAGCCATCCTCGACGCAGCGCTCGGGCTCGGCCCATCGCGCATGCTGGTCTCGTCGGCGATCCCGATGATGAATGGCGGCACGGGAAACCTCTATCTCTCCGGCAACCATGCGCTTCTTGCAGAACATCGGCTGATCGAGAACCCGCCGAACGGGACGGGCGACTTGTTGACGGCGGTGTTCCTGGCGCGATTGCTGGAGGGGCTTTCGGAGGAGCGGGCGCTGCAGATGGCGACAGCCAGCGTGTTTGAAATCATCGCGCGCACGGTCAAGCGCGGTGCCGATGAACTGACGCTTGAACAGGACGCGTCCAGTCTCTCGACGCCGATGGCCATGGTGCAGATGCGGCGCCTGCTGCATCCGAGCCAGATGCGCCGGAAATAGAAGAAGCTGTTCACGGTTTGCCGTCGAATGGCTTGGTGGATTGAACTCTCGACTACAGCGGGGTAACCGATGGATATGCAGCGTTTTCCGGACCACCTTCTGAACGGCTATCATAATTTCATGAATGGCCGCTTCAGCGAACAGCAGCAGCGTTACAAGACATTGGCCGACAGCGGGCAGAAGCCCAAGACCATGGTCATTGCCTGTTGTGACTCCCGGGCAGCCCCCGAGACGATCTTCGACAGCGGCCCGGGCGAACTCTTCGTCGTGCGTAACGTCGCCAATCTGATGCCACCCTACGAGCCCGACGGCCATTATCACTCGACCTCGGCGGCGCTTGAGTTTGCCGTGCAGTCGCTGCGCGTCACCGACATCGTCGTCATGGGCCATGGACGCTGTGGCGGCATCAAGGCGGCGCTCGATCTCGACGCCGAGCCTTTGTCGCCGGGCGATTTCATTGGCCGCTGGATGCACCTCTTGAAGCCCTCGGCCGAGCAGATCCAGAGCAACGAAGTGATGACCCAGGCCGAGCGGCAGCGGGCGCTGGAGCGCGTCTCCATCCGCAACTCGATCGCCAATCTGCGCACCTTTCCCTGCGTCCAGATCCTCGAAGCCAAGGGCAAGCTCAACCTGCACGGCGCCTGGTTCGACATTTCGACCGGCGAGCTCTGGGTGATGGACCCGAAGACCGGCGATTTTGCCCGCCCGGGCATGTGATCAAAGTGAAAAAAGAAGCCCGGTCCTTTCGAACCGGGCTCCCCAATCTGCAAATCTCGTAATGCTCGCGGTCAGTCGCCGTCGATTTCGGCGCCGATGATGGCGATGGCCTGCTGGTAGACGCTGGCCGCATTCCAGCCCTGGATCGCGGCGAAATTCGCCTGTCCCTGCTGGTATCCGGCGCCCGGCTGCCAGCCGTGACCACGCAGGAAGTTTGCGGTCGACGCCAGCGCGTCGGCCTTCGAGCGAACCATGTCCACATGACCGTTGCCGTCGCCATCGACGCCGTACTTCAAGACGTTTGCCGGAAGGAACTGGGTCTGTCCGATTTCGCCATGGGCCGCACCCCGGGCATCGGGGCTGAGGTCCCCGCGCTGGACGAGCTGGAGCGCCGCGTAGAGCTGGTTGGTAAAGTAGTCGGAACGGCGGCAGTCATAGGCGAGCGTCGAAACGGCAGAGAGCGTGTGCTCCTTGCCCATGAAGCCGCCGAAGCCGGTTTCCATGCCCCAGATGGCAATCAGCGGGCCCGCCGGCACGCCATAGCGCTGCTCGATGCTGTTGAAGAGCGCCCCATTCTGGGCCTTCATCTTCTTGCCGCGCGAAATGATCGTCTGGCCGCCACGCTTCTGCATGAACTGGCTGAGCGAAAGCTTGAAGCTCTTCTGGCCACGGTCGGCGCGGATCGTCGCCTTGTTGTAGGAGACGTTCGAGAGTGCCTTGTTCAGAACCGCAGGGCTGATGCCGTTGCCGGCGGCTTCCTGCTTGAACTGCGTCATCCAGGCGGCAAAGCCGCTGCCGTCGTTGCCGCACTGTGCCGCGGAAGCGGTCGCTGGAAGCACCGCCGTTGAAATCAGGGCCGCAAGCCCAATCGCTACGCACTTTGCCGTGTGCATGAAAAACCCCGTGATTGCCCGAATCTGGTTGCCGTTACAAAGATGCCAGCCTTCGCCGGCTCTGTCACCCGCCCCTCAATGGCGGAAAATACCTAACGGTTTCACGTGAATCCGATCAAATCTTCACACGGATACGTGAAACAGCAAACCCCGCAGGCCGATAACGGGCCAGGCGGGGTTCTTATTTGTGTCTTACCGTCTGTTTGTTCAGGCGGCCTGCTTCTTGGCGCGGATCAGGCCGCGGTTGATGAGCAGCTCGGCGATTTGGATCGCGTTAAGTGCTGCACCCTTGCGCAGGTTGTCGGAAACGACCCAGATGTTGAGGCCGTTCTCGACGGTTGCGTCTTCGCGGATGCGCGAGATGTAGGTCGCGTCTTCGCCGGCGCACTCGTAAGGCGTGACGTAGCCGCCGTTTTCGTGCTTGTCGACAACAAGGCAACCCGGCGCTTCGCGCAGGATATCGCGCGCTTCGTCAGCAGTGATCTCGTTTTCGAACTCGATGTTGACCGATTCCGAATGGCCGATGAAGACAGGAACGCGCACGGCCGTGCAGGTGACCTTGATCTTCGGATCGAGCATCTTCTTGGTCTCGGCCAGAACCTTCCACTCTTCCTTGGTGTAGCCGTCTTCCATGAAGACGTCGATGTGCGGAATGACGTTGAAGGCGATGCGCTTGGTGAACTTCTTCGATTCGATCGGGTCGGCAACGAAGACCGCCCGGGTCTGGTTGAAGAGTTCGTCCATGCCGTCCTTGCCGGCGCCGGAAACCGACTGGTAGGTCGAGACGACGACGCGCTTGATCTTGGCATGGTCGTGCAGCGGCTTCAGCGCGACGACGAGCTGGGCGGTCGAGCAATTCGGGTTGGCAATGATGTTCTTCTTGGTGAAGAGCGAGATCGCGTCCGGGTTCACTTCCGGCACGATCAGCGGCACTTCAGAATCGTAGCGCCAGGCCGAGGAGTTGTCGATGACGACGCAACCCTGCTGGCCGATCTTCGGCGAATACTTCAGCGAAACCGCGCCGCCGGCCGACATCAGGCAGATATCGGTGTCGGAGAAGTCGTAGTTTTCGAGGTTCTTGACCTTGAGCGTCTTGTCGCCGAAGGAAACTTCCGTGCCCTGGGAACGGGCGGAAGCAAGGGCGACCACCTCATCGGCGGGAAAGCCGCGCTCCGAAAGGATGTTCAGCATCTCCCGGCCGACATTGCCGGTAGCGCCTGCGACTGCAATCTTGAAACCCATGATCTAAGCTCTCTTTTCTGTCTCTCCTCGTCGGGTGGAGGGGGAAACCGCGCGATCCGCCGCGAGGGTTCCTGTCCCCGGCCAAACCGGGGAGAGAGCGGAGGGCCAGAGACGTCAGACGGTTTTCGTCGTCGTTTTGGCCGTTGTTTTGAAGGAAGCTGGGAAACGCATATCCAGCCCGGCGATTTCTGCCAGGATGCTGCTGTCAGCGAAGTTATGTTCGCGGCGAAGCATGGAATGCCTTCCTTTCCGAGGCTCCTAATAATTGTTTCTATCGGCGAGTCAAGCGTACGATGCTTGGGCGCCCGCAAACGTGATCGTTATGTCACGTCGCTGTCATGGCCGGGC
The DNA here is from genome assembly GCF_059419585.1 of Ensifer sp. GW821-FHT05G01. Classification (NCBI taxonomy): domain Bacteria; kingdom Pseudomonadati; phylum Pseudomonadota; class Alphaproteobacteria; order Hyphomicrobiales; family Rhizobiaceae; genus Ensifer; species Ensifer sp. GW821-FHT05G01. Next base: position 350,294 of record NZ_JBWKSC010000005.1, on the reverse strand, counting down.
GTTAGGACCGCGGCATCCGACACCTCAAAGGGACGATCGCCATGCGCACGCTTCTTGTCACCCTCTTCGCCACAACGGTTCTGGCCCATGCGGCCCAGGCCGCAGACGTCTATCCGATTGATCGTGCGACGATTCTCGCCGGCTCGCCGTTCGATTTCAAGGTCGAGCTCAAGGGTGCCGTCAAGGCGGAAGACATCAAGGTGACCGTCAACGGCCAGGATTACAAGGCAGCGCTCGGCGCTGAGGCCGCCTATGTCGCGATGGAAAAGGGCAAGGAAGACAAGGAACTCGGTTCGGCTCTGCTCTTGCGCAATGCCGTCATCGGCGCGCCGGGCAGCTACAAGGTCGAGGTAACGGCCGGCGAACAGACGAAGACCGTGACCTGGGACGTCTTTGCCACCGCTGAACAGCCGAAGGCCAAGAACATCATCTTCCTGCTTGGCGACGGCCTTTCGGTCGCCCATCGCACCGCCGCCCGCATCATGTCGAAGGGCATGACCGAGGGGAAGGCCAATGGCCGCCTCAACATGGACGATCTTGAGCGCATGGCGTTCATCGGCACGTCGGCTACCAACTCGATCGACACCGATAGCGCCAACACCATGTCGGCCTACATGACCGGCCACAAGACCGTGATCAACGCCGTCGGCGTCTACGGCGACCGCACGCCCGACAGCCTGGACGATCCGCGGGTCGAAACGATCGCCGAGGCGCTGCGTCGCCAGACGCAAAAGTCGATCGGCCTCGTCACCACCTCGGAAATCGAGGATGCGACGCCTGCCGCCGTCGTCTCCCACACCCGCAATCGCAATGACAAGGCCGAAATCGTCGGCATGATCTACGACGTCAAGCCGGAGGTGATCCTCGGCGGTGGCTCGGCCTATTTCCTTGGTAAGGAAACGCCAGGTTCCAAGCGCAAGGACAACCAGGACTACATCAAGCTGTTCCAGGACGCTGGTTACGCGCTTGCCACCGACAAGACCGAACTTGCCAATGCGCCCGCTGACGGCAAGCTTCTCGGCCTGTTCCACACCGGCAACATGGACGTGACGCTCGACCGCGAGTTCCTGAAAAAGGGCACGGCCGAAAAATTCCCGGGCCAACCGGGCCTCGTCGAGATGACGAAGACGGCGCTCGACCGGCTGTCGAAGAACGAAAACGGCTTCTTCTTGATGGTCGAGGGCGCCTCGATCGACAAGATGAGCCATCCGCTCGACATGGAGCGCGCCGTCGTCGAGACCATCGAGTTCGACCAGGCGATCGGCGTTGCTCGCGAATTTGCCAAGAACAACCCGGATACGCTCATCGTCGTGACCGGCGACCATACCCACGGCGTCTCGCTGCTCGGCATTATCGACGACACCGTCGAGGGCAAGGAAGGTCGCGACAAGGTCAAGACGGGTTCCTCGGCCGGCTTCCCGAACTACACCGACGAAAACAAGGACGGCTTCCCCGACAAGATCGATGCCAGCCGGCGCCTGGCCGTGTTCGTCTCCAACTTCCCCGACTACTACGAAACCTTCAGCCCCAAGCTGGATGGCCCGTTCGAGCCAGCGGTGAAGAACGACAAGGACGAGTATGTCGCCAACGAAGCCTACAAGGACATGCCCGGCGCCGTCTTGCGTGTCGGCATCCTGCCGAAGGACGAAAGCACCGGCCAGCACACGGTCGATGACGTGGTTCTGCAGTCGGAAGGCCCTGGTAGCGAGGGCTTCAGGGGTTACATGGAGCAGAGCGACGTCTATCGCGTTCTCGTCGACGCACTTGCGCTTGGCGTGAAGCAGACCAACTGATCGGTCAACGACCTACCTTCCCCCCGGCAACGGGGAGAAGGTTTTGTGCTGACGCTTTGTTCCGGCCCCATGTTCATGCGTTGCCGCGACATCAAATGGCGATAAGACGATGCCCCTCGCGAACCCCATTTCCTTGAGTCGTCGCACTATGCTTGGCCTGATCGCCGGCGCGGCCGTTGCGAGCGACGGGCGCGTTGCCCGGGCGGCCGCCAGCCTCACCTTCGACGAGCTCTATGGCAAGGTCAGCGTGCTTGGTCTCGAATTCTCGCAGAAGGTCAAAAGCCTTGCCGGCCAGGAGGTGCGCATGCGCGGCTTCATGGCGCCGCCGCTCAAAGCCGAGGCGGCGTTCTTCGTGCTGACGGAAATTCCGATGGCGCTTTGCCCGTTTTGTTCGTCGGATTCCGACTGGCCCGACAACATCGTCGTCGTCTACCTCGGCGAGAAGCAGACGTTCGTGCCGCCCGGCCAGACGATCGAGGTGCGCGGGACACTGGAGGTCGGCTCCTGGACCGACCCGGAGACCGGCTTCGTCAGCCTGCTGCGCCTGCGCTCCTCCGAATTCTATACGGTCTAGCCGTATGCTTGGTCTTCAGCTTCAAGGGATCGATATGCGCTTTCCCGGGCTGGCCGCGCCGGCCCTTGCGATCGATAGCTTGAGCATTCCAGCCGGCAGCCGCGTGGCGCTCACCGGTGCGTCCGGATCCGGCAAGAGTACGCTGATCAGCATCCTGACCGGCCTGGAGCGGGTCGGACAGGGTCGCATCCTCTGGGGCGACGTCGATATCTGCACGCTTTCCGAAGGCGGCCGTGATCGCTGGCGCGGTGCCAATATCGGCCTCGTCCTGCAGAATTTTCATCTTTTTCCGGGTTTGAGCGCGTTCGAGAACGTTCTGCTGCCTGCACGGCTTTCCGGCGCGATGGCCCGTGATATCCGTGCCCGTGCGCAGGATCTGCTGCTGCGCGTCGGGCTCGCCCGGCCGACACAGATGATCGAGACCATGTCGCGCGGCGAGATGCAGCGGGTGGCGATTGCCCGGGCTCTTCTGCGCCGGCCCGGTGTGGTCATAGCCGACGAGCCGACTGCCAGTCTCGACAGCGATGCCGGCGATGCCGTTGGCGACCTGCTGATCGAGCTTTCCCGTGCAAGCGGCTGCACGCTTGTTGTCGCGACGCACGACCCGGCCCTTACCCGACGTCTGGACCGCCGCATCCGGCTTGTCGCCGGGCGCATCGTCGAAGACGGCGTGATCGGGGAGCGTGCGGCATGATCGGCTTTATCCTTGCGGATCTGCGGCGTCTGTGGGCAGGTTCGCTCGTCGTCGTCCTGTTGGTGGCGCTGGCAACGGCGCTCGGTGTTGCCGTCACCTTGCAGGAGCGGGCGCTTCGGCTCGGCAGCGCCCGTGCTGCCGACAAGTTTGACCTTGTGATTGGTGCCCCCGGCAGCGAGACGCAGCTCGTGCTGTCGTCGATCTTCCTGCAGCCCTCGCCACTGCCTCTGATGGATGGCACGGTCCTGCCGCGCCTTCTCGCCGACCCGCGCGTTGCCTCCGCAGCGCCGGTCGGGTTCGGCGACAGTTTTGGCGGCTATGCGGTGGTCGGCACTTCCTCCGGGCTGGTGCGCGACCTCGAAGCGCTTGCCGAAGGACGTGTCTTCGCCGTCGCCGGCGAGGCTGTTGTCGGCGCTGCCGTCGATCTGCCGATCGACTATGCGGTCAAGCCGACCCATGGGCTTGCCGAGCTTGGCGGCCACGCCCACACCGAGCTTTCCTACCGCATCGTCGGGCGCCTCAAGCCCACGGGAACCGCCTGGGACCGCGCCATTCTCGTGCCGATGCAGGCCGTCTGGGCGCTTCATGGAATGGAAGCCGAACACGACGAGGCTGACGCACATCACGACCACGCCCATGACGAACACGCGTCCGGTGGCGAAGCGGCTCATCAGCCTATAGAGGCGGACGCGGCGCTCGATGAGGACTGGAGCAAGGTCACGCCCGGCCTGCCGGCGATCCTCGTCAAACCCAAATCGATCGCCGACGCCTACAAGCTTCGCCAGGATTATCGCGACAACGCGACGCTGGCGGTCTTTCCGGGCGAAGTGCTGACCAATCTCTATGCCACGCTCGGCGACGCTAAGAAGGTGCTCGTCGGGGTGACGACGGGCGCCCAGGTTCTGGTTGCCGCCGCGATCCTGCTCGTGACAGTCCTGCATGTCGGCCAGCGCCGGCGGCAGATCGGGGCGCTGCGCGCTTTCGGCGCGCCGCGCCGGGCGGTGTTCGTCATCGTCTGGAGCGAGTTGTTTGCGCTGACAGCATCCGGCGTGCTTCTCGGTTTTTCGCTCGGCTTCGGTGCCGCGAAATTCATAGCCGGATATCTTTCTGCCGAAAGCGGCGTTGCCATGCCCGTCATGTTCGCGGCCGGCGATGGATTTCTTGTCTCGGTCATTCTCGCTTTCGCAGCCGTCCTCGCGGTGCTGCCGGCGATGCTCGCCTACCGGCAACCGCCCGCGGCAGCGCTGCGCTCCTGAAAACCCGGGATTTCTTAGACGAAAGTCATAAGCCCAAAGCATCCCTGCCTGCGGCCCTTCTTTTCTGACATCCTGTGATCAGGCGCACCACGTTCGGACGTTCTTGGGAGGAATGTTCGAGCCAGCCAATGGGCGCTCCAATGGGCTGTTTTGGAGTGGAGGATAAACAAAATGGCAAATGTCGCGACTGCGGACGACGCAAAGACGCGTCCGATGACCGGCGAGGAGAAGAAGGTCATCTTCGCCTCGTCGCTTGGTACCGTGTTCGAATGGTACGATTTCTATCTCTACGGTTCGCTTGCCGTTTACATCGGCGCGACCTTCTTCAGTTCCTATCCGGAAACGACGCGAAACATCTTCGCGCTTCTGGCGTTTGCCGCGGGCTTCCTGGTTCGCCCGTTCGGCGCTCTGGTCTTCGGTCGCCTCGGTGACCTCGTCGGCCGCAAATACACCTTTCTCGTGACGATCCTGATCATGGGTCTGTCGACCTTCCTGGTCGGCATCCTGCCCGGCGCTGCCCAGATCGGCATCGCTGCACCGATCCTGCTCATCGTCCTGCGCATGCTGCAGGGCCTGGCGCTCGGCGGTGAGTATGGCGGTGCTGCCACCTACGTGGCCGAGCACGCGCCGCACGGGCGTCGCGGCTACTTCACCTCCTGGATCCAGACCACGGCGACGCTCGGTCTGTTCCTGTCGCTGGTGGTGATCCTGCTCGTGCAGTTCGCTCTCGGCAAGGAAGCCTTTGCCGCCTGGGGCTGGCGCATTCCGTTCCTGCTGTCGTGCGTGCTTCTCGGCATTTCCGTCTGGATCCGCCTGAAGATGAACGAATCCCCGGCCTTCAAGAAGATGAAGGAAGAGGGCAAGGGTTCAAAGGCTCCGCTGAAGGAAGCCTTCGGCCAGTGGAAGAACGCCAAGATCGCGCTTCTGGCTCTGTTCGGCGCCGTGGTCGGCCAGGCGGTTGTCTGGTACTCCGGCCAGTTCTACGCCCTGTTCTTCCTGACGGGCGTGCTCAAGGTGGACGGTCAATCGGCCAACATCATGGTCGCTATTTCGCTGCTGCTCGGTACCGGCTTCTTCGTGTTCTTCGGCTGGCTCTCCGACAAGATCGGCCGCAAGCCGATCATCATGGCCGGCCTGCTGCTTGCCATGCTGACTTACTTCCCGCTGTTCAAGGCGCTGACCTGGGCCGGCAACCCGGCACTCGCAGAGGCCCAGGCAACGGTACGGGCGACCGTGACCGCCGCGCCTGGCGACTGCAAGTTCCAGTTCAACCCGACCGGCACGGCGAAGTTCACGACCTCGTGCGACATCGCAACCGCGTTCCTCACCAAGAACTCCGTGCCCTATGACGTGGTCACGACGGCAGCTGCCGGTACGCCGGCAACGGTCAAGATAGGCGAAACGACGATCAACAGCTACGACGCCGTTGCCGCAGGCGATGGTGCCAAGGCTGCCAACGGCGCCTTCGAAAAGCAGACCAACATGGCGCTTCACGATGCCGGCTACCCGCTGGTTCGTGGTGCGGCAAAGGTTCCGGAATCCAAGCTGGACGGCTTCGTTGCCGCCAACCCGGAACTGGCTCTCGATGCTGCTGCCGTTCGCGGTGGCGAAAAGACCGTGGTTCCGGCCGACAAGCTCGTCACCGACAAGCTGTTGACGAAGGACGAAGTCGGCACCGCTACCGAGATGGCCGTCTACACGATTGCCGGCGGCGGTACCTTTGCGATGGTGGCAGATCCCGCCAACGTCAACTGGACGAAGATCGTCGCGGTCCTGACCGTTCTCGTCATCTACGTGACGATGGTCTATGGCCCGATCGCCGCCCTGCTCGTCGAGATGTTCCCGACCCGCATCCGCTACACCGGCATGTCCCTGCCCTACCATATCGGCAACGGCTGGTTCGGCGGTCTGCTGCCGGCGACGGCCTTCGCAATGAGCGCGGCCCAGGGCGATATCTACTACGGTCTCTGGTACCCGATCATCTTTGCGGGCATCACCTTTGTTATCGGCATGCTGTTCCTGCCGGAAACCAAGGATCGCGACATTCACGCGATGGACTGAAGCATTTCCAGAAAAAGGGCGAAGCGGTCCTTCGCCAGGAAATGCGTGACAAGCAAGAGACGGAGCGTTTCTGAGACTCAGGTCTGAGCCGGAACCGCTCCGAAGACTTCCCCGAGAGGCATCACGGCTCTCCTGACTCCGGCGCGGTCTTCCGCGCCGGCTTTTTTTATGAGCGGGAGCCCGAGCGTTTGGGGATGGGCCAGCCGCCTTCGTCGGCGTGGAAAAGCCAGCCGCGTTTGGCAAAGAGAAACGCCACCATCAGCGACGTCCAGAGGCCGAGCAACAGCCCGGCGGCAACGTCGCTCGGATAGTGCGCGCCGACGACGACGCGTGAAACGCCAATCACCAGCGCTAGAGCGAAAAAGAACGGCCGAAGTCTCGGCAGCAGCATGGCAAAGACGCCAAAAAAGGCGCCGGCTGCCGTCGAATGGCCCGATGGAAAGCTCTCGAACAGATTGTCGCCGGTAAAAGGCGTCAGGCTATAGGCGCCGAGATCGACCAGAAGCTCCGGCCTTGCCCGCCCGATCAGGAACTTCAGCGCATGCACCAGCACGCTGGCGGTGCCGATCGTCAGGAAGAAATAGGCGGCAAGGTTGCGCACGGTGCGGGCCCTGCGTTGAAGCGGTGCCTTGCGAACCGCACGCCGCAGAATGAAGGCGACTGCAAGCACCAGGCCGGAGAGGTAGATCATCCAGCCGAACGTGCCGAAGTCGGTGATCAGGCGGTTGAAGGCGACGACGCTCTCAGGCAGGGCCTGCGCCCGCGTCGAGAGAAACGGATCGAGCGGGATGAAAGCAAGCACGAGGATCAGCGTCGTCACGAGGATCCATCCGGTTGATGCGAGCGGTCGATTCATCATTGCCTTCCCAAACGGTCTGCATGCGCAAATGTGGCGCGGTCCTTCTTCCCACCCATGGCTCGCGGCGGATTTGCCTGCATGTGTCGGTTCGGCCGCCAAATTCAAGACCGCCGAACGCAAAACACCTCCGGATCGCTCCGGAGGTGCCTTAAAAAATGCGCCGCCCGCCGGGCGCGCGCTCTTCGCAGGTCAGGCCGACAGTGCCTTGAACTCCGTAAGGATGGCTTCGCCCATCTCGACCGTTCCGACCTGGCGTGCGCCTTCGGCCATGATGTCGCCGGTGCGGATGCCCTTGTCGAGCACGGTGGCGATCGCCTTTTCCAGGTTGTCGGCTTCCTTCGTAAGGTTGAAGGAATAGCGCAGGCACATGGCAAAGGACGCGATCATGGCGATCGGGTTGGCGATGCCCTTGCCGGCAATGTCGGGCGCCGAGCCGTGTACCGGCTCATAAAGCGCCTTGCGCTTGCCGGTCACCGCATCCGGTGCACCGAGCGAGGCCGAAGGCAGCATGCCGAGCGAACCGGTCAGCATCGCCGCCACGTCCGAGAGCATGTCGCCGAAGAGATTGTCGGTGACGATGACGTCGAACTGCTTGGGCTGGCGCACCAGCTGCATGCCGCCGGCATCCGCCAGCATGTGCTCGAGCTGAACGTCGGAATACTTCGCCTTATGCGTCTCGGTCACCACCTGGTTCCACAACACGCCCGACTTCATGACGTTGCGCTTTTCCATCGAGCAGACGCGGTTGTTGCGGGTGCGCGCCAGTTCGAAGGCAACACCGGCGATGCGCTCGATCTCGTAGGTATCGTAGACCTGGGTGTCGATGCCACGCTTCTGGCCGTTGCCGAGATCGATGATTTCTTTCGGCTCGCCGAAATAGACGCCGCCGGTTAGCTCGCGCACGATCAGGATGTCGAGGCCCTCGACCAGTTCCGGCTTCAGCGACGATGCGGCGGAAAGAGCGGGGTAGCAGATGGCCGGACGCAGGTTTGCGAAGAGCTGCAGGTCCTTGCGCAGGCGCAGAAGGCCGGCTTCCGGACGGACTTCGTAGGGGACGGCATCCCACTTCGGACCGCCGACGGCGCCGAACAGCACGGCGTCGGCGGCAAGCGCCTTTGCCATGTCCCCTTCCGAAATCGCCTGGCCATGGGCATCATAGGCCGAGCCGCCCACAAGGCCTTCGTCCGTGACGAAGCCGGCGCCGAGCTCGGCGTTCATGTAGGCAATGATTTTGCGGACTTCCGCCATGGCTTCCGGGCCGATGCCGTCGCCGGGCAGAAGGAAGAGATTGCGCACTGTCATGGAAAGTCCTTCTCGCGGGGAAAACTCGCGCGCGTCTTAGCGCAACTTCGTATCGAGGGAAATGATCGTAACGAAAGAATTGTGCGTCACCGTCCCGATCCGACGCCCGTTCCCGGAGAAACAGCGCGCAACCCGAAAGGATGGAATTCTCACATCCGCGGCCTGAAGCCGCCAACGCCCGAACACCCGGAAGGACCCGGACCATGCGCACTTTCACTCGTGAGATCACCGCGCTTCTCGGCGCCAGCATCAATGCCCTCATCTTCGGCAATCGCCGGAACGATGCGCTCCATCGCTAACATTGTTTCTTCGCGCGACCACTCTGCGGTCGAAGCGCATTTTCGTTTCGACATTCGCCAACGCCTTGCCTTTCCGCTTGACGGAATCGCTGGCGGGGGATCGAATGGCCGGTGAAACAACCGGGGACTTGCCATGTCCGAGACGCTGCTGATCGGTGCCTTTCTCGCCGCCCTTTCCTATACGCTCATTCCCGGGCCAGCCTTTCTCGCCTTGCTCGGCATCGGCGCCGGCCAGGGCCGCAAGGCAGGCGCGCTGTTCATGGGGGGCCATCTCGCCGGCGATATCCTCTGGTCGGCGCTGGCGCTGGTTGCGATCATCGGCGCCCGTTCCGTCGGCACGACGGTCTTCGATATTCTCGGTCTCTTCTGCGGCCTTTATCTCGGCTGGATCGGCTGGACCGCCCTGCGTGCCCGGCCGAAAGGCGACAACAGGGCGCTGATCACGGTGGAGAAGCCGCTGCGGCGCGGGCTGATCTTCGGCCTGACCAATCCCAAGGGCTATCCGGTGGCGCTCGCCACCTTCACTGCCTTGCTCGCCGGCTCCGCCAACGCACTGGAGTTCGACGCGCTGCCGATGCTGCTCGGCGTCTCGCTCATCGGCTTTCTTGTCGCCGACCTGATCCTGATCGTCATCATCGGCGCTTCGGTGGTGCGGCGCTTCTATCGGCGCCATGAGCTGGCGATCGTCCGGCTATCGGGCCTGCTGTTCATCGGTTTTGCCGTCCAGGCCGTGTGGCATGCCGCCCCCGGTCTTCTCGGTTTGCGCAAGCCTTGACGTCAATGCCTTGACGCCCAAGCCTTGACGACAGGGACGTCCGCGACCACCTCAAGCTCTTCCGCCCGAGATGCCCTGCGGCTTCCGGGCGCTTCCCTCCCCGGCCTTGGGCCGGCATCCGCATGCGAAAGGATCCTTCATGACCGCCAGCACCCCGCTCAATCCTGCCCTGACGACCTGGACCGGGCATGAGGGCCTGCCTCGCTTCGATCTGGTGAAGGACACGGATTTTGCGCCGGCCTTCGAGGCGGCCTTCAAGGCGCATGAGGTTGAGATCGACGAAATTGCGGGAAATCCTGAGGCGCCGACCTTCGACAACACCGTGATCGCGCTCGAGATTGCCGGGGACGAGCTGTCGCGCATCTCCTCGATCTTCTGGAACAAGGCCGGTGCCGACACGAACGAAACCATCCAGGCGTTGGAGCGTGACATCGCGCCGAAAATGTCGCGGCATTACTCCAAGATCGGCATGAATGCCGCGCTGTTCAAGCGGATCGACACGCTCTGGGAAAACCGCGAAGGCCTCGGTCTCGATCTGGAGGCGACGCGAGTGCTGGAGCGGCACTGGAAGGGTTTCGTCAAATCCGGCGCGAAGCTCGGCAAGGACGAGCAGGAGCGGTTGGCTGCGATCAACGAGACGCTCGCTGGCCTCGGTGCCAAGTTCGGCCAAAACGTGCTCGCCGATGAGAAGAGCTGGGCGCTCTTGCTTCAGAGCGACGAGGACCTAGCCGGCGTTCCCGATTTCCTGCGCGACGCGATGGCCGCCGCCGCCGCTGACCGTGGCGAAAAGGGCAAATATGCGGTGACGCTGTCGCGCTCGATCATCGAACCGTTCCTGACCTTTTCCGACAATCGCGAGCTTCGCGAACAGGCGTTCCGCGCCTGGATCGCCCGCGGCGAAAATGGCGGCGAGACCGACAATCGTGGCCTCATCGGGGAAACCCTGGCGCTCAGGGCCGAGAAGGCCAAGCTGCTCGGTTACGACAACTACGCGGCGCTGAAGCTCGACAACACCATGGCCAAGACACCTTCAGCCGTGAACGGCCTGTTGATGCAGGTCTGGGAAAAGGCGGTTGCCCGCGCCCGCGAGGAAGAGGCCGATCTTGCCAAGCTGGTTGCCGCCGAAGGGCGCAATCATGACGTCATGCCGTGGGACTGGCGCCACTATGCCGAAAAGCTGCGCGCCGAAAAATTCAACTTCTCGGAAGGCGAACTGAAGCCCTATCTGCAGCTCGAAAAGATCATCGACGCCTGCTTCGATGTAGCCCAACGGCTGTTCGGTATCACTGCGACCGAGAAGAAGGGCATTGCCGGCTATCATCCTGACGTGCGCGTTTTCGAGATCCGCGATGCCGGCGGAAAGCTGGTGGCGCTGTTCCTCGGTGACTATTTCGCACGGTCGTCGAAGCGGTCCGGCGCCTGGATGAGCTCGTTCCAGTCGCAGCACAAGTTGACCCTCAAGAACGGTGCCGTCGGCGAGCTGCCAATCATCTACAACGTCTGCAACTTCGCCAAGCCCGCCGAGGGCAAGCCCGCACTGCTGTCGCTCGACGACGCGCGCACCCTCTTCCACGAATTCGGGCATGCTTTGCATGGCATGCTATCCAACGTCACCTACCCCTCGGTGTCCGGCACGGGCGTCTCGCGCGATTTCGTCGAACTGCCGTCGCAGCTCTACGAACATTGGCTGACGGTGCCCGATATCCTCAAGCGCTATGCGGTGCATTACCAGACGGGCGAGCCGATGCCGGAGGCGCTGCTCGACAAGGTGCTTGCCGCACGTACGTTCAACTCCGGTTTCGCGACGGTCGAGTTCACCTCGTCCGCCCTGGTCGACATGGCCTATCACACGGCGGAAACGCAGAGCGAGCCGATGGCGCTCGAGGCGGCGACGCTCGACAAGATCGGCATGCCCCGGTCGATCGTCATGCGCCACCGCAGCCCGCATTTTCTGCATGTGTTCTCCGGTGACGGCTATTCTGCCGGCTATTACTCCTACATGTGGTCAGAAGTCCTGGATGCGGATGCGTTTGCCGCCTTCGAAGAAACTGGCAATCCCTTCGACCCCGGCATGGCCAAAAAACTCAAGGACTACGTCTATTCGGTCGGCGGCTCGATCGATCCGGAAGACGCCTACAAGCGGTTCCGCGGCAAGCTGCCGAGCCCGGATGCGATGCTCGCCAAGAAGGGCCTGGCGGCCTGAGGCGCGGCGGCGGGTTTATCGCGCCATTTGGCGCGATCGGCCCGCCCAAAGCGCCCGCGCTGTCTCGCAGGCTGCTTCGAAGTCCGCGGCATTGCCGAGGCTGAGAAGGGCTGCCGCTGCCGTGGTGACGATCGTCGTCTCGGCGCGTTCGTCGCGGGCCGCTCCCGTCCAGACCGCTTCCCAGTATTCGCGGGTGCTGAGGCCAGTGCGCGCTTCCGCCGGTGGCGTCGGCAGGGCCGGAATGAAGAGATCGGCGGCCTCGCCCCCGACCAGGCGAAACAATGGTGTCTGGCGATAGGGCGTAAACTCCGCATGGTCACGCGTATTGCCGAGGATCGTCAGCTCCTTCACGTCGAGCAAAAGCGCAATGTCGCGGCTCAGGGTTCGGGCTGCGGAATTGGCAACCCCAAGCAGGCTCGTGCGCGCGCCTGTGGGGTTGGTGAGGTGCACGGCGGAACCAAGCGGGATGCGCATTTCCATCAGCCCATAGAGGCCGAGCAGGCGGTAGATCTGCGGTGAAAGCGCCGGTAGCGGAAGATAGGCGATCCCGGTTTCTTCCAGCGCCATGTTGGCCTCATCGAGCGAGGAGCAAACGGCTATGCCGGCGCGGGTGGCGGCGATTTCGAGTTTGCCGCGCTCTGCGCCCTCCTGACCATAATGGCCGTGCAGCATGACGCGGTAGCCGGCTCTTGCCACCAGCCTTGCTGCGTGCAGGAACCACGGTGCGGTCTTCAGCTTCGGCGAGAGGTAACACGGCCAGTCGAGGTCAGCCGTGCCTTTGCCGGCCGAAACCGCGCCGACATGGCGGCGGATCGCCCTGACGAAGCCGGCGATCTCGACGGCGGTCGCGCCGCGATATTGCAGCGCCGCCATCAGGGCGCCGACCTGAACAGGATCCGCCTCTCCGGCAAGGATGATTGCCAAGGCATCTTCCGCTTCCGCTTCGCTCAGCGGACGGCTGCGGCCGGCACCGGTGCCGATGATCGCGATGCTGCGGGCGAGGCGGCGTTGCGGGGCAGCATCGTCGCCGATCCGCGCCAGCTTGGCGGCAAAGGCTTCGGGTGTCGGCTCGCCGTCCAGCATTAGGCTTGGTCGAACTGAGAGCGGCGGCGCTGCGATCAGCCCTGCCCCCTCCCAGCCGCTATGCACCTCAGGGCTGGCCGCTGTGGCCGGGCCTGCTCGTTCGAAAAGCGCCTCCGTCTCTGCGGCAAGGGCGCGCACCCGCAGTCTCAGCGTTTCAGCAAAAGGCGTTGGTCGCAGCCCGTGTCCTGTGCGCAGGAAAAGCGGATCGCCATACTCTTCGCGCAACTGGGACAGCAGCCGGCTCATTGCGGAGGGCTGCAATCCGACGCCAGCGGCGGCACGGCTGACGCTGTTTTCCCGCAACAGCGCATCGAGCGCCAGTAGCAGGCGTAGCCTGCTCATATCGGTCTGCCGTTCGTGCGAGGCTAAAGACGCCTGCGCTTGAGCCTTCATCGCTGTCGTTCCCTCAAACATGAGTCGGGCATATTCGAAGCCGGTGTTTTGCTCCCGTTCAAATTTAGAAGCGTTCTAAAACAGCGTCGTTGTCACCCGTGTCGCCAATAACTAAGTGGACCATAATACTCAAGTTATTTGTGGGGACAAAGATGAGCATTGAGGCACGCGGCCTGGTCGAAAAAGGCATCGAGCTACACACATTCGCGTTACCGGTTTGGAGCAAGTCCGCTCAACGGTCGTCGGGTCGTCGTCGGCGCTTTGTCTACGCCTGCCTTGCCGGCACGGCGCTGACGGTGCCGATGGAAGCGCAGGCGCAGAAAGCCAAGGACAAGGGGAAAGACACGGAGCTCGAACAGATCGTCGTCACCGCGACGGGCTTCGAGCAGAACGTCAAGGATGCCCCGGCGAGCATCACCGTGGTCACCGGCGAGGAGCTGGAAAAAGGCTCGTTCCGCGACCTGACCGATGCGCTGCGCGATGCTCAGGGCGTTGCGGTGACCGGCGTTGCCAATGAGCGCGATATCTTCATTCGCGGCCTGCCGGGGTCCTACACGCTGATCCTCGTCGACGGTAAGCGTCAGAGCACGCGCGACGCCCGCACCAACGGCAACTCCGGCTTCGAACAAAGCTTCGTGCCGCCGGCGGCCGCGATCGAGCGCATCGAAATCGTGCGCGGGCCCATGTCGTCGCTCTATGGTTCCGATGCCATGGGCGGTGTCATCAACATCATCACCCGCAAGGTCTCCGACACCTGGAACGGCTCGATCACCACGGATGCGACGATGCAGCAGCATTCGCGCTACGGCAATTCCGGCCAGCTGTCGTTCTATGCCAACGGCCCGATCCTGAAGGATACGCTCGGCATGCAGATCTGGGGGCGCGGGCTGAAGCGCGGCGAGGACACGTTCCTGTCCGGCATCACCGGCGCCCGCGAGCACGACCTGACGGCGCGGTTTGCTTATACGCCGAACGAGGACCACGACTTCTACCTCGAGGGCGGCACGGCAAGGCTTCGGCGCGAAGCCAATGTCGGCAGGACGATCGAGACAGGTCCAAGGGCCGTCAGCACCTACAACGACAATGATCGCGATCACTGGTCGTTTTCCCACACCGGGCGCTGGGGACCGACCACGTCCGATTTCTCGATCCTGCAGGAATGGGCAGAGCGGCGGAACTACAACTACAATGCGACGCAAGGCCGCTTCGACAAGCAACCGCGCGCGCCCGAGGTTCGCAACACCGTCATCGACGGCAAGTTCACGACGCCCTTCGACCTCGGCGGCAGCCACACGCTTGTCACCGGCGGGCAGTATTTCGAGGCGCGTCTGTCAGACCAGAACCCCGGACGGCGCACCGGTCTCACCGAAAAATTCTCGGCTACACAGTGGGCGCTGTTTGCCGAAGACGAATGGCGCATGCTCGACAATTTCGCGCTGACAGGCGGCTTGCGCCTCGACCACCACGAGGAATATGGCTACCACCTCAGCCCGCGGCTTTACGGTGTCTGGGACGCGACCGACAGCCTGACGGTCAAGGGCGGCATCTCGACCGGCTTCCGCGCGCCCGATATCCGCAGCATCGCGCCGGGCTATGCCTACACGACAGGCGGTGGGGGTTGCTCCTATGGGCCGGCCGGCACCTGCGGCGTCATCATCGCCGACCCGAACCTGAAGGCCGAGTCGAGCACGAGTTATGAAATCGGCGCGGTCTGGGATAATGGCGACGTCATTCTCGGCGGCACTTACTTCTACACCGACTTCAAGGACAAGATCTCCAACTCACTGGTGCTCGATGGCGCGGGCAATCCGGTGCGCTGGAGCGAGGATCCGAACTACCGGCTCTGGTACAACTACAATATCGACGATGCCGTCATTCAGGGAGTCGAACTGACGGCAACATGGAACGCGACGGCCGATCTGACGCTTCGCGGCAGCTACACCTACACGCAGTCCGAACAGATGACCGGAACCTATGCCGGCTTCCCGCTGGCCCGTACGCCGGAGCATATGGCCAATCTCAGGGCTGACTGGTTCACGCCGGTGGAGGGTTTGGAAGCGTGGGCTTCGGTCAATTACCATGGCGAGGAGATCGCCGCGGGCGCGCGCATCGGCACCAACGGCAAGCCAGTGACGATCAACGGCCAGCAGGGTCGGAAATACGACGCCTACACCACCGTCGATATCGGCACGAAATATGCGCTCGGCGAAGGTCTGACGCTGAATGCGGCTGTCTACAACCTTCTCGACAAGACGGTCGAGCAGACCGACTTCAACACGGTGATGGAGGGACGCCGTTTCTGGATGAGCCTGACGGCGACGTTCTGAGGCAATTCGCCGAGGTCCCTGCCCCGGTTATGGACGGCGCCCTCGCGGGCGCCGTTTTCGCTTTCAGCCGGCCTGCTCTACGCCAAGGGTCGCGAGAAAGTTCTGCATCCGCTTTACGGCAAGGTCCGGCCGGTCGAGCACATTGGCCCTGTCGGCCAGCCGGAAGATGTCGGCATAGTGCACAAGGCCACGGGCGGACTGCATGCCCGCCGGCATGGTGAAATGGCTCTGGTGGCCGTTCAGCCAGGCGAGGAAGACGACGCCGGCCTTGTAGTATTGCGTCGGAGCCTCGAAGATCTTGCGCGACAGTGGCACCGTCGGCTCGATCACGCCGCGGAAGGTGGCCACATCGCCCTTGGCCAGGGCCGCGAGCGCCTTGGAGGCCGAAGGTGCCACCGCATCGAAGATGCCGAGAAGCGCGTGGCTGTATTTTTCCCCGTCGCCCTCGATCAGTTCCGCATAGTTGAAATCGTCACCGGTGAAGCAAAGCACGCCTTCCGGCAGCCGGTTGCGGAGCACGACTTCCTTCGCGTTGTCGAGCAGCGAGATCTTGATGCCTTCGACCTTGTCTCGGTTGGCATCGATGATCGACAGCACGGCATCGAGCGCCGCATCGAAATCGTCGGCTCCCCAATACCCCCTAAGCTGCGGATCGAACATGTCGCCGAGCCAGTGCAGCACCACCTTGCCCTTCGTCTGGCGCAGGATGTGGCCATAAACGTGGCGATAGTCGTCGGGCGAGCGGGCGACGCGGGCAAGCGCGCGGCTTGCCATCATGATGGCGCGGCCGCCCTCACCCTCGACGAAGCCTATCTGGTCCTCATAGGCGGCAATCACATCGTCGAGCGAACGGGCGTCGGCCGGTGAAAGGTGATCGGTGCCGGCGCCGCAGGCAAGATCGGCCCCCGGCACGGTTCGGGCTTCTGCGAGCGAACGGCGGATCAATTGCTGCGCGCCCGGCCAGGCCAGGCCCATGCCGCGCTGGGCCGTGTCCATCGCTTCGGCGATCTTGAAGCCCAGGCCCCAGAGATGATGGCGGAAGGCCATCGTCTGCTCCCAGTCGATGGCGGCATTGCCCCAGGGATCGGCATCGCGGAGCGGATCGGAGACCACGTGGGCGGCGGCATAGGCGATGCGGTTGAAGGTCGGTGCCGACTTCGGCCGCTCGATCGGCGTTCCGGCAAGTCGGTATTGCTCGAGTGAACCATCTTGGCGTGGCAACGTCAGGCTTGTCATCGGCTTTCGTCTCCTCCTCGGACCGTTGCATTCGAATAATTTAGATCGTTCCAAATTTCAAGCAGCATTTCTCGCCATCGTCTCACGAAGCGTGGTCATCGATCAGTGAGAGTGGCGCTAACGTCACGATAAGTCGTTGTAAATAGGCAATGTTATCTTAAATAACAGCATTCGAAGATCACGGATAATGTCGCGGATGTCCCTGCTTTCTTGGTCAGTCTTGGCCGATAACATCGCGCCAAAAGCAAATTCCTCTTGACGAATTTGGAACGTTCCAATTATGAATGTGAAAAATAGAGCACGTTTGGGAGGATGCTGTGGTCAAGGAACGGGTAACGGTGGTCGATATTGCCCGCGCAGCCGGCGTGTCGAAGTCGACCGTGTCGCTCGTCCTGCAGGGCAGCTCGCTGGTCAATGAAGTC
Source organism: Ensifer sp. GW821-FHT05G01 (assembly GCF_059419585.1). Lineage (NCBI taxonomy): Bacteria > Pseudomonadati > Pseudomonadota > Alphaproteobacteria > Hyphomicrobiales > Rhizobiaceae > Ensifer > Ensifer sp. GW821-FHT05G01. The sequence goes on along the minus strand of NZ_JBWKSC010000005.1, from coordinate 333,017 downwards.
ACGCGCGCCAAGGTCAATGCGACCATTCGTGAGCTTGGCTATGTCTACAATCGCAGCGCCGCCAATTTGCGCCAATCCAAGTCGAAGATCATCGGCATCGTCGTCAACGACCTGACCAACAGCTTCTTTGCCGAGCTGGCGGTGGGCGTCGATACCGTCGTGCAGTCGGCCGGTTTCGTCCAGTTTCTCGCCAATACCAGCGAAAAGATCGAGCGCCAGCGCGAGGTGGTGGCCTCGATGCGCGAGCATGGGGTTTCCGGGCTGATCATTTCGCCGGCGCGTGGCACCGAGGCGGCCGATCTGGCGCCGCTGGTCGAGAGCGGCATTCCCGTCGTGCTCGTCGTTCGCGATATCGCCGATGCCGGCGTTTCGTCACTCACGTCCGACAATCATGCCGGCGCCATGGCGGCCGTGCGCCACCTGATCGAGCGCGGTCATCGCCGCATCGCCTTCCTTGGAGGCTTTCCCGATACCGCAGTGTTCGAGGCGCGCATGCGCGGATACCGCGAAGCCTTGCTTGAGGCCGGGCTCGATGCGGCCGACGGACTGGTCATCGGTTCGGCGCCATCGCGCGCCGGCGGCGTGACGGCGATCGAACAGGCGATGATGCTTTCCGACAGGCCGACGGCCGCGCTTTGTTTCAACGACGCGGTCGCCTTCGGCGTCTGTGACGGACTGCGGGCGCGGCGGCTGGAGCCGGGCGCCGACTTTGCCGTGATCGGTTTCGACGACGTGATCGAGGCGAAGACCGCGGTGCCGGCGCTGACGACCGTGTCGGTCGATCCGCAGGGCATGGGGCAGCGGGCGGCGGAATTGCTGCTGAAGCAGATCAATGCGGGAAGGGCAGAGGCAGAATCGATCATCGGTTCGGTGCGTCTCGTCGTTCGCCAGAGTTGCGGTGCTGCGATCGAGCGCAAAACGAGGGAGGCATTGTCATGACAGGGTGGGGTCTGATCGGCGCAAGCACGATCGCGCGCGAATGGGTGATCGGCGCAATCCGCGCGACGGGTGGCGAGGTTATCTCCGTGATGAGCACCAGCGCCGAGCGCGGTGCTCTCTATGCCACGGAAAACAGCATCGGTAAGTCGGTGACGTCGGTCGAGGACCTGGTTGGTGATCCCGATGTGAAGGCCGTCTATGTCTCGACCACCAACGAGCTGCACCGCGAGCAGACGCTAGCGGCCATCCGCGCAGGCAAGCATGTGCTGTGCGAAAAGCCCCTGGCGATGACGCTTGAGGATGCGCGCGACATGGTGGTCGCTGCGCGCGAAGCCAGCGTGGTGCTGGCCACCAATCATCACCTGCGCAACGCCGCCGCCCACCGGGCGATGCGGGATGCTATCGCCGAAGGCCGGATTGGCCGGCCGATTGCCGCAAGGGTCTTTCATGCCGTCTATCTGCCGCCGCATCTGCAAGGCTGGCGGCTGGAGCGGCCCGAGGCCGGCGGCGGCGTCATCCTCGACATCACCGTGCACGATGCCGATACCCTGCGCTTCGTGCTCAACGACGATCCGGCCGAAGCCGTCGCCATCAGCCATTGTGCCGGCATGGGCAAGGCGGGGCTGGAAGACGGCGTCATGGGCGTCCTGCGCTTCCGTTCCGGCGTGATCGCCCAGTTCCACGACGCCTTCACCACCAAATTTGCCGAAACCGGGTTCGAGGTGCATGGCACGGAGGGCTCGCTGATCGGCCGCAATGTCATGACGCAGAAGCCGGTCGGCACCGTCACCTTGCGCAACGCCGAGGGCGAAAGCCTGCTGCCGCTCGATCCGGCCAATCTCTATGAGACGGCGCTCGCCGCCTTCCATGCCGCCATCGAAGGCAACGGCCAGCCGTCGGCAACCGGCGAGGACGGTGTCTGGTCGCTGGCAACCGGGCTTGCCGTCGTCAAGGCGGCGGCGACCGGCCACGCCGTGGCGATCGAAACGGGACTTTGAGTTGATGTCGATGAACAAGCATATTTCACCCGCTGAAGCCGCCGCTCTGATCCCCGATGGGGCGGTCGTTTCGGTCTCGTCCTCGAGCGGCCTTGGCTGCCCGGACCTGATGTTGAAGGCAATCGGCGAGCGGTTCGAGGCGACCGGCCATCCGCGCGACCTGACGACGCTGCACCCGATCGCCGCCGGCGACATGAGCGGCATCAAGGGTGTCGACTACATCGCCAGGAAGGGCCTCCTGAAGAAGATCATCGGCGGATCCTATCCGTCGGGTCCGTCGACCGCCGAGCCGCCCTTGATCTGGCAGATGATCGGCGCCGACGAGGTGGCCGCCTACAACGTCCCCTCCGGCATCCTGTTCGACATGCACCGCGAGGCGGCGGCCAAGCGCCCCGGCGTCATGACCAAGGTCGGGCTCGACACCTTCGTCGACCCGTCGCGTGAAGGCTGCGCCATGAATGCTTCCGCCGCAGCCGAACCGGTGGTCAAGAAGGTTTCCTTCGAAGGCGAGGACTGGCTCTACTTCAAGGCGATCGCGCCTCAGGTGGCGATCATCCGCGCGACCACGGCGGACGAGCGAGGCAACCTCACCTATGAACATGAGGGCGCTTATCTCGGCGGTCTCGACCAGGCGCTGGCCGCCCGCAACAATGGCGGTATCGTCATTGCCCAGGTCAAGCGCGTCACCAAGGAAGGCTCGCTCAAACCCCACGACGTGCGTGTGCCGGGCGTGCTCGTCGACTATGTCGTCGTCGACCCCGACCAGAAGCAGACGACGCAGACGCTTTATGATCCGGCGATCTCCGGCGAGATCTTCCGTCCGCTCGATAGCTTCCGGGTGCCGGAATTCAACATCCAGAAGGTGATTGCCCGCCGGGTGGCGCAGGAACTGCAGACGGGAAGCGCCGTCAATCTCGGCTTCGGCATTTCGGCCAACGTGCCGCGCATCCTGCTCGAGGAAGGCCTGCATGGGGCCGTCACCTGGGTGATCGAGCAGGGGGCTGTCGGTGGCGTGCCGCTGCTCGACTTCGCTTTCGGCTGCGCGTCGAATGCCGACGCCTTCATGCCGTCGCCCTATCAGTTCACCTACTTCCAGGGGGCGGGTTTCGATGCCTCGCTGCTGTCCTTCCTTGAGATCGATCGCAACGGTTCGGTCAATGTCTCGAAACTCTCCTTCCGTCCGCATGTGACAGCCGGTGCCGGCGGTTTCGTCGACATCACGGCGCGGGCGAAGAAGATCGTCTTTTCCGGGATGTTCAATGCCGGCGCGAAGCTTGCCGTCGAAGGTGGCAGACTGGTGATCGACAAGGAAGGCAAGCTGAAGAAGCTGGTCAACGAGGTCGAGCACGTCACCTTCTCCGGCCGTCGCGGTATCGAGCAGGGCCAGGACATCACCTATGTCACCGAGCGCTGCGTGATGAAGCTGACGCCTGAGGGGGTGATGCTGACCGAGATCGCGCCGGGCGTCGATCTGCAGACGCATATCCTCGACCAGTCCGAGTTTCCGCTTCTCGTGTCCGATCGGCTGAAGACCATGGATGCGGCGCTGTTCCACGAAGCGCCGATCGGCCTGACATTGCCGGCAAAGCCTGCCCGCACCCTTGTAGGAGGCGCCCGTGTCTGAGGATCGCATCCGGATTGCCATCGACGGCGCAATCGCCACGATGACCGTTGCCCGTCCCGAAAAGCTCAATGCCTTCGACATCGACATGCTGAAGGCTCTGGCTGGCGCCTGCGACACGGTCGAGGCGAACCGCGAGGTCCGCGTGCTGATCCTGACGGGCGAGGGCAAGGCATTTTCGGCCGGCGGCGACATCAAGGCCTGGGGAGGCATGGATGCGGTCGCCTTCGGCCATGACTGGGTGCGCTTCGGTCATCGCGTCTTCGAACGGCTGGCAACGCTCAGAATGCCCGTCATTGCGGCCCTCAACGGCCATGCGCTCGGCGGCGGGCTGGAATTGGCTGCCGCAGCCGACATTCGCATTGCCGAAAGCCAGATCAGGATCGGCCTGCCGGAAACGAGCCTCGGCATGGTTCCCGGCTGGTCGGGTACCCAGCGTCTCGTCACCCGCTTCGGCGCCCAGATCGTTCGCAGGATGGTGCTCGGCGGCGAGATGTTTACGGCCGAGATCGCGAAGGCCGAAGGCCTGGTCGATGCGGTCGTCGAGACCGACACGGTGATGCAGGCCGCGCGGGACTACGCCGCGCGCGTTGCCAAGCGCGGTCCGGCCGCACTCGAAATTTCAAAGCTGATGATCGCTTGCGCTGACGGCGAGGACAAAGGTGCTGCGGTCGAAGCGCTCGGCTCCATCCTCGTCGCCAAGACCGGCGATCTCAGGGAAGGCGTCGCCGCTTTTACCGAAAAGCGCGAAGCCCAGTTCAAGGGAGAATGGTAATGACGGTTCTGGTGAGGCCCAAGGCACTCAACGATCACAAGGTGCGCACGTTCCAGATGCTGATCGACGGCAAATGGGTCGACAGCGCTGACGGACGTACCATCGAGCGCGTCGCACCGGGCCACGGTGTCGTCGTCAGCCGATATCAGGCGGCCTCCGGCGTCGATGCCGAACGCGCGATCGCCGCCGCCCGCCGCGCCTTCGACGATGGTCCCTGGCCACGTATGACGGCGTCCGAGCGATCGCTTGTCCTGCTCAGGGCCGCAGATATGATCGCGGCACGCGCCGACGAGCTTGCCTTCCTCGATGCGATCGAATCCGGAAAGCCGATCAGCCAGGCAAAGGGTGAGCTTGGCGGCGCTGCCGATATCTGGCGCTATGCCGCAGCCCTTGCCCGCGATCTTCACGGCGAAAGCTACAATACGCTGGGAGACGGCACGCTCGGCGTCGTCCTGCGTGAAGCGATCGGCGTCATCTCGATCATCACACCGTGGAATTTCCCGTTCCTGATCGTCAGCCAGAAGCTGCCTTTTGCGCTCGCCGCCGGCTGCACGACGGTGGTCAAGCCTTCCGAAATGACCTCCGCCTCGACGCTGGTGCTCGGCGAGATTCTTCAAGCTGCCGGCGTGCCGGCCGGTGTCGTCAACATCGTCACCGGCACGGGTCCGGAGGTCGGCGCGCCGATGACGACGCATGGCGATGTCGACATGATCTCGTTTACCGGCTCGACCGGCGTCGGCCGTCTGACGATGGCCAATGCCGCCCAGACCTTGAAGAAGGTGTCGCTCGAACTCGGCGGCAAGAACCCGCAGATCGTCTTTCCCGATGCCAACCTCGACGAGTTCATCGACGCGGCGGTGTTCGGTGCCTATTTCAACGCCGGTGAATGCTGCAATGCCGGCTCGCGGCTGATCCTTCATCGCGATATCGCCGACGAGGTGACGGCGCGCATCGCGGCGCTCTCGGCCAAGGTGAAGGTCGGCGATCCGCTCGACCCGGAAACCCAGGTTGGGGCGATCATCACGCCGCAGCACCTGGAAAAGATTGCCGGCTATGTTTCTGCCGCATCGAAGGACGGTGCAGCGGTCGCTCATGGCGGCGAAACGCTCGATCTCGGCATGGGTCAGTTCATGGCGCCGACCATTCTTTCTCAGGTTCGGCCCGACATGGCCGTTGCCCGTGAAGAAGTTTTCGGGCCGGTGCTGTCGGTGCTGACCTTCGAGACCACCGACGAGGCCATCCGTATTGCCAATTCGATCGACTACGGTCTTTCGGCCGGCGTCTGGAGCCGCGACTTCGACACCTGCATGACCATCGGTCGTCGCGTGCGCGCGGGCACGGTCTGGATGAACACCTTCATGGACGGGGCATCCGAGCTGCCGTTCGGCGGCTATCGCCAGTCCGGCCTTGGCCGCGAACTCGGCCGCCATGCGGTCGAAGACTATACCGAGACCAAGACGCTCAACATGCATATCGGCGCGCGCACCGGTTGGTGGATGCCGCGCTAATCGCGGGATGTGAGGAGACGGATGATGAGGGCAGGGATCGCAACAACGAAACGGGACGAGGCGCCATCGCGCGCCGCGGGCCTGCCGTTGTCGTGCGCCTCGGCCCGGTATCTACCAGTTGGCGGGGATCTGCGGAGAAAGCAGCAGCTGCAGCTTGCTGACGTCGGTTTCGCCGCCGATACGCTGCAGCAGCACGCGGCCCATGTCTTCACCGGTGGCCGTCAGGTCCTCGTAGATCGTCTCCACCTGGGGCTGGATCGCGCCCAGCAAGTGCGACGTCTGCTTGGCGACGATGTCATACTCGTTGCCGAGCGTCAGGCCGCAATCGCTCATGCCGGTGATGGTGGCGAGCGCGCAGACCTCGCCGCCGCACATGAAGCTGTCGGGCGGATCGGGCTCGCTGTAGCGCTGGCGCACCCGGTCGCGAATGTCGCCGGCCGGGCTGTCGAGATCGATGCCGGAGAGGATTTCATAGGCGCAGCCCGCCTCGCGCACGGCGGTCATGAAGCCGTGCTGCAGATGGCCGGCGAAGGTGAAGCCGGCCGGGCCGCTGATCAGCGCCGGCTTGCGCCGTCCCTTGGCGATCAGCCGGCGCGTCGCCTGATAGGAGAAGGTGAAGTTGTCGTAGTCGACATAGGCGTGCGGGGTCGAAAGCTCGGTGCGACCGTGGGTGACGAATGGAAAGCCGATCTCGGAAAGCAGCATGACACGCGGATCGAGCGGCTCTGTGCGCGAGAAGATCACGCCGTCCGCCATGCTGTTGCGCGTGATGTAGTTCACCGCCTCGACATTGGTGGTGTTGAGGAAGTTCGGCATGACGATCACGTGGTAGGACGTGCCCTGCAGCGCCTTGGAGATACCGTTCATGATCGAGGTGCCGTAGCCGAGGATTTCCTCATGCGGGTCGAGCAGGACGGCAATGACGTTGGTCCGGCCCGTCTTCAGACGCTGGGCGGCGCGGTCGGGCGAGTAGCCGATTTCGATCGCCACCTCGCGCACCCGTCTGCGCGTCTCGGCGGAAATCTGCGGCGCTTCGGCAAGCGCGCGCGAAACGGTGGTGACCGCAAGGCCGGTGATATCGGCGATCGTGCGAAGGGTCGGCTTGCCGCGTCGGGCGGCCAGGCCATTGTCTTCGGAACGGGCGGGCTTGGAGGGATCGGCCAATGCTAGTCATCCTCAAGGCGGTCAAGAGCGGCTTTTGTAACGTGGCGCGAACGCTTAGGCAATCGAATCATGAAAACGTTTTAAATCTTGCGTCGCGGCAAGGATTGCTGCACTGCGAAACGTCTGAAGCTGTATATAAGTCAGTAAATTCAATTGCTTCTTGAGGTGGAGAAGCGCACGCGTGCGGAATGCTTGACTTGCTGAATTTATAACGTTTTAAATTGGCCAGCCGCCGCCTTAGGCGGTGCGATATCCGAGGCGGGAGGAGGTTCCGCTTCGATAACTTGCAAACGGGAGGATAACGATGCGCAAGTTGATGACGACGACGGCTGTTGTGGCGCTGATGATGGCGGCCACGGCCGCGCGCGCAGCAGAGAACGTGGAAGTGCTGCACTGGTGGACATCCGGTGGCGAAGCTGCCGCGCTCGACGTCCTGAAGAAGGACCTCGAAGGCAAGGGCATTTCCTGGACCGACATGCCGGTCGCCGGCGGCGGCGGTACGGAAGCGATGACCGTGCTTCGCGCTCGCGTCACCTCGGGCAACGCCCCGACCGCCGTGCAGATGCTCGGCTTCGACATTCTCGACTGGGCCAAGGAAGGCGCGCTCGGCAACCTGGACGAGACCGCATCCAAGGAAGGCTGGGACAAGGTCATCCCGACGGCCCTGCAGCAGTTCTCGAAGTATGACGGCCACTGGATCGCCGCTCCGGTCAACGTCCACTCGACCAACTGGGTGTGGATCAACAAGGCAGCTCTCGACAAGGCCGGCGGCAAGGAGCCGACCAACTGGGAAGAGCTCGTCGCGCTCCTCGACAACTTCAAGGCTCAGGGCATCACGCCGATCGCCCATGGCGGCCAACCGTGGCAGGACGCGACGATTTTCGACGCTGTCGTGCTCTCGCTCGGCACCGATTTCTACAAGCAGGCCTTCATCGACCTCGACCCGGCAGCACTCGGTGGCGACAAGATGAAGGAGGCGTTCGATCGCATGACGAAGCTGCGCTCCTATGTCGACGACAACTTCTCCGGTCGCGACTGGAACCTTGCTTCGGCAATGGTCATCGAGAACAAGGCCGGCATGCAGTTCATGGGCGACTGGGCCAAGGGTGAGTTCCTGAAGGCGAAGAAGGTGCCTGGCACCGATTTCGTCTGCATGCGCTACCCGGGCACGCAGGGCTCCGTCACCTTCAACTCCGACCAGTTCGCGATGTTCAAGGTTGCCGACGACAAGATCCCGGCTCAGCTGCAAATGGCATCGGCGATCGAAAGCCCGACCTTCCAGTCGGCGTTCAACGTCGTCAAGGGTTCGGTTCCGGCCCGCACCGACGTTCCGGACACGGACTTCGACGCTTGCGGCAAGAAGGGCATCAAGGATCTCGCCGAAGCCAACACCAACGGCACGCTGTTCGGTTCGATGGCCCATGGCCATGCCAATCCGGCTGCCGTCAAGAACGCGATCTACGACGTCGTGACGCGCGAGTTCAACGGTGAACTGACCTCCGACGAGGCAGTCAAGGAACTCGTCGCCGCCGTTGCGGCTGCGAAGTAACGGGCAAGACCCGGTCCGGGACGCGAAACAGGCGTCCCGGACACCCATTCTGACATGCAAGCGTCTTTCAAGCGCCGCGTTTCACCGCGGACGCGAGGAGGCGTTTTGATACCAAGAACCTGCGTGGATGCCGTACCGGGGAGGGTCCCTGATGGCTGAGCGCCAGAAGTGGTGAACGTTCATGGATAACCGCAGTCGCCTGCAGGACCTGATACCGAAACTGGTCCTTGCCCCGAGCTTCGTTATCGTCCTGATCTTTGTTTATGGCTTCATCGCCTATACCGGCTTCCTGTCGATGACGGACAGCAAGATGCTGCCGTCTTACAACTTCGTCGGTTTCAGCAATTATCAGAAGCTCTGGGCCCTGCCGCACTGGTGGCGGGCGGTGAGCAATCTGGCGATCTTCGCCTCGCTCTACATCGTCATCTGCTCGGTGCTGGGGCTTGGACTGGCAATCCTGCTCGACCAGAAGATCCGGGCGGAAGGCTTTTTGCGGCCGATCTATCTCTATCCGATGGCGCTGTCGTTCATTGTCACAGGTACGGCCTGGAAGTGGTTCCTCGATCCCGGCATCGGCCTTGAAAACACGATGCACCTCTGGGGCTGGGAGAGCTTTTCGTTCAACTGGATCAAGGACCGCAACTACGCCATCTACTGCGTGGTGATCGCGGCCGTCTGGCAATCGACCGGCTTCATCATGGCGATGTTCCTTGCCGGCCTTCGCGGCGTCGACAACGAGATCATCAAGGCGGCGCAGATCGATGGCGCACCGACGTCGACGATCTACCGGCGGATCATCATTCCGTTGATGCGGCCGGTCTTTCTTTCCGCCTTCGTCGTTCTCGCGCATCTGGCGATCAAGGCCTACGACCTGATCATCGCGCTGACGGGCGGCGGGCCGGGCCAGGCCACCGAACTGCCGGCGACCTTCATGTATTCCTACACCTTCACCCGCAACCAGATGGGCATCGGCGCTTCGTCGGCCATCATCATGCTGGTGATGATCTTCTCGATCATCGTTCCCTATCTCTACTCCGAAATCCGCGGAGGAAAACGCTCATGAGCGCCCCCAGCCCAGACAATGTCATCTCGCACAACCGCCTGATGCGGGCGCTGATCTACACGATCCTGATCGTCTTTGCGCTTTATTCGCTGCTGCCGCTCTACGTGATGCTGGCCAATTCGCTGAAGCCGCTCGACGAGATCCGCCAGGGCGGCATGCTCAACCTGCCGCAGACCCTGACCTTCGAGCCCTGGCTTCAGGCCTGGTCGAAGGCGCAGATCGGTGTGCAGCCGACGGGCCTGAAGCCGTTCTTCATCAACTCCATCCTGATGGTGGTGCCGGCGGTCGCGATCTCGACGATCATCGGCGCGCTCAATGGCTACGTGCTGACCAAATGGCGTTTCCCCGGCGCGAACATCTTCTTCGGCATGCTGCTTCTGTCGTGCTTCATCCCGTTCCAGATCGTGCTGATCCCGATGGCGCGCGTGCTGGGGATCATCGGCCTTGCCGGCTCGATCTGGGGCCTGATCTTCGTTCACGTGATCTACGGCCTCGGCTTCACCACGCTCTATTTCCGCAACTACTACGAAGCCTTCCCGACGGAGCTCGTGCGCGCCGCACAGATCGACGGCGCCAGCTTCTTCCAGATCTTCTGGCGGATCATGCTGCCGTCATCCGGCCCGATCATCGTCGTCTCGGTTATCTGGCAGTTCACCAATATCTGGAACGACTTCCTGTTCGGGGCGTCCTTCTCCGGCGCGTCCTCGACGCCGATGACGGTGGCGCTCAACAACCTGGTTTCGTCGTCGACCGGGGTCAAGGAATACAACGTTCACTTCGCGGGCGCGATCCTCGCCGCCCTGCCAACGCTCATCGTCTACATCGTGTCCGGCCGCTACTTCGTGCGCGGGCTGATGTCCGGCGCCGTGAAAGGATAAGCCCATGTCGTTCCTCAAAATCAGCAACCTGCGCAAATCCTACGGCTCGCTTGAGATCCTGAAGGACATCAATCTGGAGATCGACGAAGGTGGTTTCCTCGTGCTGGTCGGCCCGTCTGGCTGTGGCAAGTCCACGCTGCTCAACACCATTGCCGGCCTGGAGCCGATCACCTCGGGCGAGATCGCCATCAATGGACGGTCGGTTGCCGATCTGCATCCGTCGAAGCGCGACATCGCCATGGTGTTCCAGTCCTACGCGCTCTATCCGAACATGACGGTCGCCGGCAACATCGCCTTCGGCATGGAAATCCGCGGCGTGCCGAAGGACGAACGCGAGAAGGCAATCAAGCAGGTCGCCGACATGCTGCAGATCGGCCATCTGCTGGATCGAAAACCCAGCCAGCTGTCCGGCGGCCAGCGCCAGCGCGTCGCCATGGGCCGTGCGCTCGTTCGCAACCCGCAGGTCTTCCTGTTTGACGAGCCGCTGTCGAACCTCGACGCCAAGCTGCGTGTTGACATGCGCACGGAGATCAAGCGCCTGCACCACCGGATGAAGACGACGATCGTCTACGTCACCCATGACCAGATCGAGGCGATGACGCTCGCAACCAAGATCGCGGTGCTGAAGGACGGCGTGCTGCAACAGTTCGGAACGCCGGCAGAGATCTACAACAACCCGTCCAACATGTTCGTCGCCGACTTCATGGGCTCGCCGGCCATGAACCTTCTGACCGCGCGGATCGAAAAGAACGGCGCCGATGTCGCGGTCACGCTCGCGCGCCCGAATGCCGAGCCGATGAAGCTGACCGTGCCCCATGCCAGCGGCGCGCTCTCCGGCTATGCCGGCAAGGACGTCGTCTTCGGCATTCGCCCGGAAGCGCTCACCGACCCTGACGGCGCCGACCGCAATGCCAAGGCGATCGTCGAGGGCGAGTGCCTGATCGAGGTGGTCGAGCCTGCCGGTTCGGACACGTTTGCGGTCACGCGGCTGGGCGGCAAGGAAGTCGTCGCCCGCCTGCGTGCCGACGCCCGCATCGCGCCCGGCCAGACCTCGCAGCTCGCCTTCAACCTCGACAAGGCGGTGTTCTTCGATCCGCAGACGCAGCAGCGGATCGCGTAACCAACGATGCAGCAGCCGGATATCGTCATCATCGGGTCGGGCATTGGCGGTTCCACCGTGGCGGCGGGACTTGCCGGCTCCGGCGCGCGCATCGTCATCCTCGAGCGCGGCGAACGACTGCCCGACACGCCGGAAGCGCGCAGCTACAGCTCGATCTTCGTCAAGGGCCATTTCCGGCCGAAGGAGATGTGGCGCGAAGCTGATGGGACTGAGTTCAATCCGGGGAATTTCTATTTCGTCGGAGGCAACTCCAAGCTCTTCGGCGCGGTGCTGCTGCGCTACCGCGCCGAGGATTTCACCGAGATGCAGCATCTCGGCGGCATCTCGCCGGCCTGGCCCTTTGCCTATGACGAGCTGGAGCCTTGGTACGGCAAGGCCGAGCGATTGTTCGAAGTTCGCGGCGAATTGGGCGACGACCCGACGGAGCCGTTCCATGCCTCGCCCTATCCTCACGGCCCGGTGCCGGACGAGCCGGCCATTGCCCGCGCCCGCGCCGAGTTGAAGGCGCAGGGGCTCCATCCGGCGACGTTGCCGCTCGGGGTCGACATCGACACCTGGCTTGCCGGCGGGCGCACGCCCTGGGACGGGTTTCCCAACACCGGCAAGGGCAAGAAGGACGCCGAGACCGCGTCGCTGGCCGCCGCGCTGAACGACCCCAATATCGAGCTGATCACATCGGCGCATGTCGACACGCTGGAGGCAGGTCCGAGCGGCCGGATAGAGGCGATCCACTACACTGAGAGGGGCGAAAAGAAGCGTTTGTCGCCCAGACTGGTGATCCTGTCGGCGGGCGCGATCAACTCGGCCGCGCTCCTGCTGCGTTCCGGCGACGGCAAGGGGCTCGCCAATACCTCCGACCAGGTCGGCCGAAACTTCATGAACCACAATTGCAGCGCCATGCTGACGATCAATCCGTTCCGGCGCAACGACAGCATCTACCAGAAGACGCTAATGCTGAACGATTATTACTTGACCGGCGGCCGGGACGGCTTGCCGCTCGGCAATGTCCAGCTGCTCGGCAAGATCAACGGCGACATCCTGAAGGCCAATGCGCCGAAGTGGGCGCCGCGTTTCGCCTTGGACTTCATGGCCGGCCACGCGGTCGACTGGTACATGATGACGGAGGACCTGCCGAACCCGGAAAGCCGGATCATGGTCGACGGCCGCGGCATCATCATGCAGTGGCGGCGCTCGAACATGGAGGCGCTGTCCGGGCTCGAAGCCAAGATGCGCGCGCACTTCAAGGCTGCCGGCTATCCGATTGTGCTGTCCCAGGCCTTCGACAAGCGCACGCCGTCGCACCAGTGCGGCACGATCCGCATGGGCACCGATCCGGCAAAGGCGCCGCTCGACGTCTATTGCCGCGCCTTCGACCATCAAAACCTTTTCGTCGTCGACGCCGGCTTTCTGCCGACCTCGGCCGCCGTCAACCCGGCGCTGACGGTGGCGGCACAGGCGTTGCGCGTCGCCGACCATATCGTTGCCAAGGAGCTCACAGCATGACGACATCGGCGCGTCCCGTTGCGATCGTGACCGGCGGCCGGCGCGGCATCGGCCTCGGCGTTGCCCGCGCGCTGGCGCGCGACGGTTTCGATATCGCTCTGACCGGCCTTGGCGCCGCCGACCAGACGACGGAAGCGACACTTTCGGAACTGTCGGCTGGGGGAGGCCGCGCCATCTATCTCGAAGCCAATCTCGCCGATGTCGGCGCGCATGCCGGGACCGTCGAGCGTATCCGCAAGGACTTGGGCCCGATCCGCTGCCTCGTCAACAACGCCGGCATCGCCTCCGTCGTGCGCGGTGACTTCCTCGATCTGCAGCCGGAGAATTTCGACACGATCGTTGCCACCAATCTGCGCGGCACGGTGTTCTTCACGCAAGCGGTGCTGCGCTCGATGCTGGCCGACGAACCCGGCGCGGCGGCACGCTCGATCATCAATATCACCTCGGTTTCGGCGACCATGAGTTCGCCCGAACGGCTCGACTATTGCATGAGCAAGGCCGGTCTTGCCGCCTTCAGCCAGGGACTTGCCCTGCGACTGGCCGACACCGGCATCGCCGTCTTCGAGATCCGGCCGGGTATCATCCGGTCCGACATGACCGCCGGCGTTTCGGCGAAGTACGACGCCCTGATCGACGGTGGCCTGGTGCCGATGAAGCGCTGGGGCGAGCCCGAAGACATCGGCAATATCGCCGCCAGCCTTGCCGGCGGAAAATTCGGTTTTGCCACCGGCTCGGTCATCCAGGCGGATGGCGGCCTGTCGATCGGAAGACTCTAGGAAAAGTGCAGTCATTCATCAGCTCGCACGGGCGAGCAAAGTTCGGGTTTGTCACGTCGGAAATTTGGATCGTTCCAAATGGTCGGGCCGTGGAGGAAGACAGCAAATGACATACGACTATATCATCACCGGTGCCGGCCCCGCGGGCTGCGTTCTCGCCAATCGTCTTTCCGAGGACCCGTCCGTGCGCGTGCTGTTGCTGGAGGCGGGCGGCGGTGACTGGAACCCGCTGTTTCATATGCCGGCCGGTTTTGCCAAGATGACCAAGGGCGTTGCCAGCTGGGGCTGGGAGACCGTGCCGCAGAAGCACATGAAGGGCAGGGTGCTGCGCTATACCCAGGCCAAAGTCATCGGCGGCGGCTCGTCGATCAATGCCCAGCTCTACACCCGCGGCAATGCCACCGATTACGACCTCTGGGCATCGGAGGACGGGTGCACCGGCTGGGACTATCGCAGCGTTCTCCCCTATTTCAAGCGCGCCGAAGACAACCAGCGTTTTGCCGACGATTATCATTCCTATGGCGGGCCGCTCGGCGTCTCGATGCCCGTGGCGACACTGCCGATCTGCGATGCCTATATCCGCGCCGGCCAGGAGCTTGGCATTCCCTACAATCACGATTTTAACGGTCGCCAGCAGGCGGGCGTCGGCTTCTACCAGCTGACGCAGCGCAATCGCCGCCGGTCGAGCGCGTCGCTTGCCTATCTCTCGCCGATCAAGGATCGTCGCAATCTGACGGTGCGCACCGGCACGCGCGTCGCCCGGATCGTGCTGGAGGGCACCCGTGCCGTCGGCGTCGAGGTTGTAACGGCCAAGGGTAGCGAAACCATTCGGACGGAGCGCGAGGTCCTGGTCACCTCCGGCGCGATCGGCTCGCCGAAGCTGCTCTTGCAGTCGGGCATCGGGCCGGCGGATCACCTGAAGTCGGTGGGTGTCGGCGTCAAGCACGACCTGCCCGGCGTCGGCGGCAATCTGCAGGATCACCTCGATCTGTTCGTGATTTCCGAGTGCACCGGCGATCACACCTATGATGGCGTCGCGAAATTGCATCGTACGCTATGGGCCGGACTGCAATATGTGCTGTTCCGCTCGGGCCCGGTCGCGTCCTCTCTCTTTGAGACCGGCGGCTTCTGGTACGCCGATCCGGACGCCCGCTCACCGGATATCCAGTTCCACCTCGGCCTCGGCTCCGGCATCGAGGCCGGCGTCGAAAAGCTGAAGAACGCTGGCGTGACCTTGAACTCTGCCTATCTGCATCCGCGCTCGCGCGGCACCGTCAGGCTCTCCGCAGCCGACCCGGCCGCAGCACCGCTGATCGATCCCAACTACTGGGAGGATCCGCACGATCGCAAGATGTCGATCGAAGGGCTTAAGCTCGCCCGTGAGATCATGCAGCAGGCGGCACTCAAGCCGTTCGTGCTGGCCGAACGCTTGCCGGGCAATAGCGTCGTCTCCGATGAGCAGTTCTTCGATTACGGCTGCGCCAATGCCAAGACCGACCACCATCCCGTCGGCACCTGCAAGATGGGCACCGACGCCATGGCCGTCGTCGGGCTCGATCTGAAGGTGCGTGGGCTCGACGGTCTTCGCGTCTGCGACAGTTCGGTCATGCCGCGCGTTCCCTCTTGCAACACCAATGGGCCGACGATCATGATGGGCGAAAAGGGCGCCGACATCATTCGCGAGCGCCAGCCCCTGCCGCCGGCGATCTTCGCCCATGAACGAAACGATATCAGGCCGCGTGCCCGCGCCGAAATCCGCTGAGGAAAATCATGATCCGCCACTGTGTCTTCATTCGCTTCCGTCCGGAAATTTCGGCGGAGGAGAAAACGTCGATCTTCGCCGAGATCGCCGGGCTGAAAAGCCGGCTTCCCGGCCTTCTTGCGACCCATGAGGGTGCCAATGTCAGCCCGGAGATCGGTATGGACAAGGGCTATGCCGAAGGCTTCATCGTCGACTTCGCCGATGCCGGCGCGCGCGATGCCTATCTCGCCGATCCGGAGCACCAGAAGACCGGCGCGAAGATCGTTGCAGCCGCAGAGGGCGGCATCGACGGCATCTTCGTCTACGACCTCGAAATCCCGGATTGACGGCTATGGCAGATTTCGATGCGCGTTCCTTTCTCACCACTCTTTTCGAGGCGGCCGTGCGTGCTGCCGACCCTTATGAGGCGATCCGTGCGCATCTGCCGGAAAAACCGAAGGGGAGAACGGTCGTCGTCGGGGCTGGCAAGGCTGCAAGCAAGATGGCGGCGGCCTTCGAGAAACTGTGGGATCACCCGCTGACAGGCACTGTCGTTGCCCGCCACGGGCCGATCGAGCCCTGCGAGCGCATTCGCGTGCTGCAGTCGGCCCATCCGGTGCCGGATGAGGCGGGCCTGCGGGCGTCTGAAGAACTGCTGAAGCTGGTGGAAGGCTTGACCGCAGACGATCTGGTCGTTGCGCTGATCTCAGGCGGTGGGTCGTCGCTGCTCCCGGCGCCGCCGGAGGGCCTGACGCTTGCCGAAGAGATCGCCGTCAACCGGGCGCTGCTTGCCTCCGGCGCGCCGATCTCTGCGATGAACGTCGTGCGCAAGCATGTGTCGCGCATCAAGGGTGGGCGTCTGGCTGCAGCCGCCGGTCCGGCCCGTCTCGTCACCCTCGTCGTCTCCGACGTGCCCGGCGACAATCCCGCTTTCGTCGCCTCCGGCCCGACGGTGGCGGACGGCTCGACCGTGAAGGAAGCGCTTGAGATTGTCGATCGCTATGGCATGGTCCTTCCCGAAGGCGTGATGGCGCATCTGCGATCCGAACGAGCGCATGCGCCCGATCCATCGGATGCGATTTTCCGCAGGCACGAATGCCATGTGATCGCTTCGGCGAGCGTCTCGCTGCAGGCGGCCGCGGGCAGGGCTAGAGAGTTGGGCGTCGAGGCCCGCATTCTGTCGGATGCCATCGAAGGCGAGGCGCGGGATATCGGCCGCATGCATGCCGCTCTGGCGCGTGAAGTGGCGCTGCGCAATCGGCCGTTCGAAAAGCCGGTCGTGCTCCTGTCCGGCGGCGAGACCACGGTGACGATAACAGGCAAGGACTACGGCAAGGGCGGCCGCAACAGCGAATTGCTGCTGTCGCTGGCGCTCGACATCGAGGGGCTCGACGGGGTCGACGCCCTTGCAGCGGACACCGATGGCATCGACGGCTCCGAGGACAATGCCGGTGCCTTTGCCGATGGCAAAAGCGTTGCCCGCATGCGGGCTGCGGGCGCCGATCCGCGCGCGCATCTGGCCCGCCACGACGCCTGGTCGGCATTTTCGGCGGGCGACGATCTGTTCGTGCCCGGCCCGACCGGAACCAATGTCAATGACTTCAGGGCGATGCTGATCCGTTAGCGCGCAGCGCCCCCACCAAGACGGTTAGCCGGATTCTGCGTTGAATCTGAGACAGCGACACCGCCGCCGAGATTTTCGGCGGCGGTGTCGTTTCACGTTACTTGGCGCGTTTCAGCGCATCGCCGAGAATCGAGACGATCTCTCCGAAGTGATTTTCGTCGGCGATCAGTGGCGGCGAGAAGGCGATGATGTCGCCTGTCACGCGGATCAGCAGGCCCTTTTCGAAGCAATCGACGAAGACGTCATAGGCGCGGGCGCCGATGGCGCCGTCGCGCGACTGCAGCTCGATGCCGGCGATCAGGCCGATGGTGCGGATGTCTATGACATAGGGCAGGCCCTTCAGCGAGTGCATGGCGTCGTGCCAGGCGTCCTGCAGATCGGCGGCGCGGGTCATCAGGCCTTCGTCGCGGTAGATATCGAGCGTGGCGATGCCGGCGGCGCAGGCGGCGGGGTGACCGGAATAGGTGTAGCCGTGGAACAGCTCGATTGCGTTTTCCGGACCGTGCATCAGCGCGTCGTGCACCTTGCGGCTGGCAAAGACGGCGCCCATCGGGATCGCGCCGTTGGTCAGCCCCTTGGCAGCCGTCACCATATCAGGCGTCACGCCGAAGAAGTCGGTGGCAAACGCCGCTCCGAGGCGACCGAAGCCGGTGATGACCTCGTCGAAAATCAGGAGGATGCCGTGCTTGTCGCAGATGGCGCGCAGCCGCTCGAGATAGCCCTTCGGCGGGATCAGCACGCCGGTCGAACCAGCGACCGGCTCGACGATGCAGGCGGCGATGGTCTCGGCGCCATGCAGTGCCACCAGCCGTTCGAGATCGTCGGCAAGCTCGGCGCCGTGCTCGGGCTGGCCCTTGACGAAGGCATTCTTGGCGGGATCGTGGGTGTGGCGCAGATGGTCGGAGCCGGGAAGCTGCGGGAAGACGCGGCGGTTGTTGAGGATGCCGCCGACCGAAATGCCGCCGAAGCCGACGCCGTGATAGCCACGCTCGCGGCCGATCAGGCGCGTGCGGGTGCCCTGGCCGATCGCGCGCTGATAGGCGATCGCCATCTTCAGCGCAGTGTCGACCGATTCAGAGCCCGAGCCGGTGAAGAACACGCGATCGAGCTTCTGGCCTTCGGGACCCGGTGCGATCTCGGCGAGGCGTTCGGCAAAGTCGAAGGCGATCGGGTGGCCCATCTGGAAGGAGGGCGCGAAATCCATTGTCGTCAGCTGGCGTTCGACCGCAGAGGCGATCTGGCGGCGACCGTGACCGGCGTTGACACACCAGAGGCCGGCAGTGCCGTCGAGGATCGTGCGGCCGTCGGTGCTGGTGTAGTGCATGCCTTCGGCGGAGGCGAGCAGGCGCGGTGCCGCCTTGAACTGCCGGTTGGCGGTAAAGGGCATCCAGTAGCTGTCGAGTACCGGGGCGTTGGGCTTCGTGTGCTGGTTCATGGCATCCTCCTGAGGTCGGCGATTGACGCCATGATTTGAATTGTCAAACAAGTCCTTTTCTGATGTCATTCAAGCCATTGATTTTTATAGTTCGATATCTTTGAAGTTGCGGTATTTCGAACAACCTGAACACCTGGATGGATAGCCATGAGCGTCGACATCGGAAACCGGCTTCGTCACCTCAGGCTGATGCACAATCTGTCGCAGCGTGAACTGGCCAAACGGGCCGGTGTAACCAACTCGACGATTTCGCTGATCGAATCAAACGCGTCCAATCCTTCCGTCGGCGCACTGAAACGCATCCTCGACGGCATTCCGATCGGGCTGGCGGAATTCTTCTCGTTCGAGCCGGAGCGACCGCGCAAGGCGTTCTATGCGGCGGAGGAATTGGTCGAGATCGGCAAGGGCCCGATCTCCTATCGCCAGATCGGCGAAAACCTCTTCGGCCGCAGCTTGCAGATCCTGAAGGAATGTTATCAGCCGGGCGCGGACACCGGAAAAGTACCGCTGGTGCATGACGGCGAGGAGGGCGGCATCGTGCTGTCGGGGCGCATAGAGGTGACCGTCGACGACGAGCGGCGGATTCTAGGGCCTGGGGATGCGTACTATTTCGAGAGCCGGCGGCCACACCGGTTTCGGTGTGTCGGGCCGGTGCCTTGCGAGGTGATCAGCGCCTGCACGCCGCCGACGTTTTGAGGGGAGGAGTTTGGAATTGCCCCTCATCCCGCTGCCGCAACATTCTCCCCGCAGGCGGGGCGAAGGGACATGCGGCGTGCTCCACGATCCCTCTCGAGCTTTATCGGGACGCAGCTATTTCCGCGCGCACCGGCGCTGACGTGAAAACCTGTTTATCCAGGGAAAGTGGGCCGCGGCTGCACGCTCGACGGTGTCCCCTCTCCCCGCAAGCGGGGAGAGGGCTAGGGTGAGGGGCGAATGCCGCGTTACGAAAGCCGCGCGCAGGCGTCGGCGATGCGCGTTAGCGCTTCCTTCAACTCCGCTTCCGATGTCGCATAGGAGATGCGGAAGAACGGTGACAGGCCGAAGGCAGAGCCGGGAACGACGGCGACGTGGGCATCGTCGAGCAGATAGGCGCAGAAGTCCGTGTCCGTCTCGATGGTCTTGCCCGAAGGCGTGACCTTGCCGAGCATGCCGGCGCAGCCGGAGAAGGTGTAGAAAGCCCCTTCCGGAACGCGGCAGTCGAGGCCGTCGATGGCGTTGAGGCCGGAGACGACGAGATCGCGGCGGCGCTGGAAGCTGGCCGTGCGTTCCTTGAGGAACTCCTGCGGGCCGGTCAGGGCAGCCACCGAAGCGGCCTGGCTGACGGACGAAGGGCAGGAGGTTGCCTGGCTCTGGACGACGGCCATCGCCTTGATCAGGTCGCGCGGACCACCTGCATAACCGATGCGCCAGCCGGTCATGGCATAGGCCTTGGAGACGCCGTTGACCGTCAGGGTGCGGTCTTTCAGGCGCGGCTCCAACTGGGCAGGCGTGACGAAGCGGAAGCCGTCATAGACGATGTGTTCGTACATGTCGTCGACCAGCAGCCACACATGCGGATGGCGCAAGAGCACGTCGAGCAGCGGCCGGTAGTCGTCGGCGCTGTAGGCGGCACCCGACGGGTTGGAGGGCGAGTTGAGCAGCACCCAGCGTGTTTTCGGCGTGATCGCCGCTTCCAGCTTGTCGGCGGTCAGGCGAAAACCCGAGGCCGCGTCGCAGGGGATCAGTACCGGCTTGCCTTCGCAGATCTGGACGATATCCGAATAGGAGGTCCAGTAGGGCGTCGGGATGACGACTTCGTCGCCGGCATCGATCGTCGCCATCATGGCGTTGAACAGGATCTGCTTGGCGCCGGTGGCGACCGTGATCTCGTCCTGCTCGTAGGCAAGGCCGTTCTCGCGCTGGAACTTTTCGCGGATCGCCTTCTTCAGTTCCGGCGTGCCATCGAGGGCGGTGTATTTGGTATCACCGCGCTTGATCGCCGTGCAGGCGGCATCCTTGACATAGTCGGGCGTGTCGAAGTCCGGCTCGCCGGCGCCCAGAATGATGACCGGCTTGCCCTCGCGCTTCATGGCTTGGGCGTGTGCGCCGATTTTCAGGATTTCGGATACCCCGATCGAGGAGATCCGCGAGGCGGGCTTGAAGCCCGCCTCCTTGACCGTTGCGTTGATGGTCATGGTCGATCCTACTCGATGTCGCCAGTTATTCGATGTCGAACGAAACGCCCTGCGCCAGCGGCAGAGCCTTCGAGTAGTTCACCGTGTTGGTGGCGCGGCGCATGTAGGCCTTCCATGAATCGGAACCCGATTCGCGGCCTCCGCCGGTTTCCTTTTCGCCACCGAAGGCGCCGCCGATTTCGGCGCCCGAGGTGCCGATGTTGACGTTGGCAATGCCGCAATCCGAGCCGTCGACCGCCAGGAAGAGTTCGGCTTCCTGCATGTCACGGGTGAAGATCGACGAGGACAAGCCGGCAGCGACCGCATTGTGGTCGGCAACGACGGCGTCGAAGTCGCTGTACTTCATGACGTAGAGGATCGGCGCGAAGGTTTCTTCGAGAACCGGACCGGCCTGCTTGGGCATTTCGACCATGGCAGGCTTGGCGTAGTAGCCGTTGGCATAGCCGAGTTCGACGCGTTCGCCGCCGGTGACGGTGCCGCCATGGGCCTTGGCTTCGCCGATCGCCTTCTGCATGCCGTCAAACGCAGCCTTGTCGACCAGCGGGCCGACGAGGGCGGTGGTTTCGAGCGGGTTGCCGACCGAGACGGAACCGTAAGCCTTCTTCAGGCGCGGAACGAGCTGGTCGTAGACGCTTTCGTGCACGAACAGTCGGCGCATGGTGGTGCAACGCTGGCCGGCGGTGCCCATGGCGCCGAAGGCGATGGCGCGCAGCGCCATGTCGAGATCGGCCGACGGGCAGACGATGCCGGCATTGTTGCCGCCGAGTTCGAGGATGGCGCGGGCAAAGCGCTTGGCAAGGCGCGGGCCGACGTCGCGACCCATGCGGGTCGAACCGGTTGCCGAAACCAGCGGCACCTTCGGGTTGTCGACCAGGACTTCACCGACGGTGCGGTCGCCGATCAGAACCTGCGACAGGCCTTCCGGCGCATCGCCGAAGCGGGCAAGCGCACGCTCGAAGATAGCCTGCGATGCAAGCGCGGTGAGCGGGGTCTTTTCCGACGGCTTCCAGACGACGGAGTTGCCGCAGACGAGCGCCAGCGCCGTGTTCCACGACCAGACGGCGACCGGGAAGTTGAAGGCGGAGATGACGCCGACGACGCCGAGCGGATGCCAGGTTTCCATCATGCGGTGGCCGGGACGCTCGGTGGCGATCGTCAGGCCGTAAAGCTGGCGGGACAGACCGACTGCGAAATCACAGATGTCGATCATTTCCTGGACTTCGCCGAGGCCTTCGGAGGTGATCTTGCCGGCTTCGATCGAAACCAGGCGGCCGAGGTCGGCCTTGAAGGTGCGCAGCTCTTCGCCAAGCAGGCGGATCAGTTCACCGCGCTTCGGCGCCGGCACCAGGCGCCAGGCCTTGAAGGCTTCATGGGCCTTGTCGATCTTGGCGGCAGCTTCCGCGGCCGAAACCGTCTTCAGGCTGGCGATCTGCTCGCCGGTAACCGGGCTGAAGGACGGCATGTCGCCGCCGGTGTAGAGTTCCTTGGCGACGCCCATCTTTTCGAGCAGCGCTGCTGCTTCCTTGGTGACGTCGATCTTCTTCGTTGCAATGTTCATGGTCTGACTCCCGTTTTCCTGTCTTAGATCATTGGTTAGAGCGGAATGTGGGCGGAAAAGCGCAAACACTTTTCCTCATTCCGCTCGGGCCTATCCGAAGCGCACGCTGCCGAGTTTCCCCGGCGAGGTGAGCGTCTTCAGGCCTGCGGCCATGTCCTTGAGTTTGTCGTTTGTATAAAGGTGGTAATAGGCCTGGTTGCGGCGGCCGATCGCATGTTCCGCGCTGAAACTGCCGTGATACTCCTCGACGGCCACGGCGAAAACCCATTCTCGCAAACGCGGCTCGAAAGTCGGATCGCCGAGAAGCGGGCTGTCCTTCGCCACCACGAGATTGAAGTGTACACCACCATCGCCGATATGGCCGAAGTCGCAGACGGAGACGCCTGGAAACTTGTTCGGCATTTCCGCTTTCATATGGTCGCAGAAGGCCATGATGTCACCCCGGCGGAAGGAGACGTCGAAGGCGATCAGCTTGCCAAGGTGCTTCACACCCTCCGAAAGCGCGTGGCGCAGCGCCCAGATTTCATGCGGCGGACCGACGAAGGCATCGGCAAGCGGTGCCGTCTCCATCTCCCAGATTTCTGCCAGCACGGTTTCGAGCACGGCGTCGAGCGACTGCTCGCCTTCGCGTGGTGCCCAGCTGCGGCTGATCTCGGCGAGGATGACGTAATCAGGCACATGCCCGCCCTGGAACGGGTTCTTCAGCGACGGCACATGCGCGAATGCCGCCTTGACAGCGTTGCTCGACATGCCCTCGAAGGCTGAGAGATAGGCGCCGAGCCGCTCTTCCATGGCGCGCAGCAGCGGCATCACATGGGCGCCGCTTGCCGGCACCAGAAGCGCCGTTGCCGTCTGTTGCGGCAGGCGCTCCAGATTGAGCACGCATTCGGTGATAATGCCGAAGGCGCCCGACGTGCCGACGAACAGCTGTTTCCAGTCGACGCCGGTGTTGTTCTTGCGCAGGTCACACTGAAGATCGAGCACGGTGCCGTCTTCATCGGCGAGAACGACGGTCATGCCCAGCACATTGCGGCGCACGTCGCCATATTTCAGGAAGCGCGAGCCGCCGGTGTTGGTTGCGATCATGCCGCCGACGCGCGGATCGGCACCGAGATCGATGGGGAAGAACAGGCCATGTTCTTCGAGCCGGCGGTTGAGATCGGACAGTCGGAGCCCGGCATCGATGCGCACCGAACGGTTGTCGAGATCGAGCGCGAAGGTTTTCGTCAGGCGGTCGAGGCTTAGGATCGCTTCGCTGCCGGATGCGTCCGGGGTTGAGCCGGAGACCAGTCCGGTGTTGCCCGACTGCGGGATCAGGGCGATGCCGTGGCGCACGCAATAGGCAACGGTGGCCGAGGTTTCCTCTGTCGTTGCCGGGCGCAGAACGACCGAGGCCAGGCCGTGATCGTAGCGGGCGCCGGTCTCGTAGGCTTGCCTGTCTTCAGCGCGCGTGACCACACCCTTGTCGCCAAGGATGCCGGTCAGCGCGTCGATGTGTGCCTGTTCGATCATCGGGACGACATCATTCCGCAGCGATGGCTGCGGTCAAGGCCCGCAGGCAGCTTTCGATAGATGTCGCTTCGATGCCGGCATAATGATCGAACTCATTGAGCACGGTGGCGCCGAGGTCGATCTCGAAACGCTTCTGGTTCGGGCTTGCGACAAAGTCCTGCTGCGCGCCGTCGCCGAGATTGGACTGGAAGATGCCGGCGGCACTGACCGGCAGGAAGTCTTCATAGACGATGGCGTCGAACTGTACGAGGCCGTCGGCGATTAGCCTGTCGAGGTCGCGACGTTCGGATATGCGTGTGATCCGGCCCCTCTCGGTCAACGAGTAGCTGAAATAGCCGAGACCGGCTTCGCGGATGCCTGCCCAGGTATCCGGGAAGCTTTCGAAGGCCTTGGCCAGTGCTGCTTCGTATTGCCGGGCGTTGGAGCCGTCGGCTGCGGGACGCACGATCTTGCGCGAGGCTTCCAGCAGCTCGTCATAAAGCGCGCGGCCCTTGGGGGTGAGCGCAATGCCGCGTTGCTCGATCTCGCCGAAGCGGGCGGTGTGCGAGCCGGCCTTCCACTCGCCGTCGGCATCGCGGTAGGACACGGCTTCTTCCAGCGCCTTGAACGAGGTCTGGCGAAGCAGGATCGGGCATTTGCGCGTCGGCGGTCCTTCGACGACGGCCTTCGGGGCGATACCATATTCCGGCATCAGCGCCTGGACCTGGTCGATATCCAGCGTGCGCGGCGTCAGGTGGTTGATGTGCGGGCCCTTGAACGACACGACGTCGGCAATCAGCCGGTGGGCGTCATGCAGGCGCTTGTACATGTCGGCGCTGACATTGGCCTTGTCGTGCCAGCGGAAGGTTTCCAGCACCTCGGAAACGAAGCGTTCAGCGTCGGCCTTGTCGAGGCCGCCGTCCCGTTCGGCCTTTTCGGTGAGTTCGACGGCGACGGGCGTAAAGATCCGGCGCTCGGCAAGAATGGCTGCCGATTCAGCGCGCAGGCTCTCGTCGGCGATCAGGTCCAGGCGCAGAAGCGAGGTGAAGACGCGGAAAGGGTTGCGCTTCAAGGCGGCGTCGCCGACCGGGCGGAAGGCGGTCGAATGCACCGGAACGCCAGCGGTCGAAAGATCGTAGTAACCGACCGGGTACATGCCCATGACGGCGTAGACGCGGCGCATCATCGACAGTTCGGCAGGTGTGCCGAGGCGGATCGCGCCGTGGCGCTCCTCGGAGATGCGATCGAGCGAATCCGTCGCATCGAGGCGTTGCTTGAGGGCCGGATCGGCACTGAGCGTATCGTCGTTGACCTTGGCAACCAGCTCCATCAGCGTGCCGTAGGCAGGCACTTCTTCGCGGTACATGACCGACATGGCTGCGGAAAAGGCCGAACGGATGTCATCGGCGGATACGAAACTATTCTCTTTCACTGGGGCTCGCCTCGCGCTATGGGTGAAGGACAAGGTCATTCTCATTTCGGATCATATCTGAAGGAACTGGGCATTGATCGCGTTGCTTGTGACTATGTTGATGCGAGGCTGGAATGAAGTTAAGCCGCAGACTGGTTCCTGACGTTACGACGCTGCAGGCTTTCGAATGCGCAGCCCGGCACGGCAGCTTCACGCAGGCGGCCGCCGAGCTCAATCTCACCCAGAGCGCCGTCAGCCGGCAGATCAAGGATCTGGAAAACCAGCTCGGCGTGCTCCTGTTCGAGCGGGTGCGCCAGCGGGTCATTCTCTCCGAGGCGGGGCAGAAGTTCCTGCCCGAGGTCCGTCGCCTGCTCAACCAGACGGAAGAGCTGATGGTGCGGGCGATGGCCTCGGCGCGCGCCGATTCCACACTGTCGATCGCGTCGCTGCCGACCTTCGGCAGCCGCTGGCTGGTGCCGCGGCTGCCCGATTTCCTTCGTCAGCATCCCGACACGGTGGTCAACATCGCCTCACGCTCGGCGCCGTTCGATTTCGACGAGCAGAATTTCGACATCGCCATCCACTATGGCCAGCCGGTTTGGGCGCATGCGACCTGCAGCTATCTCTGCAGCGAGATCATCGTCCCGGCTGCGAGCCCGAAGCTGCTTGCCGCCAATCCGGTTTCGACATTGGAGGATATCGTCGGCGGTCCGCTCCTGCACCTGGCGACGCGGCCCAAGCTCTGGGCGCAATGGTTCGAGGCCAACGGCATGGACGGCCGCGGTGCTTATCGCGGCAACCGCTTCGATCAGTTTTCGATGGTGATCGAAGCGGCGACGGCCGGTCTCGGTTTCGCCTTGCTGCCCCGCTATCTGATCGAGCAGGAGCTGGCAGCGGGAACATTGCGCATCGTTCTCGACCGGCCGATGCAGACGGAGAACAATTATTATCTCGCCGTTCCGGAAGGCAAACTCGAAAACCCGATCAGCCTCGCCTTCCGCGAATGGATCACCGAACAAGTCGCTTCGGTTCCTGTCGCGTCGACCTGATTGGGCCATTGATCGGAACCTTCCGGAAGCCTCGGCGTTTGGCGACGGACTGCTACCCAGAGATGCGCGGGGAAGGGGCGAAATTGACACTTATATTTGAGGGTGCCATCGGCGGGCGCCGGCACTGGCGTTTTCGCCCGATCAGAGTGTGCGCAATTCGTTCAAACTTGCGCCGCCGATCCTTGCAAGCTGTTGGCAGCACGGCTAAAAAATGCCACTTTCATGCATCACGCGGCCTTGAAAACCAATGCGCCGCCGGCTTTGCTTTCTCCGATGCCCAGCTCAGGGGCGGTGCCAGTTTCCGCCAGTTTCCGGTTCTCCGGAAAATGACGGCGGATGGGAGGACACATGACCGTGTCTAGCAACGCGCCGGCCAAGCCTGGAACCTCAGGACCGCAGCCAACCCGGCACAACAACGAGAGCCGGGCCGATCAACCCCGGTTGGATTCAGAACCAGCACCCATGCCCCTTCATAACACGCCGTCCTCCTCTTCTCGCGAACCGGAAGCGAAACAGATCGATTACAACGATTCGATCCGCTCGACCTTTTTCTCGATGGAGGATTTGCGGCAATGCGGCGAGACACTTGCGCTCAAGGGCGCACCGTCTCTGCCGGGCTTCTTCCCGTTCGAATTTCGTCCGCGCCACCGCGAGAACGAAAACGAAATCCTGAGGGTGTATCGGGCGACGGCCGCCGACGTCGAAGCTGGGGCATCGATCACGCCGGCCGCCGAATGGCTGCTCGACAACCATCACGTTGTCGAGGAAGCGATTCAGGAAGTGCGTCGCGACTTCCCGCGCAAGTTCTATCGCCAGCTGCCGACACTGTCGGTTTCCGGGACCGTCATTCCGCGCACCATGGCGCTTGCCTGGCTCTATGTCGCCCATACGCACAGCACGGTCTCGCGGGAAAGCATCACCGCGATGGTCGAGGGCTTCCAGAAGCACGACACCTTCAAGATCGGCGAACTGTGGGCTTTGCCCTCGATCCTGCGCTTCGTCCTAATCGAAAACCTCAGGCGCATCGCCATCCGCGTCGAGCGTTCGCGCGGCATGCGGCGCAAGGCCAACGACATCGCCGACCAGATCATCCGTCACAACGACCCGGAAAAGTGCCGGGCGTTGCTTGCCGAATCCGAGGCGCTTGCGACCGACAATACCTTTGTTGCCCAGCTGCTCTACCGCATGCGCGATGGTTCGCAGACCTCCGGCTCGGTGATCGCCTGGATCGAGGAACAGCTCGAGAAGCGCGGCAGCGATGTTGAGGACGCGCTGGTCGCCGAGCAAAACCGCCTGTCGTCCGGCAATGCGACGATGAGCAACATCATTCGCAGCCTGCGCGAGATCGACGACACAGACTGGGCCGTCTGGTTCGAAAGCGTCAGCAAGATCGATGCGGCGCTGCGCGACGGCTCCGACTATGCCGCGCTCGAATTCGGCTCGCGCAACAAGTACCGCGACACGATCGAAAAGCTGGCGCGCCGCTCCGGCCACAGCGAATACGAAGTCACCCAGATCGCCATCGAGATGGTAAAGGAAGCGGAAGCGGCGGCGGCCGTCGAGCCGCAGCTTCAGGAGCCGAACGTCGGTTCCTTCCTCGTCGGCAAGCAGCGCAAGGCGCTCGAGCAGAAGATCGGCTACCGCCCGTCCCTGCTGCAGAGCATCATCCGCCTCAGCCGCAAGCTCGACTGGTTCGCGATCGCAGGGCCGAACATCCTGCTGACGATCCTCGCGATGTTCGCCGTCTATTCCTTCGTCAGCCCGATGGATATTCCGAACGGCGCAAAGCTGATCATGCTCTTGCTGTTTGCGCTGCCGGCATCGGAAGGCGCAATGGGACTGTTCAATACGCTGGTCACGCTCTTCGTCAAACCGTCGCGCCTGGTCGGCTACGAATTCCTCGAGGGCGTTCCGGAATATGCCCGCACGCTTGTCGTTGTGCCCTGCCTGATCTCAAAGCGCGATCATGTCGACGAGCTCGTGCGCAACCTCGAGGTCCACTACCTCGCCAACCCGCGTGGCGAGATCTATTTCGCGCTGCTGAGCGACTGGGTCGACAGCAAGCTCGAGGAAACGCCGGCTGATACCGACGTGCTCGACTACGCCCGGCGCGAGGTTGCCGAGCTTTCGGCGCGTTATGCCTATGACGGCAAGACCCGATTCTTCCTGCTTCACCGTCGCCGCCTGTTCAACGAGGCGGAAGGCGTGTGGATGGGCTGGGAGCGCAAGCGCGGCAAGCTGCATGAGCTGAACCTGCTCTTGCGCGGCGATCGCGACACCTCGTTCCTCCAGGGCGCCAACACCGTGCCGGAGAATGTCCAGTACGTCATGACGCTCGATGCCGACACACGCCTGATGCGCGATGCGGTGACGAAGCTCGTCGGCAAGATGTACCACCCGATCAACCGCCCGGTCGTCGACCCCGAGACGCAGAAGGTGATCGCCGGCTATAGCCTGCTGCAGCCGCGTGTGACGCCGTCGCTGACGACGGGCAGCGAGGCCTCTGCCTTCCAGCGCATCTTCTCCGCCAACCGCGGCATCGACCCTTACGTCTTCACCGTGTCCGACGTCTACCAGGACATCGCCGGCGAAGGCAGCTTTACCGGCAAGGGCCTCTATCACGTCGATGCCTTCGAGGCGGCACTCAAGGGCCGGATCGAGGAAAACGCCGTTCTCAGCCACGACCTGCTCGAAGGCTCTTATGTGCGCTGCGCGCTTGTGACCGACGTCGAGCTGGTCGAGGATTTCCCGACCCGCTACGAGGTCGAGATGTCGCGCCAGCATCGCTGGGCCCGCGGCGACTGGCAGCTTTTGCCCTATATCTTCAATCCGTCGAACGGCCTGTCGATGCTCGGCCGTTGGAAGATGTACGACAACCTGCGCCGCTCGCTGATCCCCTGCGCATGGCTCGTCGCCTCCGTCATGGGCTGGTACTACATGCAGCCGACCGAGGCGCTGATCTGGCAGATCGTGCTGATCTTCAGCTTGTTCGTCGCCCCGACGCTGTCGCTGATCAATGGTCTCCTGCCACGGCGCAATGATATCGTCGCTCGCGCCCACCTTCATGCGGTGCTGACCGAAGTTCGAGCCGCCAACGCCCAGGTCGCCCTTCGCATCGTCTTCATCGCCCATGGCGCGGCGATGATGGGCGACGCCATCGTTCGCTCGCTCTATCGCACTTTCGTCAGCCGCAAGCTGATGCTGGAATGGCGCACCGCCGCCCAGGTGCAGAGTGCGGGACACGGAAGCATCGGCGACTATTACAAGGCGATGTGGATCGCACCGGCGCTGTCGGCGATATCGCTGGCGCTTGCGGCCATTTCCGATACCGGCCTGCCTTTCATCGGCATCCCCTTTGCGCTCCTCTGGGCGCTGTCGCCCGCCGTCGCCTGGTTCGTCAGCCAATCGGCTGAGACCGAAGACCAGCTGGTGGTTTCCGACGAAGCGATCGAGGAAATGCGCCTGATCGCACGGCGCACCTGGCGGTATTTCGAGACCTTCGTCACCGCCGAGCAGAACTTCCTGCCGCCGGACAATTTCCAGGAGACGCCGCAGCCCGTGCTGGCCGAGCGGACGTCGCCGACCAATATCGGTGTCTACCTGCTCTCGGTGATGTCGGCGCGCGACTTCGGCTGGATCGGCTTCGAAGAGACGATCACCCGCCTGGAGCAGACGATCGCCACCATCGACCGGATGCCGAAATACCGCGGGCACCTGTTCAACTGGTACCGCACCAACACGCTCGAAACGATGGAGCCGCGCTACATCTCATCGGTCGACAGCGGCAACCTTGCCGGCCACCTGATCGCGGTGTCGTCGATGTGTCGGGAATGGGCGGAAGCGCCGTCTGCGCATGTCCAGGGTAGTCTCGACGGTATCGGCGACGTTGTCGCCATCCTTGCCGAAGTGCTGAAAGACCTGCCGGACGACCGCAAGACCGTTCGCCCGCTGCGCCGTTTGATCGAGGAACGCATCGTCGGCTTCCAGAACGCGCTGGCAGCGGTCAAGCGCGAGCATGAATTCGCATCGATCCGTGTGATCAACCTCGCCGTCCTGGCGCGCGACATGCACAAGCTGACCGTCAACCTCGACCACGAGGTGCGTACGGGCCAGAGCAGCGAAGTGACAAAATGGGCAAATGCGCTCGTCACCACCTGCGAAGCGCATATCGCCGATGGCGTGTTTGATCTCAGCGCCATCGAAGCGCTGCGCCAGCGATTGGTGGTTCTGAAGGACCGCGCCCGCGACATCGCCTTCTCGATGGATTTCGGCTTCCTGTTCCGGCCGGAACGCCGCCTGCTGTCGATCGGCTTCCGCGTCAACGCAAACGAGCTCGACGAGGCCTGCTACGACCTTCTGGCGTCCGAAGCGCGCCTGACGAGCCTGTTCGCCATCGCCAAGGGCGATCTGCCGACCGAGCATTGGTACAAGCTCGGCCGCCCGATCGTGCCGATCGGCGCGCGCGGCGCTCTGATCTCCTGGTCCGGCTCGATGTTCGAATATCTGATGCCGCCCCTTGTCATGCAGGAGCGCCAGGGCGGTATCCTGAACCAGACCAACAATCTGGTGGTCAAGGAGCAGATCAATCACGGTCGCCGCCTCGGGACGCCCTGGGGCATTTCGGAAGCGGCCTTCAATGCCCGCGACCATGAGCTGACCTACCAGTACACCAACTTCGGCGTGCCGACGCTCGGCCTCAAGCGTGGCCTCGGCCAGAACGCCGTCATTGCGCCCTATGCCTCGATCCTTGCCTGCATGTACGATCCGAAGGCGGCGCTTGCCAATCTCGGCCGGCTGCGCGAAGTCGGCGCGCTCGGTGTCTATGGCTTCCACGATGCCGTCGACTTCACCCCGACGCGCGTGCCCGAGGGGCAGAAATGCGCCGTCGTTCGCAACTACTATGCCCACCACCATGGCATGTCGATTGCAGCCGTCGCCAATGTCGTCTTCACCGGCAAGCTCAGGGAATGGTTCCACGCTGATCCAGTGATCGAAGCTGCCGAACTGCTGCTGCAGGAAAAGGCGCCGCGCGACATTCCGATCATGAATGCCAAGCGCGAGCCGGAATCGCTCGGCAAGGGACAGGACGACCTGCTGCGGCCGGAAGTGCGGGTCATCGAGAACCCGCTCGCCCAGGACCGCGAAACCGTGTTCCTATCGAACGGCCACTATGCAGTGATGCTGACGGCAACCGGTGCCGGGTATGCGCGCTGGAACGGCCAGTCGGTCACCCGCTGGAAGCCGGACCCGGTCGAAGACCGCACGGGCACGTTCATCTTCCTGCGCGATACGACGACGGGCGACTGGTGGTCGGCGACATCGGAGCCGCGGCGTGCCGTCGGCGAAAAGGTGCAGACGCGGTTCGGCGACGACAAGGCCGAATTCGTCAAGACCGTCAGTGACCTCACCAGCGAAGTCGAGTGCATCGTCGCCACCGAGCATGATGCCGAGGGGCGCCGCGTCATCCTGCTCAACACGGGAACGCAGGACCGCTTCATCGAGGTGACGTCCTACGCCGAGCCGGTGCTTTCGACCGACGAGGCCGACAGCGCGCATCCCGTCTTCTCCAAGATGTTCCTGCGCACGGAAATCAGCCGCCGCGGCGACGTCATCCACGTCAGCCGCAACAAGCGCAGCCCGAGTGATCCGGATATGGAGGTGGCGCATCTCGTCACCGACAATGCCGGCAGCGACCGCCCGACCGAAGCCGAGACCGATCGTCGCCGCTTCATCGGCCAAGGGCGCACGCTTGCCGAGGCCGCCGCCTTCGACACGGACGCGGTGCTTTCCGGAACCGCTGGCTATACGCTCGACCCGATCATGTCGCTGCGTCGCGTCGTGCGCGTTCCGGCCGGCAAGAAGGTCAGCGTCGTCTTCTGGACGATCGCCGCGCCGAACCGCGAAGCCGTCGACCGTGCGATCGACCGTTACAGGCACACGGAAACCTTCAATCACGAGCTGATCCATGCCTGGACGCGCAGCCAGGTGCAGATGCGCCATGTCGGCGTCACCTCGCAGGAGGCGGCAAGCTTCCAGATGCTCGGCCGCTACCTTGTCTACCCCGACATGCACCTGCGCGCCGATACCGCGACGGTTCAGGCGGGGCTGGCGTCGCAGTCGACGCTTTGGCCGCTGGCGATCTCGGGAGACTTCCCGATCTTCTGCCTGCGCATCAATGACGACGGCGACCTTGGCATTGCCCGTGAGGCGCTGAGGGCGCAGGAGTATCTGCGCGCCCGCGGCATCACCGCCGACCTGGTGATCATCAACGAGCGGGCCTCGTCCTATGCGCAGGACATGCAGCACGCGCTCGATTCCATGTGCGAGAACCTGAGGCTCCGCGGACTTTCCGACGGGCCGCGCCAGCACATCTTCTCGGTGCGCCGCGACCTGATGGAAGCAGAGACCTGGTCGACGCTGCTGTCGGCCTCGCGCGCCGTCTTCCACGCCCGCAACGGCACGATCTCCGACCAGATCGCCCGTGCCAACTCGCTCTACTCGACGCCGCCGGTGAAGGGCAGCGACAGCAATGTCCCGTTGTTGGCAGCCCCGCTGCAGCCGGCGGATGCGGTCGACGCCGAGATCGTCGGCGACGGCCTCGACTTCTGGAACGGCTACGGTGGCTTTGCCGAAGGCGGGCGCGAATATGTCGTGCGCCTGCGTGGCGGCGAGGCGACACCCCAGCCGTGGATCAACGTCATCTCCAACGAGCAGTTCGGCTTCCATGTTTCTGCCGAAGGTGCGGCCTTCACCTGGAGCCGCAATTCGCGCGACTACCAGCTGACGCCCTGGGCCAACGACGTGGTCGTCAACCGTCCGGGCGAGGCGTTCTTCATCCGTGACATGGCGAGCGGCACGGTGCTGACCCCCTACGCTGCGTTGTCGCGCAGCCGATCGGTCGTCTTCGAGACGCGCCATGGGCTCGGCTATTCGACTTTCCGCAGCACCCAGGACGATCTCGATATCGAGGCGACGCATACTGTCCATCGGACCCTGCCGGCTAAACTCGTGCGTATCTCGATCCGCAACCGCTCCACGGCTGCCCGCCAGCTCAAGGTCTACGGCCTCGCCGAATGGGTGCTCGGCAACAACCGCGCCCGCATGGCCCCGTTCGTCCTGTCGAAATGGGACGAAGCCTCGGATGCGCTGGTTGCCACCAACCCCTACAGCATCGACTATGCCGGTCGGTCGGCCTTCTTTGCCGTCGAGGGCGGTGAAGGGGTGAGCCATACGGCAAGCCGTCGCGAGTTCCTTGGACGGATCGGCGGCATTCTGGTGCCGCAGGCGGTTCTGGCTGGGGCCGAGCTCTCCGGCTCGATCGATGTCGATGGCGACGCCTGCGCGGCGCTCGCGACCGATCTCGTCATTGAGCCCGGCGCGGAAAAGCAGCTCACCTTCATTCTCGGCGATGCCGACAATGACGAGCAGATGCGCTCGGTGCTTGGCGAGCTGCGCCAGACCGCGTTCGACACGGTCATCGACGCAGCCAAGACTTTCTGGAGCGAGTTCACCGATATCGTGAAGGTGGACACGCCGGATGCGGCCTTCAACACCATGATCAACAACTGGCTGCCCTATCAGAGCCTCGGTTGCCGGATCATGGCGCGCTCGGCCTTCTATCAGGCGAGCGGCGCCTTCGGTTTCCGCGATCAGCTGCAGGATACGTTGGCGTTCCTCATCCATCGGCCGGAACTGGCGCGGGCGCAGATCCTCAACGCGGCTGCGCGGCAGTTCGTCGAAGGCGACGTGCAGCATTGGTGGCTTCCGGGCACCGGCGCCGGCGTGCGCACGATGATCTCCGACGACGTCGTCTGGCTTGCCCATGCGGTCACGCATTATTGCGACGTCACAGGATCTGCCGACATTCTGGGTGAGAAGATCGCCTTCATCACCGGTCCGGCGCTCGAGGAAGGCCAGCACGACAGCTTCTACAAGCCGGAGATCTCCGACGAGATCGCCGACGTCTACGAGCATTGCGCTCGCGCACTCGATCTCGCGATCAAGCGTAGCGGCGAAAATGGGCTGCCGCTCATTCTCGGCGGTGACTGGAACGACGGCATGAACCGGGTCGGCATCGCCGGCCGCGGCACCAGCGTCTGGCTCGGTTGGTTCCTCGCTGGCACGCTGCGCGGCTTCCTGCCGTTTGCCCGCGAGCGCAAGGACAAGGCGCGCGTCGGACAATGGGAGACACATCTTGCTGCCTTGAAAAAGGTGCTCGATGAAGCCGGTTGGGATGGCGATTACTATCGTCGCGGCTACTACGACGACGGCGCGCCGCTCGGGTCGAGCGAGAGCGACGAATGCCGGATCGATTCGATCGGTCAGTCCTGGAGCGTGCTTTCGGGCGAGGGCGACGAACAGCGATCGCAACATGCGATGGATGCCGTGATGGCAGAACTCGTCGATCCCGACCGTCGCATCGTCCGGCTGTTCACCCCGCCGCTCGAAAGAACCAGGCAGGACCCGGGCTATATCAAGGCCTATCCGCCCGGCGTGCGCGAAAACGGCGGCCAGTATACCCATGCAGCAACCTGGGTGGCGTTGGCCTTTGCCGAACAGGGCCGGGCCGAGGAAGCCTGGCGCGTCTTCCAGATGCTGAACCCGGTCTCGCATGCCCTAAACCGAGAAGGCGCCGATCACTACCGTGTCGAGCCCTATGTAGTTGCCGCCGATATCTACGGCGAAGGTGCGCTCGCCGGGCGCGGCGGCTGGACCTGGTATACCGGGTCGGCGGGCTGGCTCTACCGCGCCGGCGTCGAGGGCATTCTCGGCATTCGCCGGCAGGGCGAAAAACTGGTGATCCGTCCGGTGCTGCCGGAGGCTTGGGATGGCTACTCGGCCGAGGTGACCCTGAACGGAAAGAAACACAGGATTTCGGTCAAGCGCGACGCGAAAAGCCGCGAGCCGATCGTAAGCATCAATAATAGTGTCACAAAAAACGCGCATGAAGGCATTTTGCTGTAACTGCCGGTACTGAATGAACGTTGAAACCGGCTTTGCACCCGAACGGGCAAGGCCGGTTTTTTCTTGCAGATTTGCCGGCGGGCGACCTCTTCACGAGGTCGCGTATCAATCGACGGCATCGGGACGTTCATTGGCCGTGGCGGCTTTGGACATTCCGGCGCCCGTTTCAACAGGGGTGGGGCAGGGGCGCCAGATCCCGGATACCAGAACGCATGCTGCAAAAGACTTTTGGGGGCGGCTCGAACCCGACGATATCCGCCCGCATCGTTCCCAAGGAGCGCGACACGCGCCTCGACGTATTGCGGGCGCTTTGCCTGCTGACGATCTTCGTCAATCACGTTCCCGGGCAATATCTCGAATATCTGACCCACAAGAACTACGGCTTTTCGGATTCTGCCGAGGCCTTCGTCCTGATCTCCGGCCTCTCCGTCGGGCTTGCCTATGGCGGCAAGTTCGTCTCCGGCGCGCGTCTGGCGCTGGCGTTGAAGATCTGGCGGCGGGCGCTGGCGCTCTATGTCGCCCACATCATGACCAGTATCGTCACCCTGGCGATCTTTGCCGGCGGCGCGCTCTATTTCGGCAGGCAGGACCTGATCGGCGAGATCAACATCCGGCCCTTCGTCGAGCAAACCGAACAGGGCATCGTCGCGATGGTGCTGCTCGGGCACCAGCTCGGCTACAACAACATCCTGTCGATGTATGCGGTGCTATTCCTGATGTTGCCCGGCATTCTCTGGCTGAACGGCATCAGCAGCCGGTTGCTGCTCGTGGTTTCCGCACTGCTCTGGCTTGTCGCCGGCGTGTTCAAGCTGGTGCCCTCCAACTTCCTCGACGAGGGCTACTGGTTTCTCAATCCGTGGTCCTGGCAGTTCCTCTTCGTCATCGGCATCGTCGCGATGACGGCGATCCGAGAGGGCGCAGTGCTGCCGCGCAGACCGCTGCTGATCGCGATCGCAGCAACCTATCTGGGCCTCTCGGCGCTATGGGTGCTGTTTTCCTGGTGGAGCATCGACCTGTCCTTTGGCCTTCCGGCGGTGCTGACGGGTTTCGACAAGACCTTCCTGTCGCTGACGCGCCTGACGCATGTTCTGGCGCTCGCCTATCTCGTGGCGGTGCTTCCGGCCGTCAATCGCCTTGCCAGGCTCGACGCAGACCATCCCCTGGCGATGCTCGGCCGCCATTCGCTGCCGATCTTCATCTTCGGCACGATCCTCGCCATGGTCGGTCAGGTCCTCTTGTTCGTGACCGGTCGAAGCCCGATCGCCGGCACGCTCTTCGTCATCGTCGGCATCGGCCTGCACTTCGTCTACGGCTACTATCTTGAGTGGCTCAAGGGCCTCGCCGGTGCCAAGCCGGTGCGGGCGGCATGAACGAAAAAGCCCCGGAGATGATCCGGGGCTTTTTCATTGCAGGTGCGATGCGGTTGGCTCAGGCCGCGGTGTGGCTCATGCGGACGTCTTCGTCCGTCAGGATGCCGCTGGCGCGCAGCAGAGCGGCGAAGCGGCCGTTGCTCGCGCTGAGCTCGTTGAAGCCGCCCATCTCGACGATCCGGCCCTGATCCATGAATATCACCAGATCGGCCTCGCGCACCGTCGACAGGCGGTGGGCGATGATGAAGGTGGTGCGATCCTTGCGCAGCGCATCGATTGCGTCCTTCACCCGGGCCTCGGTCTCGACGTCGAGCGCGCTGGTCGCCTCGTCGAGCACCAGGATCGGTGCATTCTTGAGGATGGCGCGGGCGATCGCGACGCGCTGGCGCTCGCCGCCCGACAGGCGGTTGCCACGCTCGCCGACGACGGTGTCGTAGCCATTGTTGCGGCTTTCGATGAAGTCGCTGGCGGCAGCCGCTTCGGCAGCAGCCATCACTTCGTCGAGCGACGCGTCGTCACGGCCAAGCCGGATGTTCTCGCAGATCGAGCGGTTCATCAGGCCGGCGTCCTGGAAGACGGTGGCGATAGACCGACGCAGCGACTTGCGCGTCACCTTGGAGATGTCGACGCCGTCGATCAGGATCTGGCCGTCGCGCGGCTCGTGAACGCGCTGCAGCAGGTTGACGAGCGTCGTCTTGCCGGCGCCAGTCGGGCCGACGATCGCGATCGTCTGTCCGGCCTTGGCCGTGAACGACACGTTGCGCACGCCCTGAGTGGTGTTGGCAAAGTCGAAGGAGATGTCGCGGAATTCGACTTCACCCTTGACGGCACCCAGGTCCGTGGCGCCAGCCGGCTCTTCGCGGTCGCGCACCGAATCCTCCAGCTGGAAGAAATCTTCAAGCTTGGCGCGGGCTTCGAAGATCTGCGTGACAAAGGCCTTCATCTGGTCGAGACGGCCGATCAGCAGGTTGGCAAAG
This sequence comes from Ensifer sp. GW821-FHT05G01, assembly GCF_059419585.1. Taxonomy (NCBI): domain Bacteria; kingdom Pseudomonadati; phylum Pseudomonadota; class Alphaproteobacteria; order Hyphomicrobiales; family Rhizobiaceae; genus Ensifer; species Ensifer sp. GW821-FHT05G01. Next base: position 295,329 of record NZ_JBWKSC010000005.1, on the reverse strand, counting down.
CCGATGAAAGCGATGACTTCGCCGACGCGCAGCTCGCCGCGCTGGACGAGCACCGTGCCGATGACGAGGATCACCATCATCGAGATGGTCGAGGCGACGCGGTTGAGCGCGCTGGCCAGCGCCCACCAGTCGAGGACCGGGAACTGGGCGGAGATCAGGCGTTCGGTGAACTTCTTCAGTTCGCGTGTCTCGGCTTCGATGCGGTTGTAGCTGTGAACGACCGAGACGTTGCTGATGGCGTCGGACACGTGCGAGAAAACCGTGTGGTAGTGGTTTTCGACCGAGGCCTGGCCTTCCTTGGTGCGGCTCATCACCACCTTGCTGATCATGACATAGGCGATGCCGAGCACGACGAGCACCAGCGACAGGCGAACGTCCATGGCAAAGGCAGTCGGGATCAGGAGCATCAGGGCAACGGCAGTCGCTAGATGCTGGCGCATGAATTCGAGCCAGAGGCCGAACAGCGTTTCGCAGGCGCGCAGCAGCGTGTGCAGCGCATTCGACGTGCCGCGCTGGGTGTGCCAGGACAGCGGCATCGAAACGATACGCCCGAAGGCCTCCGTCAAAAGCGTGGCACGGCGGCCATGGGCCAGCCGGTCGGCTTCGCGGGCGACGAGAACGAAGGCGACGGTGTTGAACACGCCAAGCGCTGCCCACATCAGGAGCATCGGCGTGACTTCGCCCTTGGAGGAAATGGCGTCGATGATGCGGCCGAACAGGATCGGCTCGGCAATCGTGATGGCGGCGAGCACGACGTTTGCGAGCACGATCGCCGAGACACGGAACTTGTGAACCGCAAGATACTGGAGCGCTCTCGCATACACTTGGAACAATGACACTGTCTCACCCCTTCCGGGTACCGGATTGTGCGCCGCACCAAACATTCGTGCGGCAAATGCGTACGCCTCAACAAACTCCGGCAGCCGGGCACGAGGCTCGATTCTGCCGGCCGTCAAGGCCGCTGTGGGACGATCATTGGCGATATCCTAGGGAAATCAGAAACTTGAGACGGCTTTGACGGCGGAACCCCGTTTGCCCATCGGCGGGCTTGGTGCGGGTATTCATAGTTTGCTATCTTTTCCGTCCAATTCCGATTTCTTGCGATTTCCGCACAAGACCGGGCATGGTATGTCGAATTATCGCGGGTGCAACATGAATGGCCCCTGAACGGCTCATTCATGTCCGGTTTGCGGGCCCCGCACGCCTGTTCTACCTGGAAGGTGATCCATGAATATCACGCTGCTCGTGCAATTTCTTGCGCTGATCGAAGAGATGAAGACGCGCGAAGAAATCGTGCCGGAATTCGAACGGTTGCTCGACCGCTGCGGCTTCGACTTCTATGGTGTCGTCCGGCAGCCGAAGCCGCACGAAAATCCGCTGAGGCTGCTGCTCGCCGGTCGCTGGCCGGAAGGCTGGCCGCAGATCTACATCCGCAAGAAGTATGTGGTGATCGATCCGACCATCCGCTACCTCGGCCACGCCCAGCGCGGTTTCCGTTGGCGCGACACGCTGTTTGCCTTCCGCTCCGATCCGCATCGCAAGCGCATGGAAAGCATGATGATCGAGGGCCGCAACCACGGCCTTCACGATGGCTACATCTTCCCGGTGCACGGCCGCCGCGGCCTGCTCGGCAACCTGACGGTGGGCGGCCGGGTCGTCGATCTCAGCCCCGTCGAGATCAGCCTGTTCGACCAGATCGCCAAGCGCCTGTTCTGGAAGCTGCTCGAACTGACCGACCCGGAGATCTCGGCCGATCTCGCATCCCGCGTCGAAGTACAGATGACGCGACGCGAAATGGAAGCGCTCAATTATCTGGCCGACGGCATGACCTCGAACGACATCAGCAAGGTGCTCGACATCTCCAGTCACACGGTCGACTGGTACATGAATGGCATCCAGGAGAAACTGAAGGGCAAGAACCGCCATCACGTCGTGGCGATTGCCTTCCGGCTAGGACTGATTTCCTGATCCAATTCTCTCGGATTTCTGCTCGACTCTGAAATTGCGCTTCATTCTGCGACCCGCTAATACTTCATTTCGCGGGTGCAGCATTTCCCGCGTTTCAAGTCTTGAGGAGTCCGACTTGCCCATCTCTAAGATCCTTGTTGCCAACCGTTCTGAAATTGCAATCCGCGTGTTTCGCGCGGCCAATGAACTAGGTCTGAAAACGGTCGCGATATGGGCTGAAGAGGACAAACTGGCGCTGCACCGCTTCAAGGCGGACGAAAGTTATCAGGTCGGCCGCGGCCCGCATCTGGCGCGCGACCTCGGCCCGATCGAGAGTTATCTGTCGATCGAGGAAGTGATCCGCGTTGCCAAGCTTTCCGGCGCGGATGCCATCCATCCGGGCTACGGCCTGCTGTCGGAAAGCCCTGAATTCGCCGAGGCCTGCGCGGAGGCGGGCATCACCTTCATCGGCCCGAAGCCGGAAACCATGCGCCAGCTCGGCAACAAGGTTGCCGCCCGCAACCTCGCGATCTCGATCGGTGTCCCGGTGGTGCCGGCAACCGAACCGCTTCCCGACGACATGGCGGAAGTCGCAAAGATGGCCGAGGCAATCGGTTATCCGGTGATGCTGAAAGCCTCCTGGGGCGGCGGCGGGCGCGGCATGCGCGCGATCCGCGACCCGAAGGACCTTGCTCGCGAGGTAACCGAAGCCAAGCGCGAGGCCAAGGCCGCCTTCGGCAAGGACGAGGTCTATCTTGAAAAGCTGGTCGAGCGTGCCCGCCACGTCGAAAGCCAGGTGCTCGGCGATACCCACGGCAATGTCGTGCATCTGTTCGAGCGCGACTGCTCCATCCAGCGGCGCAACCAGAAGGTCGTCGAGCGTGCGCCGGCGCCCTATCTCAGCGCCAGCCAGCGCGAAGAGCTTGCCGCCTATTCCAAGCGCATCGCCGAGGCGACGAACTATATCGGTGCCGGCACCGTCGAGTATCTGATGGATGCCGACAGCGGCAAATTCTATTTCATCGAGGTCAACCCGCGCATCCAGGTCGAGCACACGGTGACCGAGGTCGTCACCGGCATCGATATCGTAAAGGCGCAGATCCACATCCTCGACGGCTACGCTATCGGCACGCCGGAATCGGGCGTGCCCTCGCAGGAAAACATCCGCCTCAACGGCCACGCGCTGCAGTGCCGCATTACCACGGAAGATCCGGAGCAGAACTTCATTCCGGACTATGGCCGCATCACCGCCTATCGCGGAGCCACTGGCTTCGGCATCCGTCTCGACGGCGGTACGGCCTATTCGGGTGCGGTCATCACCCGCTACTATGATCCGCTGCTGGAAAAGGTGACGGCCTGGGCGCCAAATCCGGACGAGGCGATCCAGCGCATGATCCGCGCGCTGCGCGAATTCCGCATCCGCGGCGTGGCGACGAACCTAACCTTCCTCGAAGCCATCATCAGCCACCCGAAGTTCCACGATAACACCTACACCACCCGCTTCATCGACACGACGCCGGAGCTGTTCCAGCAGGTGCGCCGCCAGGATCGCGCCACCAAGCTCTTGACCTATCTCGCCGACGTCACCGTCAACGGCCACCCGGAAGCCAAGGGTCGGCCGCGTCCGTCGGACGAGATTGCGGCTCCGGTCGTGCCGTTCATCGGCGGCGAGATCAAGCCAGGCACCAAGCAGAAGCTCGACGAGCTCGGCCCGAAGAAATTTGCCGAATGGGTCAGGGCGCAGCCGCAGGTGCTCGTCACCGACACGACGATGCGCGACGGCCACCAGTCGCTGCTCGCCACCCGCATGCGCACCTACGACATCGCCCGTGTCGCCGGCACCTATGCCCGCGCGCTGCCCAACCTGTTCTCGCTCGAATGCTGGGGTGGGGCGACATTCGACGTTTCGATGCGCTTCCTGACCGAAGATCCGTGGGACCGGCTGGCACGCATCCGCGAGGACGCGCCGAACCTGCTCCTGCAGATGCTTCTGCGCGGCGCCAACGGCGTCGGTTACAAGAACTACCCTGACAACGTCGTCAAATACTTCGTGCGCCAGGCGGCACGGGGCGGCATCGACGTCTTCCGCGTGTTCGACTGCCTGAACTGGGTCGACAACATGCGCGTGTCGATGGAAGCGGTCGCCGAAGAGAACAAGATCTGCGAGGCGGCGATCTGCTATACCGGCGACATCCTCAACGCCGCGCGGCCCAAGTACGATCTGAAGTACTACACCGCGCTTGCCGCCGAGCTGGAAAAGGCCGGCGCCCACATCATCGCCGTCAAGGACATGGCTGGACTGCTGAAGCCGGCCGCCGCCCGCGTGCTGTTCAAGGCGCTGCGTGAAGCGACCGACCTGCCGATCCACTTCCACACCCACGACACCTCGGGCATTGCGGCTGCCACCGTGCTTGCGGCCGTCGATGCCGGCGTCGACGTCGTCGACGCGGCGATGGATTCGCTGTCCGGCAATACCTCGCAGCCCTGCCTCGGCTCGATCGTCGAAGCCTTGCGCGGCTCCGAGCGTGATCCGGGCCTCGATCCCGAATGGATCCGCCGCATCTCGTTCTATTGGGAAGCCGTGCGCCACCAGTACGCAGCCTTCGAGAGCGATCTCAAGGGCCCGGCGTCCGAAGTCTACCTCCACGAAATGCCGGGCGGCCAGTTCACCAATCTCAAGGAGCAGGCCCGCTCGCTCGGTCTCGAAACCCGCTGGCACGAGGTGGCGCAGGCCTATGCCGACGCCAACCAGATGTTCGGCGATATCGTCAAGGTGACGCCGTCGTCGAAGGTCGTCGGCGACATGGCGCTGATGATGGTCAGCCAGGACCTGACCGTCGCCGATGTCGAGAACCCGGCCAAGGACATCGCTTTCCCGGAGTCTGTCGTGTCGATGCTGAAGGGCGATCTCGGCCAGCCTCCGGGTGGCTGGCCCGAAGGCCTGCAGAAGAAGGCGCTGAAGGGCGAGAAGGCCTATGTGGTGCGCCCGGGTTCGCTGCTGGAAGCCGCCGACCTCGACGCAGAGCGTAAGGTCATCGAAGAGAAGCTGGAGCGCGAGGTCAACGACTACGAGTTCGCCTCCTATCTGATGTACCCCAAGGTCTTTACCGACTATGCGCAGGCAGCCGAGACCTATGGCCCCGTCAGCGTGCTGCCGACGCCGGCCTATTTCTACGGCATGGCGCCGGGCGAAGAGCTGTTCGCCGACCTCGAAAAGGGCAAGACGCTCGTCATCCTCAACCAGACCCAGGGCGAGATCGATGAGAAGGGCATGGTCAAGGTGTTCTTCGAACTCAACGGCCAGCCGCGTCCAATCAAGGTTCCCGATCGCAACCGCGGCGCCTCCAGCGCCATCCGCCGCAAGGCGGAGGCCGGAAACGCCGTGCAACTCGGCGCGCCGATGCCAGGCGTGATTTCGACGGTGGCGGTCCATGCAGGCCAGGCGGTCAAGGCCGGCGACGTGCTGCTGTCGATCGAAGCGATGAAGATGGAAACGGCGCTGCACGCGGAGAAGGACGGCACGGTTGCCGAAGTTCTGGTGCGCGCCGGCGACCAGATCGATGCCAAGGACCTGCTGATCGTCTTTGGTGGCTGAGGCTTTCGACGAGATTAGACAAGAACGGCCGGACGCGAGTCCGGCCGTTTTTTTGCGCGATGAGAAGAATAAAAACTCCACCCCGACATCCGCCTCTCTCCGTCGTCATCTTCGGGCTTGACCCGAGGATCCATTGAGACAGCGGCGATAATCCGCGGTTGCCCGATGCGTCTCAGGGCGCGACGAAGGCTGCGGGTTGTGGTGTGGATCCTCGGGTCAAGCCCGAGGATGACGATGGAGAGAGGCGGAGAATGACCGGAGGGGAGCCTCGCCTCCATCCACCATGCCCCCCTGAGACGCCGCTCAGATATCGTAGCTGTGCGGTGCGCTCAGCGAGGCGATGAACTTCTTGGTGCGCTCGCGCTCGGGCGTCGAGAAGATGGTTTTCGGGGCGCCGCTTTCGACGATCACGCCGCCGTCGAGGAACACCACCTGGTCGGCGACGCGCGAGGCGAGCCGGAGGTCGTGCGTCGCCATCACCATGGTCGTGCCTTCGCGGGCAAGCCGGCTCAATACTTCGACCACTTCCTCGGCCAGTTCCGGATCGAGCGCCGAGGTCGGCTCGTCGCAGAGAAGGACGCGCGGCGATGGCGCCAGCGCGCGGGCGATCGCCACGCGCTGCTGCTGGCCACCGGAGAGCGTTGCCGGCCAAGCATCGGCCTTGTGGGCCATGCCGACCTTTTCCAAAAGCTCCATGGCCCGCGCCCGCGCTTTGTCTGCGGGCCATTTCAACACCGTGACGAGGCCCTCCATGACGTTTCCGAGAGCGGTCTGGTGCGGGAAGAGCTGAAAGTTCTGGAATACCATGCCGGTCTGGCGGCGCAGGCGCTGGATCGCCTGCCAACCCGTCTTGCGGCCGGGCTGAAACTCGATCTTGTCGTCGCCGAGCCGGATCGAACCTGATGTGGGTATCTCGAGCAGGTTGATGCAGCGGAGAAGCGTGCTCTTGCCGCCGCCAGACGGGCCGACCAGTGCCGTCACTGTGCCCTCCGCCAGCGTCACGGAAATGTCCTTCAGCACCAGATTGTCGCCGAAGCGCTTTTCGATATGGGAAAGTTCGATCATGTACGCGCCTCCAGGAAGCCGCCATAGCGGGCGAACCGGCGCTCCAGCCGCACCTGCAGAGCTGACAGGACCGAGCTCATGGCGAGATAGATCAGCGCCGCCTCGATATAGAGGATCAATGGCTCGTAGGTGGTGGCGACGATGCGCTGCGCCGTCTGGAAAAGCTCCGGCACGGTGATCGCGGCCGCCAGTGACGTATCCTTCACCAGCGAGATGAAGGTGTTCGACAACGGCGGCACGGCAACGCGGGCTGCCTGCGGCAGGATCGTGCGCCGCATCGCCTGGCTCCAGCTCATGCCGATGGAATAGGCCGCTTCCCACTGTCCGCGCGGCACAGACGAGATCACCGCGCGGATGATCTCCGAGGTATAGGCGCCGACATTGAGCGTGAAGCCGATCAGCGCTGCCGGAAAGGCGTCGAGCAGGATGCCCATGCTCGGCAGGCCATAAAAGATCACGAACAGCTGGACGAGCAGCGGCGTGCCGCGGATGACCCAGACATAGAACCGGGCGACGGCGACGACGGGCGCCGGGCCGAACAGGCGGGCGATTGCGGTCGCGAGGCCCAGCGTCAGCCCGAGAATGAAGGAAAGCAGCGTCAGCGGGATGGTGAATGTCAGCCCGGCCCACAGCAGGGACGGCAGCGAATCCAGCATGAGTTGGAGCCAGGTGGGCAAGGGACAGGCCTTTCGAAAAAGCGCGATCCGCCCCGGGGACCGGAACGGATCGCTTTTCATAACCGAGAATGGCCGGCGGAGAAACCGGCGCTGATCTCAGCCCGATGTTACTTCGAGACGTCGGCGCCGAAGTACTTCTGGGAGATCTTCTCGTAGGTGCCGTCGGCCTTGATCTCGACCAGCGCCTTGTTGATGGCTTCGAGCAGTTCCGGCTCGTCCTTGCGGATGATGATGCCGGAATAGTCGGCGTCGGCCTTCTCGGCGGCGATCTTCACGTTGGCATCCGGCTTCTGCTTCTTGAAGTCGAGGAAGGAGAGGCTGTCGTTGATGGTCGCATCGGCGCGGCCGGTCAGAACCAGCTGGATCGACTGGTCGAAACCGTCGGTGCCGACGAGCTCGGCGCCGGAGGCCTGCGCCAGCTTGCCGAAGTTGCTCGTCAGCGATTGGGCGGACTTCTTGCCCTTGAGGTCGGCGAAGTCCTTGATCTCGGCGTCGTCACCCTTGACGATCAGGACGGCCTTGGAGGCGATGTAGGGCTCGGAGAAGTCATACTTCTTCTTGCGCTCCTCGGTGATGCCGACCTGGTTGATGACCGTGTCGTAGCGGTTGGCATCGAGGCCGGCGATCAGGCCGTCCCACTTGCCTTCCAGGAACTCGGCCTTGACGCCCAGCTTCTCGGCAACGGCCTGGCCGATCTCGACGTCGAAGCCGACGAGCGCGCCTGACTTGTCGTGGTAGGTGAAGGGCGCATAGGTGCCCTCGGTGCCGATCTTCAGAACGCCGGCGGACTTGATCTGGTCGAGGTTCTCACCGGCCTGAGCGGGCACGAGGGCGGCAACCTGCAGGAGGGCGGCGGTAAAGAGCGTGGGGAGGAGTTTCATCGTGTCTTTCCATCTTTCTAAGTTCCGGCCCGTCGTCCGGATTGAGGGGAGAATCGCACAAAAAAACCGGCGCTTGAGCGCATAAAACTCCAATTCCTGAGCGTTTTGATGAAGATTTTTCCCCGGATTGGGAGAATTTTCATCCAAAATGCGCGCCTGTCGCCAAATCTGGCCGTTTTCGATTTTGTCGCGCCGGTGCAGTTGAAATCGCTTTCAAAATTCGCTATGCACATTTTCATCGATTCATGCACGTTTATGCACGATTGGCGAAATGTCGACAGACCTTCTTCTTCGAGAGCGAAAGACACTGATCCAGGAGCGGCTGAAGGCCGACGGCCGGGTGCTGGCCGCAGACCTTGCTGCAGAGTTTCGGGTGTCTGAAGACACGATCCGGCGCGACCTGCGCGAGATGGCGGCAGCGGGCCTCTGCGAACGTGTCTATGGCGGGGCGCTGCCGCTTGCGCCGAGTTCACTGACCTTGAGCCAGCGCGTGGCGATGGCGCCGGAGCGAAAGGCTGCCCTTGCCCGCGCCTCGGTTGGCTTCATTGCGCCCGATAGCACCGTGTTCCTCGATGCTGGCTCGGCCAACCTCGCCATCGCCCAGCTGATCGCGCCGGACCTGAAGGCGACGATCGTTACTAACACGCCGCTGATTGCCGCCGCCCTGATGGAAAAGCCTGAAATCGACCTGATCCTCGTCGGCGGCCCGCTCAACCGTGCCGTCGGTGCGGCCGTCGGCGCGCGGGCGCAGCGCGATATCGAGCAGCTTCGACCTGACCTCTGCATTCTCGGCACCTGCGGCGCCGATGCAGAGGCGGGCCTGACGGCGATCTATTTCGAGGATGCCGAGTTCAAGCGGCTGGTGGCTTCCCGCAGCCGCGCCCTGCTCGTCGCCGTTACCAACGACAAGCTCGGCACGGCCGCCTCCCATACGGTCGTCGGCATCGACCAGGTGACGACGCTGGTGCTGGAGGCAGATGCGCCGGCGCATCACGTGACCGCCTTCGAACGCTCAGGAACGACCATCATCACAGCGGAGGCAAGCGACCGATGAGCATTGCGCATGTGGCTCTTTGGACGAGGGATCTGGAGGCTGTTGCCGCCTTCTGGTCGCGCTTTCTGGGCGCTGGCGTCGGCGAGATCTACGAAAGTCGCCGTCGGCCAGGCTTCCGCTCCCGCTTTCTGACGCTCGGTGACGGGCCGGCGATCGAGATCATGGAGGGCCCCTGGGTGGCGCCGGCCGATCCCCAAGGCACCGAACGCACCGGTCTTGCCCATGTGGCCCTGTCGCTCGGCAGCGAGGCGGCGGTCGACGCGATGGCGGCCCGGGCGGTTGCCGAGGGCATTCTGGTAGCGCCGGCACGGTGGACGGGAGACGGCTTCTACGAGGCGGTGCTTCGCGACCCCGACGGCAATCTGATTGAAATCACCATTTGAGCCGGCGGCTTCCGGCATAGAGGCATAGATCCATGGACCAACGTTCCCCTTCCACTGCCGTTCGGCAAGGTTACATGACCCGAAACCGGCTCGCCGTGTCGCTGCTGTTCCTGATGAACGGTTTCGTCACCGGAAGCTGGGCCCCGAAAATCCCCGAATTCAAGGATCGCCTGGGCATCAGCGAAAGCGTGCTCGGTCTGCTCATCCTGATGTTCGGCATTGGCTCCCTGGTGCTGATGCCGATCGCCGGCGGATTCATCGCACGGGTCGGCTCGCAGAAGGTGGTCAAGGTCACGGCTATCCTGCTGTCGCCGCTGCTGCTGCTTTTGACGTTGCTGCCGAATGTCTGGGCCGCGGCCGTTGGAATGTTCCTGCTCGGCGGTTTCGTCGGCGCGATGGACGTGGCCATGAATGCCAATGCGGTTGAGGTCGAAAAGTCGATGCGCCGCGCCATCATGTCCTCCTGCCATGCCTATTGGAGCCTCGGCGGCCTGATCGGCGCCGGCATCGGCGGCTTCCTGATGGCGCGTTTCGGCGTCCTGCCGCATGTCCTCGTCGTAACAGTGCTGTCGCTGACGGTCATTGCCATTGCCTGGCCGATGATTCTTGCCGACCAGCCGCACCCGGCAGCCACCAAGGAAAAACTGCGCCTGCCGATGACACCGCTTCCCTGGCTGATCGGCATCATGGCGCTGTTTTCGATGGTGCCGGAGGGAACCGTGCTCGACTGGGGCGCGCTCTACCTGCGCAACGAACTCGGCGCTTCGGTCGAACTGTCGGGCTTCGGCTTTGCCGCCTTCTCGGCGACCATGGCGACGATGCGCTTTGCCGGTGACCACGTGCGCGACCGTTTCGGCGCCAAGCGCACGCTCCGCATCTGCACGGTGACTGCCCTTGTCGGCATGGTGCTCGCAGGTCTTGCGCCCAATGCCTACATTGCCATCCTTGGTTTTGCGATCGCCGGCATCGGCATCTCCAACATGGTGCCGATCGCGTTCTCGGCCGCCGGCAACATGCCGGGTCTGCAGCCCGGCATCGGGCTTTCGGTCGCGACCTTCATGGGTTACTCCGGCATGCTGTTCGCACCGTCGCTGATCGGCTTCGTCGCCGAGCATACCGGCTTTGCGATCATCTTCGCCTCAGTGCCGGTGTTGTTCATCGTCGTGCTCATGCTCTCGCATCACGCGCACCATGCGGACCACGCAAAGGGGCATTGAGGCCGGGCGCGCGCCATCAAATCGCCGTCAGGGCATGATGTCGCCGTTGACAACGATGCTTTCCTCATCCACCTGATGGACGAAAAGCAACAGTGGGATGGGAAGAAATCCAAGCGGTTTCCGCCTGCATCCCGCGCTGAAACGATAAGACCGGGTCACGACGTGTGACCTGGGGGACCAAGAGGCCTTCATGTCTGCCGCCTTCGATTTTGATCCGCAGCCCCGCCGCGCGTCCGTCGCCGTCGATGTCGGCGGGGTCATAGTGGGTGGGGGCGCGCCGGTGGTCGTCCAATCGATGACCAATACCGACACCGCCGATATCGACGGAACGGTGGCGCAGGTGGCCGCCCTTCACAAGGCCGGCTCGGAGCTGGTTCGCATCACCGTCGACCGCGACGAGAGTGCTGCCGCCGTGCCGAAGATCCGCGACCGGCTCGAGCGCCTCGGCCTCGATGTGCCGCTCGTCGGCGATTTTCATTACATCGGCCACAAGCTGCTTGCCGACCATCCGGCCTGCGCCGAGGCGCTGGCGAAGTACCGCATCAACCCGGGCAATGTCGGCTTCAAGGACAAGAAGGACAAGCAGTTCGCCGAGATCGTCGAAATGGCGATCCGCTACGACAAGCCGGTGCGCATCGGCGTCAACTGGGGTTCGCTTGACCAGGAACTTTTGACGCGGCTGATGGACGAGAACCAGGCGAACGGCTTTCCGCTGACGGCCCAGCAGGTGACGCGCGAGACGATCGTGCAGTCGGCGCTGCTGTCGGCCGAGCTTGCCGAAGACATCGGCCTTGCCCGCAACCGCATCATTCTTTCGGCCAAGGTTTCTGGCGTCCAGGACCTGATTGCCGTCTACGCCATGCTGTCGACGCGCTCCGATCATGCGCTGCATCTCGGCCTTACCGAGGCCGGCATGGGCACCAAGGGTATCGTCGCCTCGTCGGCCTCGCTCGGTATCCTCATGCAGCAGGGCATCGGCGACACCATCCGCATTTCGCTGACGCCGGAGCCCGGCGGCGACCGCACCCGCGAGGTGCAGGTGGCGCAGGAGCTGCTGCAGGTCATGGGCTTCCGCCAGTTCATTCCGGTCGTTGCCGCTTGTCCCGGATGTGGCCGCACGACCTCGACGGTCTTCCAGGAACTCGCACAGAAGATCCAGGACGACATCCGCCGCAACATGCCGGTCTGGCGCGAGAAATACCCTGGCGTCGAGGGCCTGAAGGTCGCGGTCATGGGCTGCATCGTCAACGGCCCCGGCGAAAGCAAACATGCCGATATCGGCATCTCGCTGCCGGGCACCGGCGAAACGCCCGCGGCTCCCGTCTTCATCGACGGCCAGAAGGCGATGACGCTGCGTGGCCCCAACATCGCCGGCGATTTCGAGACGTTGGTTTCCGACTATATCGAGAAGCGTTACGGCCAGGGTCAGGCCGCGGCCGAGTAAGCGGTCAGAGCCGTTCCCGCCCGGAAGCGTCAAGGTTCAGATCTACAGCCGCGATGTCAGCAGCTTCAAGCCGGCAAAGGCGAAGAAGCCGGCCATCAGGCTTTCGATCAGGCGTTTCGACTTGAGATAGGCGCGGTGCACCGGCGACAGCGAGAACACGAGTGCGAAGCCGCAGAACGTGATCAGGCCAAGCACCATGCAGCCGCCGATGAAGATGGCAGTGACGCCGACGGGCGCACCCTCGGGCATGCCGAGCGAGACCAGCATGATCCAGGAGAAAATCGCCTTCGGATTGGTCAGGTGAATGCCGAGCCCCTTGAGGTAGAGCCGCTTCAGTGACGTTTGTGCCTTGGCCACGGCGACGATCTCGCTTCTGTCGCTTCGCATGGCTGCGCGTAGCGCATTGTAGGCGAGCCAGAAGAGATAGCAGGCGCCGGCGATTTTTAGCACGATGATGGCGTGGCCATAGGCGCGGATCAGCGCCGAGAGGCCGGACGCCGTAAGCATCGCCCAGGTATAACTTCCGGTGAGAACGCCCAAAGCGAGCGCAAGGCCGGCCTTGCGCCCCTCGCTGACCGAGGTGGTGATGATCGCGAGGATCGCCGGTCCGGGCGAAGCGGTCGCGATCAGATAGGCTGTCCAGGCGACGAGAAGCTGCGGCAGATAGGGCGTCGGGTCGAACATGCGAAAAAGCTCCAGCTCAGTCGCCGGAGGCTAGATCAGTTCATCGCCTGTTTGAAACGGCGAAATGTGACCGTGACAAGATCTCAGAGGATCTCGTCGAGCGCCTCGACCAGCCGTGCGCATTCGGCATCGGTGCCGATGGTGATGCGCAGGAAATCGCCGATCCGCGGCTTGGCGAAATGGCGCACCAGCACGGCGCGCTCACGCAACGCCTGCATCAGCGTCTCTCCGGAATGGCCGGGATGGCGGGCAAAAACGAAGTTCGCCTCGGAGGGCAGCACCTCGAAACCGCGCTCGGTCAGCTGATCGGTCAAGCGCCCGCGCGATGCGATGATCTTCTCGCGCGTCGCCTCGAACCACGCCTCGTCCTCGATTGCGGCGGTTGCCCCGGCCTGGGCAGGGCGGCCGAGTGGATAGGAATTAAAACTGTCCTTCACCCGCTCCAGCGCCTCGATCAGCGGCCGCTGGCCGATGGCGAAGCCGACGCGCAGGCCGGCAAGCGCGCGGGATTTGGAGAAGGTCTGGACCACCAGCAGGTTTTCGTATTTCGGCACCAACGCGATCGCCGACTGGCCGCCGAAGTCGATATAGGCTTCGTCGATGACGACGGGCTGATCCGGATGAGCTGCAACGAGCCGCTCGATCTCGGCAAGCGGCAGACCGATGCCGGTTGGTGCATTCGGGTTCGGCAGGATGATGGCGCCGCAGGGCCTTTCATAGTCGGAAAGGTCGATGCGGAACTGCGCGTCGAGCGGCACTTCTACGGCGTTGATCGCAAACAGCCGGGCGTAGGTCGAGTAGAAGCTGTAGGAGATGTCGGGGTAGAGCAGCGGAGCGTCGTGCTTCAGCAGGCCCGCGAAGATGTGGGCCAGAACCTCGTCCGAACCGTTGCCGACAAAAACCTCGCTTGCGGTGAGGCCGTGACGGGCGGCGATCGTTTCACGCAGGCGAAGTGCCAGCGGATCCGGGTAGAGCCTGAGATCGCCGTTGGCGGCTGCGGTGACGGCGCTCAGAACCTTGTCCGAAGGGCCGTAGGGGCTCTCGTTGGTGTTGAGCTTGACGAGGTTGGCGATGCGCGGCTGTTCGCCCGGCACATAGGGCTTCAGCGTCGAGACGATGGGCGACCAGTATTTGCTCACGGTTCAGTTCCTGCGATTGGCGATGAAGCGGGCAGTTTCGGCAAGGATCGACGAGCGCGCGCCATAGGGTTCGAGCAGCGCTTCGGCCTCCGCCACCAGTTGTTCCAGCCGGGTTTCGGCCCAGGCCTGTCCGTGCAGCGCAACGAGCGTGCCCTTGCCGCGCGCAGCGTCCTTGCCGGTTGCCTTGCCCATGGTCTCGGCGTCGGCCGTCAGGTCGAGCAGGTCGTCGGCAAGCTGGAAGGCGAGGCCGATCTTTTCGCCGAAGCTGCGCAGACGCTGACGGTCGGTGGCGTCGGCACCGGCGACGATCGCGCCCGCTTCGCAGGCAAAGCGCAGCAGCGCGCCTGTTTTCATCGCCTGCAGCGTAACGATGCCGGCTTCATCGGGAGCGGATTTCTCGGCTGCCAGATCAAGCGCCTGCCCGCCTGCCATGCCGCCATGACCGGCAGCGCGCGAAAGCGCCAAAACGAGTGCGGTCTTCTGCACGTCGGCAAGCGGCGTTTCCGGCGAGGCGACGATGTCGAAGGCGAAGGTCAGAAGGCTGTCGCCGGCGAGAATGGCCGTGGCCTCGTCAAAAGCCTTGTGCACGGTCGGCTGGCCGCGCCTGATATCGTCGTCGTCCATCGCCGGCAGGTCGTCGTGAACCAGCGAGTAGCAGTGTACGCATTCGAGCGCCGCACCCACGCGAAGGGCTGCATCGACGCTGCCGCCCAGGAGATCAGCGCATTCGATCACCAGAAACGGCCGCAGCCTCTTGCCGCCGTTGAGCACGCCATGGCGCATCGCGCCGAGCAGGTTTTCCGGCCGAACGATCTCGTCGGGTTCGGTGCTCAAACCCAAAAGGCGTCCAAGCAGCGTCTCGATTGCGAGCGCGTTGCGCTTCAGTCGGGTCTCGAAGGTCGGTGTTTCCTGTCTCATGCTGCGCTCTTTGGCATGCGCGAAAGCCGCTTTCAACGGGCTTTCGTGTCGCGGCAGTGCGCTTTGTCGAGGACAGAGCTGTGAGTGCCTTGCCTTTTGCCAGAAAGCCCGTTCAACTTTGTGAGCCCATGCACTAAGAGAAACGGATGGACAGAGAGGTGGACAGTCAGGCCGTGGACATCGTTCCCGAGGCGCGTGAGGAGGGCGATATGCCCGCCAGTCGCTGGTCGTCCGTCCGTCGGACGTGGCGCCTGCACCGCCGTCGCATCGTTCTTGCCGTTGTCGGCCTCGTGCTTCTGCCCTATGCGCTGATTGCGCTCTACCTCATCGACTTCATTCGTCCGGTCTCGACGCTGATGCTGCGCGACCTCGTGCTGCTGCGCGGCTACGACCGGCAGTGGGTCGAGTTCGATCAGATCGCGCCGGTCTTGGTGCAGTCGGTGATGATGTCCGAGGACGGCCAGTTCTGCATCCACGACGGCGTCGACTGGGGCCAGATGCGCGGCGTGGTCGAAGACGCGCTCGAGGGGGAATCGACGCGCGGCGCCAGCACCATCCCGATGCAGACGGTGAAGAACCTGTTTCTCTGGAACGGTCGCTCCTTCGTTCGCAAGGCGATGGAACTGCCGCTCGCCATCGCCGCCGATTTCGTCTGGAGCAAGCAGCGGATGATGGAGATCTATCTGAACGTCGCCGAATGGGGTGACGGCATCTACGGCATCGAGGCGGCCGCCCGTCACCATTTCGGCGTGTCCGCGGCCAAGCTTTCGCGGCGGCAGGCAGCCCTTCTTGCGGTGTCGCTGCCCAATCCCAAGGAACGCAACGCCGGCAAGCCGGGGCGCGGACTGAAGCGCCTGGCATCGTTGATCGAGCGCCGCGCCAGCCGGTCTGGCGAATACATCACCTGCCTTTATGATTGAGATGACGTCTATTCATTGGTCCTGATGTTCGCCGTGGCCTAAGGGTTACGACCGGATACACAGGGAGACCCAATGATGGACAAGCTCGTTCTCTACGTCGGCAACAAGAACTATTCGTCCTGGTCGCTGCGGCCGTGGCTGGCGCTGGAGGCTGGCGGCATAACCTTCGAGGACGTGGTGATCCCCTTCGATTTCGCCGCCGGAAACCCGAAGCTGCGGGAAATTTCGCCGACCGGTCGCGTGCCGCTTCTCATCCATGGCGACACGAAGATCTGGGAATCTCTGGCGATCATCGAATATGTCGCCGAGCTCTTTCCGCAAGCGGGACTATGGCCGGCCGGCCAGCAGGACCGGGCGCGGGCGCGCAGCTATGCCTGCGAAATGCTGTCCGGCTTTCGCGCCTTGCGTGGCGCCTGCCCGATGAACATTCGCCGAAAGAAGCAGGCACTGGCTGTCTCCGACGAGGTGCGCGCCGACGTCGCCCGCATCGAGACGATCTGGGCAGAAGCGCTGGCGCGCTCCGGTGGTCCGTTCCTGTTCGGGTCGTTTACGGCTGTTGATGCGATGTACGCGCCTGTGGTTAACCGCTTCGACGTTTACAATCTCGTTCGCGATCCGACGACTTTGGGGTATATCGAACGGATGAAGGCGCACCCGGCGTTCCGGAAATGGGAAGCGGCCGCACGCGCGGAACCGTGGATCGTTGCCGAGGACGAAGTCTGATTCGATCTTCCTCGAGCGAGGAGTCGAAAAATTGCGCTCGGGGACTGGTCAAGTGGCAGTTCGCCATGTATAAGCGCGCCAAATTTCCGTGATTAACATCTGTTTTATACGGCCATTTCGGCTGCTGAACAGTGTTTTGCCCGATAAGTGGAGAATGAAATGGCTGTACCTAAAAGAAAAACGAGCCCGTCCAAGCGTGGCATGCGCCGTTCTGCCGACGCCCTGAAGACGCCGACCTACATCGAAGACAAGAACTCCGGTGAACTGCGTCGTCCGCACCATATCGACCTGAAGACCGGCATGTACCGTGGTCGCCAGGTTCTGACCCCGAAGGAAAGCGCATAAGCGCTGACATTGGCGGACCGAGTTAAAGGGCTGGCTTTGCCAGCCCTTTTCTTTTGCGGGGCCTGACACCGTATCGACGGAGACGTTGGGTTATAGCAATACCGCTTGGTCCTGCAGCGCTGCGCGACCGTTCAGACGGGCAAGGATCGCTGTGGCACTTTGATTTGCTGCGCCATGCAGCAAGGAAGCTGGTGATCTCGGGCGTCACGGGGCGCATGGCGATCACGCATCGAAGAGGGAGCGCATTTTTCCATGCTTGCCGCCATTCCATTGCTGATCCTGCCCTTTGCCATCTACAATCTCGCCATGCTCGGCCTCTTTGGCGGCACGGCCGGGCTTGATGCCGGCGTGATGTCGCTGTCGATGCTTTCCGGCGCGACATGGGCGATGAGCTTCGGCGACCTCCTGATCGTCGTGGCCCTGCTTCTGCTTTTCGCGGAAATTCTGAAAGCGACCCGGACCGGCACGCGGGCACTGATGGACCATCTGCTGTCGATGGTGCTGTTCATCGCGTTTCTGGTCGAATTCCTGCTGGTTGCGCCTGCGGCCACCCAGATCTTCTTCATCCTGATGACGATCAGCTTCATTGACGTCATCGCCGGTTTCTCCGTGTCGATGCGCACGGCCGGCCGGGATGTCTCGATCGGTCTTTGAAGTGGACTGAGGAGCGTTCACGCCGCGCCTCGATGAGGATCGCGGCGTTGTCGCGACTGGCTTAGCCGAGATTGTCGAGTTTGGTCTGAAGGGCGCGCAATTGCTCCTTCAGTTCGTCGATATCCTTGGCTTCCGCCTTCTTGGTCTCCTTGACCGGAGGCGAAGCGATGAACGGCGAAAACATCTGCATCGCCTGATGGAACATCTCGGTGTTGCGGCGAACCTGTTCTTCGACCAGTTGCAGCGGGGCCTGCAGGTTCTTGCCAAGCGGCGTGTCGCCGAAGGCCTTGTTGATCTGCTCGCGCATCTGCACCTGCTGCTCGGTAAAGGCCTGCATCGAGTGCTCGAGATAGCTCGGTACGACCATCTGCATCTGGTCGCCATAGAACGAAATCAGCTGGCGCAGGAATGAGATCGGCAGCAGCGTGTTGCCGGTCTTGGATTCCTGCTCGAAGATGATCTGCGTCAGGACCGAATGGGTGATGTCTTCGCCTGATTTGGCGTCCTGTACGGTAAATTCGTCGCCCTTCTTCACCATCACTGCCAGGTCGTCGAGCGTGACGTAGGTGCTGGTCCCGGTGTTGTAGAGCCGCCGGTTCGCATATTTCTTGATTACGATCTGGCCGTCATTCTTCGCCATCAGGCTCTCCTCAATTACCCGCGGTCCGTCTTTTTCTACTTTTCAGAGTATCCGCAAACGAACACCGCTGACAATGTCTTTGTGCGATGCGACGACGCAAGTGCGAAATCTCACGGTCGGCGCGCCATGACGGTTTTGCGGCAGTGCATCAAGGCGTTTGACTTGCGCTCCGCGCTTTGCCAGTCTGCTGCCTGACCGCAAGAAAATCTGAGGAAACGTCCCCATGAGCAATCCCTCCATCGTGATCGCCAGCGCGGCCCGTACCGCCGTCGGATCCTTTAACGGTGCCTTCGGCAACACGCCGGCCCACGAGCTTGGCGCCGCCGTCATCAAGGCGGTGCTCGAACGCGCCGGCGTCGAGGCAAGCGACGTCGACGAAGTTATCCTCGGACAGGTGCTGCAGGCAGGCGAAGGCCAGAACCCGGCCCGCCAGGCCGCGATGAAGGCGGGCATTCCGCCGGAAAAAACCGCCTGGGGCATGAACCAGCTCTGCGGTTCGGGCCTGCGCGCCGTCGCGCTCGGTATGCAGCAGATCGCCAACGGCGATGCCGATATCATCATTGCCGGCGGCATGGAATCGATGTCGATGGCGCCGCACTGCTCGCACCTGCGTGGTGGCGTGAAGATGGGCGACTTCAAGATGGTCGACACGATGATCAAGGATGGCCTGACGGACGCCTTCTACGGCTACCACATGGGCATCACGGCAGAGAATGTCGCGCGCCAGTGGCAGCTCACCCGCGAGGAGCAGGACCAGTTCGCGCTCGCTTCGCAGAACAAGGCCGAGGCCGCCCAGAAGGCCGGCCGCTTCGCCGACGAGATCGTTCCCTTCGTGGTCAAGGGCCGCAAGGGCGACGTCGTCGTCGACCAGGACGAATATATCCGCCACGGCGCCACGCTCGACCAGATGACCAAGCTGCGCCCGGCCTTCGACAAGGAAGGCACGGTGACCGCCGCTAACGCGTCCGGCCTCAATGACGGTGCCGCCGCCACCCTGCTGATGACCGAGGCCGAGGCCGCCAAGCGTGGCATCAAGCCGCTCGCGCGCATCGTTTCCTGGGCAACGGCCGGCGTCGATCCGCAGGTGATGGGCACGGGCCCGATCCCGGCATCGCGCAAGGCGCTTGAGAAGGCCGGTTGGGCGATCGGCGACGTCGAACTCGTCGAAGCCAACGAAGCCTTCGCGGCCCAGGCCTGCGCAGTCAACAAGGACCTCGGCTGGGATCCGTCGATCGTCAACGTCAACGGCGGCGCGATTGCGATCGGCCATCCGATCGGCGCCTCCGGTGCCCGCGTTCTCAACACGCTGCTGTTCGAGATGAAGCGCCGCGGCGTTTCCAAGGGCCTCGCGACGCTCTGCATCGGCGGCGGCATGGGTGTTGCCATGTGCGTCGAGCGCCTCTGACCGGCCGCCGCATGCGTCATGTCAGCGGATTGATCCTTTCAGTCCTGTTCGTCGCCTCTTCGACGGGTCATGCGTTTGCGGCGTCCTCGCCGTTCGACCAGGAAAAGGTGGTACAGTGCATGCTGGACCACACGACGGCCGACGACGAAACCGTGTTCAAGAACCTGCTGGTCGCGGCGCTCAACGATGACACCAGCGGCGTCAAATCGCATATCGTGCAGGTGAGCAGCCTGTTGATGAACCTCGCGCTGACTAAGTGCGAGGTCGCAATGTCCATGCTTGCTGATCCGCAGTTTCAGGCCGCAGCCGCGACCTACGGGCAGCATCTGGGCGAAAAATTGATGAAGAAGGCCTTTGATAAACTGAATTAATCAAGCGGGAGGCGAACATGAGCAGGGTAGCATTGGTTACGGGCGGGTCACGCGGCATTGGCGCTGCGATTTCCATCGCGCTGAAGAATGCCGGATACAAGGTTGCTGCCAACTACGCCGGCAATGACGAGAAGGCAGAGGCCTTCAAGGCGGAGACCGGCATTCCGGTCTACAAGTGGGACGTCTCCAACTATCAGTCCTGCGTCGAGGGCATCGCGAAAGTCGAAGCCGACCTCGGACCGGTCGAGGTGCTCGTCAACAACGCCGGCATCACCCGAGACGCCATGTTCCATAAGATGACGCCGGAGCAATGGGGCGAGGTGATCAACACCAACCTGACCGGCCTGTTCAATATGACCCACCCGGTCTGGACGGGCATGCGCGACCGCAGCTTCGGTCGCGTGATCAACATCTCGTCGATCAATGGCCAGAAGGGCCAGATGGGACAGGCGAACTATTCCGCCGCCAAGGCCGGCGATCTCGGCTTTACCAAGGCGCTCTCCCAGGAAGGTGCTGCCAAGGGCATCACCGTCAACGCGATCTGCCCGGGTTACATCGGCACGGAGATGGTGCGGGCGATACCGGAAAAGGTCCTCAACGAGCGGATCATTCCGCAGATCCCGGTCGGTCGCCTCGGCGAGCCGGAGGAAATCGCTCGCTGCGTGGTTTTCCTCGCATCCGACGATGCCGGTTTCATCACCGGCTCGACGATCTCTGCCAACGGCGGACAGTTTTTCGTCTGATCCGCGCGATCGCTCACAGTTTCGACGGCGCTCCGACGTGGGCGCCGTTTTGTTTTTCAGCGGCTACTGCAGGCGACGTTGGAAGGTTAACGGCACACAGGAATTCCATCCGAGATCGGGAGAAAATTGGTCCTGGGCCTGTTACTCGCCATGGCACTGGATACTATATCTTGTGGAGAACAAAAATCGAACGTTGGGATGTCAGCGATTCGTCTCCGATTCGTTCCGGCTTTGGTCGATGTGTTAACGCAGCGATTCGCATTCCCCGATTCCGATGAATCAGCGAGATTCTTCGGTTAAAATTTCCTAAACTTTCCAGAGTCTTGGATTCCGAATCCTTTGCCTCTTTTAACGCTTCGGCAATAGCGATTAACGCCTGCCACACGCTCGGCACACCCCGTTGGCGAAGTGATTCAGCATCTGGTGCGACATTGGCAGTTGAAATCTATATGTAGCCGTGAACATACAGTGAATCGACTGGAGTCAGCGATTCGTCGCCGATTCGTTCCATGGCTGTTCCAGACCTTAATTTCGCACGTCCAGATATGGTGGTGCGGACTGGTTCGGATTTGTCTGGAAATGGTTTTAGTTGTCGGCGCCCCTTGCGTTTGCTGCGGTGCGTGGGCATGTGTTTGCCGCCGGCGCGTAAAGGCGCCTCTTATGTTTCTGAATGCCCGGGATCGATGACGTGTCCGTTCACCCCATGATCCTGAGCGGCCGCGGTGTCACCGCGGTGCTCGGGCCAACCAATACCGGCAAGACGCATTATGCGATCGAGCGCATGATCGCGCACGACAGCGGCGTCATCGGGCTGCCGCTGCGCCTTCTGGCGCGCGAGGTCTATACGCGCCTGGTCGAAAAGGTCGGTCATCACAACGTCGCGCTGATCACCGGTGAGGAAAAGATCACCCCGCACCGTGCCCGCTATTCGGTCTGCACCGTCGAGGCGATGCCGCGCGAGACGACGGCATCTTTCGTCGCCATCGATGAAGTGCAGCTTGCCGGCGATCTCGAGCGTGGCCACATCTTCACCGACCGGCTGCTCTATCTGCGCGGCCGCGGCGAGACGTTGCTGCTCGGGGCTGCAACGATGCGGCCGATCCTCGAGCAGCTGTTGCCGGGCATCACCGTCGTCGAGCGCCCGCGCATGTCCCAGCTGCTCTATGCCGGATCGAAGAAGATCACCCGCCTGCCGCCTCGTACGGCGATCGTCGCCTTCTCGGCCGACGAGGTCTATGCGATCGCCGAGCTGATCCGCCGCCAGCGCGGCGGTGCCGCCGTCGTGCTCGGGGCGCTGTCGCCGCGCACGCGCAACGCCCAGGTCGCGCTCTACCAGGAAGGCGACGTCGAATTTCTGGTGGCGACAGACGCGATCGGCATGGGCCTGAACCTCGATGTGGACCATGTCGCCTTTGCGCAGGACCGCAAGTTCGACGGCTACCAGTTCCGAAACCTCAATCCGGCCGAGCTGGCGCAGATCGCCGGACGCGCCGGGCGGCATCTGCGCGACGGTACCTTTGGCGTCACCGGCCGGGTCGATCCGTTCGACAACGAGCTGGTGCACCGCATCGAGGCGCATGAGTTCGATCCGCTCAAGGTGCTGCAGTGGCGCACCAAGGCATTCGACTATGCGTCGCTTGCCGCCCTGAAGCGTAGCCTCGATGCCGCGCCGACAATTTCGGGGCTTGCGCGCGCACTACCTGCGGTGGATCAGCAGGCGCTCGAACATTTGTCGCGTTATCCCGAAGTGGCGGATCTCGCGACCACCCCGGACCGGGTCGAGAAATTGTGGGAAGTCTGCGCATTGCCGGATTATCGCCGCATTACACCGGCTCAACACGCCGATCTGATCTCGACGATCTATGCCGATCTCGTTCGTCGCGGTACCGTGAACGAGAATTTCATGGCCGAACAGGTCAGGCGGGCGGATTTTACCGATGGCGAGATCGACACACTTTCGGCGCGAATCGCGCAGATCAGAACCTGGACTTATGTGTCGAACCGGCCCGGTTGGCTTGCCGATCCGACACACTGGCAAGAAAAGACGCGGGAAATTGAAGATCGATTGTCCGACGCACTACATGAACGGTTGACGAAACGCTTTGTTGATCGCAGGACATCTGTGCTCATGAAGCGCCTGAGAGAGAATGCTATGCTGGAAGCTGAAATCAGTGTGAATGGTGACGTCTTCGTTGAAGGCCATCACGTAGGACAACTAACCGGTTTCCGGTTTACGCTGGCGACCGGCGGAGACGGACCGGACGCCAAGGCTGTGCAGGGTGCTGCGCAGAAGGCGCTGGCGCTCGAGTTCGAAGCGCGTGCGGCGCGTCTGCACGCCTCCGGCAATGGCGACCTTGCGCTGTCGTCCGACGGCCTCGTGCGTTGGCTCGGAGATCCCGTGGCCCGGCTGACCGCCAGCGACCACGTCATGCGTCCGCGCGTCATCCTGCTTGCCGACGAGCAGCTGCAGGCCAATGCGCGCGAGCATGTCGTCGCCCGTATCGAGCGCTTCGTGAACCATCATATCGGCACCGTGCTGAAGCCGCTCGACGATATTTCGCGCGCCGAGGATCTCGAGGGTCTCGCCAAGGGCCTGGCATTCCAGCTCGTCGAAAATCTCGGTGTGCTGTTCCGTCGCGACGTCGCCGAGGATGTGAAGTCGCTGGACCAGGACGGCCGCGCTTCGATCCGCAAGTACGGTGTCCGCTTCGGCGCCTACCACATCTTCCTGCCCGCTCTGTTGAAGCCGGCTCCGGCCGAGCTGATCACCTTGCTCTGGGCGTTGAAGAATGACGGCCTCGACAAGGCGGGCTACGGCGACCTGATTCCGATGCTGGCTGCCGGTCGCACGTCTGTTGTCACCGATCCCTCGTTCGAGCGGACCTTCTACAAGCTCGCGGGTTTCCGTTTCCTCGGCAAACGTGCCGTTCGCATCGATATCCTCGAGCGTCTGGCTGATCTCATCCGTCCATTGCTGCAGTGGAAGCCGGGTGTGCAGCCGCGTCCGGAAGGGGCCTATGACGGACGCCGCTTTACCGCGACCACCTCGATGCTCTCCATTCTCGGCGCAACGCCTGACGATATGGAAGAAATCCTCAAGGGTCTTGGCTACCGTGCAGACAGCGTGAAGGCCGAAGACGCAGCCGCGTTCCTGGCAAGCCAGGGCGGCGCTGTCGCCGCTCAGGCAGAGCCTGCTGCCGAAGTGGCTGCCGATCACGACGATGCGGATGCAAGCGCAGACGCCGAGCCTGCGGCCGAAGCAGAGGCATCAGCCTCTGCCGAACCTGCGGCCGTCGAAGGCGAAGCGGTCGCTGTTCAGGCGCCCGCGGAAGACGGGGCCGAGGCTGTCGAAGCCAAGCCGGTACTCCTCTGGCGTCCAGGCACCCGCCAGGACAACCAGCGTCAAGGCGGCCGTCCTCAGGGCGATCAGCGCCGTGGTGGCGGTCCGCGCCAGGGCCAAGGTCAAGGCGAAGGACGTGAAGGACGCGAAGGCGGCCGCAAGGGCGGTGCACCCGCCCGCGGCAAGCGCCACGACGGCAAGCCCGAGGGTGGCCAGCGGCAGGATCGCCACGATCGTCACGATCGCGGCGGCAAGCCCAACGCTGCCAAGTTCGAAGCCCGGCCGCCGCGCAAGGAGAAGCCGATCGATCCGGATTCGCCCTTTGCCAAGCTTGCTGCTCTCAAGGAGCAGATGAAGAAGTAGGATCGCCATGGAGAAACAGTCAGCGTCCAACCCGGCATCACGCCAGCGTCTCGACAAATGGCTGTTCTTCACGCGCCTCGTGAAGTCCCGCTCGCTCGCCCAGAAGGCGATCGAGGCGGGGCATGTCACCGTCAATGACGAACGGGTCAAGCAATCCTCCGCCCAGGTGAAGGCGGGCGATATGCTGACCCTGTCTCTCGAGCGCCGCGACGTGATCGTGCGCGTGCTTCTGCCCGGCGAGCGCCGCGGTCCTTACGAGGAGGCGCGGTTGCTCTACGAGGACCTGACGCCGAACGAGCCGCGGGAAAAGCTGTCGGCTTTCGACCTGGCGACGCGCGAGCCTGGGGCCGGGCGCCCCACCAAGAAAGAGCGGCGTGAAATCGACCGGCTGAAGCCTGGTTTCAATCCGCTCGACGATTAGAAAACTCTGCCTTCAGCGCGGCGTTTCGCGCATTGAATATTCTTGCAAAGGGTCCATAAAGCCTTTACCTGACAACCCACGTTGGGTGCATCGGTCCTGCTTCGGCAGCTATGCGCGCCGGACATTCCTAGCATGCGCGGACACGAGCATCACCATTGATTGCGGTCTGCCATCAAACGTGAGCATTGGCTGGAGTACCTCATGACGTATGTCGTGACCGACAATTGCATTCGCTGCAAGTACATGGATTGCGTTGAAGTCTGCCCCGTGGACTGCTTCTACGAAGGCGAGAATTTTCTCGTCATTCACCCCGACGAATGCATCGATTGTGGCGTCTGCGAGCCGGAATGTCCCGCCGAGGCCATCAAGCCGGATACCGAGCCGGGCCTTGATATGTGGTTGAAAGTCAACGCTGATTTTGCCACCAAGTGGCCGAACGTCACCATCAAGCGCGATGCGATGCCGGAAGCCAAGGAAATGGACGGGGTCGAGGGCAAGTACGAGAAGTACTTCTCTGCCGAACCCGGCCAGGGCGACTGAGGCGTCCGGTTCCGGCCCGCTGATCGGGCGTGACGGAACCAAGACGGCCCCGGCGTCAAATCTGGGGAAAATCACACTCCGCCCTCGCAGATGCGAGAATGGCGGCTTGATGGCTGCCCTGCAGCAAATTATTGATTTCCGCAGTTTTTTGTGATAGGGTCCTTCTACTGATCCACACAGGGTGTTTTTGCGCGCCCGAAAACCTCACGAAAGCAAACGTTCTCCACACCGCGGCTTTTCTAGATACGCACCGTTGCGTTTCTCTTTTGTGACCGCGTTTGATGGGATTGTTTGCGTTCTTGGACGGACCAGGATGGACCCACCCGGCGGTATCCCCGTCTATCCCGGGCCTCACTGACCCGGCCCCGGCCAACAATGGCCGGGTGCGAAACAGGGAGTTTTTGAAACGAATGACGACCCAGCAGAAAAAATCTTCGACACGCCACGGCTTCAAGACCGGTGAATCGATTGTCTATCCGGCCCATGGCGTCGGACAGATTGTTGCTATCGAGGAGCAGGAAGTTGCCGGCATGAAGCTTGAGCTTTTTGTCATCGATTTCGAAAAGGACAAGATGCGCCTGAAGGTGCCGGTCGCAAAGGCCGTCAGCATCGGCATGCGCAAGCTCTCGGAGACCGATTTCGTCGATCGCGCGTTGAAGGTTGTGCAGGGCAAGGCTCGCGTGAAGCGGACCATGTGGTCGCGCCGCGCACAGGAATACGATGCCAAGATCAACTCCGGCGATCTGATCTCGATCGCAGAGGTTGTGCGCGACCTCTACCGCGCAGAAAACCAGCCGGAACAGTCCTATTCCGAACGCCAGCTCTATGAAGCTGCGCTCGACCGCATGGCGCGCGAAATCGCGGCCGTGAACAAGATGTCGGAGACCGAGGCGGTTCGCCTCGTCGAAGCCAATCTTAACAAGGGTCCGAAGCGGGGCAAGGCGATCGAAGAAGACGACGCACAGGACGAGGCAGCTTAAAGAGCGCCAGTCCTTCCCACCACGACAAGAAAAAGCCCGGCCATCGCGCCGGGCTTTTTCGTTCTCAGCGTTATCGCTCGCAGCTTTCTCGTCCGGGCGAGGGAACTTTTTCCGCCGCCGCGCATTTACCAAGGCCGGCAGGGATGCGCCGCCTTCCTGCCGGGGCGATCTGGGTCCTGTGATCTTTTGTCAGAATTCAGCTTCGTAGTTTGGAAGTAGGGCGCCTCACCGTTTCTTCAAGTTTCGGTGTCGCCGCATACGCCGCCGCCGGTCGGGTTTGCCCGTCCGGCCCTTGGACTTCACCCGCAAGCGGCGTCCAGGCGCCCGCCATGGAGCGATCGATGAGGACTCTCACAGCAGACAGGCGCATGATCAAGATTGCGATGGAGGCACCTTATCTCGAGCGTGAAGAAGAGCACGCCCTGGCAAAGGCCTGGCGCAACGATCATGATCAGGACGCCCGCAACAAGATCGCCATGTCGCATATGCGGCTGGTCATCTCCATGGCGGCAAAATTCCGCAATTTCGGCCTGCCGATGGGCGACCTCGTCCAGGAGGGGCATATAGGCCTGCTCGAAGCCGCAGCGCGCTTCGAACCCAGCCGCGAAGTCCGCTTCTCCACCTACGCCACCTGGTGGATACGCGCCTCGATGCAGGACTACGTGCTGCGCAACTGGTCAATCGTTCGCGGCGGCACCAGTTCGGCGCAAAAGGCACTGTTCTTCAATCTTCGCAGGCTGCGCGCGCGGCTGGCGCAAGGGGATCGTCAGCTGACATCGCAGGCGATGCATGAGGAAATCGCCGTGGCACTCGGCGTCAGTATCGCCGACGTGCAGACCATGGATGCTCGCCTGTCCGGCAGCGACACGTCGCTGCAGGCGCCCGTCGGCGGCCCGGATTCCGATGGCGGAGAGCGCCTCGACTTTCTTGCAAGCGATGCGCCCCTGCCTGACGAACAGGTGAGCGAGATGATCGACGGCGAGCGTGCCCGCATCTGGCTCCATGACGCCATGGGTGCGCTGACCGAGCGCGAAATGAGGATTATTCGCGCGCGGCGCCTGTCGGAAGAGGGGGCCACGCTGGAAGAGCTCGGTCTCGATCTCGGCATCTCCAAGGAGCGGGTCCGCCAGATCGAGACGCGGGCACTCGAGAAGCTGCGGGCGGCACTGGCAACCAAAGCACCGGCGCTGACATCGGTCGTGCATTGAGGCATTTCCGGAAGTTTCCGGGCGGCCCTCCGTCAGCGACGGATGGCGCATGCGAGGCAAGGCTCGTGATTGCGGCTGGACGCGAACGCGAAACGGCAGTGTGCGCAGCTCAAATGCATCTTCACGGCAAAGACATGGGACGGCGTCGAACCTGAGATGGGTGCGGCGCCGTCTGCGTCTATTCGGAAATGATCTTGACCCGATCGCCCGGCTTGATCGTCGAGGTGACCTGCATGGCGTTGATCAGCCGGAACAGATCGAGCTTGCGGTCGGTGCCCATCATCCGTGCGGCCAGGGTGGCGATCGTTTCTCCGGGCTTGACCACGGCGACGCGGATACGCAGCGGCTTCAGCGACTGGGCTTCAGCCGGGGTCATCTTGCGGAACGAGGTGCGCAGCTGGTTGGCTGTCGGCTCCAGCGCGCGCGATCCCTTCGGAACGGCGGTCAGGAAGCGGTAGATGCGATTGTCGATGCGGACCACGGTCACGTCGAAATCCCAGCGATCGGCGGACGCGCGCGCGGTTGCGGCCTCAAGGCCGTTGACGCTGATCGGGCGGATGGTTTCGGGCTGCAGGCCCGTTACCCAACCGCTGGCGATGTAGTCCGTCAGGCTCTTGCGGGCCGTGTCGGCAATGCCGTCGAACCGGACCGCCACGTCGCCGGGGCCTGTTGCCAGGACAGCCTCCGCCTTGTTGTCGATCTGGAAGCCGGCCGGCACATCGAAGCGGATGCCGAGCTGCCCGTGCATGAAAGTCTGGCCGCGGACATAGCCCTCCTGCGGGCTGTCGCCATAAAGCAGTCCGTCAATGCCGGCGAGGTAATAATCGCGCCCGCGGTCACCGCTGGTGCCCTCGGCGCCAAAGGCGCGCGCGTGTCGGCGCGCGAGATCGACGCGCTGCGGCGCATTCGGGTGGCTCGAGAGGAAGTCGAGGCTCTGGTCGGCTTCCGGATCAACGGCGGAGAAGCGGCTGTAGGCGGCCATCGAATCGAGGAAGCGCGCCGCCGCATAGGGGTCGTAGCCCGCCTCTCCGAGCATGCGCACGCCGATGACGTCGGCCTGGAGCTCCTGGTTGCGGGAGAAGGCGGCCAGCCGCAGTTTGCCCCGTGCCAGCGCCTGCTTGCCGGCGAGATCCGAGGAGAGCACTTCGGAGACGACGCGGCTGGCGATGACTTCCGCCTCCTCGCGTTGCTGGCGCTCGATGCCGTGATTGGCGGTGACGTGTGCCATTTCATGCGACAGCACGGCTGCAACTTCGGACGCGTCATTGGCGAGCGCTAGCAGGCCGCGAGTGACGTAGAGATAGCCACCGGGCAGCGCAAAGGCGTTGATCGCCGGAGAATTGAGAATAGTGATGCGGTAGGACTGCTGCGGATTTTCCGAAACGGCCGTCAGCGCGCCGGCGATGCGGGCGACCAGCCGCTCCGTCTTTGCATCCTTGTACTCTCCGCCGTAGCTGGCGACGATGCGCGGGTGTTCGCGCGCGCCGAGCTGGGCACGGGGGTCGTTCTTCTGGACTTCGTCGACGATCTGCGGATTGGAGGACGGCGATACGGTCGGCTCGTAAGTCTGCTCGATCACTGACTGGCAGGCGGAAAGCAGCGTTGTCGCGAGCAATGCAACCACAGCACGTGTCCGGAGGCCTCCGCGCTTGGGCGGGAACCGGTCGTTTCTGACTGTATGACTTTCCATGCCTCAGCCCGTTTCCCGTCCAACGCCACTCCACCCTGGGAACTCTGTGGCGTTGAAAGTCTTACTTTTTCAGCCGGATAGGTCCGCTCCGGCACGCGTATTCCAGCCCAGGTCTTGCTGTATCCATTTCAGCGCCACCTGCCTAGTTTACCCCCACAGAAATAGTTGCCCCGTGGTATCACGGCAACGGATACGCGAATATTCGTGCCTCGTGCGCCGGATAATCCGCGCGTCGCATGGCGCGACGGTCAAATTGTGGCGAAGTGCCTCGTACGGCACGATTCTAAGCCGCATTACTCGTTGCCGAGAAAGCGGTTGATCGCCGCCATGTCGCGACGCTCGAGGAAGCGTTCGACCGGATCATGGGCGATGATACGCCCCTGGTCCAGAAAAAGCACGCTATCGGCCAGCGCCCTCACGTCATCGGGATGGTGCGTGATCATCAGGATCGTATTGTTCTCCTGGCGATGCAGGTCCCGCAGCAGCGCCCGCATGCCGGCCCTCATGCCGGGATCGAGAGCGGCAAACGGCTCGTCCAGCAGCAACAGCGGGCGATGTCGCACCAGGGCGCGGGCCAGCGCCACACGCTGACGTTCGCCGCCGGACAGTGTCGGCGGCAGCCGCTTGCCGAAACCGTCGAGCCCGACGCGGCCAAGGGCATCATCTATCCGCGCCCGATCACCCGCGGAAAGGCGAAGCGAGGGGCTTATGCCGAAACCGACATTGGTGGCGATGTCGAGATGTGCAAACAGGTTGTTGTCCTGGAAGATGACGGATACCGGCCTTTCCGACGGTGCCTGTCCCGACATCGTCTTGCCGAGAATGCGAACCTCGCCCCGATCCGGCTCCTCGAAGCCGGCGATGACGTGAAAGAGCGTCGACTTTCCGGACCCGGATGCGCCGGCGACCGCGACGATGCCGCCGGGCGCAATGGCGCAGTCGAAGTGAAGCGCCGTTGTGTCGTAGAGGATATCGACGCCGACGAGCTCGACCGCGCTTCCCGGGTTCATGTGTTACGTCCTTCCGGCACGCGCCTGTCGCCGGCCGTGCCGAGCATGGTGAAGATCAGGCAGAGCAAGCCGAGGAATAGCGCCAGCCCGGCTGCATCCGCTGTGCGATAGCTGCCCATCCGGCTATAGAGCAGCCATGGCAGCGTGATCATGTCCTGCGAGCCGAATAGCGCCACGGCGCCAAGGTCGCCGAGGGATAGCGCCATGGCGAAGGAAAAGGCCATCAGCAATGGTTTCTTCAGCGGCGGCAGATCGATCCATCGCAGGCGATGGAGGCCGCGGATGCCGAGGCTTGCTGTCAGCCTGTCGGTGCGCGCCGCATGGGTTGCCATCGCCGGGGCCAGGATCCGATGGACGAAGGGCAACGCCATCAAGGCATTGATGGCAACAACGATGGCGGGGGCAAAACGGGCGACATCGCCGAAGGGGCGCAGAAGCAGGAACCAGCCCGCTCCAAGCACGACCGGCGGCACGAGCAGAACCAGGGAGGTGCTGGCCGTGACTGCGCCTGCAAAAAACCTTGCCAAGGTGGGTGCGTGGCGACCCGCCGTGACGGTACCAGCGGCCCGGATCATTGCAGCGGCGATACCGACACAAAGCAACGCTGAACCGACAGCAATGGCGATGCTGGTGATGAGGGCGCGATGCACGGTCGGATCGCCCGCCAGCTTCGGCAGGTCGGCGCGCAGGCCGGAACCGACAACGGCGGTCAGTGGCGCACCAATGAAGACGAGCGCGAACAGGATCCAGCCGGTATCGGACAGGCGGGAGAGGCCGGTATCTGCATCGTACCGCATTGACGCTCGACCGCCGGTGACGCTTTGCGCCGGCTCCGTCGCGACACGGGCGAGGACCAGGAGCAGCGCGCCGGTCATGACAATCTGCAGGGCAGAGAGTGCAATCGCCCTCTGAGGATCGAAGTCGAAGCGTAGCGCCTGATAGATTGCAACCTCGATGGTGCTGGCGGCCGGCCCGCCACCGAGCGTCAGCACCAGCGTGAAGCTGGTGGCGCAAAGCATGAAAACGAGGCCGGCGGCACCTGGCAGCAATCCGCGCAGGATCGGCCACTCGACAAAGCGGAAGAGTGCGGCGGGCGGCATGCCGAGATTGGCGGCGGTTCTCCAGTATTCCGAGGGGATGCGCTCCAGCCCGGCAAGGAAGAGGCGTGCGACCAGCGGCATGTTGAAGAAGACGTGAGCAAGCAGGATGCCGAAGAGGCCGTAGATGCTGACAGGCTGTTGAAGCCCGAGCCCGGCCAGAGCCGTATTGAGTACACCCTGCCGGCCCCAGATCTCGATTAAGCCCAGGGCGCCGACCAGAACAGGAAGGCCGAGCGGCAGGGCCATGAGCCGCAGCACCCAGACGCGGCCGGGAAAACGCGCCCGACGTGCCAGTGCGCGGGCGATCGGAATGGCGAGCAGAACCGAGAGCAGCGTCGAAAGGCTCGCCTGCAGCAATGTGAAGCGCGTCACCCGCCAGATATAGGCATCGAACAGCACGCCATTGCCGAAGCCGCCGCCCTGAAACAGAAGCGCTGCGACCGCCAGACAGACGAACAGAAGGATGCCGCCGAGACTTAAAGTCCCGGCGGTGATCGTGATCCTGTTTTCGGCAGGCGCGAACAAGCGCGCCTCAGTTCTTGCTCATGGCCGCGAGCCATTCGTCGATCCAGGCCTTGCGGTTTGCCGCCACGTCTCCCGACGGCAGCAGGAAGGTCTTGGCCGGATTGACCAGCTTGCCGAAGGCTTCAGGCAGCGGTTCCTTGGTGGCGGCGACAGGCATCATCCAGTTGGTGGTCGGGATGATCGACTGGAACTCCGGACCGGTCATGAAGCCGAGAAATTGCTTGGCAAGCTCCGGCTCCTTGGCGCTCTTGGTCATGCCGGCGACTTCGATCTGGATGTAGTGGCCTTCCGAGAATTCGGCCGCCTGGTAGCGGTCGGTGTTCTCAGCCACCATGTGGTAGGCGGGAGACGTGGTGTAGGAGAGCACCATCGGTGCTTCGCCCTTGGTGAAGAGACCATAGGCTTCCGACCAGCCTGGCGTCACGGTCAGAACCCGATCCTTGAGCTTGGCCCAGGCGGCACCGGCTTCGTCGCCATAGACGGCCTTGACCCACAGGAGCAGGCCGAGACCCGGCGTCGATGTGCGCGGATCCTCGATGACGATCTTCTGCGACGGGTCGCCTTCGACCAGGTCCTTCAGGCTCTTCGGCGGGGTTTTCAGGGTCTGGGTGTCGTAGACGACGGCGAAATGGCCGTAATCATAGGGAAGGAAGGTGTCGTCGGTGAAGTCGCCGGGCACCTTGACGTCCTTGGCCTCGATGCCGTGCGGCGCGAAGAAGCCGGTGGCCTTGGCTTCGGCGACGAGGTTGGTGTCGAGGCCAAGCACGATGTCAGCCTTGGAGGCAGCACCCTCGAGTTTCAGGCGGGTCAGAAGCTCCACGCCATCGGCGACGCCGACATAGGTGACCTTGCATTCGCAGGTCTTCTCGAAGGCTTCGGCGACCTTGGCGCCCGGGCCCCATTCGGTGATGAAGCTCTCATAGGTGTAGACGGTCAGAGTCTTGTCTGCGGCAGACGCGCCGGTCGTAAAGACAAGGCTGGCGGCAGCGGCAAGCGCTAGCCGGCTAAGGAACTTCAGTTGCGATGATTTGGACATGGCAGGCACCTCTCCCTAAAAATAATGTTGCATGGGAAAAGGGCGTATCGATCCGATCGCGTCTAATCCCTCCGCCGGTATGAGCCGGATCAGGTTCCGCGGGTTGGCGTTAAACGCCTCTCAGCCTTCGGCCAGCATGTGGTCGGAAGGCACCCCGTTAGAGCGGGTAGAGATTTACCGCCGTGACGGTTTGATGGCAAGCGGAGTTTGAACGCGGTATCCGGCAGCCCGACGCTCGCCGATGCTGCCAAGCCTGATGACATCAACGCAAAATCGCCGGATCGCCCCCTCGTTCGGTTTTCTTGCTTTTCCTTGGCAGTGCCTTTGCGCTATGGGCTTTGCCATGGCCCGATCCACCTTCACCATTCTGCTCGGCGGTGCACTGACCCTTACCGATCGCCTTGCGCGCCAGCTTGCCGGCAGCCGCTTCGTTGCGGCCGATGGCGGCATGCGGCATGCGCGCACCCTGTCGGTAATCCCCGACGTCTGGGTTGGCGATTTCGATTCGACCGAGGAGACGCTGCTTGCCGAGTTTGCCGGCGTCCCGCGCGAACCCTATCCCGCCGCCAAGGCTGCAACCGATGGTGAAATCGCCGTCGAGGCTGCGCTTACGCGCGGTGCGGGAGCCCTGATCTTTGCCGGTGCGCTCGGAGGATCCCGCAGCGATCATGCCTTCCTGCACCTGCTTCAGGCCGCTTCGCTGGCCGAACGCGGCTTGCCGGTGTTCATGACGTCGGGCGAGGAAGAGGCCTATCCGCTGCTTTCAGGCGAGATCGAGATCGATCTGCCGAAGGGCAGTCTGTTTTCGATCCTCGGACTGACCGATCTCTTCGGCCTGACGATCGTCAATGCGCGCTATCCGCTCACCGATTTCACCTTGCCGTTCGGGTCGTCCCGCACCGTTTCCAATGTTGCGGAGGGTCCCCTTCGCATTTCCCTCGACACCGGCCGGGCGATTGTTCTCGCTCGCCCCTATGACCTTTCCGGAGCCTGAGCCTTGGCGCCTCCCATTCTGAAACTCGACGATATCTTCCTCACCTTCGGGGGCACGCCGCTTCTGGCCGGCGCCAACCTGCAGGTGGAGCCGGGTGATCGCATCTGCCTTGTCGGGCGCAACGGTTCCGGCAAATCGACGCTGATGAAGATCGCTGCCGGTCTTGCCGAGGCGCAATCGGGTGAGGTGTTCCGCCATCCGTCCTCGACGGTCCGTTACCTGCCCCAGGCACCGGATTTCGAAGGCTACGACACGGTGCAGGCCTATGCGGAATCGGGTCTTGGTCCGAGCGACGATCCGTACCGCGTCACCTATCTGCTGCAGCATCTGGGCCTGACCGGCGAAGAAGACCCGTCGCGCCTTTCCGGCGGCGAGGCGCGCCGCGCAGCACTTGCGCGCGTGATGGCGCCGGAGCCGGATATTCTTCTGCTCGACGAGCCAACCAACCACCTCGACCTGCCGACGATCGAATGGCTCGAAGACGAGCTGACCCGCAGCCGCTCGGCCCTGGTGCTGATCTCGCACGACCGGCGGTTCTTGGAAAAAGTATCGACAGCAACCGTCTGGCTCGACCGCGGCCAGTCGCGCCGGCTCGACCGGGGTTTCGGCCATTTCGAAGCCTGGCGCGACGAGGTGCTGGAGGCCGAAGAGCTGGAACAGCACAAGCTCGGCAAGGCGATCGAGCGTGAGGAGCACTGGCTGCGCTACGGCGTGACCGCCCGGCGCAAGCGCAACATGCGCCGTCTCGGCGAGCTGCAGGACATGCGCTCGCGCCATCGCGGCCACAAGGGGCCGCAGGGCTCCGTCCAGGCGACGGCCTCCGACGCCAAGGAATCCGGCAAGCTGGTCATCGAGGCGGAAAAGATCACCAAGGCTTACGGCGATCGGACGATCGTCGCGCCGTTTTCGATCCGTGTGCATCGCGGCGATCGGATCGGCCTCGTCGGCCCGAACGGTGCCGGCAAGACCACGCTGTTGAAAATGCTGACCGGGCAGATCGAGCCGGATACCGGCACTGTGAAGCTCGGCACCAACCTGGAGATGGCGACGCTCGACCAGAAGCGCGAGGATCTCAACCTCGAGGACACGCTGGCCCATTACCTGACCGACGGACGCGGCGAGAGCCTGATCGTCAACGGCGAGCAGCGCCATGTGACGGGTTACATGAAGGACTTCCTGTTCCAGCCCGAGCAGGCCCGCACCCCTATTCGCGAGCTTTCGGGCGGTGAACGTGCGCGGCTGATGCTGGCGCGCATTCTTGCCCGCGCCACCAACTTGCTGATCCTTGACGAGCCGACCAACGACCTCGACATCGAGACGCTCGATCTGCTGCAGGAAGTCGTCGCCGGCTTTGCCGGAACCGTCATCCTCGTCAGCCACGACCGTGACTTCCTCGACCGCACTGTCAGCTCGACCATCGCGCCGGGCAATCCGGAAGCGCCTGATGGTCGCTGGATCGAATATGCCGGCGGCTATACCGACATGATGGCGCAGCGCAAGGGCGCGATCGAGGAGCGACGCAAGGCCGAGAAGGCGGAAAAGGCGAAGGTGTCCGACGCCGCGGCCCCTGCAGGCGAAACGTCGAAGGCCAAGGGCAAGCTCTCCTACAAGCAGAAGTTCGCGCTTGAAAACCTGCCGAAGGAGATCGCCAAGGCCGAAGCGGAGGCTGCCAAGCGCGAGGAGCGGATGGCTGATCCCAATCTCTTTGCCAAGGATCCGAACACGTTTGCGAAGCTGGCGCAGGAGCTGGAGAAGCTCCGCGGCGATCTCGCGCGCATGGAAGAGGAATGGCTGGAGCTGGAGATGCTGCGCGAGGAACTGGAAGGCTGAGGCTCACCGGCCCCCCGCGTTGAAAGTTGGCAAGGAGTATGATAAGGAAAGCTTATTATATCTCTTGTGAACGATCCTGATGCCGACAAAACTCGAATCTGAAACCATCGGCATGTTGCTGACCGATGTCTCCCGCCTTTTGCGCGGCGCCTTTGACCGCAAGGTCAACGCGCTCGACCTCGGCATCACCCCAGGCGAAGCCCGCACACTGATCCAGGTGGCGCTGACCGAGGGCATCAAGCAGGCGGAAATCGCTACGCGCATGGGCATAGAGCCGATGACGCTGTCGGCCTATCTCGACCGGCTGGAGGCAATGGAGCTTGTGGCCCGGATGCCCGACCCGGCCGACCGCCGGGCCAAGAACGTTGTCATCACCGACAAGGCGGATCCGCTGCTCGCCGAGCTGATGGCGGGCCTGCGTGAAATGATGAATGCCTATACGGCTGGGCTCGACGAGGCGACGCGCGAGATGCTGCGCGGCAACCTGCGCATCCTGCGTGACAATCTGCGCCGCCTCGACCCCTGCGTCGCCGGCAAGGACAAGGGTGCAAAGGAATGACGCGCCGCATGAGCGAACGGCGCACCAGCATCATCGGTGCCTTCCTGGTGGCGCTCGGCCCCGTTTCCATGGCGCTCTATACGCCGGCGATGCCCGAACTGGTGCGGGCCTTCTCCTCCAGCGAGGCGGCGATCAAGATGACGCTGTCGCTCTATTTCGCCGGCTTTGCCTTTGCGCAGCTGGTATCGGGCACGCTTTCCGATGTCATCGGCCGCCGGCGCACGACGCTGATCTTCATGGCCATCTACCTTGCCGGCAGCCTGATGGCGGCCTTTGCGCCGTCGGTTGCGGTTCTGCTCGCGGGACGCCTGGTGCAGGGCATCGGCGCCTCGGTGGGCATGACGGTTGCGCGCGCCATCGTGCGCGACCAGTTTACCGGCCTGCAGGCAGCAAGGATCATGAACATGATCGGCATGATGCTGGCGATCGGCCCGGCGGTGTCGCCGACGCTCGGCGGCCTGGCGCTCGGCCTCTTCGGTTGGCAGTCGATCTTCTTCCTGATGGTCGGCTTTGCGCTGATGGCCTGTGTCAGCGTTCAGTTCTTCATGGCCGAAACCGCGACGCCCGATCCGGCGAAGGGGCATCTGCGCCCGATCCTTGCCGCCTATCGCGAGCTTGTGACCGACAGCCGCTTCGTCTCCTCGACCCTTGTGATCGCCGGTGCCGTCGGTGCGCTCTATGCCCAGGCGACCATGCTGCCCTTCGTCCTGATCGGGACGGTCGGGCTGACGCCCACCCAGTTTGGCGTCGGCATGCTGATGCAATCCGGTTTCTTCTTTTCGGGTACCGTCACGGTCAGGCTGCTGATGCGGAAATTCACGCCGCAAGCGCTGGTGCCGGCGGGGCTATGTTTCATTGCCATCGGCAGCGTGGCGCTTGCCTACACCATGCATGCGCTCGAGCCGAGCTTCCTGTCGGTGATGGCGCCGGTCGGCGTCTATGCCTTCGGCATCGCCTTCGTCATGCCTTACATGATGACGGCGGCCATGGCGCCTTTCCCGCATATTGCCGGCACGGCCTCGGCGATGATGGGGTTCATCCAGATGGGCGCCGGCCTTCTCGGCGGTGCCCTGGCGGCGGTCGTCGGCGTACCGGTGCTGGCGCTCGGCACGATCATACCGAGCTTCGGCCTTCTCTGCGTGCTCAGCTATCTCTGGTACCGCCGCACCGTCCGCCTGGCGCCAGCGGCGGCGCTGGCCGATGGCAAGCAGGCCCTGCCGGAGGCGGCTGAGTAACAACGGCTCTGCCTGAACAGGACGCATAAAAAAGCCTCCGCGACCCAGGTCGCGGAGGCTTTGTATTAGGCTCTCGCAGTTTAGCGGTTGCGCGCGGCCAGCGTGCGCAGACGCAGCGCGTTGAGCTTGATGAAGCCGGCTGCATCCTTCTGGTCGTAGGCGCCCTGGTCGTCCTCGAAGGTGACCAGCTTGTCGGAATAGAGCGACTTGGCGCTTTCGCGGCCGGTAACCATGACGTTGCCCTTGTAGAGCTTCAGTGTCACTTCGCCTTCGACATGTTCCTGGCTCCGGTCGATCGCCGCCTGCAGCATTTCGCGCTCCGGCGAGAACCAGAAGCCGTAATAGATCAGCTCGGCGTAGCGCGGCATCAGCTCGTCCTTGAGGTGGGCAGCACCTCGGTCGAGCGTGATCGATTCGATCGCGCGGTGGGCGGCAAGCAGGATCGTGCCGCCGGGGGTCTCGTAGACGCCGCGCGACTTCATGCCGACGAAGCGGTTTTCGACGAGGTCGAGGCGGCCGATGCCATTGTCGCGGCCATAGTCGTTGAGCTTGGCCAGCAGGTTTGCCGGC
This sequence comes from Ensifer sp. GW821-FHT05G01, assembly GCF_059419585.1. Classification (NCBI taxonomy): domain Bacteria; kingdom Pseudomonadati; phylum Pseudomonadota; class Alphaproteobacteria; order Hyphomicrobiales; family Rhizobiaceae; genus Ensifer; species Ensifer sp. GW821-FHT05G01. Next base: position 257,123 of record NZ_JBWKSC010000005.1, on the reverse strand, counting down.
GACAGGCGCTCGCCGTTGATCGAGACGGCGTCGCCGCGCTCGAAGCCGACCTTGATGACGGTTGCCTTGTCGGGGGCCGCTTCCGGCGAGATCGTGCGCATGTGCACGTACTCAGGAGCTTCCTGCGACGGATCTTCCAGAACCTTGCCCTCGGACGAAGAGTGCAGCAGGTTGGCGTCGACGGAGAAGGGCGCCTCACCCTTCTTGTCCTTGGCAACCGGGATCTGGTGCTTCTCGGCGAATTCGAGCAGGTCGGTGCGGCTCTTGAACGACCAGTCGCGCCAGGGCGCGATGATCTTGATGTCGGGGTTCAGCGCATAGGCCGACAGCTCGAAGCGGACCTGGTCATTGCCCTTGCCGGTGGCGCCATGGGCGATGGCGTCAGCGCCGGTCTTCCTGGCGATATCGATCAGGTGCTTGGAAATCAGCGGCCGGGCGATCGAGGTGCCGAGCAGGTATACGCCTTCGTAAACGGCGTTGGCACGGAACATCGGGAAGACGAAATCCCGGACGAATTCCTCGCGCACGTCCTCGACGTAGATTTCCTTGATGCCGAGCATCTCGGCCTTCTTGCGCGCCGGTTCCAGTTCTTCGCCCTGGCCGAGGTCGGCCGTGAAGGTGACGACTTCGGCGCCGAGTTCGGTCTGCAGCCACTTCAGGATGATCGAGGTGTCGAGACCGCCCGAATAGGCGAGAACGACCTTTTTCACGTCTTTATGCGATGCCATGGTTTCCGTCCGTCTGGTCTTGGGAGAGGGCGGCGTGCCGCCTTGGAAATTCTGCGGCACTTTATCCAGAACACGCCTGGATACAAGCGGAACAACGCTGCAACAGCCGAATCCGCTCGCAAAAGCCGACGAGGCGGAATAGACCGGGCGACCGAGTGTTCCGGGGATCGCATACATGGACTTCCTTCCCAGCCTGCCAACGCTGTTCGGCTTTGCCGCAGCCACCCTTCTGCTTGCGGCAACGCCCGGTCCCGACATGACGCTGTCGATCAGCCGGGCGCTGTCGCAGGGCAAAAAAGCGGCGCTGTTCGTGGTGCTCGGGACAAGCTTCGGCATTGTCGTCCATACGTTGCTCGTTGCCTTCGGCATCTCGGCGCTGATCACGGCCTCGCCGACGGCGTTTCTGGTGCTGAAGACCGGCGGTGCCGCCTATCTGCTCTGGCTTGCAGTGCAGGCGATCCGGCATGGATCGACGCTCTCGGTCAAGACGGTCGATAGCGCGGCGGGCACCGCGCTTTCCAACATTTCCTCGGGTTTCTGGGTGAACCTGCTCAACCCCAAGGTCATCATCTTCTTCATGACCTTCCTGCCGCAGTTCGTCAGCGCCGGCGATGCGTCGGTGACAGGCAAGCTTCTGTTTCTCGGCGCGCTGTTCATCGTCATCGGCATGCCGGTGAACATGCTGGTGGTCTTTACCGCCGACTGGCTGTCCGCCTGGCTGCAACGCAACAAGGCTTTCATGCGGGCGCTCGACTACAGCTTTGCCGGCGTCTTCTCGGTCTTTGCCGCGAAGATTTTTATGGCGACGGCACGATAGGTTTCAGCAAAGAGACCGCCCCTCATCTGCCTGCCGGCATCTTCTCCCCGCGCGCGGGGAGAAGAGCGTTTGCCGCATCGTTTGACGGCAACAGCGGTCGTTGGAACAGCGTCGGGGGGAACCGTCTTTGGGTGTGCAACCGACGCCGTTGGCCGGAGAGGGCTGAGAGATCGCCGCGTGTCTTTTCTCCCCGTCTTGACGGGGAGAAGATGCCGGCAGGCAGATGAGGGGCAAGTTCGTGCGACGCGATCAGCCGATCAGCAGAGCGTCGTCGTCGAGCGTCTGGCCGCGGATGCGGCGGAACATGGCGATGAGGTCCTCGACCTGCAGTTCCTTGCGGCTGTCGCCGGCAACGTCGAGCACGATCTCGCCACCGTGCAGCATGACGGTGCGGTGGCCATAATCGAGCGCCTGGCGCATCGAGTGGGTGACCATCATCGTCGTGAGCTTGCGTTCCGACACGATCTTCTGCGTGAGGTTCATGACGAACTCGGCCATGCCGGGGTCAAGGGCTGCGGTATGCTCGTCGAGCAGCAGCACTTCGGAGCCGGCAAGCGTCGCCATCACCAGCGAAACCGCCTGGCGCTGTCCGCCCGAAAGCAGATCCATGCGGTCGCCCATGCGGTTTTCAAGGCCGAGATTGAGTTCGGCGATGCGCTCGCGGAAATGCTCGCGGCGCTTGGGTCCGAGCGCTGCCATCAGCCCGCGCTTCTCGCCGCGCTTGGCGGCAAGTGCCAGGTTTTCTTCGATCGACAAGGCGCCACAGCTGCCGGTCAACGGATCCTGGAACACGCGGGCGACGAGGCCGGCGCGGGCGGCTGTGCCCTTGCGGGTGACATCGGTCTTGCCGATCGTCACCTGGCCGGCGCTCGGCAGCACGTCGCCGGCGAGAACGCCGAGCAGCGTCGACTTGCCGGCACCGTTTGAGCCGATGACGGTGACGAAGGAGCCTTGCTCGATCGTCAGGTCGACGCCGTTCAGCGCCTGCTTCTGCAGTGGCGTTCCCTTGCCGAAGACGACCTGGATGTTCTTGACGCTGATCATGCCGCACCTCCGCGACGAAGACGGGGAAGGATGAGGGCAAAGGTCACGAGCACGGCGGTGACGAAATTGAGGTCGGAGGCCTGCAGGCCGAGCATGTCGGTCGACAGCGCCAGCTGGATGGCGATGCGGTAGAGGATCGAGCCGAGCACGCAGCCGATCAGCGCGATCAGAATGCCGCGGGCGCCGAGCAGCGTCTCGCCGATGATCACCGCTGCAAGACCGACGACGATGGTGCCGACCCCCGAGGTGACGTCGGCAAAACCGTTGGTCTGGGCAAAGAGCGCGCCGCCGAAGGCAACGAGCGCATTGGAGATCGCCATGCCCAGATAGATCTGCTTGTTGGTGTCGACGCCCTGGGCGCGGGCCATGCGGGCATTTGCGCCGGTCGCGCGCATCGCAAGGCCGGCATCGCTTTCAAGGAAGCGCCAGACGACGATGACGGCCACGAGCACGAGCACGCCGATGAAGAGCGGGCGAACGTAGAACTCACGCAGACCCAGTCCGAAGAACGGCGAAAGCATGGTGTCGGCGTTGATCAGTGCGACGTTGGGTTTGCCCATGACGCGCAGATTGACCGAGAACAGCGCGATCATCGTCAGGATCGAGGCCAAGAGGTTGAGGATCTTGAAACGCACGTTGAGCATGGCCGTGACGATGCCGGCGGCAGCCCCTGCCACCATGGCGACGCCGGCCGCGATCCACGGATTGACGCCGGCGATGATCAACACGGCGGTAACCGCAGCACCGAGCGGAAAAGACCCGTCGACTGTCAGGTCAGGGAAATCGAGAACCCGGAATGCGAGAAAGACGCCGATGGCGACGAAGGCGTATACCAGCCCCAGCTCGACGGCTCCCCATAAAGCGATTTGACTCAAATCCCCGACCCTCTTTTCCTGCCGCCCGCCCCAAGCTTCTTATATCGGCGCGGCGTCCCCGGTTGGCGCATGACGCCCGAAGATCCGGCGTCGGCGCAGTTTCAAACTGTCTGAGCGTATCTTGCGTAGCGCAAGGCAACCGCAGCGCTCCAATAACGAACCGCCCTCGTATGGAACGAGGGCGGCCAAAACGCAATAAACTTGAACCTGAAAAGGCTCGAAGCCTTATTCTACAACGCGTGTAGCGCGCTTGACGACACTTTCCGGAAGGGTGACGCCCATCTTTTCAGCGGCCTTCTTGTTGATCACCAGGTCGGAACCGGCGGCAACCTTGACGGCGATATCACCCGGGTTTTCGCCCTTGAGGATGCGAACGACGATTTCGCCGGTCTGCTTGCCGACGTCATAGTAGTTGAAGCCGAGGGCTGCGAGCGAGCCGCGCGAGACCGAATCCGTGTCGGCGGTGAAGAGCGGCAGCTTGGCTTCTTCGGCCACGGCAACCGCACCTTCAAGTGCGGAGATGATGGTGTTGTCGGTCGGAACGTAGATCGCGTCGGCACGGCCGACGAGCGCACGGGCAGCGCCCTGGACTTCAGCGGACTTCGTCGCGGCGGACTCGACCACCGTCAGGCCGGCCTTTTCGGCTTCCGTCTTCAGTACCGCCAAAAGCGATACCGAGTTGGCTTCGCCGGAGTTGTAGAGATAGCCGATCGACTTGACGTTTGGCAGGATCTCCTTGATCAGCGCCACGTGCTCGGCGACCGGAGACATGTCGGAAAGACCGGTGACGTTGCCACCCGGCTTGTCCATGTCCTTGACCAGCTGCGCGCCGATCGGGTCGGACACGGCGGTGAAGACAACCGGGATGTCACGCGTCGAGGAAACGACGGCCTGGGCCGACGGGGTGGAGATCGGGACGATGACGTTCGGCGCTTCGCCGGCGAACTGGCGGGCGATCTGTGCGGCGGTTGCCGGGTTGCCCTGGGCCGACTCGTAGAGGAACTTGAGGTTCTCGCCTTCCTTGTAGCCGGCGGCCTTCAGCGCATCCTTCACACCGTCGCGCGCAGCATCAAGAGCCGGATGCTCGACGATCGCGGTTACGGCGACAGTCACCTCATCGGCGCGTGCGGGCAGGGTAAATGCCACCGTGGCGGCAAGGGCGATGAGAAGTGAGCGCATGGGTGTCCTCCTAGATTGATTGCCCGCTTTCTTAGGAAACCGGGACCATGAAATCAATCGATAGGAATTGCATCACCCATCAAAGTTCTTCATCGATCAGGATATGCTTGCGGTTGAAGCGGCGGGTCGCACATACCCGCTGCCGCCGTTATCGTCTTGAACTTGGATAGCGCCGAGATGCGGACGGAAAACCGGGCCGCACCCGCCGCATGCCTCAGTCCTCGCCGTGATTGGCGATCATCATCGCTTCGAAGGCGAGACGGTCGACCTTGCGCATGCGCTCGGACTCGGACTTCAGCTGGCCGCACGCGGCAAGGATGTCGCGGCCGCGCGGCGTGCGGATCGGCGAGGCATAGCCCGCCTGGTTGATGAAGTCGGCAAACTTCTCGATCTGCTCCCAGTCGGAACACTGGTAGTTGGTGCCCGGCCAGGGGTTGAACGGGATGAGGTTGATCTTCGCCGGCACGCCCCTCAAGAGCTTGATCAGCTCCTTGGCGTCCTCGAGGCTGTCGTTGACATCCTTCAGCATCACATATTCGAAGGTGATGCGGCGCGCATTCGACAGGCCCGGATAGGCGCGGCAGGCGTCCATCAGTTCCTTCAGCGGGTATTTCTTGTTGATCGGCACCAACATGTCGCGCAGGTCGTCGCGCACGGCATGCAGCGAGATCGCCAGCATGACACCGATCTCTTCGCCGGTCCGGTAGATCTCAGGCACGATGCCGGAGGTCGAAAGCGTGATGCGGCGCTTGGAGAGCGACAGGCCCTCGCCGTCGGAGGCGATCAGAAGCGCGGTCTTGACCTCTTCGAAATTGTAGAGAGGCTCGCCCATGCCCATCATGACGATGTTGGTGATCTTGCGGCCTTCGGCCGGCACGATCGCGCCCTGGGGCGTGTCGCGCTCCGGGAAGTCGCCGAGCCGGTCGCGCGCCAGAAGCAGCTGCGCCAGGATTTCCTCGGCCGTCAGGTTGCGCACCAGCTTCTGCGTGCCGGTGTGACAGAACGAACAGGTCAGCGTGCAGCCGACCTGGCTGGAAATGCACAGCGTGCCACGGCCTTCCTCAGGAATATAGACCGTTTCGATCTCGACCGGACGGCCGGCGCCGCGGGCGGGAAAGCGCAGCAGCCATTTGCGGGTGCCGTCGCCCGAGGTCTGTTCCTCGACGATCTCAGGCCGGGCAATGGTGAAATGCTGCTTCAGCATCTCGCGCATGTCCTTGGACACGTTCAGCATCTCGTCGAAATCGGAAACGCCGCGCACATAGAGCCAGTGCCAGAGCTGGCTGACGCGCATCTTGACCTGACGCTCGGGAACGCCCTTTTCGACGAGCGCCTTGGCCATGTCCTCGCGCAACAGCCCGATCAGCGAAGGCTTCTCGGTCTGCGGGGCGATGCGCGCCTGCGGTGCCCTGACGGTATCCACCCGGTTCAAGATTTCAGTGGCTGCCATGCTGTGGTGTCCTGTCGTACAGAAAACGCCCGTCCGGAGAAGGGGTCCGGAGATTGTCCTGATGCTCGAATTGAAATCGGTCGAGCCTTCAAGCGCAGCCATTGGGGGCGCGGGGCTCTGAATTTTCCGGGGCTTTAGCATTGTTTTGGCCCGGAGTCACGCGCAGTCGATCCTGAATGCAAAAAGGCCGGCGTCGAGCGCCGGCCTTCGACTTTGCCTCAAAGGCGAAAGCTTACTTGCAGGCTTCGATCTGCTTCAGTGCAGCCGAAATGCCCGACAGAGAATAGGCGTAGGTGGTCGTCGTGCCCTTGCGGGATTTGGCGTTGACCGACATCGCCTTGCCGGTTTTCATCGCCGCGACGAGCGCCGGCTCTTCGGCCGCGTTCTCGACCCAGGCGGAGTTGCCCTTGGTGAACATCACGAAAGTGCGGCCGTCGATGACGACGTTGACCTTGGAGTTCTCCTGCAGCGGATAGCCCATCATCGCCTGCGGCTCATAGCTGATGTTCTGGCCGGGGCGCTGGGAAACCAGGAAGAAGATGTCGCCGTGGTCGACGCCGGCCGGGCTCTTTTCCTTCGGAACCGACAGGACATAGCAGACCTTGCCGCCGCCGGAATTGTAGGAATAGGCGCCCCAGGCATTGAACTGCTGGATGCGCGTCGGCGACTGGGCGGCAGCCATGCTGGCGGTTGCCAGAACGAGTGCGATTGCAGTTGCGATCTTTCTTACAAACATGAGGTCCTGCCGCTTTTCTTGCTTTTCGATCACCCGAAACAGGTCAGACGGGCGACGCGTAGTCATGATTTCATTTGTTGTGACTTAATTCAGGTTACCAAACCGTCAACGAAGGCCAAAATCCGCTGATTCCAGCCCCGAAACGAAGCATTTGTGGCCTTCGCTCCGGCGTCGCCAGATCTGCCGTCCATTCATCTATCCAGCGCTCTGCTGGCTTCGAATGCTCGGCGCCTCGGGCCGTTGTTCCGGATTGTTTACCGCCTAAACCATTTCAGACGACGCCCGTCTCGACGAAGACGTCCCAACGCGCGCTGTTCTCAAATGTCTATGCCACAAAGATTCGGGCAAGAGTTTGACTTTTGGGCAGGAATACGGCGCGGTTGCGGATATGCTGCGTTTCCCTCGGTCAATCCTGCGGATTGTCGGCCAGCGTTTCGTCGGCCTTGAGATAGTGGGCTTCCTTGATCTGCCCGCTGATGGCGGCGAAGGCGGCGGTCAGAACCGCGACGTCATCGGAAAAGCCGACGACGGCGAGAAAATCGGGAAGGAAGTCGAGCGGCAGCACGAAATAGGCGAGCGCCGCCAGCAGGATGCCGCGTGTGCGCGTCGGGGTCTTCGGGTCGATGGCGCAATAATAGGCGGCGACGAGTTCGCGGCTGAACGGTATCTGACGGGCGGCGCGGCGGAAGGTCGGCCAGAAGCGCCGCTTGACGCGCTTTTCCCTGCGCTCCTGTTCGGATTCTTCGCCGGGCAGGAGAATTTCACCAATCTTTACGTCGTCCATCGCCTCTTTCCGATGTTGCAACGCTCACAATATGGGACGTGCCGGCGTTATTTCAAATGGTCGGGCATGCGACCCGCCGCTGCCTTGTCCATCCTGGCGGCCAGCTTGAAGTCGAGATCTGTCAGGCCGCTGGCGTCGTGCGTCGTCAGCGTGACGTCGACGCGATTGTAGACGTTGAACCATTCCGGGTGGTGATCGAGCTTTTCGGCAACGATCGCCATCTCCGTCATGAAGCCGAAGGCTTCGACGAAATTCTTGAAGCGAAAAGCCTTCCAGATGGAGGCGCCGTCTTCGGCCCTGACCCACCCTTCCATCTTGTGCAGCTGTTCGGCGATCGTCGCCTCGTCGAGTTTCTCCGGCCTCATCCGTTCCTCCCAACTCAATCCCTGTTCGAAGGCTGCATGGCCGCGTATATATCGACCTGCCCCTATCTCCTTGAAATGGATAGCATGAAACCGATCCGAATTCTTTTTGTTTGTCTCGGCAATATCTGTCGTTCACCGCTGGCCGAAGGCGTGCTTCGCGAATGCGCCGCACGGCAAGGGTTGGCGTCGCAGATCACCATCGATTCGGCGGGCACGGGCGCATGGCATATCGGCGATCCGCCGGACAGCCGGTCGATCGAAGCGGCACGCCGCCACGGTATCGATATAGCGGCGCTTCGCGGGCGCAAGGTTTCGAAGGCCGATTTCGAGGCTTTCGATCTCATTCTCGGCATGGACGGAGAAAACGTCAGTACTCTTCGCCGGATCGCGCCGGCCGGTCTGGCCGGAAAAATTGACCTGTTTCTCGCTTACGCTTCGGGGCGGGACCAGGACGTTCCTGATCCCTATTATGACGGCCCTGAAGCATTCGAACGGCTTTACCAGATGTTGGAAGCCGGATGCTCGTCGTTGCTCGACAGGCTCGAAGAGCGGGCTTCGTGAAGCGGAAATACCTCTTCGGTGAGGTAGGGGCCACCGCCGACTGAATCGCGCGACGACAAGAGCACGAAGCGTGAAACGGTGAAGGGCGAGGCCATGAAGTTGCCGCGGCCGGAGAGATATTCGACTACATCCTCGACGCGGCTGGAGCGCAGCCTTGCAAGCGTGACATGCGGCGTGAACTTGCGCGGATCCGCCGGCAGCCTGAGCCTCTGGCAGATGCGCTCGATTTCGGCCTGCAGCGCGTACATTTCCGGATGATTGCTGACCCCGGCCCAGACGGAGTGCGGTTTCTTCGAGCCGAAGGCGCCGGTGCCTGTGAGCTGCAACTGGAACTCCGGTCTTTCGATCCGGTCGAGCTTGTCGATGATCTCGTCTGCGGTGCGCCAGTCGACGTCACCAATAAAGCGCAAGGTGATGTGGTAGTTCTCCACATCGATCCAGCGAGCTCCGGGAAGACCTCCGCGCAGCAATGAAAGACTCATCGCAACATTGCGCGGAATTTCGAGGGCGGTGAATAGTCTCGGCATGGCGAGCTCCCCGAATCTCTTGCAGATGTCTCAGCGAATCACGCATCGAGTCTGCAGGCAACTACTATTTGACGCTTGCGAATATTAACACTCTCTTAACTGTGGATGATTTGTTCACTCCGCCTTTCCCAGTGTTGCGATGAAACGTTCGACGGTGGGCAGGGCCTTTTCGACCATCGTGCCGACGCCATTGCCGTTCGGGTGCATGCCGTCTTCAAGCTTGAGTGCCGCGTCGGTGACGACGCCATCGAGGAAGAACGGGTAGAGCTCCAGCCCGTATTTCTCTGCAAGGTCCGGATAGATCGGGTTGAAGCGGGCGGCATAGTCGGCGCCCATGTTCGGCGGCGCCATCATGCCCGCGAGCAGGACAGCGATGCCGCGCTCCTTCAGCCGCGCGATCATCGCCTCGATGTTCTTGCGGGTTTCCTCCGGCGGGATGCCGCGCAACGCGTCGTTGGCGCCAAGCTCAAGGATCACGCCCTTGGTGCCGTCGGGGATCGACCAGTCGATGCGCGCGAGCCCGCCGGAACTGGTGTCGCCGGAAACGCCGGCGTTGGCCACGGTGACGTCGAGACCCTTTTCCTTCAGCGCCTTTTCAAGCCGCGCCGGGAAGGCATCCTCGGGGGGCAGCTGGTAGCCCGCCATCAGGCTGTCGCCGAAGCCGACGAGGCTGATCGTTTCCGCCCGTGCGGTCGCCGATAACGCAATTGTCATTGCGAGCCCCAAGAAAAACCGTTGAAAACCTTTTAATGCCATGGGTCTGTTCCTAAATCGCGGGAGCCGTTTTCTTTCTCTCTTTCCGTTTCATATAGGGTTATTTCGCTTGGCCAGTACCATCATCGAGCTCAAAAATGCCGACCTCACCCTCGGCGAGGCCGCAGCCTCGGTGCATGTGCTGAAAGGCATGAGCCTGACCATCGATGCGGGAGAGTCCGTCGGCATCGTCGGGCCCTCCGGTTCAGGCAAGTCGACGCTGCTGATGGTGCTGGCCGGTCTCGAACGGTTGGACCGCGGCGAAATCGTCATCGACGGCACGCCGCTGCACCGGCTGAACGAGGACCGGGTCGCCGATTTTCGCGGGCGCAACATCGGCATCGTCTTCCAGTCCTTCCATCTCATCCCCAATATGACGGCGCTCGAAAACGTCGCCGTGCCGCTCGAGCTTGCCAACGTTCCCGGCGCCTTCGACATCGCGCGCAAGGAACTCGTCGCCGTCGGCCTCGGCGAGCGGCTCAGCCACTATCCCGGCCAGCTCTCCGGCGGCGAGCAGCAGCGCGTGGCGATTGCACGCGCGCTTGCGCCGTCGCCGAAGTTGCTGATCGCCGACGAACCGACCGGCAATCTCGATGCCGAGACGGGCCGGCAGATCGCCGACCTGCTTTTCGCCGAACAGCGTGACCGTGGCATGACACTCGTGCTGGTGACCCATGACGCGGCCCTGGCGGCCCGTTGCTCGCGGCAGGTGCGGGTGCGCTCCGGCGAGATCATTTCCGGCGGCGCGCTCGAATCCGTCGTTGAAGCACAGCGACAGGAAGCGGCATCCGCATGAGCGAGGCTGCTTCGATCCGTTTGCGTCCTCTGCTTGCCCTGCGGCTGGCGCTGCGCGAAATGCGCGGTGGCCTCAAGGGGTTTTACATCTTCCTCGCCTGTATCGCGCTCGGCACGGCGGCGATCGCCGGGGTCAACTCGCTGTCGCAATCGATCACCGCGACGATTGCGTCTCAAGGTCGCGAATTGCTTGCCGGCGACATTCGCTTCGAGCTCAACAATCGTGTGGCGACGGTCGAGGAGCGGGCGTTCCTCGACGGGCTCGGGCCGGTCTCGGTTTCGGCCGGGCTGCGCTCGATGGCCCGTTTGCCTGACGGTTCCAACCAGGCGCTCGTCGAATTGAAGGCTGTCGATGCGGCCTATCCGCTCTACGGCAAGCTCGAAAGCCAGCCGGATCAGCCGCTTGGCAGTCTGTTGGCGCGCCAGGGCGACGGGTTCGGCGCGGTTGCCGCACCCTTGCTGCTCGACCGTCTTGGCATTTCCGTCGGCGACGACATTCTGCTCGGCAATGCCCGCATCAGGATTTCAGGCACGATCGTGCGCGAGCCGGATGCACTCTCCGATGGTTTCGGCTTTGCGCCGCGGTTGATGGTGTCTGCCGAAGCGCTCGACGCCTCGCGTCTTGTGCAGACGGGAAGTCTGGTCGAGCACGGCTACAAGGTGAAGATCAGTGATCCCACACAGGTGGCCGCTGTGCGCACCGATGCCGAGAAACGTTTTCCCGCCGCCGGCTGGTCGATCCGTACCAGCTCCAATGCCGCGCCGTCGCTGACGGCCAATATCACCCGCTTCTCGCAGTTCCTGACGCTTGTGGGCCTGACGGCCCTGATCGTCGGCGGCGTGGGTGTTGCCAATGCCGTGCGCGCGTATCTCGATCAGAAACGCAGCGTCATCGCCACCTTCAAGTGCCTCGGCGCGCCCGCCTCGCTGGTGGCCATGATCTATCTCGCGCAGATCCTGCTGATCGCGCTGATCGGCATTGCGATCGGGCTTGTTCTCGGCGCGCTCATCCCCTTCGTCGCCGCGCAGTTCCTGGCCGATCTGCTACCGATTTCGACCGAGTTCCGCCTCTATCCGGGCGCGCTCGGGATCGCCGCTCTTTTCGGTGTGCTGACGGCGCTTGCCTTTGCCATCCTGCCGCTCGGCCGGGCACGTGGCATTCCGGCAACGGCGCTCTTTCGCCAGCAGGGCTTTGATCCCTCGGGCTTTCCCGCGTGGCCGTATCTCACCGGTGCGCTCGCCTGCCTTGGTGCGCTTGCGGGGCTTGCCATCTTTACCGCCTATGACCGCTACATCTCGCTGGTCTTTCTGGGCGCGATCGCCTTTGCCTTCATCGTGCTGCGGCTCGTTTCGCTGCTGATCTCCTGGCTTGCGCGCCGCAGTCCGCGGGTGAGTTCGCCGGCGTTGCGGCTGGCGATCGGCAACATCCATCGGCCAGGGGCGCTCACGCCCTCGGTGGTGCTGTCGCTCGGCCTCGGGCTTGCGCTCCTCGTCACGCTTGCGCTGATCGACGGCAATCTTCGGCGCGAACTGACCGGCAGCATGGCAGAGCGTGCGCCCAATTTCTTTTTCGTCGATATCCAGGGAAGCGAAATCGAAGGGTTCCGTACGTTGCTTGAGGGCGCGATGCCGGACGGCAAGGTCATCGAAGTGCCGATGCTGCGTGGCCGGATCATCGCCTTCAACGGTGAGGACGTGAACGCCCGGAACGTGCCGCCGAGCGGCCAGTGGGTGCTGCGCGGCGACCGCGGCATTACCTATGCCAAGAACAAGCCCGAGAATTCGACGCTGGCCGAGGGTACTTGGTGGGCGCCCGACTACAGCGGCGAGCCGCTGGTGTCGTTCTCGGCCGAAGAGGCGGGTGAACTCGGGCTGAAGATCGGCGATAGGGTCACCGTCAACGTGCTCGGCCGCAACATCACCGCCAGGATCGCCAATTTCCGCAATGTCGAGTGGGAATCGCTGTCGATCAACTTCGTCATGGTGTTCTCGCCCAACACCTTTGCCGGTGCGCCGCATGCGTGGCTGGCAACGGTGATCGATCCGGGTGCCACGCCCGAGGAGGAGGCGACAGTGCTGAAGGCGGTCACGAACGCCTATCCGACGATCACCAGCGTTCGGGTGAAGGACGCTCTCGACATTGTGAACGCGCTTCTCGGGCAGCTGGCAACGGCGATCCGTGCCGCGGCGGCCGTGGCCCTGGTGGCGTCCGTACTGGTGCTGGCCGGCGCGCTTGCCGCCGGCAACAGGGCACGCATCCACGATGCCGTGGTGCTGAAGACGCTCGGCGCCACGCGCACCACGCTGATCCGTGCCTTCAGCTACGAATACATCATCCTGGGCCTTGCAACCGCGGTTTTTGCGCTGTTTGCCGGCGGTGTTTCCGCCTGGTTCGTCGTCAGCCGGATCATGAAGCTGCCGTCAAGTTTCCTGCCGGATGTCGCGGTTGCGACCGTTGTCATCGCGCTGGTGATGACGGTCGGCATCGGGCTTGCGGGTACCTGGCGTGTGCTGGGCCAAAAGGCGGCGCCGGTTCTGCGGGAGCTTTGAGCGGCGAAGTTAACCGTAAATCCCTGTCCTACAAGGCCATAAACGCTAAGGCTGTACCGAATCAGGGGGCCAAAGGTCTTGTACCCAAAGGCTTTCGGCATCATATTTATCCACAGGCATGCTGGAGCCCCGCAGCGGCGCCTGGGCATGGGATGGCGACCTCTCGTTGGGTCTGAGGTCATCCGCCCGACACCGTAAGTTCAACCGGGGCTTAAATGAGGAAACAATGGCTGATCTGAGAAACTACCAAACCCGAATGTCGCCTGCCGGCGCGCAGGCGGGTGCCATGATCGACGAAGGCCTTCGCACCTACATGCTGAAGGTCTACAACCTGATGGCCCTGGGCCTGGCGATCACCGGCCTGGCAGCTTACGGAACATTCGCGCTTGCCGTCTCCAATCCGGCATTCGCCCAACTTCTTTATGCGTCGCCCCTGAAATGGGTCGTCATGCTCGCTCCTTTGGGTCTCGTGTTCTTCATGAGCTTCCGCATCAATAGCATGAGCGTTTCTGCCGCGCAGATGACGTTCTGGGTCTATGCGGCGCTGATGGGCGTTTCGCTGTCGTCGATCTTCATGGTCTTCACCGGCCAGAGCATCGTGCAGACGTTCTTCGTGACCGCCGCTTCCTTCGGTGCGCTGTCGCTCTACGGCTACACCACGAAAAAGGACCTGTCCGGCATGGGCTCGTTCCTGATCATGGGTCTGTTCGGCGTCATCATCGCGTCGATCGTCAACATCTTCCTCGCCTCTTCGGCGCTCGGCTTCGCGATCTCCGTGATCGGCGTGCTGATCTTCGCAGGCCTTACCGCCTACGACACGCAGAAGATCAAGGAAATGTACTACGATGCCGATGACAGCACCGTTGCCGGCCGCAAGGCGATCATGGGCGCCCTGACGCTCTACCTCGACTTCATCAACCTGTTCATGTTCATGCTGCAGTTCATGGGCAACCGGAACAACTAAGCTTTGACTGGCTTGACGGAAAAGGCGGCTTCGGCCGCCTTTTTTGTTGCCCGGAAAGGGCTTGATCCACGGCTGCGATCCGTGTGACTGAATGGAAAAACGAACCTTCAAGATCTTCCCATGCCATTGACCTTGCGCGACGCCACCGTTTCCGATCTCCCCGCCATCACCGAAATCTATCGCGAATCCGTTCTGAACGGTGTGGCGACCTACGAGATCGTGCCTCCCTCGGAGGCGGAGATGACGACGCGCTTCGCAACCATCGCCAGCCACGGTTATCCCTACATCGTTGCGACTGACGCGGCGGGCACGATCGTCGGCTACGCCTATGCCTCCGCCTTTCGCACCCGCGCTGCCTACCGCTTCCTGGTCGAGGATTCGATCTATCTGGCGCCGTCGGCGCGGGGGAAGGGAGCCGGCAAGATGCTGTTGGTCGAGCTTGTCCGTCGCTGCACAGAACTCGGGTTTCGCCAGATGGTGGCGGTCATCGGCGGCGCTCATCCCGCATCGATCGCGGTCCACCGCTCTGTTGGCTTCGAAGATCAGGGGTTGATGAAGGCGACAGGCTTCAAGCATGGGCGCTGGCTCGATACAGCGATCATGCAGCTGGCGCTTGGCGATGGCTCGACGAGCGACCCCTCTGCGGGCGTCTACCCGGATACGCTTTACCAGGGCTGAGAACGGGCGTCAGCAAGCGCGCGAGGCAATTCCTTCGGGAAATGGCTTGAAAACATGCGGCCGCCGCACTTTCGGGACATTGTCGAAGGAAGGGGATGCCAGTGCATCCAACCTCGGCTGGTTGCCCCGCTCGCATCTCCGATCGGCTTGGAACCGGTCTCTCAGGTTTCGATCAGCTTCAGAACCTTGTCAAAAACCTTCAGCACCTGCCCGAGTTCGTGTCCACGCTTCAGGATCGTCCCGTGCACGTTGAGAACGCTGAAGGCACCTTGCTTGGCAGCGAGTTTCGGGTTTTTCTCGATGCGGTAGAGCGGCATCTCGCCCGATCGCTTGAACACGGAGAAGACGGCCCGATCCTTCAGGTGATCGATGGCGTAGTCGCGCCATTCGCCTTCGCCGACCATGCGGCCATAGACCCACAGGATCTGGTCGAGTTCGCGGCGATGGAAGGTGATGGGAGGAGCGTTCCGGGCGTTCTTGTATTCCGAGAGATCAACGACCACTTCGGACGCGGTCTGGCGCTGATGTCGCGCCTCGCCTCGCGGCAAATCCGGCTCATCGGTCATCGGCAATCCGGCCTTCTGTTGTGACAGAACGATAACAGTTTGCCTGACACGAGCCGAAAAGCAAGCCGGAAGCAGCCAGAGCCTCTGGGCGCAGACGGCATTTCTTGCCTCCGCCCCATTTCAGTCAAATCGGCGCCCCAATTCACCGCAAAACTCGCGGGCGCTGACGGACAGAGTCGTTGCCACCGTATGTCCGTTCAGATCGTCATGCTGCGTGACCTTCAAAGAACGCAGTCATGGCCGGTTCGGTCCGGTAACTTCGAACCCTCAGCCCCAGCCCCTCGATGCTGCCGGGCCGAACCACCCCTTATGGCTTCAGGCGCCACCTTCGGCGCCGTGAAGCCGGTACGGCACCTTCGTCTTTCTGCTGCGTATTCCTTGAACCGCTCGCGGCCCCAGACGCTCCGCCGTTCGCTAGAGCTTGCCTTGAGGGCCTGCGAGCACGGCCGTGGCTCCGATGATCGGACCCGGGGTTTCGGCATCTTTCATCGACTGCAACAGCACCGCGCAGCCGCTTTTGCCACGCTGCTCCGTCAGCACCGTTGCAGGCAGGGTGAAGGTCGCGGGCTTGCCATCCCACATGCCGATGGTCTGGATGTCGCGCACCGCGTGCCAGTAGGAAATCTTCTTGCCGCTGTTTTCGCCCTTCTCGACATCGACGACCCTCGCGCGGTCGAAATAGACGACGACGACATTGGCCTTGCCGTCACCGGCGCCGACCTTGATCGAGATCTCATCGCCGTTGATCTTGGCATCGACGGGAACGGCAAGCCCCTTGCCATCTGCCTTCATGGCGTCGAGGCGGGATTTGATCGCCTGCAGGTTGGCGCCGTTGACATGGTCGCGGCCGTTGAGGATCGCCTGTGGCGTGTAAACGCCGTTGCGACCCAGCATGCGGGCATAGGCATATTGCCGGTCGGTGTTGTCGCTCGAGGCGAGCGTGTCCTTCCAGCCGAGATAGTTCCAGTAGTCGACGTGATAGGACAGCGCCACCACGTCGCCGTCATCCACCAGCTTCTTCAAGGCGGCATCAGCTGGTGGGCACGAAGAGCAGCCCTGACTGGTGAAGAGTTCGACGACGCCTTTGATAACCTTGCCGTCTTCCGCCATCGCCGGAACCGACGCTGCCGCAAAGAGCCCGAAAGCCAGTGCAACAGGGCGAAGGAAATATCTGTCTGCGAATGTCATGGCGTCACTTCATTGGCGGCCGACAGGCCTACTTCACGGGGAAGTCCATTACATACGACGCCGTTGCTTCAACGGGAAGTCACGTTGGAGTGAGGATATGGACAGGCAACCTGCAGGAAACGTGAAAGGGCCGGGACACCTTGCGGTATCCCGGCCCCTCTATGCCTCAGGCAAGCTGAACGATCAGGCGGCGAGGTCGCGCAGAACCGTCTGCAGGATGCCGCCGTTGTTGACGTAGGTCACTTCGTCGAGCGTATCGATGCGGCAGACCAGCGGAACGTCCTTCACGGTGCCGTCGCCATAGGTGATCTTGGCGACGCGCTTTTCGCGCGGCTGGACCTTGGCGAGGTTGTCGATCGTGACGATCTCGTCACCCTTCAGGCCAAGCGATTCCCACGTCGTTCCTTCTTCGAAGACGAAGGGGATGACGCCCATGCCGACCAGGTTCGAGCGGTGAATACGCTCGAAGGACTGGGCGATCACGGCCTTGACGCCGAGCAGGTTGGTGCCCTTTGCGGCCCAGTCGCGCGACGAACCGTTGCCGTATTCGACGCCGGCGAAGATGACGAGCGGAACGCCCTCTTCCTTGTACTGCATGGCAGCGTCGTAAATCGACATCTCTTCCTTCGACGGGTAGTGGATGGTGTAGCCACCTTCCTTGCCGTTCGGGCCGAGCATGTGGTTGCGGATGCGGATGTTGGCAAAGGTGCCGCGCATCATCACCTCATGGTTGCCGCGACGCGTACCGTACTGGTTGAAGTCGGCAACGCCAACGCCATGACCGATAAGGTATGCACCGGCCGGCGAGGCAGCCTTGATCGAACCGGCCGGCGAGATGTGGTCGGTGGTGATCTTGTCGCCGAACAGGCCGAGGACGCGTGCGCCCTTGATGTCGGAGATGCCCGAGCCGGACTTGCCCATGCCAACGAAGTAGGGCGGGTTCTGCACGTATGTCGAACCGTCGTCCCAGGCGTAGGTCTGGCCCGGGGGAACCTGAACGGCCTGCCAGTTTTCGTCGCCCTTGAAGACGTCGGCATACTTGCTCGCGTAGAGTTCGCGCGTGACGTACTTGAAGATGAACTCCTGGATCTCCTTGGAGGTCGGCCAGATGTCCTTGAGGAAGACCGGGTTTCCGTCCTTGTCTTCGCCGAGCGGCTCGTTGGTCAGGTCCTTCTGGACCGTACCGGCGAGTGCGTAGGCGACGACGAGAGGCGGCGAGGCGAGGTAGTTCGCCTGGACATCAGGCGAGATGCGGCCTTCGAAGTTGCGGTTGCCGGAGAGAACGCCGGCAGCAATCAGGCCCTTGTCGTTGATCGTCTTGGAGATCGGCGCCGGCAGCGGACCGGAGTTGCCGATGCAGGTGGTGCAGCCGAAACCGACGAGGTTGAAACCGAGCGCGTCGAGGTCCTTCTGCAGGCCGGACTTTGCCAGGTATTCGCCGACGACCTGCGATCCCGGTGCAAGCGAGGTCTTGACCCACGGCTTGGACTTCAGGCCCTTGGCAACGGCGTTGCGGGCGAGAAGGCCGGCAGCGATCAGAACCGATGGGTTGGAGGTGTTGGTGCACGAGGTGATCGCAGCGATGGCAACGTCGCCATGGCCGAGATCGAAATCGGTGCCTTCGACGGCGTAGCGGTTCGAAAGCTGGCCCGGCTTCTTGTAGTCGCCTTCGAGTGCGGTCGCGAAGCCCGATGCGATGCTTTCGAGCGGGATGCGGCCTTCCGGACGCTTCGGGCCAGCCATGGCCGGAACGACGTCGCCGAGGTCGAGTTCGAGCGTGTCGGTGAAGACGAGCTCCGAGCCGTCACCGTCGCGCCACATGCCTTGTGCCTTGGAGTAGGCTTCGACGAGTGCGATGCGTTGCTCTTCGCGGCCCGACATGGTGAGGTAGTTGATGGTTTCGCTGTCGACCGGGAAGAAGCCGCAGGTGGCGCCGTATTCCGGACCCATGTTGCCGATGGTGGCGCGGTCGGCGAGCGTCATGTTGTCGAGGCCTGGGCCGAAGAATTCGACGAACTTCGAGACAACGCCCTTCTTGCGCAGCATCTGCACGACCATCAGCACGAGGTCGGTCGCGGTGACGCCTTCCTTGAGCTTGCCGGTCAGCTTGAAGCCGATGACCTCGGGCAGGAGCATGGAGACCGGCTGGCCGAGCATGGCCGCTTCAGCCTCGATGCCGCCGACGCCCCAGCCGAGAACGCCCAGGCCGTTGATCATCGTGGTGTGGCTGTCGGTGCCGACGCAGGTGTCCGGGTAGGCGGTGATTTCGCCGTCTTCTTCACGGGTCCAGACGGTCTGGCCCAGATATTCCAGATTGACCTGGTGACAGATGCCGGTGCCGGGCGGTACGACGCGGAAGTTCTTGAACGCCTGCTGGCCCCACTTCAGGAAGCGGTAGCGCTCGCCGTTGCGCTCGTATTCGAGCTCGACGTTGCGGGCAAAGGCGGTCGGCGTGCCGAATTCGTCGACGATGACGGAGTGGTCGATGACGAGGTCGACAGGCACGAGCGGGTTGATCTTTTCCGGATCGCCGCCGAGCGAGACCATGGCGTCGCGCATCGCTGCGAGGTCGACGACGGCGGGAACGCCGGTGAAGTCCTGCATCAGAACGCGGGCCGGGCGGTAGGCGATTTCGTTTTCGGCGGTGCCCTTGTCGTTCAGCCAGGCGGCGACGTTCTCGATGTCCTTCTTGGTGACGGAGCGACCGTCTTCGTTGCGCAGCAGGTTTTCGAGCAGCACCTTCATCGAGTAGGGCAGCTTCGAAACGCCGGCGAGACCGTTCGCCTCAGCCTTGGGAAGGCTGTAATAGACGTAGTCGACACCGTTGACGGTGAGCGTGGAGCGACAATTAAAACTGTCTAGGGATTTGGACACTGGATAATACCCCGTTTCCGTCTGATCGCCAAAAACTGACGTACGAACGCCCGAGCGCAATGAAGCGCGAATTGGGATGCGGGTGCGGCCATTTCCGCTGTCCGTACGTGGAAATTCATTCCATGTTCGGCGCTAGGATGAAATTCACGCCGACCGCTGGCGTGTTGGCCGCCTTATAGATAATTTCTCCAAATCGTGCCAGACCAACCAAGGTCCAATCGGGACTTTTTTTTGCCTCGCGGCAAAGAGCGTAAAGGGAAGCTGAAAATTCATGCGCCTGGTGGCTGAAGGTCTGAGTGCGAGGCGCGGTGAGGATCTGATTTTTAACGATATTTCCTTTGCTCTGGGTGCCGGCGAAGCCCTTGTGGTGACGGGGCCGAACGGGTCTGGAAAGTCGACTTTGCTGCGTGTTCTGGCCGGTCTTTTGATGGCTGAAAAAGGCAGTCTCAAACTTGAGAATGGCCCTCCTGAAATGCGTCATCCGTCGGAGCTCAGCCACTATCTCGGCCACCGAAATGCGATGAAGCGCGAACTCACCGTCGCGGAAAATCTTTCCTTCTGGAAAAACTTCATGGGTGATTCGCCCGGCGGCTCGGGCAGGGATCTCGCCGAAGCTGTGGAGGCCGTCGGCCTTCCCGGCATTGCGCATCTGCCCTTCGGTTATCTTTCGGCCGGCCAGCAGCGCCGCATGGCTATGGCCAAGTTGCTTGTCGCCCACCGCCCCATCTGGATCCTCGACGAACCGACGGCGGCGCTCGACGCTGGCGCCGACAAGCTTTTTGCCGGATTGGTCAATGCACATCTCGACAAGGGCGGCATCGTCATCGCCGCGACACATCAGCCGCTTGGGCTTGAGCGTATCCAGGAATTGCGCATGACCGGCTTTTCCGGCGTCGATGGAGGCCTCTGGCATGACGCGTGATCCAGCTGCTGGCGACAAAGAGATGAAGGGCGCAGGCAAATGATCGCGCTCTTTCTCCGCGACCTCAAACTGTCCATCCGCGCCGGCGGTGGCGCGATGATCGGCGTGCTGTTTTTCATGACCGTCGTCGCCGTCATTCCCTTCGGTGTCGGCCCCGACCTCAACCTGCTCGCGCGCATCGGCCCTGCCATCCTGTGGATCGGCGCGTTGCTTGCGTCGCTGCTCGGCCTCGACCGGCTGTTCCAGGCCGAGCGCGAAGACGGGTCGCTCGACCTGATGCTGATGCAGGAAACGCCCCTGCTCGTTACCGTGTTCGTCAAATGCGCTGCCCATTGGGCGGCCACCGGCCTGCCGCTGGTGATCGCCGCACCCCTTCTCGGCCTGTTCATGAACATGGACGAGCTTGCGATCGGCGCTACCATGCTGACGCTCTTGGTGGGGACGCCGGCGATCACCTTCATCGGCGCGGTCGGCGCGGCGGTTGCCGTGTCGCTGCCGCGCGGCGGCCTGCTGGTGTCGATCCTGGTGCTGCCGCTTGCCATCCCGGTGCTGATCTTCGGCGTCAGCGCCGTCTATGCGGCGATCGAGGATCCCGCTCCGTTCCTGCCACCCTTGATGATCCTTGCGGCAATCACCCTGTTTTTCGCCGTTATCGGGCCGGTGGCTGCTGCCGCTGCGCTTCGTCATGCGTCCGACTGACGCGGATCAAGCGGGATAAGGATAAACTGTTTGCTGATTCCGGGCGCATCTCGCGCTAACCTTCTAGAATCCAACGTGTTTATGTCGGCTAGGCTGGCGGCGCGCAAAACTCATCGTGATCGCGTGTTTGACGGGGATCAATTGCAGCAACAGGCCTTAAGCGTTAAAGAGCGATCATGAGCGAAAACAGCCTTGCCATCCGCAAATTCAGCGATCTCGCCAACCCGACGCGGTTCCTGGCGCTGGCCGATCGCGTGCTGCCATGGCTTGCCGTGCTGACGGCACTTTTCTTCGTCGTCGGCCTGTGGTTGTCGCTCACGACGGAAGGCGATTATCAGCAGGGCGAGACGGTGCGCATCATGTATGTGCATGTGCCTGCCGCCTGGCTGTCGATGATGTGCTACTCGGTGATGGCTCTCGCCGCCCTCGGCACGCTCGTCTGGCGGCACCCGCTTGCCGACGTGTCGTCGCGGGCAGCCGCCCCGATCGGTGCCTGCTTCACCTTTCTCGCGCTCGTCACCGGCTCGCTCTGGGGCAAGCCGATGTGGGGCGCCTGGTGGGTCTGGGACGCGCGGCTGACGTCCGTCTTCGTGCTGTTCCTGATGTATCTCGGGCTGATGGCGCTGAACCGCGCCATGGACGATCCGGCGCGCTCGTCGCGGGTCTCGGCGGTGCTGGTGCTGGTCGGCTTCGTCAATATTCCGATCATCAAGTTTTCGGTCGAATGGTGGAACACGCTGCACCAGCCGGCAAGTGTTTTGAGGCTCGACGGCCCGACGATCGACCCGGAGTTTCTCCGGCCGCTCGTCGTGATGGCAATCGCCTTCACGCTACTGTTCTTCACGCTGCATATCGCCGCCATGCGCAACGAGATCTGGCGCCGGCGCGTGACGTCGCTTCGCCGTCTCGCAGCCCGCAGCGCCGGCCGGGAGGTGTAATCTGATTATGAGCCATGCGGCCTATGTTCTTGCCAGCTACGGCATTGCGACGCTGACGGTCGTCGGCCTCTGTCTCTGGGTGATCGCCGATGGGCGGGCGCGCCAGCGCGAACTGCGCGAACTCGAAGCGTCGGGTGTGCGCCGGCGCTCGGCGGAAGCATCAAACGGAGAGACACGATGAGCAGCACCCCCGCGCCCGGCAGCGAGGAGCGCAAGCCGGGGCTCTTGCGCGTCGGGCTTGCCCTTCTACCGCTCGCGATCTTCGCAGCCCTTGCCGCCATCTTCTGGAGCCAACTCAACTCGGGCAAGGATGTGAGTGAGATCCCCTCGGCGCTGATCGGCACCAAGGCGCCGACACTCGACATGCCGCCGCTTGATGGCGCGACCCGAAACGGCCAGCCGATGCCGGCGCTGACGGATGCGGCAATCAAGGGCAAGCTGACGCTGGTCAATGTCTGGGCCTCCTGGTGCGTGCCGTGCCGGCAGGAGCATCCGTTCATTCTCGAACTGTCGAAGGACGAGCGGCTGACGGTGGTCGGCATCAACTACAAGGACCAGAACGAAAACGCGCTGAGGTTCCTGGGCGAACTCGGCAATCCCTTTGCCGCAGTCGGCGTCGATCCGCGCGGCAAGGCGGCGATCGACTGGGGCGTCTATGGTATCCCCGAATCCTACCTCGTCGGTGCCGACGGTACGATCCTCTACAAGCGCGTCGGGCCGTTCGACGAGAGGAGCGTGAAGGAAGGGCTGATGCCGGCGATCGAAAAGGCTACTGCCGGGTCGTAAGAGCCTTAGCGCTGTCGTCGGAAAATGCCCCTCATCCGGCCTGCCGGCCACCTTCTCCCCGCATGCGGGGCGAAGGCTACTCGCGGGATCTGCCTGCCCAAATCTCGTCCGCTATGCACCAAGACGATGCGCCAAGTTCTTTCTGCTCAAGTGTGAGGAGGAGGGTAGCGGGTGACCCAAGTTCCTTCTCCCCGCTCGCGGGGAGAAGGTCGCGGCAGCGGGATGAGGGGCAGCGGCGAACTCTGAAATTCCGTTAAATCCCCGCCTGCCACTCGCGGACCGCATCGAGCGGCCAGACGAGCATCAGCACGTTGAGGGTGAGGTTGTCGCGGATCAGCCAGCCGGTGAACAGTTCGAAGCCGATGGCAATCAGCACCGTCAGCCAGACGGGCATGCGGGCCGCGAACATAAAGCCGGCGACCATCGCCAGCGTATCCATCGTCGAGTTGAGGATGCTGTCGCCGAAATAGTCGAGCGAGATCGTCGCCGAGCGATAGCGATTGATGATCATCGGCGTGTTTTCGGCAATCTCCCAGGCGGATTCGATGACCATCGCGAGGAACAGCTTGGCGGTCAGCGGCTTGCCGCGCAGAAGCAGGTGGCTGAGGCCATAGAACAGGAAGCCGTGGATGATGTGGGACGGCGTGTACCAGTCGGCGATATGTTGGGAGTTGCCGCTGGATTTGACGACGGGTTCGAACAGTTTGACGTAGCCACAGTCGCAGATCCAGATCCGGCCCATCAGATGCTGGGTGATGACCTGGATCGCGAGAACGCCGATGCAGGCTATGAACCAGAGGAGCGCATGCCGGTTCTGACTGTCGTTGCCGTCGATGGCTGTGCTCACTTGGCGTTATCCTGATCGAGCGAATGCTTCATGATCAACGGCATCTGCGCCAGTGTAAACAGGATGGTGATCGGCATCGTGCCCCAGACCTTGAATGCGACCCAGAAATCGGTGGAGAACGAGCGCCAGATGACCTCGTTGAGCACGGCGAGCACGAGGAAGAAGAAGCCCCAGCGCAGCGTCAGCTTGCGCCAGCCGTCTTCGTCGAGCTTGAAGGCGGAGTGGAAGACGTAGCCGAGCAGCGACTTGCCGAAGAGCAGGCCGCCGAGCAGGATCGTGCCGAACAGCGTGTTGACGATCGTCGGCTTCATCTTGATGAAGGTGTCGTTCTGCAGCCAGAGCGTCAGCGCGCCGAAGACGAGGACGACGATACCCGAAATCAGCGGCATCATCGGCAGCGTGCGGGTCAGCATCCAGGAAACGATGAGCGCGATGGCGGTGGCCGCCATGAACAGGCCGGTCGCGATGAAGATCGGGCCGCCGAGTTCGGAGAGCGTCGGAAAATGCCCGGCCAGCCACTCGCCGCGGGAGTTGGCGAAGAAGAAGACCATCAGCGGTCCCAGTTCCAGCACCAGCTTCAACAGCGGGCTGACTTCCTTCTGCGGCTTTGTAGCCTCGATCGTCGACATCTGGGGATCCTGTTTTTGCATCTGCCTGCCGCTCATAACACCAGCTTTGCGGCAAAACCATATCAAGGCAGCCAGCTTGCGCAAACGCTTCCGGACGATTCCGTAAATCGGAGACGATTTACGGACAGATCATAGGTCGCCGTGTGGCGGTGCGCGTCGTGTGGCGCGCGCGGACATCTGGCGTCAGGCGGCAACGCCAGCGATCGCCTCGGCGAAATCCTTGGCTTCGAAGGGTTCGAGATCGTCGATGCCTTCGCCGACGCCGATGAAATAGACGGGCAGCTTGTGCTTGGCGGAGATGGCGACAAGAATGCCGCCCCGCGCCGTGCCGTCGAGCTTGGTCATGATCAGCCCACTGACGCCGGCGACGTTGCGGAAGATCTCCACCTGCTGCAGCGCGTTCTGGCCGGTGGTGGCGTCGAGCGTCTGTAACACCGTGTGCGGCGCATCCGGGTCGAGCTTGCCGAGCACGCGCACGATCTTTTCGAGTTCCGCCATCAGCTCGGTCTTGTTCTGCAGCCGGCCTGCGGTGTCGATGATCAGCACGTCGGCCTTCTTTTCGCGTGCCTGCTGAAACGCCTCGTAGGCAAGGCCGGCGGCATCGGCGCCGAGCTTGGAGGAAACGATGTCTGACTTGGTTCGCTCGGCCCAGATCTTCAGTTGTTCGATTGCCGCGGCGCGGAAGGTATCGCCGGCGGCGAGCATCACCTTGAGGCCGGCACCCGACAGCTTGGCCGCGAGCTTGCCGATCGTCGTGGTCTTGCCGGTGCCGTTGACGCCAACCACCAGAATGACATGCGGCTTGTGGCTGAGATCGAGTTCCAGCGGCTTGGCGACGGGCGACAGCACCTTGGTGATTTCGCCGGCCATGATGCGCGAGACGTCCTCGCCGGACACGTCCTTGCCGTAGCGCTCGGAGGCGAGCGTATCGGTGATGCGCATGGCGGTCTCGACGCCGAGGTCGGCCTGGATCAGCAGATCCTCCAGATCCTGCAGCGTCGCCTCATCGAGCTTGCGCTTGGTGAAGAGGCTGGCGATCTGGCCGGTCAGTTGCGACGACGTGCGGGCAAGGCCGCGACGCAGGCGCTGGTACCAGGTGAGCTTGGCCTGTGGCGCGGCAACGGGCTCTTGCCCGGCGCGCTCGGCAGCGCTGGCAAAACCCTTTGGCAGGCTGGTTGCTGCGGGAAGTTCGGAAACAGGAGTTTCGAGGGCTGGCTCTTCGAGAGCCGGCGTTTCGACGACGGGCGCCTCGGAAGCATCGTCGATTGCCGCGGCGACGTCCTCGATCGGCTCGGCGTCGGCGGCCGGTGTAGCGCTCGTTTCGTCGCTAACCGGTTCGGCTTCCACGGCTGCGATTTCTGCCTGCTCGGCCAGCGCTTCCGGCGTGATATTCGGCTCTTCGGGGGCAGTTTCCTGAAGCGCTGCGTAGGTGTCGAGCGCTTCTTGCGCGGCCTCAGAGAGCACTTCCGGCTTCACGGCTGCTTCGACAGGCGCTGCTGCGTCTTCGTCGGTCACGGGCGTGTGGCGGTGGGCGTCGTCCGGTGCTGGTCCGCCTGCGGTCTCGATCTCGGCCGGCCGGATCGGGTCCTCGGCCGCAAGCGGCAGCGCTTCGATGTCAGACAACGGCTCAAGCAGCTCTTCGGAGGCCTCTTCGGCGCTCGGCTGCTCGGCAACGGGCTCATCGACGGCGACGTCGACCGGGGCGATCTCCTCGGCGAGGGCCGGCTCCGGAGCGGGCAGCGCTTCGGCGGCAACCGCAGCTGCGATCTCCGCTTCCGGCGCGGCATCCTGCGGCTTGGCTTCCTCGACAGTGCCCTTGCCGAAGTTGAAGATCTTCTTGATGAAACCGATTGCCATTCAGGGATTCCGCATGAGTCAGGCCGCAGCCATCTGTTTTACCTGCATCGTCAGGTGCTTGCCATTGTGGCCGGTGATCGTGACCGGCACAAGCGCACGGGGTTTTAGACCGGCGGCATCGACGAGCGTGAAATTTTCGGTGTGGGCGAGGCCGTTGTTTTCGACCAGCAATGTCTGTTCGCTGCCGACCATGCCGTCGAGGTGGCGGGCATGCAGCGCCGCGCCCGTAGCGCGAAGCCGCGCGGCGCGATCCTTGACCAGCGCCCGGTCGAGCTGCGGCATGCGCGCGGCCGGCGTGCCGGGGCGGGGGCTGTAGGGAAAGACGTGCAGATGGGCGATGCCGCAATCCTCGGCCAGCCGCATCGCATTCTCGAACATCTCTTCGGTTTCCGTCGGGAAACCCGCGATCATGTCGGCGCCAAGGCTGATCTCCGGGCGAAGGCGCCGGACCTGATCAGCAAAGGCGCGGGCGTCGGCGCTCGAATGGCGACGCTTCATGCGCTTCAGGATCATGTCGTCGCCATGCTGCAGCGACAGGTGCAGGTGCGGCATGAAGCGTGTTTCGCCGGCGATCAGATCGAACAGATGGCTGTCCGCCTCGATGCCGTCGATGGAGGAAAGGCGCAGACGACGGATATCCGGAACCTGCTTCAGCAGTGTCTTTGCCAGCAACCCCAGTGTCGGCGTTCCCGGCAGGTCGGCGCCGTAGCTGGTGGCATCGACGCCGGTCAAAACGATCTCGCAGTATCCGCCATCGACGAGCTTGTGCGCCTGGTCGACCACGGCCCCCATCGGCACCGAGCGTGAATTGCCGCGGCCGTAGGGGATGATGCAGAAGGTGCAGCGGTGATCGCAGCCGTTCTGGACCTGGATGAAGGCACGCACGTGGCCGTCGATATGCTTGACCATCTGCGGTGCGGTGGCGCGCACACTCATGATGTCGTTGACGCGCAGTTTTTCTTCTGCCGAGACGCCGAAATCAGGCAGGGCGCGATAGGAGGCGCTTTTCAGCTTCTCCTCGTTGCCGAGCACGGCATCGACCTCGGCCATGCCGGCGAAGGTTTCCTTCTCCGTCTGCGCGGCGCAGCCGGTGACGATGATGCGGGCATGCGGGTGGTCGCGGCGGGCACGGCGGATGGCCTGGCGCGCCTGGCGCACGGCCTCACCGGTCACCGCACAGGTGTTGACGAGAATGGCGTTATTCAGCCCCGCCTTTTCGGCTTCCGCCCGCATCACTTCGGATTCGTAGGTATTGAGACGGCAGCCGAAGGTTATGACCTCGACGCCGCTCAAAGCGCCCGGGCCTCGGCGGTTCCCGGTTGGGTCTCATCGCGTTGCCACGCGCCGGTTGCCGGATCGACGGTTCCAGACCATTCCCATTCGGCAGGCCCGGTCATGACGACATGGTCGTCGTCGCGCCACTCAATTGTCAGCCGGGCCGGCGCGGGGGCGGAGGCGACGTCGATCGCCACCTTGCGACCGGTGCGACCGGTGCGCGCGGCACTGACGGCAGCCGCACAGGCGGCCGAGCCGCAGGCAAGCGTCAGTCCGGCGCCGCGTTCCCAGGTGCGAGTGCGCAGCGACGAGGGCGAAAGCAGCTGTGCCAGCGTGATGTTGGCGCGCTCGGGGAACATCGGATGGTTCTCGAGGAGCGGGCCGAACCGATCGAGGTCGAAGGACATCGGGTCCTTGTCGACCCAGAAAACCGCGTGCGGATTGCCCATCGACATGGCCGACGGCGAATGCAGGACGGGACTATCGATCGGCCCGATCTGCAGTTCGATACGGCTGGTATCGGCAAACTCCTCGGCAAGCGGGATCCTGTCCCAGGCAAAGACCGGCTTGCCCATATCGACGGATATCGTGCCGTCCTCGTGTTCCCGGGCGTTCAGGATGCCGGCGATGGTCTGGAAGGTGAATGCCTTCTTGCCGGTCTCGGCGGCGAGCGCCTGGACGACGCAGCGGGTGCCGTTGCCGCAGGCCTGCGCCATCGAGCCGTCGCAATTGACGATATCGATCCAGGCGTCGGTGCCGGCAGCCTTGGGATCGTGGATCGCCATGATCTGGTCGAAGGCGGTTGCAGGGTCGGCGTTGAGCGCGATGGCTGCGTGCGGCGTCACGCGGTCTCGGCGGCCGCGCATGTCGACGACCAGGATCTTGTTTCCAAGCCCGTTCATTCTGGCAAATTGCACGTTGTCGGCCATGTCGCGATTGTCCAAACCGGCCTCGCCAAGCGGAGGCACCCTTCATTCGGGCTGTATATGGCGGAAAAGCCCGGAAATTACCAGTGCCGGCTTCCCTGTGTCGGCTTCATTGGCCCGTGAGTGGAGAGGGCGGTACATCGAAGATTTCGCCGGGGCGCAGGGCCCTGAAGCGGGTGCGCGCAATTTCGGCTTCATCAAGCGCCTGCTCGAGGGCGCGCACCGGAGCATCGACACCCTCGTCTGTCAGGCGGAACGTTCCCCAGTGGTGCCCGGCCACATGTTCGGCAGCGCAGTCGAGCATACCCTGGACCGCCTCCTCCGGATTCTGGTGATGGTCCTGCATGAACCAGCGCGGCTCATAGGCGCCGAAGGGCAGGTTGGCGAGACGGAAGCCGCCATGTTTTTCGCGCGCTGCGCGATAGTTGATGCCGCCGTGAAAGCCGGTGTCGCCGACATGGTAGATCTTGCCGACCGGCGTTTCGATGACGAAGGCCGCCCACAGCGCCATGCGGCGGTCGCCGGAGCCGCGCGCCGACCAGTGATGGCAGGGCTCGGCATGGATCACGAGCTCGTCTTCGAGGCCCAGCCGGCCACCCCAGTCGAGAACCGATATGTTGGCGTCCGGTGCTGCGCGGCGGATGATCGTATCGTTTCCGAGCGGCGTGACGATCAGCGGACTGTGCTCCTCGTTGAGCGCTGCCAGCGTGTCGAGGTCGAGGTGGTCGTAGTGGTTGTGGGTGACGAGCACGAGATCGATCGGCGGAAGATCGTCCATCTCGATGCCGGGCGGATTGCGCCGCGATGGGCCGACAAGGGCAAAGGGGCTCGCCCTGTGCGCCCAGACGGGGTCGGTCAGGATGTTGAAGCCGTGCACCTGGATGAGTAGCGTCGCATGCCCCACCATCGTCACCCGCAGGCGGGCGGCCTCGACGCTCAACTCCGGCTTTGCCTGCTGAAATGGGCTTGGATAATGTGCCGGCCACTTCACTTTGCCGCGGCCGAGCTGCCAGCGCAGGAGGTCGGCCATGCCCCGCGGCTGCCGGCCGTTGGGGTTGAAGAATCGCGTTCCGTCGAAGTGGTCGGAGGTGGGTCCCCGATAATAGGCATTGACCTTCGGCATCGTCGTTCTCTCGGCGATTGTTCGGTAGCTTTCGATGGAAAAAGATAGGCGCTTTGAAGCCGTCGTCACAGGGTGCAGGCGAAGAGCTTAAGAATTTCTTGAATAGAGCAACTCGATTGCTATTGTTCCCTATGCTGGTTCGCTTCGACAAACAGGAACGTCTCTACAAGGCCATCAAACTGGTTCGGCCGATCCATCTCAATGTGCACCGTTCGATCGAACACATGCTGGAAGGTTCGGGCATATCGGTTGCCGAAAGAGCGGTGCTCGAGCTTCTCTGCGGGGAGCCGCTGACGGTGCCGGAAGCGGCCCGGCGATTGTCGATGAAACGGCAGTTCGTGCTGCGCGTCGTCGGCGGCCTCTTGGAAAAGGGGCTTCTGGAAAAGCAACCCAATCCGGAACATCGGCGTGCCTATTTCTGTGCGCCGAGCGCTGCCGGTCGCGACCTGTTCGAGGCGATCCACCGGCGGGAACTCGAGTTGCTGCACGCGGTTCTGGGCGATATCAACCAGACCGAAGTGGTGGCGGCGCTCAGGGTCATGACGCGCGTCGCGACTGCCTTTGAAGACCTGGCGCGCGAACTCGCGGCACCGGATACCGACGAAGGCCCATGATCGCAGCTCTGCTGGCTTGGTGCGGTCGTAACCGGCACCGCTGACACCAATGTGTGAAGTCGCTGCTCAGGGATTTGCCCGCCGTTCTTGACTTTTCGGCCGCTTTCCTGTTTATCGCGGCAAATTCCTTCGCAAGTGATGACTTCGAAGCCACCGACCCGGCCCCGTAAAGGTATAAAGAGAGCCAGGAGGTCAACATCCGACAGCGCGTTGCGCCCTCGGGTGGTTTTTGGCTTTGCGCCTTGTTTTTCAGGCGAAGGAACCCACGTTTCCGGCTAGTTTGCATGCTACCGGAAACCAGAAGGAAGTGAGAATGTTCGAGAGCCTCCAGGACCGCCTTGGTTCCATATTGAATGGACTGACCGGCCGCGGCGCATTGTCGGAAGCAGATGTTTCCGCGGCGCTTCGCGAGGTTCGCCGTGCGTTGCTCGAAGCCGACGTCGCGCTCGACGTCGTGCGCTCCTTCACTGAAAAGGTTCGCGAGAAGGCGGTTGGCGCCGAGATCCTGAAATCGATCAAGCCTGGGCAGATGGTCGTCAAGATCGTCCATGACGAGCTGGTCGACATGTTGGGCTCCGAGGGCGTCACCATCGACCTCAATGCGCCTGCCCCGGTTGTCATCATGATGGTCGGTCTGCAGGGCTCGGGCAAGACGACGACCACCGGCAAGATCGCCAACCGGATGAAGACGCGGGACAAGAAGAAGGTCCTGATGGCTTCGCTCGACACGCGTCGTCCGGCCGCTCAGGAGCAGCTTCGCCAGCTCGGCGTCCAGACCGGCGTCGATACGTTGCCGATCATTGCCGGCCAG
Source organism: Ensifer sp. GW821-FHT05G01 (assembly GCF_059419585.1). Classification (NCBI taxonomy): domain Bacteria; kingdom Pseudomonadati; phylum Pseudomonadota; class Alphaproteobacteria; order Hyphomicrobiales; family Rhizobiaceae; genus Ensifer; species Ensifer sp. GW821-FHT05G01. The sequence continues at coordinate 226,262 of NZ_JBWKSC010000005.1, read as the reverse complement.
TCGCCGACCGATATCGCCGCGCGCGCCGTGCAGGCCGCCAAGCTCGGCGGCCATGACATCGTCATCCTCGACACCGCTGGCCGCACGCATATCGACGAACCGCTGATGATCGAGATGGCGGAAATCAAGCGGAAGTCCAATCCGCATGAAATCCTGCTGGTCGCCGATGCGCTGACCGGTCAGGACGCCGTCAATCTTGCCCGCAACTTCGACGAACGCGTCGGCATCACCGGCCTCGTGCTCACCCGTATGGACGGCGACGGCCGCGGCGGTGCAGCGCTTTCGATGCGCGCCGTCACCGGTAAGCCGATCAAGCTCATCGGCGTCGGCGAAAAGATGGGCGAACTCGAAGAGTTCCATCCGCGCCGCGTCGCCGACCGCATCCTCGGCATGGGCGACATCATCTCGCTGGTCGAGAAGGCTGCCGAGAACATCGACGCCGAAAAGGCGGCGGCCATGGCCGCCAAGATGGCCAAGGGCAAGTTCGACCTGAACGACCTCGCCGACCAGCTGCGCCAGATGCAGAAGATGGGCGGCATGGGTGGTATCATGGGCCTGATGCCCGGCATGGCCGGCATGAAGGACAAGATGGCGTCGGCCGGTCTCGACGACAAGCTGTTCGGACGCCAGATCGCCATCATCTCCTCGATGACCAAGGCCGAGCGCGCCAACCCCGACATGCTCAAGCATTCCCGCAAGAAGCGCATCGCAGCCGGTTCGGGCACCGATGCCGCCGACATCAACAAGCTTCTGAAGATGCACCGCCAGATGGCGGACATGATGAAGATGATGGGCGGCAAGGGCAAAGGCGGCATGATGAAGCAGATGATGGGCGGCCTTGCCAGCAAGATGGGCCTCGGCGGCCTTGGCGGCGGCGGCATGCCCGATCTGTCGAGCCTCGACCCCAAGCAGCTTGAAGCACTTCAGAAGCAGGCGGAAGCCGCCGGCCTCAAGCCCGGTGGCATGCCGGGCCTTGGCGGCGGTGGCCTTCCCGGTCTCGGCGGCGCCAAGCTTCCGGGCCTTGGCGGTTTCGCCGGCCTTCCCGGCCTGCCGAAGAAGAAGTGAGGATCGGTGAGAGATGATTGATCCCGAGATCAAACGAGAATTGGCGGGTTACCGGCAGTCGATCGACAACATCGATGCCGCGCTCGTCCACATGCTGGCCGAACGGTTCCGCTGCACCCAGGCGGTCGGCGTTCTCAAGGCCAAGCACAATCTGCCGCCGGCCGATCCGGCCCGCGAAGAATACCAGATCGAACGCCTCCGCCATCTGGCGAAGGATGCCAATCTGGATCCGGATTTCGCCGAGAAGTTCCTGAACTTCATCATCAAGGAAGTCATCCGGCATCATGAAGCCATCGCCGCCGATCGCACGCAGTCCGCGGGCACCGTCGGCACCACCCATTCCGCTTGAACGAAGCGGTCAATAAAGCCTGCAAGGAGTTACTCAAATGGCACTGAAAATTCGTCTCGCCCGTGGCGGTTCCAAGAAGCGTCCTTACTACCAGATCGTCGTTGCCGACGCCCGCAGCCCGCGTGACGGCCGCTTCCTCGAGAAGATCGGTTCCTGGAACCCGATGCTCGGCAAGGACGACGAAAAGCGCGTCGAGCTGAACGCCGAGCGCATCAGCCACTGGATCGCCCAGGGCGCCCAGCCGACCGACCGCGTTCTGCGCTTCCTCGACCAGGCTGGTATCGCCCAGCGTCCGGCTCGCGCAAACCCGAACAAGGGCCTGCCGGGCAAGAAGGCTCAGGAGCGCGCTGCTGAAGCCAAGCAGAAGGCCGAAGACGCCGCTGCTGCTGCTGCCGCAGAATAAGTTCCGGTAAACGGATGAAGGAAACGGGCGGCATTTCCATGCCGCCCGTTTTCCGTTATGTGCACGCTGAAATCCCGAAACGGATGCGGATGATGAGCAAAATCGAAAACCCGGTTCTGATGGCGACAATCGGTGCGGCCCAAGGCCTGCGCGGCGAGGTCAGGGTGAAGTCGTTCACCGACGACCCGACGGCACTCGGCGACTATGGCCACCTTCATAGCGCCGACGGGCGCTTGTTCGAGGTTCTGGAAGTCCGCGAAGCCAAGAACGTGGTCGTCGTCCGCTTTCGCGGCGTCAACGATCGCAACGCCGCGGAGGCGCTCAACGGTCTCGAACTGTTCATCGACCGGGACAATCTGCCCGATGACGATCTCGACGAAGACGAATTCTTTTACGCCGACCTCGAGGGCCTGGAGGCCGTCGACGGCAGCGGCAAGAGCTATGGCACCGTGACCGGCGTGTTCGATTTCGGTGCCGGCGACCTGCTCGAGCTCAAGGGGCCGGGCAAGCGTCCCGTGCTCATCCCCTTTACCGAATGGTCCGTTCTGGAAATCGACCTTGAAGGCGGCAAGCTGCTGGTGGATCCGCTGGCCGCTGGTCTCATCGACGACAAGGACGAGCCCGGTAGCCCGTTTTCGGCCAAGCGCAAGTGAGCGGCAAGGCAATGTCCTTCCGCGCAACGGTGCTCACGCTTTATCCTGAAATGTTTCCCGGCCATCTCGGCGCCTCGCTTTCCGGCCGGGCGCTGGAGCGCGGCCAGTGGTCGATCGATGCCGTCCAGATCCGGGACTTTGCTGAAGACAAGCATCGCACAGTCGACGATACGCCGGCCGGCGGCGGCGCCGGCATGGTGTTGAAGCCCGACGTTCTCGCCCGCGCGATCGACGCGGTGTCCAGGGACGATCATCGCCCACGACTGTTGATGAGCCCGCGCGGAAGGCCGTTGACGCAGAAGCGCGTGCGCGAACTTGCCGATGGCCCCGGCGTGGTGATCGTCTGCGGCCGGTTCGAAGGCGTCGACCAACGCGTCATCGACGGGCGCGAACTCGAGGAAGTGTCGATCGGCGATTACATTCTTTCGGGCGGCGAGCCGGCGGCGCTGACACTGCTCGATGCCGTCGTTCGCATCCTGCCAGGGGTGATGGGCAACGAGCTGTCCGGCGTTCACGAAAGCTTCGAGGGCGGGCTGCTGGAGCATCCGCACTATACCCGGCCGCAGGTTTTCGAGGGCCGGGAGATCCCGCCGGTTCTGACCTCCGGCAACCACGGCGCCATCGCCAACTGGCGCGAGATTGAGGCGCGCCGGCTGACCGAAGAGCGTCGGCCTGATCTCCTTGTTCAACCCGTGAAGAAATAGTAGGCGGCGAGCAGCAACCCGATCGCCACGACCAGGGCACGGATTACCGCCTGCGGCACGCGCCGTGCCGCCCAGACGCCGATGTAACCGCCCAGGGCCGCCCCAGGAACCATGACCGCTGCGTGCAGCCACGACACGACGCCGCCGGCAGCGAAGACGACGATAGCGATGGTGGCAATGACGATCGAGATGAAGTTCTTGAGGGCGTTCAGGCGGTGATAGCCGCCGCCGGTGGCAAGTCCGAGCACCGCCAGCATCATGATGCCCATGCCGGCGCCGAAGAAGCCGCCATAGATCGAGGTTACGAACTGGCTGACGATGCCGGCCGGACTGATCGCATGCTCGTCTATGCGCGCCTTGGGCTTCAGGAGTGGTCCGGCGGCGAAGATCGCCGTTGCGGCGATCAGCAGCCACGGGACGAGCGCGCGAAACGAGGCGTTCGACAAGGAGATCAGCAGCACGGCGCCGGCGAGCCCACCGACCGCCGAGATGATGCCGAGCTGGATCGCCTGGCGGCGATCGGCGCGGATCTCCTTGGCATAGGCAAGCGCCGAGGTGATGTAGCCGGGAAGCTGGATGATCGACGAGGTCGCATTGGCGACAATCGGCGGCAAGCCGCCAAGGGTCATGGCGCCGAAGGTAAGGAAGGTGCCGCCGCCGGCAATCGCATTGACCATGCCCGACAGGAAACCGGCGACGAAAAGCAGAAGTATTTCGAAGAACTGCATGGTCTCCCCCCATTACCCAGCCCGGCATAGCCCGCAGGCTTTGCGGCCGCAAGCCCGCGTTCGCCTGCGTTTCCATGCGCGTTCTTTCGAAATCTCTGATAGAATTCGCGCCGAACGCCTCCATGGCCCGGAAAATATGGCTTTCGGGGATGACAAGCGGAGTTTCTTCGTGTAAGTGCCGCCCCGGTTCGGGTTTTTGCCCGTCGACCACCAACAAAGAATGGTGAATTCGCTCCTGCCGGGTCCGGCAACATCTGAAGGCATGTCCGACAGGTCGATCGAGAGCGCTCTGGCTGTTTCAGAAGAACTTGAAAGGTTAACCCGATGAACATCATCCAGCAGCTGGAAGCCGAACAGGCCGCCAAGATTGCCGCCAAGCGCACGCTCCCCGATTTCTCCGCAGGCGACACGCTGCGCGTCAACGTCCGCGTTGTCGAAGGCTCGCGTACCCGCGTTCAGGCTTATGAAGGCGTTTGCATCGCTCGTTCGGGCGGCGGCATCAACGAAAGCTTCACCGTTCGCAAGATCTCCTACGGCGAAGGCGTCGAGCGCGTATTCCCGGTTTACTCGCCGCTCGTCGAGAGCGTTGAAGTGGTTCGCCGCGGTAAGGTCCGTCGCGCCAAGCTTTACTACCTGCGCGATCGTCGCGGCAAGTCGGCTCGTATCGTTGAAAACACCGGTACGCGCGCTCGCAAGCTGAACGACGCCGAGCGCCAGGCCGTTGCCGAGGAAAAGGCACGTATCGAAGCTGAAAAGATCGCAGCAGCTCAGGCTCTGGCCGCCGAAAAGGCAGCAGCCGAAGCCGCAGAAGCCAAGGCAGCAGCAGAAGCCGCCAAGGCAGCAGAAGCTGCAGCGGAATAAGATTTCAATCCTTTCGGATTGTTGGAAAGGCGGCCTTGGGCCGCCTTTCTTTTTTGGTACTATGCGCTTGTCTTTTCTCCACAATCCGTGACATTTTTCGCTGCCACACTTTTCGGGAGTTCTTCCAATGACAATCCGTCGCCATGTGCTTGCGGGCATCGCAGCCGCACTTGCCGTTCCATTTGCTTTTTCTGCGTCGGCTTTCGCCAGCGACCTGCCGGATCTCGGCGGCAAGACGGTTGTCGTCGTCACGGAAAACGCCTATCCGCCGCTGCAGTTCGTCGATCCGAAGACCGGCGAGGCGATCGGCTGGGAATATGACGCGATGAACGAGATCGCCAAGCGTCTCAATTTCAAGGTCGAATATCAGAACACCAGCTGGGATGCGATGATCCAGGCGGTTCATGACGGCCAGTACCAGATCGGCATGACCGGCATCACCATCAAGGACGACCGCAAGGAGAAGGTCGACTTCTCCGACCCCTATATGCGCTCGCAGCAGTTCATGCTGGTACGCGGCGACGAGGCCCGCTTTAACGACGGCAAGAGCTTCGGCGCCTTTGCCGACGGCCTGGTTGGTGCGCAGCCGGGCACCTCGCCGTTCTACACCGCCGTCTACGAAATGCTCGATGGCAACGAGCAGAACCCGCGCGTCAAGCTGTTCGAAACCTTCGGTGCGACCGTGCAGGCATTGAAGGCCGGGGACGTCGACGTCGTTCTCACCGACAGCGTTGCCGCCAAGGGCTATGTCGATTCGTCCGAAGGCAAGCTGAAGGTCGTCGGCGGCCCGCTCGGCACTGAGGATTTCGGCTTCATCTACCCGAAGGGTTCCGATCTGGTCGCTCCGATCAACGCCGCGATCAAGGCGCTGAAGGCGGACGGAACCTTCGACGCCTTGGACAAGAAGTGGTTCCTCGACTACAAGATGGGCGGCTGATCGCAGGCAATGGCCTCCCCAAATTCTTCTGACATGTCCGCAAAGGGCGACTATCCCTGGTGGCTGGTCGCCCTTCTGGTGATTGCCGTGGCGCTCGCCGCCGTTATCGTCACCAATGATATCTATACCGAGGTCTTCAATGTCGTCCTCAAGGGCATCGGCGTCACCGTTTTCGTGACCCTGATGGGCTTCGTGCTGGCGACGACGCTCGGCCTCGGCATCGCACTGATGGCGCTGTCGGAGCATGCGGCCCTTCGCCAGATCGCACGCTTCTACACCGAAGTCATTCGCGGCGTGCCGATCCTTGTCCTCCTGTTCTACATCGCCTTCGTCGGCGCGCCGGCGCTCGTCGTGGTCGCGAATTTCATCACCGCGCCGCTGATTTCGGCCGGCTGGATGGAGCCGGTGGTGGTGCGCGACATTTCGCTGATGTGGCGGGCGATCATGGCGCTGATGATCGGCTATTCCGCCTTCATCGCGGAAGTGTTTCGGGCTGGCATCCTCTCCGTCGACAAGGGACAGGTCGAGGCGGCCAAGGCGTTGGGCCTGACTCGCTACCAGCGGTTTCGCCTGGTGATCTTTCCGCAGGCAATCCGCGTGATCCTGCCGCCGCTCGGCAACGATTTCGTCGCCATGGTCAAGGACTCATCGCTGGTCTCGGTGCTCGGCGTTGCCGACATCACCCAGATGGGCAAGGTCTACGCTTCCGGTTCCTTCCGCTTCTTCGAGACCTATTCGATCGTTGCCTATGTCTACCTGGTCCTCACCATCGGCCTGTCGTTGGGCCTGAGGGGGGTCGAGCGGCGTTTGCGACGCGCCGAGCAGCGTTGAGGCCGCTTCCACCGATTGCCGAAGTGTCAAAAAATTGATATGTACGGCCTCATGGAATCCAAGTTCGGATGTCGAGAGCAGAAAATCGTCGTGCTGCAGGACCACAAGCGTCTGCCGGCACGCTTTTTCGCGCGCGTATCCGGGGCGCTGACAAGCCTCCTATCCTGATCCCTTGATCAGCGTTTCCGGCCGCCCTGCTGCCGGCCTTTCCCTTCTTTACGAAAATTCGATGGATATATCGCCATGAGCGCACCGCGTACTCTCTATGACAAGATCTGGGACGACCATCTGGTCAACAGCCAGGACGATGGAACCTGTCTTCTCTACATCGATCGTCATCTCGTTCACGAGGTGACGAGCCCGCAGGCTTTCGAAGGTCTGCGCATGGCCGGCCGCAAGGTCCGTGCTCCGGAAAAGACGCTTGCCGTCGTCGACCACAACGTGCCGACTTCGCCGGACCGCCACCTCGGCATCAAGAATGAGGAAAGCCGCATTCAGGTCGAGGCGCTCGCCACCAATGCGGCCGAGTTCGGGGTTGAATACTACTCCGAAAACGACAAGCGTCAGGGCATCGTGCATATCGTCGGCCCCGAGCAGGGCTTTACGCTGCCCGGCATGACCATCGTCTGCGGCGATAGCCACACCTCGACGCACGGCGCCTTCGGTGCGCTGGCGCACGGTATCGGCACGTCCGAAGTCGAGCACGTGCTTGCGACCCAGACGCTGATCCAGCAGAAGGCCAAGAACATGCTGGTGCGCGTCGACGGCCAGCTGCCGCCGGGCGTTACCGCCAAGGACATCATCCTTGCCATCATCGGCGAGATCGGCACTGCCGGCGGCACCGGCCACGTCATCGAGTTTGCCGGCGAAGCCATCCGCGCGCTGTCGATGGAAGGTCGCATGACCATCTGCAACATGACGATCGAAGGCGGCGCCCGCGCCGGCCTGATCGCGCCTGATGAGACGACCTTCGAATACATCAAGGACAAGCCGCGCGCGCCGAAGGGCAAGGCGCTGGAGATGGCGATCGACTATTGGAAGACGCTGCACACGGACGAGGGCGCACACTTCGATCGCGTCGTCGTGCTCGACGCGGCCAATCTGCCGCCGATCGTCTCTTGGGGTTCGTCGCCCGAGGACGTCATTTCGGTTCAGGGCATCGTTCCGAACCCGGATGAAATCCCGGAAGAAAACAAGCGCACCTCCAAGTGGCGCGCGCTCGACTACATGGGCCTGAAGCCCGGCACCAAGGTCACCGACATAGCGATCGACCGCGTCTTCATCGGCTCGTGCACCAATGGCCGCATCGAGGACCTGCGCGCCGTTGCCGCCGTCGTCGAGGGCCGCAAGGTCGCGTCGACGGTTTCGGCGATGATCGTTCCGGGCTCCGGCCTCGTCAAGGAGCAGGCAGAAGCCGAAGGCCTCGACAAGATCTTCCGCCAAGCCGGCTTCGACTGGCGCGAGCCGGGCTGCTCCATGTGCCTGGCGATGAACGACGACCGGCTGAAGCCGGGCGAGCGTTGCGCCTCGACCTCCAACCGCAACTTCGAAGGACGTCAGGGCTTCAAGGGACGCACGCACCTGGTGTCGCCGGCAATGGCGGCAGCCGCTGCGGTCGCCGGACATTTCGTCGACATTCGCGAGTGGAAATGATCAGGCGCGCGCGGAAATAATCCCGCGCGCGTGGACATAAGCCAGTTTTTGAGCTTTTCCGGCGTTGATGGCCGCCCTTCGGGGCGGCCTTTTTTATGGTCCACTCTTGCCGGGACAAAATGGCGGTGCGATGCCAGAATAACCCGATACCTGTCAGTGAGGATCGCACGTCGTTGCGAGGGAGGACGTAATGGCCAGGGATCACAGGACGCAGACATACCGCCTGATGCTGTTGCGCCATGCCAAGTCCGCCTGGCCCGAAGATGTGCCGGACCACGATCGACCGCTTGGCGAGCGCGGCCGCAAGGCGGCGCCATTGGTCGGCGCCTATATGGAGCGAAAAGGGTTGATCCCCGGGCTGGCGATCGTTTCCACGGCGCGGCGGGCTCGGGAAACCTGGGCGCTGGTCAAGGGTATCCTGCCGCCGCCAATCCCTGCCCGTGAGACACGCGACATCTACGAAGTTGCAGCACCGGCCATTCTGGCCACCATTCGTGCGGTCGACCCGGCCATCCGCAACCTGCTTGTCGTCGGGCATAATCCGGGCATGGAGGATCTCGCCCTTCAGCTTGCCGGTTCGGGTAGGCAAGAAGCGCTTGCGCGCATGCAGCAGAAATTTCCGACGGCGGCGCTTGCCGTGTTCGAGTTCGACGGCTCCAGCTGGGAGGACCTGGCTGCAGGCGGGTGTCGTCTCGTCGATTTTGTCACGCCGCGTCAGCTGGACTGAGAAGACTGCCCGGCTCGGATCTTTCGCATCACAAGCTTTTGCACCAGAGCGGCCGGCAGGCGCTTTGCCAAGGCCTTGGCCATCGGTTGCAGTCGCGCCAGGACGAGCGCGCGCAGCAACCGGCCGCGCCAGGAATATGCGAAGGCATAGTCCCTGATGGCCACAAGCCCGTCGGCATGCTGCATCTTGTAGCAGTCCGCCGGCGCCAGCAGATCAAAGATCGTGTTGCCACGGTGGGCGGCCGCCGCGAATGTTCGATGGATGAGCAACCGTCCGAGGCCCTCGCGCTCGTAGCCAGGGTCGGTTGCCAGCACGTGGCCGAAGGTGTGGCCCTTGCAGTCGAAGGACAGGTCGACGCCGATCGCTCTCCCGTCGCGGGTGATTGCCGAGACGTGCAGGCCCGTCGCGAGATCGCCGGCAAGATCTTCGAAGAACGCCTGGAAGCGGGTGTCCATGACGGTCGGCGACAGGATCGCGTTTTCGAGCAGCCAGTTTTTCTTGATGGCGATTGCGGACGCGACCGCCGCCTCGGCTGCCTGGCCCGAACCGGGCTCGGAGAAGCCGATGTCGCCGCGTTCGCGGAGCCTTCGCAATCGGCGCCGGTAGTTCGATCGCTCGCGCGCGGAATAGGCGATGCCCGGACCATCGGCCGTCACCCGACGCGACAGGCATGCGAACGGCGCCTGCACGTCGCCCGGCAGGCACGCGCCGACCGCGATGGCTGATCCGCAGAGGGCGGCGTCTGACCGCACCCGGCGGGCCCAGAACATGTCGGCACCGAGCGCTTCCACGGCATTCCAGCCGACTTCGAGCAAGGCGTGTGCGGTATCACCGGCTTCGACGAGCACGTCGCCGAACTGCGCCACCGGCGCGCCCATGAAGCCGAGCGTGTCGATGCCGAGCTCGCGACGACGCACCAGCGGCCAGACGGTGACAAGGCGTCCGTCGATACGGCCGGTGAGAATAGAGAGCTGCGTCTTTGCGTCGAGATAGTGCCGTGTCCAGTAGCGCAGGAAGATATGGCGCTGGAAGACCTGCTGAGGTGCTGCCGCTCGCTCGAACAGATCGTCCCAGTCCCCCTGCAAGGCCATGAAGCCTTCGAGGCTTGTGACGACACTGATTTCAAGGTCGTCTCCCAAACGGCCGAGGATCGGACTCCGTTCGATTGTCTCGGCGATCGGCGACGTCGCTCGGCCGGGCATGGCTCAGCGGCTTCGGAAGTGATTGACGAGCCGCCGCGTTCCCTTGATCGGGAAACGGGCGAGATAGGCAACCATGAGAGCGGGATGGAGCGCGGCAAACGGGGCGTCGTTTTCGACCAGATGCCGGATCGCCAGAACCGGCATCGGCGAGCGCAGCGGCCGGAAGTCCGGATTCCACAGGCCGCGATCCTCGGAACCTGCATGCATCATGCCGATCATCCGGGCGCGCGCTAGCGAGTAGAACCGGTGCCGTCGCTGGATCCGCTTCAACATCGCGATCCCGTCCTGATCGGCGCAATCCGGAAAGCCGACGATGACGGTGCGGAAATGCTTCATCGCGGGCTTGCAGGGGATGGCTTCAAGCGCGCCGAACGCACCACGGATAAGGGCGAAAGCGTCGTCTTCGTCACCGGGGCGCGCGCGGGAAATCGCGAGGCGAACCGTATCGATCTTGGCGGCCTGGCGGGTAAAGGGGCAGACGGCGCCGGCTCGTCCGAGATCGGGATGACTGTTCATCAGATAGGATTCGACCCAGTCGAGCAGCCGCGCAATATCGGACCCTTGCAAGGGGCCGTCCGCGAGATCGCGAACCTCACCTATCCTGAAGAAGCGTCCATCGGTCACCGGTATCGCTTTGGCCATCGTCGTCAGCATCGGCTGCACTCGCCCTGCAAATCTTGCTTGTGGCTACATAGATGTCAGAGCTTGCGGAAGTGTTTATGGTTGTGCACGACGAGATTTCTCGTTCGGGTTATGCTTTCCGAATTCTCATGTCGAGCGCTGATATGGGGGCATATTGGCGCAGATGCGGAAGGGTTACAGAACCTTGACGATGGTGCCGCGACGCAGGTGCGGGATCAACCGGCGCATGGAAGCCAGGCTTATGGCGACACAGCCCTGGGTCGGCTCGTAGCCGGGACGGATGAGGTGAAAGAAGATCGCCGACCCGGCATGACGGCGGCGGCTGGTCAGGTTCCAGTCCATCACCAGGCAGACGTCATAGAGCCCGTCGTCACGCATCATCTCTTCGTGGCTCGGCGCGAACGGCGCCTTGGCCGGGCGATTGTAGCGGGCATGATCGGGCGCATCGCACCAGAGCATTCCCTTGCGGGTTGCCATTGTCGGTAGGGACGTCGGCGGCAGCACGATCCTGTCGCGCCTGACATAGCCGCCGACGAGCTTCATCGCTGCGCGGGGCGTCGCGCCGTCACCCTCGCGCTTGCGGCTGGTGATGCCGCTGCGACCGATGGCGGCTTGCTCCGTGCGGCCATCGAAGCTAACCAGTGCACGCCTGCGATCAAGCGGGGAAGGCCGGACGGTGATGACGGATTTGACTGGCCTTCTTCCCGACGTTTTCTTGCGCATCTCTCTCACAGATTTTTGAATTGTCCGTGATTTGGCGGGCACCATAAGCACGGTTGCATATATAACGCGGTTCCAAAACCGGTTCGCTTGCCAACACGGGCATTTGAGCTAGTTTGAAACCGGAAGCAAACAGGAATTGTCCCATGGCGACCCGTACCATTCTTCTTGTCGATGACGACAATGACCTGCGCGAAACGTTGGTCGAGCAGCTTTCGCTCTACGAGGAGTTCGATCTTCTCCAGGAAGCCTCTGCCGGCAAGGGTATACAGGCGGCGCGCGCCCAGCAGGTCGACCTGTTGATCATGGATGTCGGGCTGCCCGACATGGATGGGCGTGAGGCGGTCAAACTCCTGCGCAAGGGTGGCTTCAAGGCGCCGATCATCATGCTTACCGGCCACGATACCGATTCCGATACGATCCTGGGTCTCGAAGCCGGTGCCAACGATTATGTCACCAAGCCATTCCGCTTTGCCGTGCTGCTCGCGCGCATCCGCGCGCAGCTACGCCAGCACGAGCAGAGCGAAGATGCGACGTTCAGCGTCGGTCCCTATACGTTCAAGCCCAGCCAGAAGCTGCTGACGCTCGAAAACGGCCAGAAGATCCGCCTGACCGAAAAGGAAGCGGCGATCATCCGCTACCTCTATCGTGCCGACCAGAAGGTGGTGACGCGCGACGTGCTGCTCGAGGAAGTCTGGGGCTACAATTCCGGCGTGACGACGCACACGCTCGAAACGCATGTCTACCGGCTTCGCCAGAAAATCGAGCGCGACCCTTCCAATGCCGAGATTTTGGTGACAGAGAACGGCGGCTACAAGATCGTTCCGTGAGGCGGCGACGTCGGATGATTTTCCGTATGTCAGTCGCTCCAGACTATTTGCATCGATTGCGATGCTCTTGGGTACCGAGCCCGAAAGCGTCGTAATTTAGGGAGGTTAGCCGCTTGGCGCTCAACGACGACATCGTTCTTCTGTCCAACGTGCCGCTTTTTGCCGATATCAGCGAGGACAAGCTGAGGCTGATCGCCTTTGGTGCGGAGCGTCGCCGGGTGTTCAAGGGGCAGGAGCTGTTTCGCGAAGGTGCGCCGGCCGATTGCGCGTTTGCCATTGCCAGCGGCAGTCTCTCGCTTTCGAAGGCCAATGCCGATGGCGCGATGGAAGAGATCACCACCGTCGGTCGCGGCGCGCTTCTGTCCGAGCTGGCGCTGATCTCGATGGTGGAGCGCAAGTTCACCGCGACCGCCGACGAAGACAGCGAAGTAATCCGCATCAATCGCCCGCTCTTCCGGCGCATGCTGGAAGAGTATCCGGAAGTTGCCGCCCTCGTCGAGTCGCGCATCCGTGAGAACTTGCAGGCGATGATCAGGCGCGCTGGGGCGCTCGCCGGCCGCTTCGCCTGACGGTCATCCAGTCAACGGTCTGACGCCAGGCGCTTTTGCCCGCCACCGTATTTGCGCGCATGCGGGCGCTGCGCCCGGCCGGCGACCCGACAGCCGTCGGCGATCCGGAGGCTAGATATCGAAATGCGCGATCACCGGCACATGGTCCGACGGCCGCTCCCAGCCGCGTGCCTCACGCAGGATGTCCACCTGTGTGAGCGTCGGTGCGAGGTCGGCCGACGACCAGATATGGTCGAGGCGCCGGCCGCGGTCGGCCGCCTCCCAATCCTTCGCGCGGTAGCTCCACCAGGTATAGAGCTTGGTCGGTGATGGTGCATGCTGGCGCATCAGATCGACCCAGGCGCCGCCGGTCATCACCGAGGTCAGGCCTTCGGTTTCGATCGGCGTGTGGCTGACGATCTTCAGGAGTTGCTTGTGCGACCAGACGTCGTCTTCAAGCGGAGCGATGTTGAGATCGCCGACGAGGATCGACGAGATGCCGGCCTCGGCTTCGGCGTGCAGCAGCTTCATTTCATCGACGAAATCGAGCTTGTGGCCGAACTTCGGATTGATCGAGCGGTCCGGTTCGTCGCCGCCGGCCGGAACGTAGAAATTGTGCAGACGGATCTTCTTGCCGCCCGCTTCAAATACCACCGAGAGGTGGCGCGCATCGCCGACGCCACAATAGTCGCGGCGATCGCTGAGTTCGTGCAGCGGCAGCCGCGAGATCGTCGCGACGCCGTGATAACCCTTCTGGCCGTGCATTTCGATATGGTTGTATCCAAGCGCCTTCAGCGGCTTCGACGGAAACTGGTCGTTGGGGCACTTGGTTTCCTGCAGGCAGAGAATATCGGGCTGCCAGGTCTTCAGGAGGTGTTCGACCAGCGGCATGCGCAGGCGAACGGAGTTGATGTTCCACGTGGCGACGGAAAGGGCCATTGCGCATTCCCCATGATCGGGTGGGTCCGGGCGTTCGACCAATGGGAAGCCGGCTCAGGACGGGTGTATTCTCGATGTCCGAGCGGTTTAAGCAGGTCCGGCGGCCGGCGACAAGGAAGGCATGAAAAAGGCCGCCAGAAGGCGGCCGATGTCCACAAGCACGGCTACGGAAAAGGCCGTCAGCGGCCCTTGTTGCGCACTTCGTCGTAGGGGATCTTGAATACCTTGTCGTCCAGCGCCATGCCCGTCTGGACGTTGAAGATCATCACCGAGGTGTCCTTTTTCTGCGCGTCGGTGATCGTCCACTGGCGCAGGTCGTAGGTCTTCGGGTCGAACATCATGGTGATGGTCGAATCGCCGAAAATCGAGCGATCGCCGAGCACGATGGTGATGAGGTCGGATTCTTCCTTGACGCCGCGCACCATCTTGCCGGTCAGGTCGATCCGTTCGCTGAGCAACAGGTTCAGCGGCGTCTTCGACAGCGGGTAGATGTCCCAGGTCTTCAGCTTCATGTTGCCGATGACCACCGACTTGCCGTCGGCGATCACGCGCATGGGCGAAGGCGCCTCGTAGTTGAAGCGGATGCGGCCAGGGCGGCGGATGTAGAACTTGCCACCGGTCTGCTCGCCGCGCGGACCGAATTGCACAAATTCCCCGGCCATGGTTTTGACGGACGAGAAATGGTCGGCGATCTTCTGGGCGGAGCCCGTGGCCTGCGCAAAGGCCTTCGTGATGTCGAGACCGGCACCACCCATGCCCGCAAGCGCCGCAAGGCCACCAACGAATACACGGCGCGACATCGCCGGATTGTTGCCTTGGGTGGTTTTCGTCTCTGTCATCGCAGTCTCCTTCATTTCCTTGATCATCTGGAGCGCAAGTGCGGCACCTTCAAGGCGTTTTTCATGGCCTTCGGCGGGCCGCGCTCTCACATGACCGTTACCGGGCTTTGAACACCGCCCGTGACAGGAGCCGGGTTTACCGGCCGGTGATATCCGCTTCCGTGGGCACGAGGATTTCTCGTTTGCCGGCGTGGTTCGCCGGGCCGATGATGCCTTCCTGCTCCATGCGCTCGATCAGCGACGCGGCCCTATTATAGCCGATCCCGAGGCGACGTTGCACGTAGGATGTGGAGGCCTTGCCGTCACGCAGGACGATCGCCACGGCCTGGTCATAAGGGTCGTCGGAATCGGCAAGATTGGACGTGCCGGCCGGGCCGCCGCCATCACTGTCCTCGTCGTCATCTTCGGTGATCGCGTCGAGATACTGCGGCGTGCCCTGGGTCTTGAGATAGGCGACGACTTCCTCGACTTCGGTGTCGGACACGAACGGCCCGTGCACGCGCTGGATACGCCCGCCGCCGGCCATATAGAGCATGTCGCCCATGCCGAGCAGCTGCTCGGCGCCCTGTTCGCCAAGAATGGTGCGGCTGTCGATCTTCGAGGTCACCTGGAAGGAGATGCGGGTCGGGAAGTTGGCCTTGATCGTGCCGGTGATGACGTCGACCGAGGGGCGCTGCGTTGCCATGATCACATGGATGCCGGCGGCGCGCGCCATCTGCGCCAGCCGCTGCACAGCACCTTCGATGTCCTTGCCGGCGACCATCATCAGGTCGGCCATTTCGTCGATGATGACGACGATATAGGGCATCGGCGACAGATCGAATTCTTCGGTCTCGTAGATCGCTTCGCCGGTCTGGCGGTCGAAGCCGGTCTGCACCGTGCGGGTGATCGCGTCACCCTTGGCCAGCGCCTGCTCGACGCGGGTGTTGAAGCCGTCGATGTTGCGCACGCCTATCTTCGACATCTTCTTGTAGCGCTCTTCCATCTCGCGCACCGTCCACTTGAGCGCGACGACCGCCTTTTTCGGGTCGGTCACGACAGGCGAAAGCAGGTGCGGAATGCCGTCATAGACGGAGAGTTCGAGCATCTTCGGGTCGATCATGATCAGGCGGCACTGGTCGGGACGCAGGCGGTAGAGCAGCGACAGGATCATGGTGTTGATCGCCACCGACTTGCCCGAGCCGGTGGTGCCGGCAACCAGCAGATGCGGCATCTTGGCGAGGTCGGCGACCACGGGTTCGCCACCGATGGTCTTGCCGAGCGCCATGGCCAGGCGCGCCTTCGAGGTCTCGAAGTCACGCGAGCCGATCAGCTCGCGAAGGTAGACGGTTTCGCGGCGCTGATTCGGCAGTTCGATGCCGATGGCGTTGCGGCCGGGAACGACGGCGACGCGGGCAGCGATCGCGCTCATCGAGCGGGCGATGTCGTCGGCAAGGCCGATGACGCGGGAGGACTTGATGCCCGGCGCCGGTTCCAGTTCGTAGAGGGTGACGACCGGACCGGGGCGGACGTGGATGATCTCACCCTTGACGCCGAAGTCCTCCAGCACGCCTTCCAGCATGCGGGCGTTCTGCTCCAGCGCATCGGCGGAGAGCGAGGCGTCGCGGGTGACGTTCTTCGGCTCGGCGAGAAAATGCATCGGCGGCAGCGCGAAATCGCCGTCGTCGTCCTCGACGAAAGAGCGCTGCGCTTCGCGTTCGAGCCGCTGGCTGGTCTTCGGGCGAGGCGGTGGCGTGGCAACACGCGAACCGGCCTTCGCCAGGCCCTGCTTCGGCGGTGCGGCTTTTGGTGCCCAATCGGATGCGACGTCGTCATCCTCGTCATCGGGCAGAATGCCGGCAGGGCGACGCTCATCCATGAAGGGCATATCGTCATCATCGTCGGCCATGATCGGTGGCGGTGTGACGATGCGGCGTTCGGAGCGGTCGAGCGACGGTTCGATGCGGTCGCCGGCAGCCATCGGCTTCGGCCGGGCCGGCTCGTTCAGCGTGCCGAATTCGTCATTGTTGAAATCGTAGGGTTCGTCGTACTGGCGCTTGGTCGGGGTGCGGGTGCCGCTCATGCCGAAGATACGGCGAACGCGCGCCTGCACGGTGTAGCGCATATGCGCGAACGAGCCCATCAGCAGCGTGAAGGGACCTTCGCTGTCGTCCTCGTCCAGTTCGTCGCGCACGGTGCGCGCCTTGCTCGGCGTCGGTTCCTCGATCTCGTCTTCGTCCTCTTCCTCGCCGAGACCGATCAGGCCGGCACTGTAGATCAGGCACCAGGCGGCAGGGGCGGCAAAGATGCAAGCAAGGACGGTGGCAAAGGTGCCGGTCGGGAAGGAGCCGATGAAAAGCGCGGGAAAACGCAGGATCATGTCGCCGAAGACGCCGCCGAGGCCATTGGGCAGCGGCCAGGTGATCGGCGCCGGAACACAGCTCAAAGCAGCGCCGGCAAGCACCGATCCGACGAACCAGAGGGCGAGGCGCTTGACGATCTTGTCGAAGCGCTTGCCACCGATCAGCACCAGTGCCCAGGCAACGGCCGGGAGCAGGGCGACGACGCTGGCAAGCCCGAAGAACTGCATGAAGATATCGGCGAACGCTGCGCCTGCATAACCAAGCACGTTGGTCGGCTCGTCCGAGGTGGCGTAGGAGAAGCTCGGATCGGCAACGTTCCATGTCGACAGCGCAGCGATGGCCAGCGCCAGCGCGCCAAACAGCGCGAAGCCCGCCAGCGACGCGATCTGTCGCCAAACGAATGTTGTTAGCACGAACCGGTTGGAACGGCTGTCAAGCGCTGCCGGATTGCTTCTGCTCATGTTGCCTGCTGCCCGTCTCGATCTTCTAGGCACATTGCGCGCCATGGAATCAACCTAAGCGAAGCACGGTTAATGCGACATTAACCATGCGCGTGTGCCGCTAAAATACCGGTGGGCGGCGGCCCGCAAGCGCTGAAATTCAGCAAAAAAAGCCCGGATCTCTCGATCCGGGCCAAAGGCGATCCGCATCAGACGGACCGCGACGGGACGGTGAGCGGCGCCTGTCGATGGCGCCGCGATTGGCTTAGCTGTGGTAGGCGGCTTCGCCGTGGGACGAGAGGTCGAGACCTTCGCGTTCGGCTTCGACCGAAACCCTAAGGCCGACGATCGCATCGACCACCTTGTAAAGGATGGCCGAGACGACGCCGCACCAGACGATGGTGATGGCAACGGCGGTGAGCTGGGTCATGAACTGGCCGCCCATGGAGACGCCGTCGGCATAACCGATGCCGCCGAGCGACGACGAGGCGAAAATGCCGGTTGCCAGCGCACCGAAGAAGCCGCCGACGCCGTGAACGCCGAAGACGTCAGCGGTGTCGTCGTAACCGAACTTGTTCTTCACCACCGAGACGAAGAAGTAGCACAGCGGCGAAACGATCAGGCCCATGACGATTGCACCCATCGGGCCGGCAATGCCGGCAGCGGGCGTGATGGCAACAAGGCCGGCGATCATGCCCGAAGCGGCACCCAGCATCGAGGCCTTGCCGCGGGTGAAGGTTTCGACGACCGACCAGGAGAGGATGGCCGCTGCGGTTGCAAGGAAGGTGTTGACGGTTGCGAGCATCGCGCCGCCGGATGCCTCGAGGTTGGAGCCGGCGTTGAAGCCGAACCAACCGAACCACAGCATCGCCGCACCGACGAGCGTCAGCGTCATCGAATGCGGTGCCATCATGTCCTTGCCGAAGCCGGTGCGCTTGCCGACCATGATTGCGCCGATGAGGCCAGCGACGCCGGCATTGATGTGAACGACGGTGCCGCCGGCAAAATCGAGAGCGCCCATGCCGAAGAGCAGGCCGTTGCCGTCCCAGACCATGTGGGCGATCGGGAAGTAGACGAAGGTTGCCCAGAGAACGGAGAAGAGCACGGCTGCCGAGAACTTGATGCGCTCGGCAAAGGCACCGATGATGAGGGCCGGCGTCAGCGCCGCGAACGTCATCTGGAACAGCATGAAGATGTATTCCGGAATGACCACGCCTTCTGAGAAGGTGGCCGACGTGCTGTCAGTCGAGACGCCTGCCAGGAACATCTTGGCAAAGCCGCCGAAGTAGGGGCTGGTCGAGCCGCCGAAGGCGAAGGAATAGCCGTAGACGACCCAGACGATCATCATCGTTGCGCCGATGACCGTGCACTGCATCAGCACCGACAGCATGTTCTTGGCGCGCACGAGGCCGCCATAAAACAGCGCGAGGCCTGGGATCAGCATGAAGAAGACGAGCAGGGTGGAGATGAACATGAAGGCCGTGTCGGCCTTATCGGGAACGGGGGCTGCGGCGGTGGCAGCGGCTGCTGCCGGTGCGGCTTCCTGGGCAAAGGCGACGACCGGCGAAAGAAGGGCGGCAGAGGCTGCGCCGATCCTGACCAGAGAGGTAGAAAGTTTGCTTGACGACATCGAAATAGTGCTCCCTGAACGGCGTGGCTTACAACGCTTCTGAATCGGTTTCGCCGGTGCGGATGCGCACGGCATGGTCAATCGAATAGACAAAGATCTTGCCGTCACCGATCTGGCCGGTCTTGGCGGCGGCGGCGATCGCTTCCACGGCCCTGTCGACGACTTCCGAGGGGACTGCGATCTCGATCTTCAGCTTTGGCAGGAAGCTCACGGCGTATTCGGTGCCGCGATAGATTTCGGTATGTCCCTTCTGGCGGCCGTAGCCTTTGACCTCGGTTACGGTCAGGCCCTGGATGCCAACAGCAGTGAGGGCTTCACGAACCTCATCGAGCTTGAACGGCTTGATAATGGCCATCACAATTTTCATCGGTTTCCCATCCTTGTTCGCCTCCGGCCGGAGGCCATCTCTCCTTGCTGCGAACGCTAAAAGCGCCTTGCAACCGGACAGCTACATTCAAGGGGCGTGCCAGATTCGTTGTGATGAGCTAAGACTATGAAAAGGCATGGAAAAATTATCACGCGCGGCATGTGTGCCGCGACGCGCTAAAAAATCGTCATTTTAGAAGATTAAAAAATAGGCAGAAAAGATTAAGCGCCTTATTTTTGTTCAGGTGCCTTTTTCCGGATCAGGCCTTCCTGCGCCACCGAGGCGATCAGCACGCCGGAACGATCAAAAAGGCTGCCGCGGGTCATGCCGCGGGCACCATGGGCGCTGGGGCTGTCCTGGGTGTAGAGCAGCCAGTCGTCCATCCGGCAGGGGCGATGGAACCACATGGCGTGATCGAGGCTTGCAACCTGCAGGTTGCGATCGAACACCGACGTGCCATGGGCATAGAGCGAGGTGTCGAGCAGCGTCATGTCGGAGAGATAGGCAAGCACGGCTGCCTGCAGGTGACGCTCGTCGGGCACCTGGCCGACGGCCTTGACCCAGACGTCCTGTGTCGGCTTGCCGTCGTTGCGGGCAAAATAGTGGCTGAGCGAGACCGGGCGGATCTCGATCGGTCGCGGCCGCTCCCAATAGCGGCGGATCGCTTCGGGCGCATGCGCCAGGAACTTGTCCTTCAGTTCCTGCTCGCCCGGCAGGGTTTCCGGCATCGCCACGTTGGGGATGTCGATCTGATGTTCGAACCCGTCCTCGTCGTACTGGAAGGATGCCGACATCGAGAAGATCGCCTTGCCGTGCTGGATGGCGACGACACGGCGCGTGGCGAAGCTTGAGCCATCGCGGATGCGGTCGACCTCGTAGATGATCGGCACCGAGGGATCGCCGGGGCGCATGAAATAGGCGTGCAGCGAATGCACGTAGCGACCCTCGTCGACGGTGCGCTGGGCGGCGACCAGCGCCTGGCCGATCACCTGGCCGCCGAAAACGCGCTGCCAGCCGACCTGGGGACTGCGGCCACGAAACAGGTTCTCCTCGAGCTTTTCGAGGTCGAGTGTGGCAAGCAGCGCATCCATGGGCGTTGCGGTCTCAGTGGGGCGCGACATTTCGGCTGTCTCCAACGGTAGGAACGGCGATGGCATTGATCTATATAGGCATGAAACGATGCTCAAGTGCGACGGGAGAAAGCGGATGATCGATGTGTTGATTGCCGGTGGCGGCTATGTCGGCCTTTCGCTCGCGGTATCGCTGAAGAAGGCGGCGCCGCATCTTGCGGTCTCCGTCATCGACGGCGCGCCGGAAGGGGCATGGAAGCGCGACGAGCGTGCCTCGGCCGTCGCTTCCGCCGCCGAACGCATGCTCGACGTTCTCGGCGTCTGGCAGGCGATCGCGCCGGAGGCCGAACCGATCCGGCGCATGGTCATCACCGATTCGAAGACGTCGGATCCGGTGCGCCCTGTCTTCCTGACCTTCGACGGCGAGGGCGAGGAGGGCAGGCCCTTTGCCCATATGGTGCCGAACACCGCCATGGTCGGCGCGCTACGCGCTGCCTGCGAGGAATTTGGCGTGACGGTGCGTCAATCGACGATGGTCGAAACCTTCGAGAGCGGCGATCATTCGGTTGCGGTCACGCTTGCCGGCGGCGAACAGCTGGAAGCCCGGCTGCTGGTTGCCTGCGACGGCGTGCGCTCGAAGCTGCGTGATGCCGCCGGCATCAAGACGGTCGAGTTCGATTACGGCCAGTCCGGCATCGTCACCACCGTCGAGCACGAGCGCCCGCATGAGGGCACCGCCGAGGAGCATTTCCTGCCGGCCGGCCCCTTCGCCACGCTGCCGCTCAAGAACAATCGCTCGTCGCTGGTGTGGACCGAGCGCACCACCGATGCCGAGCGGCTGGTCAAGGGCGACGATTTCCTGTTCGAGGAGGAGCTGGAGCGCCGCTTCGGCCACAGGCTCGGCCATCTCAAGGTCGTCGGCGGCCGGCGCGCGTTTCCGCTCGGCCTGACGCTGGCGCGCGATTTCGTAAAACCGCGGTTTGCGCTTGCGGGCGACGCCGCCCACGGCATCCATCCGATCTCCGGCCAGGGCCTCAATCTCGGCTTCAAGGACGTGGCGGCGCTGGCCGAGACGATCGTCGAGGCCGACCGGCTTGGGCTCGACATCGGTTCGCTGGCCATTCTCGAGCGCTACCAGAGCTGGCGCCGGTTCGACACGTTCCGCATGGGGGTGACGACTGATGTGCTCAACCGGCTGTTTTCGAACGACATCACGCCGGTCCGGATCGCCCGCGATTTCGGCCTTGGGCTCGTCGACCGACTGCCGTCGCTGAAAAGCTTCTTCATCCGCCAGGCAGCCGGCATCGCCGGCGACGCGGACCCGCGGCTGCTTTCCGGCCAGCCGATCTGATCCGCAAAGCGCGGCATTCCTGGGTTTGCCCCCTCACCCTAGCCCTCTCCCCGCAGGCGGGGCGAGGGGATTTGGTTGCGTGCGCGGCGATGGCGCCACATCCAAGAGAAGAGATTTGGCACCGAGCGTGCGGCGGATTTCCTTCTGCCCGCTTGCGGGAAGAAGGTGACCGGCAGGCCGGATGAGGGGAAGTTGGGCGTATTGGGAGCTTGGCCGGCAGCCTAGCGTCAGTCTTCGATCTTGCGCGCCTCGGAGATCAGCATGATCGGCACGCCATCGCGGATGGGGTAAGCGAGCCGCGCCTTTTCCGAAATCAACTCGCCCGCTTCGGCGTGATAGCTGAGCCGGCCCTTGGTCAGCGGGCAGACGAGCAGTTCGAGCAGTTTCGGATCGACCTTGCTGGCGTTGACGTCCACGAGCCCTCGCTTATTGCAGGATATTGTCGACATCGCCGAAATTGCGCGCGAGCACGATCTCGGTAATGGCGATCAGCGTTTCGGCGCGGGTCTTGAGGTCGGGTGCTTCCAGCAGCGCCTGTTTCTCGGCCGGCCCGTAGGGGGACATCATTGCCATCGAGTTGACCAGCGTGCGGTTGCTGGCGCGCTCCACACTCTCCCAGTCGGCCTTCAGCTTGTTGGCCTCCAGATAGGCCCTGAAGGCTGCCAGCAGCGCCGAACGGTCGACCAGGCTCTCATCGTCGCGGTTTTCGAGATCGGCGGTGAACGGGCCGATGCGGAAGCGGCGGTAGCCGCGCGTGCCGGCGACTTCGTTGAACAACCGGTAGCGGCACACGCCCGTCAGCGAGGTGATGTAGCGGCCGTCGCCGGTTTCGGCAAAGGAGGTGATGCGGCCGATACAGCCGACCTGACAGAGTGCTGGAACCGGCCCGACGCCGATATCGTTGCGGCCTTCGCAGAAGGAAGGCTGCACGATCCCGATCAGCCGATTGCCGGAAAGGGCATCGTCGAGCATCGCCAGATAACGCGGCTCGAAGATGTTGAGCGGCAACTGCGCGCCAGGCAAAAGCAGCGCGCCGGTCAGCGGAAACACCGGAATGATCTCCGGCAAGTCCTGCGGACCTAGATAACGTGCATTTCCGACATGCATTCCGATCGACCTTGCAGATGTCCGGTCTCGCCCCCGCCACGCATCGCTGCGTGGCCAACCAGATCAAGAAATGGTGCGCCCTTTGAAAATCTCAAGGGAAAAACGCACCGATCTTGCTGCGTGGTTCAGGAAAACAGGATCGACGAGAGCTTGCGGCGGGCGGCGATCGTCGCCGGGTCTTTCGGACCCCAGACTTCGAAGAAGGAGACGAGCTCACGCCGTGCGCCGTCATCGTCGAAAGCCCGGTCGCGTTTCATGATCGTCAACAGGTGATCCGCCGCGCCATTGCGGTCGCCTTCGACGTTGCGGATCTTGGCCAGCATCAGGCGGGCTTCATGGTCGTCGGGGTTGGCTGCCAGGCGCTGTTCCAGAGCATTGGGATCGCCGAGCTTGCGGGCTTCCTCGATCTGGTCGAGCTTCTTGGCAACCGCGCTGATGCCGGCATCCTTGGCAAGATCTTCCGGCAGGCTCGAAAGCGCTTCGCGCGCTTCGGCGATCTGGCCGAGGGTGATCATGCAATCGACCATGCCGGCAATCGCCACCACATTCTCCGGATCTGCCTGCAGCACCGCGCCGAAGAGGCCGGCGGCGTTTTCGGCATCGCCCGTCTCCAGCAGAGCCTTGGCGTCGGCGAGCACGGCCTCGATCTCGGCCTTGCTGTCGTCGACGGCAGGGCCGGCGACCTTTTCGATGAATTGCTTGATCTGGCTCTCAGGCACCGCCCCCATGAAGCCGTCGACCGGTCGCCCGCCGACGAAGGCGATGACGGCCGGGATCGACTGGATGCCGAGCTGTCCGGCAATCGATGGATGGTCGTCGATGTTCATCTTGACGAGCTTCACGCGGCCGGCAGCTTCCGTCACGACCTTTTCGATCACCGGGGTCAGTTGCTTGCACGGACCGCACCAGGGTGCCCAGAAGTCGACGAGAACAGGCTGCTGGCGCGACGCGTCGAGCACATCCTTGGCGAAGTTGGCGGTCGTCGTTTCCTTGATCAGATCGCCGCTTGGGGGCGCGGCGGCGGCCGGCTGGCCGCCGAAGGAAGCCGAAGCGGTCATCTGGTTGCCGAAGGACCCTGCATAGGGATTGTCGTTGCCCGTCATTCTTCTCTCCTCGCCGGCTCTCGATCCGGCTTCCTGCATTCGCGCCAAAGATCGTATGTCAGGCTGTCACTTTCAAGACAAGCGGTTCATGTCCCGTGGCTTCCATGAAGCGCAACAGGTCCTTCGAGCCGATCGAGGTCGTCGCGTCGTTGGACAGCGGGTGGCAGTTGATCACATCGAATGCCATCAGCTCCTCGTCGATGATCACCTTGACGTTGCCGTCGGTATCGTTGATCGCGCCGAGTGCCGTGACCGCTCCCGGGATGACGCCGAGATACTCCATCAGCTTCTCCGGCTTGCCGAAGGAAACCTTGCTGGCCGCGCCGATGACCTGGTGCACCGTCTTCAGATCGACGGTCGCGTGCTCCTCGACGGTCAAAAGGAAGTAGTTGTCCTTCTTGTCCTTCACGAAGAGGTTCTTGGTGTGGCCGCCGGGAATTTCGTCACGCAGCGCCACCGATTCGGCCACGGTGAACACGGGCTCGTGTTTTTTTGTGCTGTGCTCGATGCCGAGATCGTCGAGAAAGCGGAAAAGGTCGTCCGCGGTCTTCGGTTGCACGTCGTTCATCGGGGTGATTCTCCTGGCGATCGATTTTTTTCCAGTCTGCTTTAGGGGAAAACGGCCGCGGCGTGCAATCTCACAGACGCCGGTGGGGCGCGAAAACGCGGCATTTGCGGGCTTCCTGAGGAGGCTCCCAAAAAATATTCGATTTCTCGACATTTCCCTGTTGCATTCCAAAATCGCTTAGGCCATATAGCGCCCGTCGCCGCAAGTCAGCGGCACCCACGGTCCACCGACTACCCCCCGGACCGAGGTAATGAGCGGGTGTAGCTCAGGGGTAGAGCACAACCTTGCCAAGGTTGGGGTCGGGCGTTCGAATCGCCTCACCCGCTCCAATTTTCCCAACCGATTGTAATATAATTATTCTTCGCCTCGGGCGAAGAGCCTGGATAAGTAGGTCAAGCCGCAGCCGTGATGGCTTACGTTCGCGGCAATGCACGCGTCACCGATGGTCTCGGCAAAAATTCTCAGCTCTTCATAAAGACATAATCCGTTTCCTGGCGACGGGTCTCGCCCGGGCGCAGAACCGCGTTCGGAAAGCCCTCGTGATTGACGGCATCCGGCCACACCTGGGTTTCCAGACAGAAGCCGGCAAAAGCGCCATAGCGACGTCCTTCGAGACCGGGCACCGGCACGTCGAGCTTGAAGCCGGTATAGAGCTGGACGCCGGGCTCGGTCGTCAGCACTTCCATCGTCACGCCGGAATTGAGACTGCGGGCAAGGGCGACCGAGTGTTTCGCCATGCGTTCCCGCGAGAGGCAGAAATTATGGTCGTAGGCGATGCGTTCGCCCTCGGCCTGGCGCCTGAGCGAGGTCATCTCCCTGAGATCGAAGGCGGTGCCTTCGACCGGGCGGATTTCCCCCGTCGGCACCTGGCGCTCGTCGGTCGGCAGATAATGGTCGGCGGCAATCATGATGTCGTGGCCGAGTGCATCCGCGCCGCCATCCAGATTGAAATAGCTGTGCTGACAGACGTTGGCGAGCGTCGGCCTGTCGCTCTTAGTCTCGTAGACGACACTGAGCAGGCCGCCGGGCTTCAGCTGGTAGGTGCAGCGGATCTGGCAGTTGCCCGGATATCCGGCGCGGCCATCCGGATCGGTGATCTCCAGCGTGACGCTGTCGCGCGTCCGCTCGACAATCGTCCAGTTGCGCTTGCCGATGTTGTCGCTGCCGCCATGCAGGTGCGTCACGCCCTTTTCGTTGCATTCGAGCTGGTGGGTCTCGCCATCGAGGGTGAAGCGACCGCCGCCGATGCGGTTGGCACAGCGGCCGGGCGTCGCGCCGAAATAAGGAGAATGGGCGACATAGCTCTCGAGATCGGTAAAGCCGAGCACCAACGGCGGCTCATGGCCATCCAGCCGCAGGTCCTGGATCACGCTTCCCCAGGTAAGAATATGGGCAGTCAGGCCTCCACCGGAAAGCACGACACGATGAACCGGCTCACCCGATGGCAGGTGTCCGAAGATTTGCGTGTCCGCATGCTTGTCCATCGTCTGGTTCTCCCCGTCCTTGCGGCAAGCAACCTGCGTCATTTCCTGGGGATCGGCAACCGGAAATCGAGATTTTCTGCGGTAGATTCAGCGCGATAGTTGTTTCGTCGCGTCCTGCAGTCCGCTGAGCGTCAACGGAAACATGCGGCCCGCGAAGAGGCCTCTGATCATGGCGATCGACTGGGTATGGCCCCAGTGCATTTCGGGGACCGGATTGAGCCAGATGGAACGGGGAAAGTGGGCGGCGATGCGCGACAGCCAGAGCCCGCCGGCCTCGTCGTTCCAATGCTCGACCGAGCCCCCAGGGTGGCTGATCTCATAGGGGCTCATCGATGCGTCGCCGACGAAGATCGCACGGTAGTCGCCGCCATAGGTGCGCAGCAACTCCGTCGTGCGGGTGATGTCGGCCCGTCGGCGGCGATTGTCCTTCCACAGGCCTTCGTAGACGCAGTTGTGGAAGTAGAAGTGCTCCATATGGCGGAATTCGCCGCGTGCGGCGGAAAACAGCTCCTCGACGATGCGGATATGGTCGTCCATCGAGCCGCCGACGTCGAAGAACATCAGGAGCTTGACGGCGTTGCGCCGTTCCGGCCGCGTCACGACATCGAGATAGCCGTGTTCGGCGGTGGCGCGGATGGTGCCGGAAAGGTCGAGTTCGTCGGCCGCCCCCTGGCGCACCCAGCGCCTGAGCCGTTTGAGCGCCACCTTGATGTTGCGCGTGCCGAGCTCGACCGTGTCGTCGTAATCCCTGAACTCGCGCCGGTCCCAGACCTTGACGGCGCGGCGGTGGCGCGAGCCGTCCTGGCCGATCCGGACACCTTCGGGATTGTAGCCGTAGGCGCCGAACGGCGAGGTGCCGGCGGTGCCGATCCATTTGGAGCCGCCCTGGTGGCGCCCTTCCTGTTCGCTGAGCCGCTGGCGCAAGGTCTCCATCAGGGTCTCGAAACCGCCGAGGCTCTCGACCAGGCGCTTCTCTTCTTCCGTCAGATACTTCTCGGCCAGCTTGCGCAGCCAGTCCTCGGGGATGGCCGCCTGTTCGAATTCATCAGGGGGATTGATGGCCTCGAGGCCGGAAAAACAATGCCGAAAGACGCCGTCGAAGCGGTCGATATGGCGCTCGTCCTTCACCAGCGCCGTGCGCGCGAGAAAATAGAACGCCTCGATATCGAAGGTCGCGATGCCGGCCTCCATGCCCTCAATCAGGGACAGGAATTCCCGGAGTGTCACCGGGATCTTCGCAGCCTTCAATTCGAGGAAGAAGGGGATGAACATCGCAGCCTCTGATCCCTAGCTTTCGCCCCGGCCGATCAGGTCCATGTCGTAGGGCGTCGTCTGGTACATCTCGTTGATCCAGTTGCCGAAGAACAGATGCGCGTGGCTGCGCCAGCGGTTCTGCGGCGGCAGGGTCGGATCATTGTGCGGAAAGTAGTCGTGCGGCATCTTGATCGGCACGCCGGCGTCCACGTCCCGGAAATATTCGTCCGACAGCGAGGTGGAATCATACTCCACGTGGTTGAACATGTAGAGGCGCTTGCCCCTCTGCTCGTGCACGAGGCAGACGCCCATCTCCTTCGATTCCATCAGGATCTCAAGGTCGGCCACGCCATTGATGTCGGCGCGGCGCACTTCGGTCCAGCGCGACACCGGCACGGCGAAATCGTCGGAGAAGCCGTTGAGATAGACGGAGGAGGGCTGCAGGTTCTGGTGGCGGTAGACGCCGAAGGCCTTCTCCTTCAGCGGATATTTCGGCACGCCGTGGAAATGGTAGATCGCCGCCATCGCGCCCCAGCAGACATTCAGCGTCGAATGCACGTTGGTCGTCGTCCAGTCGAGGATACGCTTCAGCTCGTCCCAGTAGGTGACGTCCTCATAGTCCAGCGTTTCGACGGGCGCGCCGGTGATGATGAAGCCGTCGAACTTGCGGGCCTTCACCTCTTCCCAGGTCTCGTAGAAGGCGAGCAGGTGTTCTTCCGACGTGTTCTTTGCCCGGTGCGCGCCGATGCGGATCAGCGACAGCTCGACCTGCAGCGGCGAGGCGCCAATGAGGCGCGCCATCTGGATCTCGGTCTTGACCTTGTTGGGCATGAGGTTGAGAAGCCCGATCTGGAGCGGGCGGATATCCTGACGGATCGCCACGGTCTCGGTCATCACCCGCACACCCTCGGTCGCGAGGGTTTCGAAGGCGGGCAGCGTATCGGGTATCTTGATGGGCATGGGGCTTCCACTCGATCAATACAAAAAAACCGGCGGCGATTGATCGCGACCGGTCCTCGGAAAATCCACGTTTCCTCGGCCCTTTAGCGATTTGTTTAACGTGGCTGCAAGCCGGCCGGCCAAATCACCACGGATTATTTGATAGCGCGGCAAGGGCGCGGGGGTCAATGAAAAACGATTCGCGTGGGCCGGCCCCTCATCCCGCTGCCGCGACCTTCTCCCCGCAGGCGGGGAGAAGGACCAATGCCGCAAGCGCACGCCCCCTCGCTAGCCCACAGGAACCCACTGCCCACTGCCAGCCGAAATGCACTGGCGATCAAGTGGTCCGCGTCCCCTCTCCCCGCTTGCGGGGAGAGGGTTAGTCCTCGGGTTAAACCCGAGGAGAGGGGCAATCTCGCAGCAGGCCCAGACTATCCTCCATGCCATAGCCGAGACGGCGCAAGGCCTCGTCGACGCTGAGCCAGAAGAAGCGAAAGCGGATCGGCGGGCCGCCGCCGTCCGGCGTCATTTCGAAGTGCAGCCAGGTTTCCTTTTGTTCGCCGGAAAGCTGCGCATGGAAATAGTGCCGGCGGTGCCAGATCTGGCGGCCATCCTTGGTGAAGCGATAGTCTTGCGTTGCAAGCGGCAGCAGTGATGCCGGCGGCGCCAACCCTGTCTCCTCGACAAACTCTCGGACTGCCGCGACCTCAGGGCTTTCGCCGGGCTCCATCGTGCCGCCCGGGACCTGCAGGTCGATTTCAGGAAAGTCCGGCTCGTCGAAAACCAGCAGCTGCTCCCGCCAGGTGGCGTAGATCAGCACCTTGTGGGCGTCTGGCTTCATTGGTCGCGGCGCGCCATGAAGGCCAGGCGTTCGAAGAGATGGACGTCCTGCTCGTTCTTGAGCAGCGCGCCATGCAGCTTCGGCAGCATGGTTTTCGGATCGGCGCGCAGGTCGGCCGGGTCGATCTCGTCGGCAACGAGCAGGCGGATCCAGTCGAGCGCTTCGGAAGTCGAAGGCTTCTTCTTCAGTCCCGGCACCTGGCGGATGTCGTAGAAGGCGGCAAGGGCTGCCGAAAGCAGGGTTTTGCGAATGCCGGGATAGTGCACCTCGACGATGCGGGCGAGCGTGTCGGCGTCGGGAAAGCGGATATAGTGGAAGAAGCAGCGGCGCAGGAAAGCGTCCGGCAGCTCCTTCTCGTTGTTGGAGGTAATGATGACGATCGGCCGCTGGCGGGCCTGGATCATCTCGTTGGTCTCGTAGACGTGGAACTCCATGCGGTCGAGTTCCTGCAGCAGGTCGTTCGGAAACTCGATGTCGGCCTTGTCGATCTCGTCGATCAAAAGCACGACGCGTTTTCCGGCCTCGAATGCCTGCCAGAGCTTGCCCTTGCGAATGTAGTTCCTGACGTCGTTGACGCGCGCGTCGCCGAGCTGGCTGTCGCGCAGGCGCGAGACGGCGTCATATTCATAGAGCCCCTGCTGCGCCTTGGTCGTCGACTTGACGCTCCACTCGATGAGCTCGAGCTCGAGGGCTGCGGCGATCTGGCGGGCAAGCTCGGTCTTGCCGGTGCCGGGCTCGCCCTTGACGAGCAGCGGCCGTTCCAGCCGGATCGCGGCGTTGACCGCGATCATCAGGTCCTTGTCGGCGATATAGTCGGCGGTGCCTTCGAATTGCATGGGGCTTCTTCCGGTCATGGGGATGCGGGCGACGGCTCTGCGAAGAGCCCGTCGTCCTACCTCTGCAGTAGCGCATAAGCGGGGCGGCTGCCAATGCCGTGCCGGCGGCAGCCCGCCAGAGGTCAACCGCGGAAGGCGGTAACCTCGATCTCGATCAGCATTTCCGGTCGGATGAGATCGCAGACGATCATGGTGGCGGCTGGCCGGATGTCGCCGAACATCTCGCCGAAGATCGGAAACACCCGGTCGGCGAAGCTGGCATCGGTGACGTAGTAGTGGTTGCGCACGACATCTGCGAGCGAGAAGCCCGCTTCCTTCAGCGCGCCCTCGATCGTCTTCAGGCAATTGCGTGCCTGCTCTTCCACCGTTTCCGGCATGGTCATGGTGGCGTAGTCGTAGCCGGTGGTGCCGGAAACAAAGCACCAGTCACCCTTGGCGACGGCACGCGAATAGCCTGCCGTCTTCTCGAAGGGTGAACCGGAGGAGATGAGCTTGCGCGTCATCCCTTCAGCTCACGCCCAGGGGCGCGAGGCGGCAGTCGACTTTTCGAAGGTGTCGATGGCTGTTGCCTTCTCCAGCGTCAGGCCGATGTCGTCGAGGCCGTTCAGCAGGCAGTGGCGCTTGAAGGCATCGATCTCAAACTTGACTGTGCCGCCGTCCGGGCCGGTGATTTCCTGGGATTCCAGGTCGATCGACAGGATGGCGTTGGAGCCGCGCGAGGCGTCGTCCATCAGCTTGTCGAGGTTCTCCTGGCTGACGACGATCGGCAGGATGCCGTTCTTGAAACAGTTGTTGTAGAAGATGTCGGCAAACGAGGTCGAGATCACGCAGCGGATGCCGAAGTCGAGAAGCGCCCACGGCGCATGCTCGCGCGAGGAACCGCAGCCGAAGTTGTCGCCGGCGACCAGGATCTTGGCGTTCTGGTAAGCGGGCTTGTTGAGCACGAAATCCGGGTTGACCGAGCCGT
The DNA here is from genome assembly GCF_059419585.1 of Ensifer sp. GW821-FHT05G01. NCBI lineage: Bacteria > Pseudomonadati > Pseudomonadota > Alphaproteobacteria > Hyphomicrobiales > Rhizobiaceae > Ensifer > Ensifer sp. GW821-FHT05G01. The sequence goes on along the minus strand of NZ_JBWKSC010000005.1, from coordinate 195,332 downwards.
CTTCGTTGTAGCGCGCTTCGGCGAAAAGTCCGGTGCCGAGGCCGGTGCGCTTGATCGTCTTCAGGTAATCCTTCGGAATGATCATATCCGTGTCGACGTTGACGACGGGGAGGGGAGCGGCGACGCCGGTGAGCTTGACGAACTTTTCCATAACTTCAGGCCTTCGATTTCAGCGAAATGTTGCGTAAGCGTTTAGATCAGTTTTGTGCCGAAATGAAGGAAAATCTATCCTGAAGGCAGCTGCCGGGCGGGTGAAATCACCTACCCGGCCGCGGTCATAGCGGTTGTTGTCTGCGTTGGAGCGCCCTGGCCGCTCGGCTTGGCGGACATCGGCCGGATTCTGGTGCCGGTTTCAACCTGCCTGAGCCTAGCCTGCCTTGGCTTAGCCTGCCTTCGTCGGTGCGTTCAGCGCCCAGAGCACGCCGAAGGGGTCGCGCAACTGCCCATAGCGATCGCCCCAGAACATCACCTCGATCGGCATCACCACTTCGGCGCCGGCGGCAACCGCCTTGCTCCACCACGCGTCGATGTCGTCGACCGGCAGCATCAGGCTGAAGGCCTGCGGCTTTTCCAGGGGATGGCCGTATTCCGGATAGGCGTCGCTCAACATCAGGGAACTGCCGTTGATGTGGAGATGGATGTGCATCGTCCGTCCCTGATCGTCGACCGGTTGCCGATAGGCTTCCTTGGCGCCGAAGGCGCGCTTGTAGAATTCCGCAGCCTTGGCGGCGCCTTCGACCTGCAGATAGGGTACCAGCCCGTTCAGGGCCTGCGGCAACTGGTTTGCGTCTGTTTTCTGCGTCGTGCTGTCCATGTCATGCTCCTATTGAGGAATGATAACCTGGCCATGGTCTTTGCTGGCCTGATCCAAGGACGAACGCAGAGGGGACTTGCCGACAGGGGTATCGCAAAAAAAAGTCGCACGGGGGTGAGCTGCCGCGCTGGACAACGCTTCGGCGCGTCGAGCAATCGCGAAGCGATTTTCCGTCAGGAATGTGCAGAAGCAACAAGTTGGAGCGCTTCCGTGCCTCGGCCTGAACCAAGCCGGAAACGCTCTTTGGGGGGCAGCGATTGGGGGACCGCGATCCCTAGAGATCGATGATGGTGCCGCGGCCGTCGTTCCAGATGCGCATTTCGCGCGGGGCGGGGCCGGAGGTCGGGCGTGCCGTTGCACGGGCTGCCTTGAAGTTCAGCCGGGCGGCAATGGCGCTGCCGATCGCGACAACGGCGGCGATGCCGGCGAGCGCGAGCGCAAGCGACGCGGTGAACACGAAGGCTGCCAGCGTGATGGTGATGGCTACAGCCGTAAAGAGAACAGAACGTATGCTTTGCATGATCGTCACCTTTCTGGTCCCGATGTGGGGGTTGCCGTCGCCGCTTGCAAGAGGGGTGCGGCCGTTCGCCTCGCCTTGCGGAAAAAATGAAAGGCGGGCACAACTGCCGCATGACAAAACCGATCGAACATCACCCCGTTCGCCTGCGCCGTTCGGTGCTCTGCGTGCCGGCAGACAATGTCCGCGCACTCGCCAAGGTTTCACAACTGGCCGCCGATGCCGCTATCTTCGACCTTGAAGATGCGGTGGCGCCCGAGCGCAAGGCCGAGGCGCGCGACGGGCTCGTCCGCCATCTCACCGAAAGCCGGCCGGACTGTGAGATCGTCATCCGCATCAATGCGCTGGGATCGGGCTTCGGCCAGCAGGATCTGGCGGCGGCTCTCCAGGCAAAGCCCGATGCGATCCTCTTGCCCAAGGTCGAAAGCCCTGCTGATATCCAGATCGCCGCCGACTGGCTAGCGGACAACGACGCGCCGGAGAGCTTGCGCCTCTGGGCGATGATCGAGACGCCGCGCGGCGTCGTCAATGCACCCGCGATCGCCGAGACCGGCCGCACCTTCGGCGGCAGGCTCGATTGTTTCGTCGTCGGCCTCAACGACCTGCGCAAGGAAACCGGGGTTCCCGATCGTCCCGGTCGGCCGTACCTGATCCCCTGGCTGATGCAGATCCTGCTTGCCGCCCGCGGCAGCGGCCTCGACGTCATCGATGCGGTGTTCAACGATTTCCGTGACACCGACGGTTTCGACGAGGAGTGCCGGCAGGGACGCGACATGGGCTATGACGGCAAGATGCTGATCCATCCGTTGCAGATCGGTCCGGCCAACGAGCGCTTCGGCGTCGAGCAGGCCGCCGTTGATGAGGCGCGTGCCATCATCGCCGTCTTTGCGCTGCCGGAGAACGCCGACAAGGGCGTCATCAGTCTTCATGGCCGGATGATCGAGCGGCTGCATCTCGACCAGGCCCTGAAGCTCGCCGCCAAGGCGGACACGATTGAAAAACGAAAGGCAAGATTTTGAAACTTTATCGCTTCCTCACCGGCCCCGACGATGCGTCCTTCTGCCATAAGGTGACGGCGGCGCTGAACCAGGGCTGGTCCCTGCACGGCTCGCCCACCTATGCTTTCAATGCGGATACGCAGCATATGCAATGCGGACAGGCCGTATTCAAGGAAGTCGAAGGCAAGGATTATAATCCCGACATCAAGTTGTCGGAGCAGTAAAGCGGGCCGTCAGGCACGTTTGGCCCTCACCCTAGCCCTCTCCTCGCCAAGCGGGAGAGGGGACGCGGGCGAAAGCTCCGTCGTCACTTGGTGTCGTCCCTCTGCGGAGAGGATTTCAGAGAAGCGAGCGGGTGCCGCAAGTTTCTTCTCCCCGCTGGCGGGGAGAAGGTGGCCGGCAGGCCGGATGAGGGGCAAGCTTGAAGGAAGGCGAGTTCGTTATCCGCCCACGTGCTCGACGCTCGCCTCGATCCGCTCCATGTCGTCGTCGGAAAGACCAAAATGGTGGCCGATCTCGTGGATCAGCACATGGGTGATGATGTCACCCAGCGTTTCCTCGTTTTCCGCCCAGTAATCGATGATCGGGCGGCGATAAAGGGTGATCCGGTTCGGAAACTCGCCCGTTTCCATGGTGAAACGTTCGGTGATGCCGCGCCCCTCGAACAGGCCGAGCAGGTCGAACGGCGTTTCCAGCGCCATGTCCTCGAAGACGTCGTCGCTGGGGAAATCGGCAACCTCGATGATGAGGTCGGTCGTCAGCTTGCGGAATTCCTGCGGCAGGTGGCCATAGGCTTCCACTGCAAGCTGTTCGAATGTCGTGAGCGTCGGTGCATGGCGTTCCCGCCAATCATCGGTCTGGTCAATGCGGGCCATAGGCACTCCTTGTTGTCCTCCATATAGCGATTTTGCCTTTGTTTTTCGAGTGTTGAATTCCGGATGCAAGGGTCAAGGAATAAATTCTTAAATTTGACTGTTGACTCCTCCTGGCAGCTCTGGAATCTATAAGAACATAACAGGAACATCTTATGTGGGAGTTGACCGTCATGGCCGAGAACGCCGTGCAGCGGGAGACCGTTCTTTCGCTTCGCGAAACCATAGCCCGGATCGAGAACCGCAGGCTTGCGGGGGTCGTGAAGACGGTCAAGGCGGCGGATCCAGCAGGCTTCCGGCGCAGGCAAGAGGGTAGCCAGTCCTCCGGCCGCAAGGTCCTGCCGCTCGGCACTCCCGAACTCGACGCTATCCTCGAGGGCGGGCTGCCGCTCGAAGGCATGACGGAAATCCGCAGCTCCGAGACGCGCGATGCCGGCGCTGCTGCCGGGTTTGCAACCGCGCTTGGTGCTCTCTGTCAGCAGGCGCGCCAGCAAAAGGGCGATGCGGCGGCACCGGTGCTGTGGATCAGCCAGTCGCTGGCCTCCACCGAGGCGGGCCTGCCCTATGGTCTTGGTCTCAAGGCTTATGGGCTCGACATTCGAAGCCTGATCCTCAGCCTGCCGCGCACGGTGAAGGACGCGCTCTGGATTGCCGAGACGGCGCTTTCCGTTTCGGCCTTCTGTGCCGTCATTCTGGAAATTCGCGGCAATCCGGCATCACTCGCCTTGAGTGAAAGCCGGCGCCTGCATGTTCGTGCCCGCGCCGGCCGTATTCCGCTTCTGCTTCTGCGCCAGTCCGGCCACGAGGAGGCGAGCAGCGCCTTCTTCCGGCTTCATATCGAACCGGCGCCCGCCCGCGAGCGCCCCCTCCCTGACGGCTCGATGCTTTGCGGCAGCATCGGCCATCCTGTCTTTCACGTCATTGCCGAAAAAAGCAGGTCTCCTGCTCCCGTCGGCCTCTTCCTGGAGTGGAACCCCCATGACCGCCGCTTTTACCCCGTCGAACCCCTACCAGCCGCTGCTGCGGCAGATCCAGAACCAGCGCATTCTGTCGCTCGACTTTCCGCATCTTCCAGCCGACCGGGTGGCGCGGAGCCGCTGGGGCACCTCCTGGCTTTCCCGCGGGCGTCCTGAGCATCCGCCCATCGTCTTTGCCGATAGGGTCAGGAATGCCATGCGCCTCGTGGCGCTCGATGGCCTTGCCGAAAAATCAGGGTTCCAGCTGGGCCAGGGCGTTGCCGAGGCGCGGGCCATGTGTCCCGAGGTCGATGTGCTGCCGTCCGACCGGGCGGCGGATCGCGCCCTTCTCGAGGGGCTTGCGGACTGGTGCAGCCGCTATACGCCGCTGGTGGCGCTCGACGGCGAAACCGCCCTTTATCTCGACATTACCGGCTGCGCCCATCTTCTCGGCGGAGAGAAATCGCTTCTCGACGATCTTCTGGCCCGGCTCTTTCATCTGGGCATCGAGGCCCGTGCGGCGATCTCGTCTTCAGCCGGGCTCTCCTGGGCCGTGGCGCGCTTCGGCGCGCAAAGCGTGATTGCTCCGGAGGAAGCCGCGCGCGTGCTTTCGCCGCTGCCGATGGCGGCCCTCAGGCTTCCGGCCGACATGATCGAAACGCTCGGACGGGTCGGGCTCAAGCAGGTCGGCGACATCATCGAGGCGCCGCGGGCGCCGCTTGCCCGCCGCTTCGGATCCATGCTGCTCCTGCGCCTCGATCAGGCCATGGGGCTGGAAGACGAGCCGCTTTCGCCGCGGCTTCCCGTTGCCAGCCTCTCGGCCGAGCGCCGGCTTTCGGAGCCGGTCCAGGGCGAGGACGATATTTTTGTTCTCACGCAGGAGCTGGCGGCAAGGCTGAAGCCGGAATTGGAAAAGCGTGGTGAAGGCGGGCGGCTGTTCGAGCTGCTGCTCTTTCGTGTCGACGGCCGGGTCTTTCGCATCGCTGCGGGAACGTCTTCGCCATTGATCGAACCGGGTCGCATCGCCGGCCTTTTCCGCGAGCGGCTGCAGGCGGTCCATGACGATCTCGATGCCGGTTTCGGCTTCGAGATCCTGCGGCTGTCGGTTCCCAGAAGCGAAAAATACGAGGTGATGCAGGAGGATTTTTCCGGCACGCCGGATCGAGAGCGGCCGCTTGCTGCCTTTGCCGACAGGGTCATGGCGCGGCTGGGCGCGGAAAGCCTGTTTCTACCCGTCCTGTCGGAAAGCCACGTGCCGGAGCGTGCCGCCGTCTTTCAGCCGCTTGCGGATGTGGGAATGCTGAAGACGGCAGAGGAAGCCGCCTGCTCTGTTCCTGTCGCGCTTCTGGCGGCCTCCGTTCGGCCGCAGCGGCTGTTTCAAAGTCCGGAACCGGTGGAAGCGGTGGCCGAGGTGCCGGAGGGGCCGCCGAGAAGCTTTCGCTGGCGGCGCAGCCTGCACCGCATCGCGCGCGCCGAAGGCCCGGAACGGATCGCGGCCGAATGGTGGGTCGATGGCGAAAAGGCGGCCGAGCGGGATTATTTCCGGGTGGAGGATGAGAGAGGCCGGCGCTTCTGGCTGTTTCGAGAAGGCCATTATGGCGGGCCGACGCAGCCGCGCTGGTTCATGCATGGGGTCTTCGCATGACGACGCCCTATTTCGAGATCGGCGCCTGGTCGAATTTCTCCTTTCTTGAAGGAGCGTCGCATCCGGGTGAAATGATCGTTGCCGCCAGCCGGCTTGGGATCTCAGGCCTCGGGATCGCCGATCGCAACACGGTGGCGGGCGTAGTGCGCGCCCATGCGCAGGCGAAGGTGGAGGGGTATTCCTTCCAGCCCGGCGCCCGGCTTTCTTTTGCCGAGGATATCCCGGATGTGCTCGCCTATCCGCGCAACCGCCGCGGCTGGGGCAATCTCTGCCGCATGCTGAGTGCCGGAAACCTCCGGTCGACAAAGGGCACCTGCACGCTTCATGAAGCTGATCTCGTCGAATGGGGCGAGGATCTCCTTCTTGCCGTCGTGCCCGATCCGGTGATCGGTGCGCCGGAGGCCAACAAGCTTTCGGCGTTCCTGAAGCGGCTGAAGCCGCAGTTCGCCGATCGGCTCTATCTGGCGCTGGTGCCACGCTATGATGGTTTCGACCAGCTGGTCTTTGCCGGGTTGGCCACCATCGCGCGCAATGCGGGCACGCGGCTGATTGCCACCAACAGCCCGCTGTTCCACGGGCCGGCACGCCGGCCGCTCGCCGATATCGTCACCGCCATTCGCGAGCATGTGACGGTGGCGCAGGCAGGGTTCCGGCTTCAGGCCAATGCCGAACGGCATCTGAAACCGTCGGGGGAAATGGCGCGCATCTTTCGCGACTACCCGGAAGCGATCGCCAATACCGGGCATTTTTTCCGCCGGTTGGATTTCACCTTGGCGCAACTCGAATATCAGTATCCCGACGAGAGCTTTGCCGGCGAAACGACGACTGAGACCCTCAGGCGACTGACGATGGAAGGCGCCCATCGACGCTATCCCCGCGGTATTCCCGAGAAGGTCTCGAACCAGATCGAATACGAGCTCGATCTGATCGCCAGCAAGCGCTACGAGCCCTATTTCCTGACCGTGCGCAACATCATGGAATATGCGCGAAGCGTCGACATTCTCTGCCAGGGGCGCGGGTCGGCGGCGAATTCCACCGTCTGCTATTGCCTTTCCATCACCGAAGTCGATCCGCTGTCGACGACCCTGCTCTTCGACCGCTTCCTGTCGACCGAACGTGACGAGCCGCCGGATATCGACGTCGATTTCGAGCACGAAAAGCGGGAAGAGGTCATCCAGCATATCTATCGGACTTACGGCAAGGAGCATGCGGGGCTGACGGCCGCCGTCATCAGCTACCGGGCGCGCTCAGCCGGGCGCGAAACGGCAAAGGCCTTCGGCTTTTCGGAGGACGTGCAGTCGGCGCTTGCCGGTTCGGTCTGGGGCTGGTCCGCCGCCGACCTGTCGGAGCGGGAGGCCAAGGCCGCCGGCCTCGACGTCAAGGATCCGACGACGGTGCGGGTGCTCGACTATGCCACCGAGCTGATGAGCTTCCCCCGCCATCTCTCCCAGCATGTTGGCGGCTTCGTCATCACCCGCGACCGGCTCGACGAAGTGGTGCCGATCATGAACACGGCGATGCCCGACCGCTACATGATCGAATGGGACAAGGACGATCTCGATACGCTGAAGATCCTGAAGATCGACGTTCTGGCGCTCGGCATGCTCACCTGCATCGCCCGGGCCTTCAAGCTTCTCGACCGGCATTACGGCGTGAAAACGGACCTGCATACGCTCTACAAGGATCATCAGAAGGCCGTCTACGACATGATCTGCCGGGCCGATACGATTGGCGTCTTCCAGATCGAGAGCCGGGCGCAGATGAGCATGCTGCCGCGGCTTCGGCCCCGCATCTTCTATGACCTCGTCATCGAGGTGGCGATCGTGCGGCCGGGACCGATCCAGGGCAACATGGTGCATCCCTATCTGAAGCGTCGGGAGCAGCGTGATCGCAACATCCCGATCGAGTATCCGAGCAAGGAACTGGAAGCGGTTCTGGAGCGGACCCTGGGCGTGCCCCTGTTCCAGGAGCAGGCGATGCAGATCGCCATCACGGCTGCAAAGTTCACGCCTGGACAGGCCGATCAGCTCAGGCGGGCGATGGCGACCTTCAAGCGGACCGGCACCATCCACACCTTCCAGCAAAGGATGGTCGAAGGCATGGTCGACAATGGCTATGACCGGGACTTCGCCGAACGTTGCTTCAAACAGATCGAGGGCTTTGGCGAATATGGCTTCCCGGAAAGCCATGCCGCATCCTTCGCGCTGCTTGTCTATGTCTCTTGCTGGTTGAAGACCTATTATCCCGATGTCTTCTGCGCGGCGCTTTTGAACTCGCAGCCAATGGGCTTTTACGCTCCCGCCCAATTGGTGCGGGACGCGCGCGAACATGGCGTGCGGGTGCTGCCGGTCGACATCAATCATTCGGATTGGGACGCGGACCTTGAGCAGGGCCTTTTCGACCACAAGGCAATCGAGCCGCGGCACCGAGAAATGGCGAATGTGATCCTGACGAAAAAGGCCATCCGCCTCGGGTTCAATCAGGTCAAGGGGCTTCGGGAGAAGGAGATCGTCGACAAGCTCGTCGCCCATCGCGGTGCCGGCTATATCTCGGTTCGCGATCTCTGGCTGCGTTCGGGACTGCCGCGCTCCGTGCTGGAAAAGCTTGCCGATGCGGATGCTTTCCGCTCGATCGGGCTCGACCGCCGCAACGCGCTTTGGGCGGTCAAGGCGCTGGACGAGAAAAGTGCTGCCGAGCGGCTGCCGCTGTTCGAGCAGGCGACACAGGACGAGTTCCAGCTGGAGCCGGCGGTGTCGCTGCCGGTGATGCTGGAGGGCGAGCAGGTCATTAACGACTACCGCTATCTCTCCTTCTCGCTGAAGGCGCATCCCGTTTCCTTCCTGCGGACGGAGCTTGCGGCGCAGGGACTGGTCGAAAGCCGCGCTCTTGCCACGGCACCCGTCGGCCGAAGAGTGACGGTTGCCGGGCTGGTGCTCGTTCGCCAGCGTCCGGGCTCGGCCAAGGGTGTCATCTTCATGACGATCGAGGACGAGACCGGCGTTGCCAACGCCATCGTCTGGCCGAAGGTCTTCGATCAGTATCGGCCGGTGATCATGGGTGCGCGTCTCGTCAAGATCCGTGGCCGGCTTCAGCGCGAAAGCGAGGTCATCCATGTGGTGGCGGAATATATCGAAGACATGACCCCGATGCTCGGACTGTTGCGCAAGGAAGCGCGGCACTTCGGGTCCAACGACCGTGCCGACGAGGTGCTGCGGCCAACGGCCGACGCAAGGGAGAAAAAGGTGCTGAAGGACCTGCGCCTGGCGGCCGCCCGCCGTGCCGCCGGTGCCGATCAGCAGGCCGTTGCGACCGAGGTTGCCGACGTCATGCCGAAGGGGCGTAATTTCCACTGAAACAGGGGCATGGGTTCGGTTCGAGCCATGCTGCTCGCAACCGGCAGCGGCTCTTGCGCGAGACTGCGCGCAGGACAAAGGGAGTGGTAGTCCAGGGTATGACAGCTGTGTTCAAGACGCATTTTCAGCGCTCAACCCAGCTGGCGATCGTCAGGTCGAAAACATCACCTAAAGGCTGCGTGAAAATGTCGCAGCCTCCCGACAGAGTCGCATAGAAATCCACAGCCGGAGGAGTCGATGCGATAGAGCTAATATTCTGAAAATACGATGTTTTTTGTCATGTTTAGATTCGTTCTAATCGGCGTACAACTTCCACTCGCGGAGTTTTTTGTTGACAATAAATATCCTCTTTTGCTTTATGAGCGAATTCAGGACGTTGCGTATCACAGGCAAGACGACATGCTGGTTTGCAGCTGCAATTTCATCACGGAAAAAGACATCGAGGATACGATCGTAGCCCTCCTCGATGAGGACTGTTGGCAGCTGATCGTGCCGGCGAAGGTCTATCACGCGATGGAGAAACGCGGTCGCTGCTGCGGTTGCTTCCCCAACGTCGTCGACATCATCATTCGTACCACCGAGCAATATCACGGCCGTCGCGACTCGACGGATGTCGAGATATTTGATTTCATGGCCCGCCTCAAACAATTCCATGAGGATAACCGGAGGGCGGATCTTGAAAGGCGACAAAAAGGTCATCGAGCAGCTTAACGAAGCGCTCTATCTCGAACTCGGTGCCGTCAACCAGTACTGGCTGCATTTCCGCCTTCTCGAAGATTGGGGCTACACGCTCCTTGCCAAGAAGGAGCGTGCCGAGTCGATCGAAGAAATGCACCACGCCGACAAGCTCGTGGCGCGCATCATCTTCCTCGAAGGCCATCCGAACCTGCAGACGGTCGGTGCGCTGCGCATTGGCCAGAACGTCAAGGAAGTGCTGACGGCGGATCTCGCCGGTGAATACGATGCCCGCAAGGCGTACAAGAAATCCCGCGACATCTGTCACGAGGCCGGAGACTACGTCTCCATGAAGCTGTTCGAAGAGTTGCTGGCGGATGAGGAAGGTCACATCGATTTCCTCGAAACCCAGCTCGAACTGCTCGAGAAGATCGGCGAAGAGAAGTACGGCCAGCTCAATGCCGCACCGGCCAACGAAGCCGAAGTCGACTGAGCACCGCGCACCCTTCAAGCAAAAGGCCGCCGATCACTCCGGCGGCCTTTTCTTTTTAGGCTCAGGCGAGGGAGATCTTTGATGCGCCCGCCGCCGGTGGTGTTCAAGGGATGGATGTGCAGGCTGCTGGTTGCCGCGGAAGTGGCGCATCCCGATAAACCTGATCGGAGCTTGCGAGACCTCTGATCGGGTGTATCCATGGCCCCACCTTCAAATGGTACGGTGGCCCTGCGCACAACCGGTCCGGCTCGAACAACCCCGGCGCCCGTGCCAACCTCTGCGCTGCCAATGACGTCTTGCGCCATCTGCGGCTTTTCTTTCCGGTAACGACAAAGCCGCAACAGGGGGCAAGCGGTTCTGGGGGATTGCAGAGGTCACAAGGTGGCAGGACGTCGTCTCTTCCAGTGGTTCGTCCGCAGGCGACCGGCGGCGGCAATCCTCGGCTGATGGAAAGATATCGCTCCTCGCCGGCAGACGGTCCGACGCAAGAGGTCACCGGCGCAGGTTGGTATCACCTCGCGCCGGTCAGCGCCCGGTCAACAAGGCGGAGTTACGGCGCCAGGTGGGCGAAGGCGGCGACGACCTCCTCGTAGACCTTGCGCTTGAACGCAACGATCATCTCGGGCAGGTCGCGCATCGGCTTCCAGTCCCAGGCGTCGAATTCCGGCTCGTGGCCGCCGGGCGGCGGGTTGATGGCGATCTCATCTTCGTCGCCTTCGAAGCGGAAGGCATACCAGCGCTGCGTCTGGCCACGAAACTTGCCCTTGAGGCCGATACCGATCAGGTGCGAGGGCAGATCATAGTTGATCCAGCCCGGGGCTTCGGCAAGCAGCGAGACCGTGCGCATGCCGGTTTCTTCGTAGAGCTCGCGATAGGCGGCCTTCAGCGGATCCTCGCCCTTGTCGATGCCGCCCTGCGGCATCTGCCATTGTTGCGGCGAGCCGTCATATTCGGAATTGCCGACGGCAATCCGGTGGCCGGCCCACACGAGGCCGGCGCGGTTCAGCACCATGACGCCGACACAGGGGCGATAGGGCAGGTCTTCCGGCCTGAGGGGCTTGTCGTTGTGTTTGCTCATCCGCTGTCCTCTCCTCGCTCAAAGCCAACGCACCGCTTGATCGCAATGGCGCTGTCCTCGAAATGTTCGAACCGTTTCGATGTCTCATCGCACCCCGGTTCCGGGTCTGCAACGGTTTCCTGCTTTTCGCCACTGAAGCCGGCCACGAGACGAGGTGAAGACGCTCTACGGCGCCCGACCGACGTTCTCCTGCGTTGTCCGATCCGGGAAACAGGACATCCATCGCTCGGTTTCATCAGCCGGCATGGTTGCCGCGTGAGCGCGGTGCGTCGCCTATCTCTGCTGCGGATCCTTCACCAACGCCGAGACGCCGACGATTTCGATGCCGCGTCCCTGTGCTTCGCCCGCCCATTGCGCGATCGCAGCGACGCTTTCGTCGAAGGCCGAGGCAACGCCGATAGCCGTGCCATTGCGCCGCGCGATGCGTTCCAGTTCATCAAGCTTCTTCAGGATGGCATTGCGGCTGAGCTCGCTGTCGACTGTGATGTCGGCAAAGCCGTGCGGAACATCGAAGGCGTCGGCGAGCTTGCCGGACAGCGATTGGGCCGATGTCCCGTCGTCGAGGAAAAGCACGCCGCGCTTGCCGAGGTCGCGCATCACCGGCTCCAGCGCATCGGCATCGGAGAGAAAGCGTCCGCCGAGATAGTTCATGATGCCGGTATAGTTGGTGATCTGCGCCATGTTCTTGTGCAAGGCGGCCAGGTTCTTCGGCGCGCTGAGCGAGAGCCGCAGCGCGTTCGGCCCCGGGTCGTTGTCGGGGTAGTCGAACGGCTCCATCGGGATCTGCAGCAGGACCTCGTGACCGCTGCGCCTCGCCTCCTGCATCCAGCGTTGCAGGCTGTTGCCGGCGGCGGCAAAGGCGAGTGTCACGTCCGGTGGCAGGTCGCGGATGGCCTTCTGCGTGCCGGTCTGGCTGAGCCCAAGGCCGCCGACCACAAGGGCGATGCGGGTGCCGCGCGCGCCCGACCAGGGGCGGGCATATTGGTCCATCGGCCGAAGTCCGTCGGCGCCGGTGATCGGCAGGCGGCCCTCGGCACTGTCTTCCAGCAGGTCGTCATTCGGAAGGGCAGCCATGCGCGGGTCCTGGCCGCGGATCGGCCCGACATTGATCAGCGCAGGTCCGCTGCCGTCACGCTGGCGCGGCGTGAACTTGGTGACGGTGGTGCCGTCGTTCGTCAGGGTTTCCTCGACATGGGCGCCGGAAAAGGCGGTGCCCGGCTTTAGCGTGCCACCACTGGTGTTTGATGCTTGCCCGCTTGTTGGATTGGGTGCTTTGCCTGTTGTTTGTGCCGTTTCCGGCGCAGCCTCGCCTTGCGTTGAGGCTTGCCTGCGCAATCCGTCGGGAGAGATGGCGTTCCAGGCGGAAAGGCCGGTTACGCAAACAGCGATGATGCCGACAACGGAATAGCTGAGAAGGCGACGACGGTCGCGTTTTGTCGCGGGCTTTCCCCGGCGGTTCTGGCCAAGGGGGGCATTGAGATCTGTTCCCAAACGGAGCCTCGGTCGACCTGAAGGAGAGTTGCCGGGTGAGGATGCGCCGTCTTTGGAGAATCAGCGGTTTCCGGCAGCACCTGCTGCCCACATAGTATAAAGGCGCCGGGTTGACCAGCCCGGCGCCTTCAATGGCTTACTTCTTGAGTTCTGCCTGCTCAGGGCTTGCGGGGAAGGCCGGATCGGACTTCTTGCCGCGCAACAGGTCAAGCGCGTAGTTGAGCTGCAGGTCGTCCTTGGTCTCCGGCGGCACATAGGCGACAGAGCCGGACCCTTCGTCGGTTTCGCTCTGACCCTGGATATGGCCACGCAGATCGGATTCGCCCTGGGCTTCGACCTTGCCGAGCAGTTCCGGCGGCAGCGGCTGTTCGACCTTGATGTCGGGCGTGATGCCCGTACCCTGGATCGATTTGCCCGACGGCGTGTAGTAGAGCGCCGTCGTCAGGCGCAGAGCGCCTGCTTCACCAAGCGGAATGATCGTCTGTACCGAGCCCTTGCCGAACGAACGCGTGCCGAGAACGGTCGCGCGCTTCAGATCCTGCAAGGCGCCCGCAACGATTTCCGATGCGGAAGCCGAACCGCCGTTGACGAGAACGACCACCGGCTTGCCGTCGGTCAGATCGCCAGGCGTGGCGTTGAAGCGGCGGGTCTCATCCGGATTGCGGCCACGGGTCGAAACGACCTCGCCACGCTCCAGGAAGGCATCCGAAACGTTGATCGCCTGATCGAGCAGGCCGCCCGGGTTGAGGCGCAGGTCGAGGACATAGCCCTTGAGCTTGTCGGCCGGCACTTCGGACTTGATCTTCTCGATGCCCTTCTTCAGGTCGTCGTAGGTCTTCTCGGTGAACGAGATCACGCGGAGATAGCCGACGTCGCCTTCGGTGCGGAACTTGACGGCGCGAACAGCGATCACGTCACGCACGATCGACAGTTCGATCGGCTTGTCGGCGCCCTTGCGCAGGATCGTCAACTTGATCGGGGTGCCGACGGCGCCACGCATCTTTTCGACCGCATCCTCGAGCTTCAGGCCACGAACGTCCTGGCCATCGATCTTGGAAATGAAGTCGCCGGCGAGAACACCGGCGCGGGCGGCCGGCGTGTCGTCGATCGGGCTCGTCACCTTGACGAGGTCGTCTTCCATCGTCACTTCGATGCCGAGACCGCCGAATTCGCCACGGGTCTGGGTGCGCATGTCCTCGGCGTCTGTCGAGTTCATGTAGCTCGAATGCGGATCAAGCGACGAGAGCATGCCGTTGATGGCGTTCTCGATGAGCTTGTCATCCTGCGGAGGGGTGACGTATTGTGCGCGTACGCGCTCGAACACGTCGCCAAAAATCGCCAGCTCGCGATAGGTCGAGGTATTGGCCGCAACGGCTGGAACGACAGCCGAGTAAACGACGCCCATAGCGGTTGCACCCATCAGCGCCCCGACCAGAACAAGTGAAGCCCTACGTATCATTTCGCGCCTTTCCAACCTCAGCTGCGGTCCACCACGGTCGGGAATCAACCGGTTTTCCGTCTTTTCGGAATTCAATGTAAAGCGTCGGCCGGTCCGTTTCCAGCGCCAAGGCCGCAGCACTTGCGACTCTTTTTGCACCCATCGTCGCAAGCGGTTCTCCCGCCACGACAAATTGCCCGGTCTGCACGCTCACTGTCTCCATCCCCGACAGCACCACATGGTAACCGTCGCCCGGATTGAGAATGATCATCTGCCCATAGCTGCGGAAATTGCCTGCATAGACGATCCAGCCATCTGACGGCGCAGTCACCAGCGCGCCGGGGTTGGTTTCCAACATGATCCCTTGCAGGGAGTGCCCTGTACCATCGGCATCACCGAACTTTCGCAAAAGCGATCCCGCGGCCGGATAGGCAAGCTTATTCCTCAGCTCCGAGAAGACGTATGCTGGCGCAATGCGGTTTTTGTCGGGCACGGCGCTTCGCGCCAGCTCGCGCGCCGCTTCGCGCTCGGCCTCGCTCATGCGCAGGCGCTCTTCCTCCTGGGCGCGGGCAGCGGCCGCCGCATCGCGCACCGAGGCGATTTCGTTTTCGAGCGAACCGATGAGCCCTTCAAGATTGGTCGCCTGGGAGGCGAGCTCCTGGGCTTTCCGCTGCTCGGCGGCAAGTTCGGTCGCACTCTTCTGGCGCAGCTTTTCTTTTTCCGTGACGAGCATCGACATGCGACGCTCCTCCTCGACATTGGCCGTCATCGCTGCCGTCAGCTCTTCACGCTGCTTGCCGATGCCGGCGCGGATCTCGGCAAGCGCCTTCAGGTCGGCGACAAGGTTATCCGTTTCCTCGCGAATGCCGGGCACGACGGCGCCGAGCAGAATGGCGCTGCGAACGGAGCCGAGCGCGTCCTCGGGTGTCACCAGGATCGCCGGCGGCGGGTTGCGGCCCATGCGCTGCAGGGCTGCGAGCACTTCAGCCAGAACACCGCGCCGGGCGCGCAACGAGCGACGCACAGTGTCTTCCTTGGTGCGTAGGTCACTCAGCTTCTTTTCGCCGTCGACGATCTGCTGTTCCAGATCCTGCCGTTTCTTGGCGGAATCGACGATGGCGCTGCGCAGCGCCTCATTGCTCTTGTCGATCTCGGCAATGGTTGTCGCCAGCTCGTCGGCACGCTCCTGAGACAGCGTGATCGTTTTCGACAGTGCATCGAGTTCGCTGCGGGTGCTGTCGCGACGAAGAGTGAGGTTTGCTGCCGGATCAGGTGGCCCCTGCTGCTGATCCACGCCAGAGGTGCCAGGCGTCGCCGGGGCATCCTGAGCGAAAGCGGGAAGTGCGACAGCAAGCCCAAGCGCCAGCAGCGCCGCAGCGCGGGCGGGCCGCCGTGCATCGCCACCGATTTTTTCGAAAGCGCTCATCATGCTTCGGCGCGTCATTCGTCCCTAGGCGTCCAGCCGGAAATACCTGCGCACGTATCCGCGAGCCGGAACCTCGTAACGGAGAGCGTCATGCGCAGTTTCAATGCCTCTGAGCGTTTGCCCGGCAGTGTTGCCGGGCGTGAAACGCTCTTGCCAAAAAGCCTAATCTGATTTGCGGGGTGCGACCAACACATATTCTCGTTATCGCGCGCTGCGCGGGCCCATGTCTCAGACACGGTGGTAGGGATGCCCGGAAAGGATGGTCACGGCGCGATAGAGCTGCTCGGCGATCAGAATGCGCACCAGTTGATGCGGCCAGGTCATCTTGCCGAGATTAAGCACGGCGTCGGCGCGCGCATGAAGGCTCGGGTCGAGCCCGTCGGCGCCGCCGATGGCGATCATCAGGTCGCGTTTGCCACTGTCGCGAAAGGTGCCGAGCAGCGATGCGAAGCCTTCGGAATCAAGCGCCTTGCCGCGTTCGTCGAGCAGCACCAAGAGGCTGCCGTCGGTCAACGCTTTTTCCAGCTGCGTGGCTTCGTCGCGCTTGCGCGTGTCGGCGTTGGATGCGCGGCTTTCGTTGACTTCGACCACGCGGGAAAGCTCAAGCCCAATTGCCGGACCGGCCTTGGCGAAACGATCGAGGTAGCGGGCCGCAAGGTCCTTTTCCGGCCCCGCCTTGAGGCGGCCGACTGCGAAAAGTCCGATACGCATGAGCCAATCGTCTCCGTCTGCGCTGGACCGCGCGTTGCACACCTCCTGAAACCGGGATCGATTCAAGGAGAAGATCATGCAGCGCTCTAGAGCCTGACAGCGACCTTCGCGGTGTCATACCGGACGGGCGGCGCTGCAGCTACGATCAGTCGCAACAATCATCTCGGCTGTGATGCGCCGTTTCGGCGATGACAGCCACATTCCCAACATGCATGACCGCAACCCGGCTCGCGCGACGGCTCAGACGTCCGACGAACCCGACGGTCTCAATGCAGCGTGCCGTCCTCGATTTCCGGTGTCGCCCACATCTTCTCGATGTTGTAGAACTCCCGGATTTCCGGCCTGAAGATGTGAATGATCACATCGCCGGTATCGATCAGCACCCAGTCACCTGTTTCCAGACCTTCGACGCGGGCGTTGCCGAAGCCCTCGTCCTTCAGATCCGTGGTCAGGTGGTCGGCAATCGCCGCGACATGCCTGCTCGACCGCCCGGAGACAACGACCATGAAGTCTCCCAGCGCCGACTTGCCGGCAATGTTGATGGTGACGATATCTTCTGCCTTCGAGTCCTCTAGGCTTTCGAGGACCAGGTTAAGCGCACGGACAGCGGCTTCGTCGCTAGATCCCGTGCTGCGTGGGAACGCGGAGGCCGCATATCCCTTGGCGTGTGCTGTTGTCAGGGTCTTTCCTTTCCAAGTGAACAGAACAGGCACTTCCGATTCGACTGTTTCGCTCGAACCGTCAGTAAATGTAGTCATCAAACCAGAACGGTTTCAAGACGCGAGAAATGAATCATTCGATTTCACGCCGTCCTGGCGGACCGAAGGGCCGTCGAACTCATGGAAGAGCGCGGCCCGTGGATGAAGGTCCAGGCGGGTGCCCGGTGAAAAGCAAGGCGCCGAGCGTCGTCCTCGTCAATGCGGGCGTAGTCGAAGGTCTTTGCCATGCGCGAGGACAGATAGGCAAGCGTCGAGCCCGGCCGATCGATGACGGCGATCGGAAACGTGCGGGCGATTTTATGCCAGTTCTGCCAGCGGTGAAAGCTCTTGAGGTTGTCGGCACCCATGATCCAGACGAAGCGAATATCGCTGTTGCGCGCCTGGACCATCGCAAGCGTGCGGGCGGTATAGCTCTGTCCCAGCGCCTTTTCGAAGGCGGTCACCTTGATCCGTGGATCGCGCGCGATCTTTTCGCTGAGTGCGATGCGGTCGGCAAGCGGCGCCAGATTATTGTGGTTCTTCAGCGGGTTTCCTGGCGTGACCATCCACCACAGCTGGTTGAGGCCGAGGCGCTGGATCGCCGTTTCGGCAACCAGCACATGCCCCTCGTGCGGCGGATTGAACGAGCCGCCGAACAGGCCGACCACCATGCCGCTTTCGACATGGGGCATGCGCAGGTAACGGCCGTTCACGTCCGAAGATGTCACGTCAGGGCCTGACCTGACCGGCGCCGCGCACGCGATATTTGAACGACGTCAGTTGCTCGACGCCCACAGGGCCGCGGGCGTGCATCTTGCCGGTGGCAATGCCGATCTCGCCGCCCATGCCGAATTCGCCGCCGTCGGCAAACTGGGTGGAGGCATTGTGCAACAGGATGGCGGAGTCGATCTCGGCAAAGAAACGTTCGACCACGACTGGGTCTTCGGCAATCACTGCCTCGGTGTGTGCCGAGGACCAGGTGTTGATGTGCTCGATCGCGCCGGAGATGCCGTCCACCAGTCGGACGGAGATGATCGCGTCGAGGTACTCCGTCGACCAGTCGGCGTCGGTCGCCGGCTTCAATCCGTCGATGCTGCCAGCCAGTTCCTTCGACACCCGCACTTCGCAGCCGGCCGAAAGCAGCGCCTGAAGCAGCGGCTTTGCCAGTCTGTCCGCAGCATTGCTGTCGATCAGCAGCGTCTCGGCAGCGCCGCAGATGCCGGTGCGGCGCATCTTGGCATTGACGACGATCCTTTCGGCCATGGCGAGATCGGCCGATGCGTCGACATAGATGTGGCAGAGGCCTTCGAGGTGGGCAAACACCGGCACGCGCGCCTCGTTCTGGACCCGGGCGACGAGGCTCTTTCCGCCGCGCGGAACAATGACGTCAATGGTGCCGCTGAGGCCCGAAAGCATGGCGCCGACGGCGGCGCGGTCGGCGACCGGCACCATCTGGATCGCATGTTCCGGCAGGCCGGCAGCCTTCAATCCCTCGACAAGGCAGGCATGGATGGCGCGCGAGGAGTGGAAGCTGTCGGATCCACCGCGTAGGATAACGGCGTTGCCGGCCTTCAGGCAGAGCGCACCGGCGTCTGCCGTCACGTTGGGCCGGCTCTCATAGATCACGCCGATGACGCCGAGCGGCGTGCGAACGCGCTCGATGTGCAGGCCATTGGGGCGGTCCCATTCGGCGATGACGTCGCCGACCGGATCTTTCAGTTCGGCAATCGCGCGAATGCCGTCGGCCATGTCGCGGATGCGGCCCTCCGTCAGCGTCAGGCGGTCGATGAAGGACGCTGCGACGCCGGACTGACGAGCGTTTTCAAGGTCGATGGCGTTGGCGGCGAGAATTTCGTCGCGGCGATTGACGACCGTCTCGGCCATGGCGATCAGCGCCGCATGCTTGCGTTCGGCGGTGGCGACGGCGAGCGGCCGGCTTGCAGCTTTCGCGCGGCGGCCTATCTCCAGCATGACGTTTTCGACGTCATCGGTTTTCCTGACTTCATCAAGCATGGACTTCATCCCTCCGGCCGTCCTTCTCGTCGGCGCGCTTGCCGGTCATCACCAGATCGTCGCGGTGCACCATGGCGGCGCGGCCGGCGTACCCGAGGATCGCGGCGATCTCGGCGGATTTCTTGCCGGCAATCTGGCGGGCCTCGTCGGCATCGTAACCGGCAAGCCCGCGGGCGATCTCGCGCCCTGCGGCGCCGAGAATAGCAATGGTGTCGCCGCGGCTGAACGTACCCTTCACCTCGCGCACGCCGGCGGGTAGCAGGCTCTTGCCGGAGCGCAGGGCGTCTTCAGCGCCGGCGTCGATGGAAAGCGTACCGGCCGGCAGCAACTGCCCGGCGATCCAGGTTTTTCGCGCGGTCACCGGCGAGCCCGACGGGGCGAACCAGGACGAGCGGGCGCCATTCTCGATCGCCGCCAGCGGGTGATCGGGCTTGCCCGAGGCGATGATCATGGCGCAGCCGGCGGTGGTGGCGATCTTGCCGGCATCGATCTTGGTGCGCATGCCGCCACGCGACAGTTCGGACGCCGCACCGCCCGCCATCGCCTCGATCTCGGGCGTGATCTCGGCGATCGTATCGAGGAAGCGGGCGTCGGGGTCGAGATGCGGCGGTGCCGTATAGAGACCGTCGATATCGGACAGCAGCACGAGTAGATCGGCGCCGACCATGGTGGCGACGCGGGCGGCCAGCCGGTCGTTGTCGCCGTAGCGGATCTCGGTGGTGGCGACCGTATCGTTCTCGTTGATGATCGGCACGGCGCCGAGCTTCAGGAGCTGGTTGATCGTGGCGCGGGCGTTGAGATAACGGCGGCGCTCTTCGGTGTCGCCGAGCGTGAGCAGCACCTGGCCGGCAACGATGGCGTCGGTCGAAAGGCTTTCCGACCAGGCGCGGGCAAGCGCGATCTGGCCGACGGCTGCTGCTGCCTGGCTTTCCTCGAGCTTTAATGCGCCGGGGGGAAGTTTCAGCACCGTGCGGCCAAGCGCGATCGCGCCGGAGGAGACGACGAGAACGTCGATACCTTTGGACCTGAGGGCGGCAATATCAGCGCACATGGCGTCGAGCCAGGCCTTTTTCAGCCCGGTCGCGCGATCGACCAACAGCGCCGACCCGATCTTGATGACGACCCGGCGATACTTTTGAAGCGGCTTGCGGGTCTTCGTCATGTCAGGCGCTTTCTTCTCCGGACTTTGCTGCGACAATGATGGTGCGCAGCGCCCGCAGTGCCTCGGTCATGCCCTTGCTGGTGGCGGCCGACAGCAGAAGGGGCTGCTCGCCGCAGGCCTTTGCCAGTGCTTTGGCCTTCACCTTCAACTCGTCTTCGTCGAGCACGTCGATCTGCGACAGGGCGACGATCTCTGGCTTGTCTATGAGCCCGCCGCCATAGGCTTCGAGTTCGTGCTTCACCGTCTTGTAGGCCTTGGCGACGTCTTCTTCCTGGGCGGAAACGAGATGGAGCAGCACGCGGGTGCGCTCGACATGGCCGAGGAAGCGGTCGCCGATCCCCACACCTTCATGCGCACCTTCGATCAGGCCGGGAATGTCGGCGATGATGAACTCATTGCCATCGATGGTGGCGACGCCGAGGTTCGGATGCAGGGTGGTGAAGGGGTAATTTGCGATCTTCGGCCGTGCCCGGGTGCAGGCGGCAAGGAAGGTCGACTTGCCGGCATTGGGCAGGCCGACGAGGCCGGCGTCGGCGATCAGCTTCAGCCTGAGCCAGACGGTCTTTTCTTCGCCTTCGAGACCGGGATTGGCCCAGGTTGGCGCCTGATTGGTGGCCGACTTGAAATGGGCATTGCCGAAGCCGCCGTTGCCCCCGGCGGCGAGCCGGTAGCGCTGGCCTTCGGCGACCATGTCGACGATCAGCGTCTCGCTGTCTTCCTCGAAGATCTGGGTACCGACCGGAACCTTGAGCGTCACGTCGCCGCCACCGGCGCCGGTGCGGTTGCGGCCCATGCCGTGGGTGCCGGTCTTGGCCTTGAAATGCTGCTGGTAACGGAAGTCGATCAGGGTGTTGAGGCCGTTGACGGCCTCCACCCAGACGTCGCCGCCGCGGCCGCCGTCGCCACCGTCAGGTCCGCCGAATTCGATGAATTTTTCGCGACGGAACGACACGGCGCCTGCGCCGCCGTCGCCGGAGCGTATATAGACTTTCGTTTCGTCGAGAAATTTCATGGGTCTGCCATCTGTTTTGTGTATTTGCGCGGTCGTATTTTGCCGCCATCGATATAGGCGGTTCATCAAGAGGTCAAAGAATATCGTGCGTTTTGCCAGCTACAACATCCAATACGGCATCGGTCTCGACGGCCGGTTTGACCCCGAGCGCATCGCTGCGTCGCTCGACGGCGCCGACATCATCGCGCTGCAGGAAGTGACGCGCGGTTTTCACCGCAACGGTCACGTCGATCTGGTTGCCCGTTTCGAAGCGCTCTTCCCCGGTCACTTCGCCACCTTTCATGCCCCATGCGACATCGATATCGGTTCTTCGGTCGAGGACGGGCGCGCCGTCAGCCGACGTTTCCAGTTTGGCAACATGATCCTGTCGCGCTGGCCGATCCTGTCGACCCGGCTGATCTCGCTGCCCCGCACTCGGACCATCAGCCCGATGAACCTGCAGCGTGGCGCCACCGAGGCGCTGATTGCCACGCCGGATGGGCCGCTGCGCGTCTATTCCGTGCATCTCGACCACGTTCTTCCCGCCGAACGCATCGCCCAGATCCGCTTCCTCAAGGAACGGCTGCTCGGCTATCCGCTCGAGGGCGGCGGCATTACCGGAGCTTCCGATTTCGGTTTGGCCGAGCCGCCGCATCCGGAAGATTTCGTCGTCATGGGCGATTTCAACATGCAACCGGAGACACCGGAATACTGTGCGATGGTCGGGTCGCGCGACGCTTATTACGGACGCTCGCTCCGGCTCGAAAATCCGGTCGATACACTCGCCCATCTCGGTCGGCTGACGCCGGAAAGCTATAGCTGGGTTCATCCCGAGGACCCTCAAAAGCGCATGCATCTCGATTATGCCTTCGTCAGCGCGGGCCTGGTGCCGCGGCTGAAGGATGCCTGGACCGGCTATGACGCCAAGGGCTCCGATCATCTGCCGATCGGCTTCGAACTCGAATGAGCAAAGCCCCCCGCCAAGGCATGCCTCGCGGGGGGGGGCATTTCTTTTCAATGTGGACGGCGCAGATCTGCCGCGGTCATCCGCGTTTCGATATGCGCCACCATCGCATTGCGGGCGAGCGCATAGACTTGGGCGCATCCGGTGATCTGGAAGCCGAGCTTCTCCTGGACCTTGAGCGACCCCGGATTGTCGGCGAAGACGCCGGAATGCAGGGTTGTCTCCGGCATGCGCCGGAAGAAGCGCTCGATCGCCGCATAGGCCGCCTCGCTCGCCAGGCCCTTGCCCCAGTAGAACCGGTTCAGCCAGTAGCCGACATGCCACTGGCCGTGCATCAGTTCGATGCCGATGCAGCCGATGTGCACGTCGTCGCCGGTGGTGATCGCCAGTGTCCAGTCGGGGGTGAGCCCGGAGGTCTGGCGTGTCAGCCAATCGAACGCATCCTGCTGATCGTAGGGTGCCGGCACGCGCGCGAGCATGCGCGCTACCTGGAAGTCGGCCAGCGACTGGGCGATCGCCTCGGCATCATCCAGCCGGTGTGGTCTCAGCACCAGGCGCCCGGTCGCGATGACAGGGCACGGGCCGGGACCGGGGCGAACGGCGGTGTGCGACCGATCGGAGGTCAGCGCGTTCATCGCATGCCTCCCCAGCTTCTCAAGGAAACCCAGGTCTTGCGGTCGAGCCGGTACCATTCGACCGAGATCGATCCGCCGAGTGCCAGGCTGCCGACCATGCCGCTGCCCTGGAACTGGAAGCCGCACTTCTGGATGACCCGGCGCGATGCCAGGTTCATGACCCTGCAGCGCGCGTCGATCTGGTCGATGTCGCGGGTGCGGAAGGCCATGTCGGTCAGCGCCTGGGCGGCTTCCGTGGCATAGCCCTGGTTCCAATAGGGCTCGCCCAGCCAGTAACCGAGTTCAGCCGTCTTGCCATCGGGATGCGGCTCGATACCGCAACAACCCAAGAATGCGCCATTGTCCGCTTTGGTAATTGCGTAGACGCACTTGCCAATCGTGCCGGCTTTCGCGCGTCGCACGAAATCGGCGGCGTCGGCCGTCGTATACGGGTGCGGCATGCGCGAGACCATGGTCGCGACATTGGCGTTGTTGGCAAGATGGGCAAGGGCGTCGATATCGTCTTCATGGGGCGCGCGCAGAACGAGCCGGGGTGACAGCAATATCGGGCAATCGGTCCTTGACCTCTGGGGCCTCAGCCTTTGTTCGGGAGACCGTGATTGGTCTTCCCTCAACAGTTCGGTTTGCATGGTTCGTCCTCCAGAACGAGAAAAAGGGGAGTTGGGTATTGCCCCATCTCCCCTTTTCAGGTCTGGCTTGGAACCATCAGGTGCGCCAGCCGGGTCGATGAGACGCCGGCTGTTTTAGAGCGCTACCGGCTTATTCCGCTGCTTCCGCTTTCGGCATTACAGACACGTACACGCGGCCATTGGCCTTCGTACGGAAGTCCACGTTACCCGCCGTAAGCGCAAAAATCGTATGGTCCTTGCCGAGGCCAACATTGGCGCCCGGATGCCACTTGGTGCCGCGCTGACGCAGAATGATGTTGCCGGCGATGACCTTCTCGCCGCCGAACTTCTTCACGCCAAGGCGCTTGGACTCAGAATCGCGACCGTTGCGCGACGAACCGCCAGCTTTTTTGTGTGCCATTGGTGTTCTCCTTTAAACCTTCGATCCCAAAACTCAGTTTGCAGCTTCAGCGGCGGCTTCAGACTTCTTGGAAGCCTTCTTTGCCTTGCCACCGGCAGCAGCGATGTCCAGGATGCGGACGGTCGTCTGGTGCTGGCGGTGACCGCGCGAGCGCTTGGAGTTCTGGCGGCGACGCTTCTTGAAGGCGATGACCTTCTTGGCGCGGCCCTGTTCAACGACTTCGGCGCTGACGACAGCACCTTCGACAAACGGAGCGCCGATGGTTGCATCGGCGCCGACGCCGACCATCAGGATCTCGGTGAATTCAATCTTGTCGCCTGCTACGCCTTCCAGCTTTTCGATGGTTACGACGTCGTTGGCTGCCACGCGGTACTGCTTACCGCCGGTCTTGATGACTGCGAACATTCTTTATCCTTTCATGTTCGGGCCGGCTCTTTACCCCCAGGGGGCAAGGCCGTCTTTTTGTCAGTCGACATTTTGAGCAGGATTTTCGGGATCATTCCCGAGGCCCTGCCGGTGAATGGGCGCAAATCACACCCGCTGCGGTGAGGGCAAGCCACACCACTTCCATTGCGCGAATTAAGGGAAACGCTCCCTTCTGTCAAGAAGAAGCCACGCGCCACATTGGATAATCTTCATCGAGGCCCTTGCCAGCACCCGAATCTGCCGCTATGAACCCGACCGCGCCGAACAAGCGCCGACCGACTATGCGGAGAGGTGGCAGAGTGGTCGAATGCACCGCACTCGAAATGCGGCATACCTGCAAGGGTATCGTGGGTTCAAATCCCACCCTCTCCGCCATCGGGACTTCGATCCTGCCTTAGCCCAAATTTTTTCCGGCTCGCCAGAGCTAACTCAGGCGACGGCTGGCTGTTGGCCGCATTGATGTTCAAGCGCGGTTCCGAACGGAAGCGCGAACGTTCGATTTCCTTGTTTCGGCCTGTGCGGACGGAAACCCGCTTCGCGCTTCCTGAACGGACGTCAGGCGACTTTCAGTGCCGTTGATATTTCCGACAGGGTCGCCTTCTCCGCGTCGCTCACCGCCACGCCGCCGAAGCCGAGGAAACCGCCTTCCTTCGCCGCTTCGGCGACCCGTTGGCTGATCTGGTAGAGCCATGCGGTGAAAGCGGCGGCGTCGCCGGGGGCCTTCGCCTCGACGGTCGTGCGGGCCTGTTGCAGCGTCTCGATGCACCGGGCCTTCATCTCCTCGGGCTTGGCGCCTTTCAGCTTGGCCTGCAGGCCGTCTCGGGCCGTGGTTCGCCCCTGCGACGTCTCGAAATCGGCGACGAGCGCTTTGACGAGCGGATTTGCCGCCGCGTCTGTCTTTGCCTGCAGCAGCGCGCTGCTATTGGCAAGGCCCTCCTTCAGCATGCCCCAGAGCCCGCTTGGCTCGGCCGCGGTCACGGCTATGCCCGCCATCATCACGCTTTCCAGAAGCAGCGTCCATTCGTCCGGGGTGAATGTCGATTTGTCAGCCATGGCTGAGCCTCCATCGTTCGATGTCTTGAGAAGGACAGGGATTGCCGGTGCCCCCGAAACGGGGCGCCGGCTATGGGCGATTGCGTGCAACCATCAGGCCGAAAGGGCCGCGAGCTTCGTCTTCAGCCCGTCGATCGTCGGCTTCAGGATGTCCGAAACGCCGGGAATGGCGAGCACCTTGTCGAACAGACCATTGAGCGTCGACATCATCGGGGTGACGAGGGCGCCAAGCGCCGCCTTCTGCTCGGCAGAGAGCTGCCCGGCCACGCCGGTGACCTTGTCGAGCCCGGTCGAGACGTCCTCGAGCTTCGGGAGGGCGGCGGTCGCGGATGCGGCGTCGGTAACGCCTGCCAGCGTCGTCTGCAGGCTGGCCAAGCCGTCCCGCACCTGCTGGCCGACATCGATGCCGCCCACGGTCAGGTTCGGCTCAGGCGTAGCGGCCTGCGGCGTGACCTGCTCGGGTGCCGCCGCCTGAGGCACGACCTTTTCGCCAGGCCGCCCGAAGAGGTAGAAAAGCAGGCCCGCCAGCACAAGCGCCGCGATCACCCAATAGAGCCAGTTGCGCGACGAGGCCGGAGCCGCGGCCGCTGCCGCGCGTTGGCTGGTGGCGCTTGCCGCGGCGGCCGAGGCGGTGGCGCTGCGGGCAGCCTGGTTGGCCGCTTGGGTGGCGGAGGCGGCAGCGGACTGCGCCGATGCGCCGAGCGAGCCGAGTGAACCGAGTAGGCCCGTGCCTCCAAGCATCTCCCGGACGCCCGCCGGCAACGCGGCGGCGATGTTGTCCTTCTGGCTGGCGAGCAACCCGGCAATGCCGTTGGCGCTCAGGTCGCCGCCGCTTTGCCGGGCGAGACCACCCATGACGAGGGGGGCAAGTGTTGCAAGCAGCGAGCCGCTCGCTCTTTGATCAATGCCGGAAGCGCCGCCGATGGCGTTTGCAAGCGCACTGCCGTCCTTGGCACCAAACAGCGATGAAATGATCTGTGATCCGCTCTGGGCAAGCGATGTCTGGTCGCCGCCTGCAAGCATTCCCATGAGATTGTCGAGCGATCCGCCTTGCTGCTTGGCGGTGTCGGCGATTTTTTGCGCGCCGCCCGGTTGGGAGGCTACGCCGGTCAGTCCGGCGAGCACTGCCGGCACGGCAGCGGCGACAGCGCCCTGCACCTTGCTGCTATCGAGGCCGAGTGCGGCGGCGATGCGTGCGATCATGTCAGGGGTAAGCATCTGCGCGATGTAGGAAACAAGATTGCTGGCCATTGGCTTTTCCTCCACGTTGATGTCGTCGAAAAACGACTCTGCTCGTCGAGCGGGGCTCGACGGCGCGGCAATTGGCTGCAAGCAATTCGCGTTTATGTGATTATCGACTGCGAGATTTGTTTGCCAGGAACCCTAGGCGCCAAAATATTAGCACCTGTGGATGTATTGCGCCAGTTCTTGGCAACCTTTGGAAACAGGGGACCGCCGCCAATGCGAAAGGGCGCCTGCATTGCTTCGCCGCTACTGCCTGTCCGCCTCTTTTCTCAGAGGGCCGCCACAGAACGATGCTCCGGAACATTTGCAACCGGTTTTGGCGGGGCGTCATTTGCTCCCCTCTGCCTATCGACGACATATTTCAACGCACAGACAGCTGCGCCGCGCTCACCCGAGGTTCAACGACCGGTAATAAACGCGTGCCAGATCCCGGCGCCAGGCCTCGATGTCCAGGTCAGTCTTCATGCGTGCGCAGCCATGCCTCCAGTCCGGCAATCACCGCGAGCCTCAGGCTTGCGTTTTTGGCAAGGGCCCGGGCGAGGGATTGCCCGTCGGACAAAAAGCCCATCTCACCCATGACGTCGTCGGGCTTCAGCCGGCGTTTCGCCATGATCGCCTTGATGCGCGTGATCGTGGAAGGAAGCAGATAACGGCCACTGGCGATGGGGGCTCCTGCCGGGAGCGGGGGAAGAGAAGCAGTGTCGGCGACCGGCGATTGAGAGGCCGTGGGCAGCACGCCTGATATCGTCAGCCATGTGAGGAAGCCCTCGCGCTCGCCGGGTGTCGCCTTTGCCCACGAATTCTTCAGTTTCTCCAGGCGGGTGCGCTGCGGCTTCAGGCCGGCAATGACAAGCGCCTTGCGCAAGGAGGAGATCCTGCCCGCCAATACGTCGCCGTAGATGTCGGGAAATTCCGCCTTCAATCGCTGCTCGTAATGGGCGTTATCGCGCTTCGGCTTCTTCGACATTTTCAGTTCCGACGTTCATCTCCCGCGTCCTCTAGCGCGCCGCGGGGGGCAAGGGCGAGCAAAAAAGGCGATACCCCGTGTCGCGTAGGGCAGCTTGCCTGCCCTGAGAGTCTGTGAGTGCCTGAAACAGAGGCGATTGGGCGGAAATGCGCGAAGTCGCCGAGCAGCGCGTGAGGCACCAATTGGTTCGTCCAGCTTTGCACAAGTCGGCCCCCATACCATCGCGCCAAGAGCCGGGATGTGACACGGCGAACAAAGGACAATGATATGTCAAACGATGTCGAGCACTATGCCGATCCGCAGGATGCGGCTGTTGCCCTCTTCCTCACCAACAATGACGGCGAAGAGCTGACCAATGTGCTGGTTGCAGCGCTCGAAGATGCGTTCCGCATCCTTCGCGATGAGGTTTTCGGCGAAACGATGCACTGAGGCGAGGCGAAAACCTTCGCTCGTCACCAAAGCTCCACCGCTGCACTCAGTCGGTGGAGGCTGTCCGCAAACGGTCGCAACCAGAAGAGGTTCGTCGGCTACATGTCAGGCGGATACCGCAAGAGCGGCCTCATGTCGGCCGCCCCAACCGTTGCACTCTTGCCTTGACTCTGGCCGCCTCAGTTGCCCTGCAACAGCGTTTCCACCGAGGCAGCAGTCGCCAGCAGCGTCCTGTCCGTTCCATTCCTGCCCACCAGCATCAGCCCTGCAGGGCGGGTCAGTCCCGGCATCGGTAGCGTTATGGCAGTGAGGTCGAACTGGTTTGCGACCTGGCAGTTGCGCAAGAGCAGGCCTTCGACGCGATCATATTCCGTCTCATTCGTCTCCACCGAGGCGATCGACACTGCGGCGATCGGCGTCGTCGGCAAGACGATTAGGTCGTAGGCTGAAAGCCGTTCGTCCATGGCGCGTGCCAAACCTGCTCTCGTTTCCAGCAGCGCATCGAGTGCGGCCTGCGGTGTCAGCAAACGGCGCCGGAGCGTCGACGAAACCCTGGTATCGACGGGTGCCGCCTCATCCGAGAGCCAGTCGGCATGCACACGGCTTGCCTCGAGGCCAGCGATCGAGCCGATCGCGGTTGCTTGCCGCAAGCGGTCGATCAGATCGTCGATGCTGCATTCGACAAGGTCGGCCCCAGCGGCAACGAGGCGGTCGAGGCTGGCCTCGAAGGCCGCGGCAATCGCGGTGGAGAGGCCGGCCAGAAGCTGGCCGCGCGGCACGCCGATGCGCAGGCCGGCCACCGGTCGGGCTACAAGCGTTGTCGCCGTTTCGCCGGCCATAATGGCATCGGCCGCTGCACAATCGGCAACGCTGTAAGCCAGTGGGCCGATCGAATCGAGGCTGGGGGCAAGCGGGAATGCGCCGTCAAGGGAGACGCGGCTGGCGGTCGGCTTGAAGCCGACAAGCCCGTTCAACGCCGCCGGGATACGCACGGAGCCGCCGGTGTCGGAGCCGATGGCGATGTCGCAGGTGCCTTCGGCGGCTGCAACCGCAGCACCCGAGGACGAGCCGCCGGGGATCAGGCTTTCATCGGTCGCGTTGCCGGGCACCGGATAATGGGGGTTGAGGCCGACCGCGGTGAAGGCGAATTCGGTCATATGGGTCTTGCCGACGATCACGGCGCCGGCGGCACGCAAGCGCTTGACGATAACGGCGTCCTGTTGCGGCACGGCTGCCGTGCGCTTGATGATCGAGCCGGCGAGCGTCGGTTCATCGGCGATGTCGAAGAGATCCTTGATCGAAACGATCCTGCCGTCGAGCGGGCCAAGGGTGGCGCCGATCTGGCGGCGGCGATCGGCGGCATCGGCCTCGGCGCGGGCACTTTCGGCGTAGAGTTTGACATAGGTCTTCTCGTTATCCCGGCGGGCATCGAGCCTCGCCAGGATTTGTTCGAGATGGTCGCGTACGGGAGTTGTCGATTGGGACACGATGAGGAACCTGCCGGTATCTGACGTCGCCGGGCGGCGAATTGATTCTTTTCGTCCGGTCCACGGCGCAAAATTGGCCGTCAGCCAAGACGGCAATCTTCATAGCAGGGCTTTCGGCAAATGCCATGCGGTTGCTGGCGTGCTGCCCGTGCAACCCGGCCATTCAGCCGGGCTTGTGCGCGCAGACAATGAACCGGCGATAGACGAAGGTGCGCAGGCGGTTGCGCAGGTTTGCGGTTTTACGCTGTGCGGCCGCGATCGGCTGATGGGATGCGTGCTCGATGGTCTGGAAGCCGGCCGATTTCATCATCGGCATCAAGGTTTCGACCGTCAGGCCGTCGGCGAAGGGCAGGTTCTGCATGATCGTTGCATGGCGATCGCTGAGCGCACCGTCGTAGTGATTGTCGGGACCGATCACCCGATCGATCTGGCGGATCGCAAAGGTCGCCAAGCGCCCAACTGCGGTCGGCTTCGCCCAGTCGCCGTCAAAAACCAGCAGCTTGCCGCCGGGCTTCAGCAAGCGGAACCATTCGCCAAGCGTCGCCTGCGGCTCGGTCAACGTCCAGACCAGATGGCGGCAGACGATGGCGTCATAGCGCTCGTCCGGCTCCATGGTGTTTTCCGCATCGGCAA
Source organism: Ensifer sp. GW821-FHT05G01 (assembly GCF_059419585.1). NCBI lineage: Bacteria > Pseudomonadati > Pseudomonadota > Alphaproteobacteria > Hyphomicrobiales > Rhizobiaceae > Ensifer > Ensifer sp. GW821-FHT05G01. The sequence goes on along the minus strand of NZ_JBWKSC010000005.1, from coordinate 165,133 downwards.
GCAGGAAGCGCAGGCGTGGTTTGCCCGCGTGCTTTTTCCGGGCGACGGCAAGCATCGCCTCGGAGAAATCGAGCGCCGTGACGTCGTGGCCGAGGTCGTGGATCAGCCGCGTCACCTCGCCGGTGCCGCAGGCGAGTTCGAGCACGCGCAGCGGCTCATCCCCGAGAAAGGCGCGCACCGGTTGCTGCCAGGCGGCAAATTCCGGACCCGGCGGGATGCGATGGCCGAAGGCGAGGTCGAAGGTTTCGGAACGCTTCGACCAGTAGTCGCGGATCTCATCCTTGAGGTCGAAATTTCTTCGAAGGTCGGGTCCGGTTGCCTCAGCCGCTGGGTTCATTGCGCTGCCTTGGCCTGGTCCATGCGGGCGAAGATCGCGTCGAAACGGCCGCGCGCGCGGCCGGGGACTTCGGCCTTGCGGAAGGCTTCGGTCAGTTCGACCTCGCCGACCTTGATCAGCATCACCATGCCCATGGCGAAATGCGGCGAGCACTTGATGCCGTAGAAGCCCGTCGTGTCGAAGGTGACCTCAATCTCCTCGTTGATCTGGCCCTTGAAGCCGGCGTAGCCGTCAGGGACCATGCCCTCGATCGAGGCGGCGTTGTGGCTCTTATGCCCGACCCGAAACTTGATGCTGTCGCCGGGCTTCAGCTCGACATAGTCGGGCTCGAACACCATAGAGCCGTTTTGGCCGCGATTGAGCATCCTGACCTCGATGGTTTCGGCGAAGGCCGGAGCGGCAGCAAGCCCGAAGGCAATAAGGACGGCGGCGAGTTTAACGCGCATTGTCATGTCTCTTCATCGTGTCGGATATCAAATGCAGTTTTGGTCGCGGGCGCCGGTAGCGCACAAAGCACGAGCCGTCCTCGTCGTGCTCGACCGTCGCGGCGACCCCGAAGACCGTGAAGATGCGGTCTTCCGTCAGGATCTCCGTCGGGGTGCCGAGGGCCACGATGCGGCCGCGATCCATGACGGCGATGCGGTCGCAGAAGACGGCGGCGTGGTTGAGATCGTGCAGGGCGGCCACGACCGTCAGCGGCTGCCCACGCACGAGCTCGAGCAGACCGATCTGGTGGTGAATGTCGAGGTGATTGGTCGGCTCGTCGAGCAGCAGGATCTGTGGCTGTTGCGCGAGAGCCCGGGCGATGTGCAATCGCTGGCGTTCGCCGCCGGAGAGTGTGTGCCACATGCGGCTGGCAAAATCGCTCATGCCCACATGCGCAAGCGCGCGGTCGACGATACCGGTATCGCAGATCGACCAGGGCGAAAGCGCGCCGAGATGCGGGGTGCGGCCAAGCTCGACCGCCTGGCGGGCGGTGATGCGTTCGGTGGTTTCCGCCTGCTGTTCGACCAGCGCGATGCGTTGAGCGATGTCTCGTCGCGTCGTCTTGGCAAACGGCCGCCCTTCGAGGCTGACGCTGCCGGATTTCGGCGGGCGGATGCCGGCGAGCAGCGAGATCAGGCTGGTCTTGCCGGATCCGTTCGGACCGATGATCCCGAGGAATTCTCCGGGCATCACCTCGAGATCGACGGCATCGACGATCACGCGGCCGCCGGCCGACCAGGAGACGGTTTCGGCCTTGAGGCTCATGACGCGGCCCTGCCGCGACTGAGGATCAGCGCGAAGGCCGGCGCGCCGACGAGGGCCGTGATTACGCCGATCGGCAGCACCTGGCCGGGAATGATGACCCTCGACAAGATGTCGGCGGCTATCATGAAGATCGCTCCAGTGAGCGCTGCTGCCGGCAGCAGCAGGCCGTGGCGCACGCCGACCAGGAAGCGTGCGGCATGCGGTATGACGAGGCCGACGAAGCCGATGGAGCCGACGATGCTGACCATGACCGCCGTCATCAGCGCGGTTGCCGAAATCAGGATGATGTAGACCCGCTTGACCGGGATGCCGAGCGAGGCGGCCGATTCGGCGCCGAAGGTGAAGGCGTCGAGCGCGCGGGCATGCCAGAGGCAGACAAGCAGGCCGCCAATCGCCACCGGCAAGGCCAGCGCCACATCAGGCCAGCGCACGCCAGAGAGGTTGCCTAGCAGCCAGAACATGATGCCGCGGGCCTGCTCGGCATTGGCCGATTTGGTGACGATGAAGGAGGTGAGCGCGTTGAAGAGCTGCGAGCCGGCAACGCCGGCCAGAGTGATGGCGCCGGTGCCGCGGCCGGCCCTGAGTGCCAGGAGGGAGACCAGCGCGAAGGCGAAGACCGCGCCGAAGAAGGCGCCGAGCGACAGCGTCAGCATGCCTGCGCCGATGCCGAGAATGGCGACTGCGACGGCACCGGTCGATGCGCCGGCGGAGATGCCGAGGATATAGGGATCGGCCAGGGAATTGCGCAACAGCGCCTGCAGGACGACGCCGCAGAGCGAAAGTGCTGCGCCGCAGCAGGCGGCCACGACAGCGCGGCTGAGGCGATAGTTCCAGACGATGCCCTCGTCGATCGCATCGAGCGGATATCCGGCGCCCCAAAGACGGTTGGCGACGGTTTTTCCCACGACGTCGAGCGGGATCGCGGTCTCGCCGATGGCGGCACCAAGGGCCAGCGCCAGAAAGAGCAGTGCGAGCGCCGTCGAAACGGCGCCCGCGCGGTTGATCGCTGGAGGTGTTGACCTCACTTCGCCAGGCCGGCTTTTTCGACCGCGTCGGCCAGCACCTCGATGCCCTCGATCGTGCGGATCGTCGGGTTCATCGCCTGGGCGTCCATGATGACGATATGGTCGGCCTTGACCGCCGGCATCAGGCTGGTGACCGGGTCGGACTTCAGGAACTTCATCTTCAGCTCCCAGTCGTCGGCGGGGAAGCGGCGGCGATCCATCTTGCCGATGACCACGATCTTCGGGTCGGCCTTGGCGATGGTTTCCCAGCCGATGGTCGGCCATTCCTCTTCGGTGGACACGACATTCTTGATGCCGAGCGCCGACAGGATGTAGCCGGGCGCGCCGTTGGTGCCGGCGACATAGGGATCGATGTCCATTTCGGCGCTGGAGAACCAGAAGACGGCCGACAGCTTGCCGTCGGCATTGGCGATCTTGCTGCGGGCAGCTTCTTCGCGGGCCTTCAGCTTGGCGATCAGGGCCTGCCCACGATCCTGCACGTCGAAGATTTCGGCGAGCTCAGTGATCTCCTGGTAGATCAGGTCCATCGAAAAGGCATTGTGGCGTACGCCGTCGCCACCGGCGGAATTGTCCTTGGCGGCGCAATCGGCCGGCGAGACATAGACGGGGATCGACAGTTCGGTGAACTGCTTCGGCGTGGCGACGATGCCCTCCGGCCCGACATGCCACTGGAACTGCGCGGTGACGAGATCCGGCTTGGTGGCAACGACGCTTTCGAAGCTCGGGTCGTTATCGGCAAGTCGCGGCACCTTGGCGTTGACGTCCTCGTAGCCGTCGATAACAGGGCCGATCCACACGGCTGTGCCGACGACCTTGTCCGCGAGGCCGAGAAGATAAAGAATTTCCGTGGTGCTCTGACCGATCGAGGCGGTGCGCGTCGGCGCCGCCTTAAAGGTAACCTCCTGGCCGCAATTCTTTAAGGTCAGGGGGTAGCTCGTCGCGGCCGCAAGAGCGGTCGTGGGAGCGACGGTCAAAAGCAGGGACACGGAAACGGCAAGGGATGGGCAATAGCGCCCGACGGCATTGAAAATGGCTTTCAAGGGAATTCTCTCTTCTCGTGAGCTTGCGAAGGGTCAGCCGAAGCGGCGACAGCCGGCCGGTCGGATTTCGGGAGACAAACGATCGCAAACGTCGAGAAGAACGGGAAAAGAGGGCGCAAAGCCGCCGGGTATGCGGATCATGGACAACTCCTGTTCCGGGCAACCCCGCCCGTGACGTTGGATCTTCTGCTTGACGGCAGGTCTCCTGGCTCGCGGATCAAGCGCCTTCCACCTGCCTTCCCGCAACGCGTCTGACGCGATCGCAGTGGCATGGCGCGCTGTCGCGCCACTTGGGTGTCCGGCATTCCGCTTACAGTTGCGGGGGCAGCCACGGTCTCGGTCCCTATTGGGTCGTCCTCACCGTGTTCCCTATTAATCCCCGTTAGAGTCATCCTTCGGGGAACCGTCGGCGCTACCCTTAGTGTTCCAGCCGGCGTTACGTCAAGACGAGAGGTTGTCGAAATGGCGCCGCCGTGAAGGTGCCGGGGCGGCTTACCGTTAAGCGCTGCAAGGCAGACTTTCACCGAATTGTCGCGAAACCGTTCAAATTGTTTCATGCCTCTGTCAACGCGCTGACATGCGGGCAGCCAAAGGTCCGACACGCGAAATTCGCTTTCGCGAGGCTCGAACCGGAGGCTTGTTTGGCCGAAATCCTCACCACGCTGTCCCGTCGTTCCTTTCTTTTATCCGCCGGTGCCGCCGGCCTTGTCGCGTCCTCCGGTCTTGCGACACCGTTCTATGCCCGCGGTTACGGCCGGCCGGAATTCATCCATGGTGTCCAGTCGGGGGATGTCGACACACGCTCCGGCATGGTGTGGACGCGGGTCGACCGGCCGTCGCGGGTAAGCCTGGAGTACTCGACGACCGAAAGCTTTTCCAATCCGGTTCGTCTCGCCGATCTCACCGCGACACCGCAGACGGATTGCGCGGTGAAGTGTTCGCTCGACGATCTCCTGCCCGACCAGGACATCTTCTACCGCTTCACCGCGACCGATCTCTACGACGTCAACCGGGTGTCCGAGCCGGTGATCGGCCGGTTTCGCACAGCACCCTTGCGCAAGCGCTCGATCCGCTTCGTCTGGTCCGGCGACACGGCCGGCCAGGGCTGGGGCATCGACGACGTCGGCATGAAGACCTATTCGACGATGCGTCTGCACGAGCCGGATTTCTTCATCCATTCCGGCGACACGATCTATGCCGACAACCCCATTCCCGACGAGATACCCTTGCGCGACGGTGGCATCTGGAAGAACCGGGTGGTGACGCATGAGAAGCGCGACGTGGCGCGAACGCTCGAAGAATATCGTGGCCAGTGGAAGTACAATCTTCTCGACAGCCATGTGCGTGACCTCAACGCCGTCTGCCCGACCTTTTATCAATGGGACGACCACGAGGTTTTGAACAATTGGTCGGCGTCGACGGACCTCAGAGACGATCCGCGCTACCAGGAAAAAGACGTGGCCGTCTATGCGGCCCGCGCCAGCCGGGCGTTCAACGAGATGACGCCGATCCGCAACGTCCCGACCCAGCCCGGCCGCATCTTCCGCAAGATCGCCTACGGTCCGCTGCTCGATGTCTTCTTCGTCGATCTCCGCTCCTACCGTGGCCCCAACCAGGGGGAGGGGGATGGCGGCCTGTTCGGCTGGCGCCAGGCGGACTGGCTGAAACGGGAGCTTGCCGCCTCGCGGGCCGTCTGGAAAGTGATCGCCTGCGACATGCCCATCGGCCTCGTCGTCTGGGACGACTATGCCAACCGGCGCGGCTCCGATGCCATCGCCAACGGCGACAATGGTCCGCCGACGGGACGCGAAACCGAATTCGCAGACCTGCTGCGCTTCATCAGGGACAATGCCATCGACAACCTCGTCTGGCTGACGGCGGATGTGCATTACACCGCTGCGCATCACTACGATCCGTCGCGGGCGGCCTTCAAGGATTTCCTGCCGTTCTGGGAGTTCGTCTCCGGTCCCTTGCATTCCGGAACCTATGGTCCAAAGGAGCTGGACGTGACGTTCGGCCCTGATGTCCGCTTCATCAAGGCATCGGGCGGAGGCGCCGACAGCAACCTGCCGCCGTCGGCCGGCCTGCAGTTCTTCGGCATCGTCGATATCAATGGCCAGACGAAGCAGATGACCGTGCGCCTGATGGATCGGCAAGACCAGGAACTGTGGCGCGTGACGCTCGATCCGGCCGCTGTCGCATGACCGTTCTGGCTTTGACTGATCCCTTTCCAGAGCCGGTTGGCGCGACCCTTTCCGGTTGCAAACCCATGGCCTGTCGGGGCTTCGGCGCCGGTCTCTTGCGCACGCCCCCCTTTCGCAATCGCAAAAAAACCTGTATGAGCCCGACCATTGAAAAAGCGGCGTGGCCCATTGGGGCGTGCCCTAAACCTTCCGAGACGAAAAATGAGCATTCGTAACATCGCGATTATCGCGCACGTCGACCATGGGAAAACGACCCTTGTCGACGAGCTTCTGAAGCAGTCGGGCTCGTTCCGCGAAAACCAGCGCGTTGCCGAACGCGTCATGGACTCCAACGACATCGAAAAAGAGCGCGGCATCACCATTCTCGCCAAGGCGACGTCGGTCGAGTGGAAGGGCGTGCGCATCAACATCGTCGACACCCCCGGCCACGCCGACTTCGGCGGCGAAGTCGAGCGCATCCTGTCGATGGTGGACGGCGCCATCGTTCTCGTCGACGCCTCCGAAGGCCCGATGCCGCAGACGAAGTTCGTCGTCGGCAAGGCGCTGAAGGTCGGCCTGAAGCCGATCGTCGCGATCAACAAGATCGACCGCCCGGACGGACGCCACGAAGAAGTCATCAACGAAGTCTTCGACCTCTTTGCAAACCTCGACGCCACCGACGAGCAGCTCGACTTCCCGATCCTCTACGGTTCGGGCCGCGATGGCTGGATGAACGTTGCGCCTGAAGGTCCGAAGGATCAGGGCATGGCGCCGCTTCTCGACCTCGTGCTCAAGCACGTTCCCGAGCCGACGGTTGCCGAAGGCCCGTTCCGCATGATCGGCACGATCCTCGAAGCAAACCCCTTCCTCGGCCGCATCATCACCGGCCGCATCCATTCGGGTTCGCTGAAGCCGAACCAGCCGGTCCGGGTTCTCGGCCAGGACGGCAAGCTGCTTGAAACCGGCCGCATCTCGAAGATCCTCGCTTTCCGCGGCATCGAGCGCCAGCCGATCGAAGAAGCGCATGCAGGTGACATCGTCGCCATCGCCGGCCTGACCAAGGGCACCGTCGCCGACACCTTCTGCGACCCGACGGTCACCGAAGCGCTGACGGCACAGCCGATCGACCCGCCGACCGTCACCATGTCCTTCATCGTCAACGATAGCCCGCTTGCCGGCACCGAAGGCGACAAGGTCACGAGCCGCGTCATCCGCGACCGCCTGTTCAAGGAAGCGGAAGGCAACGTTGCGCTGAAGATCGAGGAATCCTCCGAGAAGGATTCGTTCTTCGTCTCCGGTCGCGGCGAATTGCAGCTCGCAGTTCTGATCGAAACCATGCGTCGTGAAGGCTTCGAACTTGCCGTTTCGCGTCCGCGCGTCGTCATGCACAAGGATGACAACGGTCAGCTGCTCGAGCCGATCGAAGAAGTGGTCATCGACGTCGACGAAGAGCATTCGGGTGTCGTCGTTCAGAAGATGTCCGAGCGCAAGGCCGAGATGGTCGAGCTGCGTCCGTCCGGCGGCAATCGCGTCCGTCTGGTGTTCTTCGCTCCGACCCGTGGCCTGATCGGCTACCAGTCGGAACTCTTGACGGATACGCGCGGCACGGCGGTCATGAACCGTCTGTTCCACGCCTACCAGCCGTACAAGGGCGAGATCGGTGGCCGCGTCAACGGCGTGCTGCTCTCCAACGATGCCGGTGAATCGGTCGCCTATGCCATGTTCAACCTGGAAGACCGCGGCCCGATGATCATCGAAGCCGGCGAAAAGGTCTATGCCGGCATGATCATCGGCATCCACACGCGCGACAACGACCTCGAAGTCAACGTGTTGAAGGGCAAGAAGCTCACCAACATGCGCGCATCGGGCAAGGACGAAGCCGTCAAGCTGACGCCGCCGATCCGCATGACGCTCGAGCGGGCGCTGTCCTGGATCCAGGACGACGAGCTGGTCGAAGTCACGCCGAAGTCGATCCGTCTTCGCAAGATGTACCTCGACTCGAACGACCGCAAGCGCTTCGAGAAGTCGCGCACGGCTGGCGCTGCTTAAGCCCTTCCGACAAAAACCAGCAATTTTCAAAACCCCGGAGCGATCCGGGGTTTTTTGCTGTGTGTGCCAGCGGGGGGCGGCTTGCGGATAAAGTTAAAAAGGCGTTAACCTTCCACAGGATGCCGTTAAAGTTGCCTGTGGGTTAACGCGACGCGGCTCCCGGGCGGGATTCCTGTTCGCCCTGTGTGTGTTTAGAGTCGTGAGTCATGAAGACTGTTTCGATCGAGGTCAGGCCTGGAGAACCGCAAGAGGCGGCGGCAATTGCCGACGTGCATCGCGTTTCATGGCTGCAGACCTATGGCGGCATCATTCCGCACCGCCCGCTGATCCAGATGGTCAATCGTCGAGACGAAGTCTGGTGGCGCAAGGCGACGCGCGGTCCGGCGACCCTGCTGGTCGTGGACGTCGCGGGAACGATTGCCGGCTATGCCACTCTCGGCCTCAGCCGCGCCAAGGCGCTGCCGCAGGAAGGCGAAATCTACGAGATCTACCTGCGTCCGGAATACCAGGGCATCGGCCTTGGACGGGTTCTGTTCGGCGAAGCCAAGAGCCTGCTGCGCTCGCTCGGCTGCCAGGGACTGGTCGTCTGGTGCCTGGAGGACAGCGATCACGCCTATCAGTTCTTCCAGGGCGCCGGCGGCAGCGATATTGCCGAAGGCATGGAAGATTTCGGTGACAAGCACCTCAAGAAGGTCGGCTTCGCCTGGAACTGACGCCGAAAGCGCAGGGCCTTGGGGGCTTTTGCGGTAGCGGCACCTTCCAGCATCATTCCGGCAGTTCGTTGTTGGTTTCGGCGGCCTTGTCGCCGCGCTTGCCGTGGAATTGCGCCTTATCGACGCCGCAGCGAAATGTCGGCGCAACCTCGTCGGCGATCCTGCGGGCGATCGTGTTGGGATCAGGGTTGGCGAGCGCGTCGACATAGCCGGCGACGCAGCCCTTGCCGTTATGCTTCTCTGCCACCTTGGAAATGACGAGAACCTGCCCTTCCAGCGCGGGGACCGATTCCCCGGTCTTCGGATCCGGGTTTTCGATGATCCAGCGCAGGATCGTCGCAACCGCAGCGCCGCCCTTGGCGACGCGCCATTCCACGATTGTGCCCGCGTGGTTGAAGGGGATGAAGCTCTCGAATGCCCCGTCGAGGTATTCCTTGCCGATATGGCCGAAGGAGAAGCTCTGACGAACGTCAATCTCCTTGAAATGGACGGGATAGTCGCCGTAACCCGGGCAGGTCATCAGGGCGTACATGCCCGGCTCCTCGGCGATCGTCTTGCACTTGTCGCGGCTGACGTCGACATAGACGCTGTCATTGGCAATGGCTGATCCGGCAGACAGCAGGACCAGCGACAGGCACGCAATCTTTCCGTTCATCATGACCTCCCTTCGGCAGGATTTGTCGACCTGTCCCGGCCATTCGACCACGACAAAACCACCGGCTGAATCTGCGCTGCGGACGAAAGTTATATTGCATCGCGGCATGTTTCCCTTTATCCGACGGGCAAACGTCCCAACTGACCCTGGAGTAGTCCATGCGCATTGACGCGATTTCCATCGGAAAGAATCCACCAGAAGATGTCAACGTGATCGTTGAGGTTCCCGTCGGTGGCCATCCCATCAAGTACGAGATGGACAAGGAAGCCGGCACGCTCGTCGTCGACCGTTTCCTCTACACGCCGATGCACTATCCGGGGAACTACGGCTTCGTGCCGCACACGCTTTCCGACGATGGCGATCCGATCGACGTCCTGATCTGCAACACCCGTCCGCTCGTTCCGGGCTGCGTCATCAACGTCCGCCCGATCGGCGTGATGATGATGGAAGACAACTCCGGCAAGGACGAAAAGATCATTGCGGTTCCGTCGGGCCACCTGACGCAGCGCTACGACAAGGTGCATGAATACACCGACCTGCCGGAAATCACGCTCAAGCAGATCGAGCACTTCTTCGAGCACTACAAGGATCTGGAGCCCGGCAAGTGGGTCAAGATTTTTGGCTGGAAGGATGCCGCCGTCGCCAAGCAGCTGATCAAGGAAGCTGTCGAGCGCGCCGCGAACGAAAAGAAGTAAGCTTTCGGCTCATTTGCCGGCCAATTCGGCAAGTCGCTCTAAAACATCCTCCGGGTCGGCATCGATCCGGAGGATTTTTTTTCGCTGAGTTTCGCCTGAAATGAAGGAAATGCGGTTTTTGGCGACGCCGATTTCCTTGGCGAGAACGGCGATCAGGGCCTGGTTGGCCTTACCCTTTTCCGGGATGGCGCGCACGCGGACCTTGAGATGGTCCTGCCCGTCGGCGCCACTCTCCACCCCGTCGATCCCGTCGCGTCCGCCGTTCGGTGTCAGCCGAACAGTGACGCGCACGTGATCGCCGTGGGCGGTAAACGCTTGGCTCGTCAATGGATCAGCGCAGCAGCGCCGGCGCGATCGTCGTGTTCAGGAACAGCTGGATGAAATAGAGGATCACCAGCACGACCAGCGGCGAAAGATCGACGCCGCCCATGTTGGGCAGGACCCGGCGGATCGGACGATAGAGCGGCTCGGTCAGCTGGTAGAGCGAACGGCCGATCATGTTGATCGCCTGGTTGTTCACGTTGATGACGTTGAACGCGTAGAGCCAGGAAAAGATGGCGGACGCGATGATCAGAAACCACGCGATGTTGATAATAAAGTTCAAGGTGCCGATGACAGCAATCATGCCGGTCTCCAAATCGTTATTGACAGACATGTAGACATTGAGACCTAAACGAGCAAGTACGCCGATTTGTCGTGCGCGATCATGTTTAATAGAGGTCGGACAAAGATCGGTACCGTCGAGGAGCGTTTCCCCCATGTCTGCCGTTCATACCACGCACCGCTTCGCCGCCTTCAGGCATGTCGGCTATCGTCGTTATTTCTTCTCGCGCTTCCTCGCCTACTTCGCCATCCAGATCATCTCCGTCGCGGTCGGCTGGCAGATCTACGATCTGACGCGCGATCCGTTCGATCTCGGCTTGATCGGGCTTTTCCAGTTCCTGCCGTCGCTGGTGCTGATCCTCGTCACCGGCTCGGTTGCCGATCGCTACAACCGGCGCATGATCATGGGCATCTGCATGGCCGTCAGCACGCTGTGCGCCATCGCGTTGCTGATGCTGACGGTCACCGGGCTTTTCTCGCCCTGGCCTGTTTATGCGATCCTGATCGTCTTCGGCATCGAGCGGGCGTTTCTCGCGCCCGCTTCCCAGTCGCTCGCACCCAATCTGGTGCCGCCGGAAGACCTGCCCAATGCGATCGCCTGGAATTCGACATCCTGGCAGACGGCGATGATCGTCGGCCCGGTTGCCGGCGGCCTGATCTATGGCTTCGGTTCGGTTGCACCCTATGCTGTCGGCGTCTGCTTCTTCGCGGCGGCGGCGCTGATGGTGTTTGCCATTCCGAAGCCGGCAGCCCGCTCCAAGGCCCCAGTGCAGAGCTGGGAGACGATCACCGCCGGCTTTCGCTACATCAAGGCGGAGAAGGTGGTGCTGGGCGCGATCTCGCTCGATCTCTTCGCAGTGCTGCTCGGTGGCGCCGTTGCGCTGATGCCGGTGTTCGCCCGCGACATCCTTGATCTCGGCCCCTGGGGCCTGGGGCTGCTGCGCGCCGCCCCCGGCGTCGGCGCGGTCGGCATGGCGATCTGGCTGGCCGCCCACCCCATCCGCCACCGTGCGGGCATCCTGATGTTCACCGGCGTTGCGCTGTTCGGTCTCGGCACCATCGTCTTCGGCCTGTCGGCAACGCCGTGGCTGTCGATCGCAGCGCTGGTGATCATGGGCGCTGCCGACATGATCTCGGTCTATGTGCGCGAAATCCTGATCACGCTGTGGACACCGGACGAGCTGCGCGGTCGCGTCAATGCGGTCAACATGGTGTTCGTCGGCGCCTCCAACGAGCTTGGCGAATTTCGTGCGGGCATGATGGCTTCGGGCTTCGGCGCGGTCTTTGCCGTCGCGTTCGGCGGTGCAGGCACGCTGCTGGTGTCAGTGCTCTGGGCGCTCGGCTTCCCGCAACTGCGCAAGATCGACACGCTCGACGTGCCGGAGCATCGTCGCTAGCGGTGGGGTTTGCCGCTATGCGGCCTCTCTGACGCCCGCCTGCAGGAAGATGAGGTCGAGGAAATTCTCCATCCAGGTGCGCAACGGCCCGTCGTGCTGCATGCGCCCGTCGAGATGGGCCTTGCCGATCTGTGCGCCCGGCATTTCAAAGCGATGGGCGCCGTGCACCACCCAGCGATGCATCATGGCGCGCGTCAGCTCGCCATGAAACTGGATGCCCCAGGCGTTGTCGCCATAGCGGAAGGCCTGGTTCGGATAGGTGTTGCCGGTTGCCAGAAGCTCGGCGCCCGCAGGCAGGTCGAAGCCTTCGCGATGGAAATGATAGACCATGTCAGGCCAGTCCATCAGCGCCCGGCCGGCGTCGGTGGCAACCAGTGGATACCAGCCGATCTCCGTCATGCCTTCATGGTGCGGCGCGACCTTGCCGCCGAGATTGCGCGCCAGCATCTGGGCGCCGAGGCAAATGCCGAGATAGGGTTTGTTTTCCTTCAGCGGCACCGACAGCCAGTCGATCTCGCGCCGGACGAAATCCTCCTCGTCGTTGGCGCTCATCGGGCCGCCGAAGATGATCGTGCCGCCATGGTGTTCCAGCGTCGGCGGCAGCTCGTCGCCAAGCGCCGGACGACGGATGTCGAGGGAAAAACCCTTCTGGGTGAGGATCTGGCCGACACGGCCGGCGCTCGATCGCTCCTGGTGCAGGACGATAAGGATGGGCTTCCTGTCGGTTTCGGCGGCTATCGGCATGTCAGCTTTCCTGTCGCGGTTCGCCTTCTTCCTCCGCATCGATCCTTGCCGCAACCTCCCGTCGCTTCAACACGCGGTCTCGTCCGGAAACACCCAAGAGATCGGCGATCCGCCAGATCACGTGGTCTTCCATCTCGCTGCGCTCGCCGTCGGCATAGACAACCTCCCAGAGCATGCCGATCAGTTCGATGCGCTGCTCTTCGGAAAGGTGGCGCTTCACTTCGGCGGTGAACTGATAGAAGTCGATCGCTTCGCTTTCGGCCGACTGGCCTGCCTCGACCAGCGCGTCGAGCGCCGCATCGTCAAGTGCATAGTGCTGCTTGATGATGGTGCGCATCTTGCGCTGTTCGGAGGCAAGGATCTTGCCGTCCGCCTCCATCACCTGAATGCAGAGTGCGATGACCGCCACGCGCGGATCGCCCCTCTCGATCCGTGTCGTCGGGCCGGTCAGGCCCTCGAGAAACGTCCGGAAGCGTTCAAACATGGTTGTGTCCACAGCCCCTTACAAAACTCAGAACAATCGGAAACTGGTCTTTTCCGGCAGCTTCTCGCCGGCAGCCGGTTCCCGCACGCCGGGATCATCGGGGGCACGGCCGAAGAACGGGTCGGCGACCGGCTCGCCATTGGAGGCGCCATCTTTTTCGCGGGGCTTTTCGACGACCGAGGCCGGTTTTCTAGCTTCCGCAACCTTGATCGGCTCCGGGCGCTCCCGCGGAGGTTCGGATACCGCTTCGAAGATCACGGGCGCATCGACAACCTGTTTCGCTGGAGCCGTGCCATGGGGCACCGGATGGTGCTCGGCCAAGACTGGCGGCAAGCTGCGGATCGCTTGATCGGCGTTCAGATGGCCGTCCTCGACCTGTGTGGCAAGCTGCAGCGACGGTGCCTTCCATTCGAATGCATCGAGCCGTCCGCTGACCGGCGAGACCGGCAGCCAGGTCGGCGAGGTCACGCCATCGGCCGTCCAGGCGGGGTCGCGCGGGCTCTTCAGGGCCTGGGCCATCCAGTGGCGGATACGGCCCTCGTCGCCGGTGTCGGCCTCCTCGATATCGGCAAGCAGCAGAAAGATGCTCTCGGTCGGCTCCAACCGTGCGGCCGCCTCCGCCTTGGTGCGGGCAAGCAGAAGCTCGCGGGCTTCCAGCGCCGCCTCGGCAACGGCGGCCATGGCAACCGCGTTGTTCGGGCGGAGCGATTCGAGTTTTCTCGCGCGCTTCAGCCGGTCGACCGCCGTGTCGCCGCCCCGTGCCCTGACATAAAGGCGGGCGATGTCGGGATGCGGTTCATGCTTCCACGCTTTTTCGAGGATCGATGCGCCCTTGCGCAGGTTGTCCTCGCGAAACAGCGCCTTTGCCGCGATGAGTGCTGCCGGCACAAGGTTTTCGTCTAGCTTGAGCGCTGCAAGCGCGTCATCGCGAGCCGTCTTGGCATCGCCGTCGAGACGGGTCATGGCGCGGGCGGTCAGGAGCACGGCCTTCTTGCGGTCGGCGTCCTTGCGCTCCAGCACGTGAGCGGTCCGGCTCTGGTCGAGGAGGCGCAGTGCGTCGTCCCATTGTCCGGCCTGGCTCTGGCTGTCGAGCGTTGCCAGCGTTGCCCAGGGCAGGTGCGGCGCCTTCTCCGCCGCGCGTTCAGCATATTGGCGGGCCGCTTCGTGGGCGCCCAGGCGCTTGGCCTCGAGATAGAGACCGCGCAGGCCGAGTTCCCGCGTTTCCGGGTCGTCGGCCATCAGTTCGAATTTCTTGCGGGCGTCGTCGTATTTGCCCTCGATCAGGAAGGTCTGGGCTTCGAGCAAGTGGATCAGCGGCTCCTGGTCGGCGCTGATCAGGCCGCGGGTGCGCGCCGTCATCTTGCGCGCCTGGTTGGCGTCGCCGGCACCGGCGGCAATCAGGCCGGTCGACAGCGCCTGGTAACCCCTGTCGCGTTTGCGGGCGCGGAAATAGCGGGTGACGGTGTGCGGCGACAGCCAGATGGTACGCACCAGCCAGATGGCGATCAGCACCGCGGCGACCAGTGAGATCAGCAGCGACGCCGCACGCATCAGGCTCATCTCGATGAGCTGGCCTTGCCAGACGAGCGACAGTTCGCCGGGCCGATCCGCGAGCCACGCGAAGCCGAGGCCGAGGCCGAGCACGATCAGGATGAAGATCAAAATGCGGATCATATCTGTCTTCCTCAGCCTTCGGTGGCGGTCTTGTTCATCGTTGCGGCGACCGCCGCATCGATGATGCCCTCGACCCTCAGACGCTGGTCAAGCTTGACCTTGAACGCTTCGCCGGCAGTCTTGGCGGCTGCAGGCAGAGCATCCCACTCCAATGCCGCGCCCTTGAGATCGCCGTTGTTCAGCTTGTCCTCGATGCGGGCGACGACGGCTTCCGGCGTCTCGCCTTCGACGCTGCCGACGGGGCGCACGCGAATGCCGGACATGGCGCTGGAAACGAGGCGGTCGAAGACGCCCTCGTTCGGATCCGGTTGATCGAGCGTATCGAGCATCGTATCAGCCGCGGCTGCAAAATCGCGCCGAAGGTCGGCCCGCGTTGCCACGCCTGTCGTTGCATCCTGGGCGAGGCCGGTTACTGCCGTCTCGTCCGGCGCGATGCTGCGAAGTGCGTCGAGTTCGGCCAGGAACGGTCCGCCGCGGTCGATCGCGCTCTTGAGCGCCGTCACGGCGACAGCCTTTGCGACCTGGATGTCATTGGCGGGCTCGTTGAGTTTCTGCTCGGCGGTGTCGATGCGGCTTGCCAGTTCGGCCCTCGCCGCCGTCGCCGATTGCTGCGCGTCAGCGAGGCCCGATTTCAGGGCCGCGATCTCCTTGGTCAGGTTAGTCACTTCGGCTTGCAGAGCCGTCACCTCGGCAGCCGGCGCCCCGCTGGCAGCCGGTTGTGCTGCAGTCTGCTCCAGGGCTGCGAGGCGGTTCTCGAGCGGCGCCATGTCGATGGTCGCAGCCGGTGCCTGAATGCCGGCCACCTGGTCGCGCAGCGCCTGGACCTCGCTCGAAAGCGTGAGCTCCGCGGTCGACGCGCCTCGGTCGGGGCCAAGCCCCGGTATATAGCCGGCATATTGCAGCACGCCGAAGCCGGCGAGCGTGACGAGGCCGCCGAGGATACCCGCGGCCAGCGCGCCGGCGCTCGAAGGCGGTTTCTGCACCACTGTCGCCTCGGGCGTGCGACTGATATGCGGCGGCTCTTCGGTGAAGACGGCGGCGGCCGCATCGGCGCGCTGCTCCTCGATCTCCTCTTCGAGGCGCGCTTCCGCAGCGTCATCGGCTTCGGGGGGCTCGGTCGGCTCATCGGCAGCTGCTGCGTGGCTCGCGGTTGCCTCGGTGTTTTCCGTCACGGGCTTTTCCGCTTCAAGGTCGATCGTCAGCGGCTCTTTCTCGGCTTTCGAGCGGCGCGGCGGGTTTTCCGATACCATGGTGACCTCCTACCGTTGTTGCCTGTCGGTTCTCGCAACAAACCTAGTCAGGCTGACCGGTGAGGGAAAGCCCCCCTTGTTCCGTTTTTGATCGAAATAGCATTAGAGGAGGCTGAAAAGGCTTTCCTCGTCGGGTCTTGCGGCGATCTCGACCGGTGCTCCTTCCGGTAGAGCGGCGGCAACCGCATCACTCAGGCAGAGGTAGCGCGGTGAGAAGGCGGCGGCTTCAAGACCCACGTCGACCAGCAGCGCTGCGAAGCGCCGCGCCGTGTCGTTGGAATAGAGCAGCACGGCATCTGGCCGACCGGCGGAAAGCAGGCGTGTCAATGCGTCCGGTGGATGGGTGATCGGCTGCATCCGGTAGCATTCAACGGTGACATGATCGATGTGAAGCTGCCGAAGCGTCGCTTCAAATCCTTTGGAGCGGGGGGAGCCTGCGAGATAGAGGAGCGGTCGTTCGGATCGAGAAGGCGTGGCCGCGATCAGCTCCGCAAGGCTCTTTCCGGTGCCCTCTGCCGGGTGGACCTGGGTGAAGCCAAGTGCGCGCGCCGCGCGCGACGTCGCTTCGCCGACGCAAAAACAGGGTTTGGCCTTATGCGGTGTGAGATTGGCCTCAAGTTCGGCCAGCACCCGAACGGCTTCGGCGCTCGTCAGCGCGATCGCGTCATGCGGCGTTTCGAGTGCTGTTCGCGCGGTCTGCGGCAAATGTTCCGCCTGCGCCAGCGGCAGCAACTGGGGCCGGTGACCCAAGCGCTCCAGCCGGCGGGCCGTAGCCTCCGCGGCGGGTTGCGGCCGGGTCACGAGCAGCCGCATGGTTCAGATCCAGCTCGAGAAGAAGCCCGGTCCCGCGTCGGCGCGGATCTGTTCGCCGGCCTTTTGCCCAAGTGCCATGGCGTCGGTCGCCTTACCTTCGATCGTAACCCGGTGATGGGTGCGACCGTCGGGCGTCAGGATCATGCCGGAGAAGCGCAGATGCGTGCCGTCCGAGATCGCCAGGCCGGCGATCGGAGTGCGACAGGAGCCGTCGAGTGTCGCCAGGAAGCCGCGTTCGCAGGCGACGGCTTCATGGGTTCGGGCATCGTCGATGGCCGCGAGCAGGTCATTGACGCGGCTGTCGCCGATCCTGCTCTCGATACAGATCGCACCTTGTGCCGGTGCCGGCGGAAATTCTTCCGGATCGAGCAGTTCGGTCGGCACGTCGGTCATGCCGAGCCGCTTCAGGCCGGCATAGGCGAGCAGCGTCGCATCGACCTGGCCTTCGGAAAGCTTGCGCAGCCGCGTCTCGACCTGGCCGCGATAGGTGATGACATTGATGTCGGGCCTAAGCCTTCGGATCAATGCCTGGCGGCGCAGCGACGACGAGCCGACGGTCACGCCTTCCGGCAAGTCCATCAGCTTGGGTGCCGTGCGGCCGATGAAGGCGTCGCGGATGTCCTCGCGCGGCAGGAAGGCGGAGAGGAACAGGCCATCAGGAAGTCTGGTCGGCATGTCCTTGGAGGAATGCACGGCGAAATCCAGTTCGCCCGAGAGCAGTTGCTGCTCGATTTCCTCGGTGAAAAGGCCCTTGCCGCCGATCTCGGCGAGCGAGCGATCGGTGATGCGGTCGCCCTTGGTGGACAGGATGACGACCTCGAACATTTCCGGCGACAGACCATGCGCGGCGACAAGGCGATCGCGCGTTTCATGGGCTTGAGCGAGCGCCAGCGGGCTGCCGCGCGTGCCGATCCGGAAAGGTTTTGTTTGCATCAAAGGCTATCCATTGTTACCGGAGTTCCGTGTACCCACCTTTCGGTGCGACCGCAATCTTTGAGTAGTTCCTGATGTCCCCGCCCATGCGCATCCTCGGCATTGAAACAAGCTGCGACGAAACCGCCGCTTCCGTCGTGCTGCGCGACGAAAACGGCAGGGGAAGCATACTCGGCGACGTCGTGCTCAGCCAGCTGGAAGAGCATAGCGCCTATGGCGGCGTGGTTCCGGAGATTGCCGCGCGCGCCCATGTCGAAGCGCTCGACACGCTGATCGAGGAGGCGCTCTTACGCGCCGGAGTGACGCTTGACGACATCGATGCGATAGCTGCGACAAGTGGTCCCGGTCTGATCGGTGGCCTCATCGTCGGGCTGATGACGGGCAAGGCGATTGCGCGGGCGACCGGCAAGCCACTCTATGCCGTCAACCATCTCGAGGGCCACGCGCTGACCGCGCGGCTGACCGATGGTCTCTCCTTTCCCTATCTGATGCTGCTCGTCTCGGGCGGCCACACCCAGCTGATCCTGGTCAAGGGCGTCGGTGACTACGAGCGCTGGGGCACGACGATCGACGACGCGCTCGGAGAAGCCTTCGACAAGACGGCAAAGCTCCTCGGTCTTCCTTATCCCGGCGGCCCTGCCGTCGAGCGCGCGGCGCTGAACGGCAATGCCGAGCGGTTCAATTTTCCGCGGCCGCTGGTCGGCGATGCCAGGCTCGATTTCTCCTTCTCCGGCCTGAAGACGGCGGTGCGGCAGGCGGCCCAGTCGCTCGAACCGGTGACCGACCAGGATATCGCCGACATTTGCGCCTCCTTCCAGCGCGCGATCTCGCGCACGCTCAAGGATCGGATCGGCCGCGGCTTGAAGCGGTTCAAGACGGATCATGCGTCCGTCGAAAAGCCGGCGCTTGTCGTTGCCGGCGGCGTTGCCGCCAACCAGGTGCTGCGGGCGACGCTCCAGGACCTCTGCAACAAGAACGGATTCGATTTCATCGCGCCGCCGCTTCAGCTTTGCACTGACAATGCCGCGATGATCGCCTGGGCGGGTGCCGAGCGGTTTGCCGCCGGCTTGCCGGCCGACGGTCTCGACGTCGCGCCACGCTCGCGCTGGCCGCTCGACCAACAGGCGCAGACCTTGCTCGGTTCCGGCAAGCGTGGCGCCAAGGCATGACGGAAATCAGCCAGGGCATGATGGACAGACGATGAACACCAATCCCAAGATCGTGGTGGTCGGCGCCGGTGCCTTCGGCACAGCGCTTGCTGCCGTTGCCGCATCTGCCGACGGCAGCGACGTGACCCTGCTCGCTCGCCGGAAAGAGACGGCGGAAGAATGCCGGCGGACCGGCCGC
Source organism: Ensifer sp. GW821-FHT05G01 (assembly GCF_059419585.1). Classification (NCBI taxonomy): domain Bacteria; kingdom Pseudomonadati; phylum Pseudomonadota; class Alphaproteobacteria; order Hyphomicrobiales; family Rhizobiaceae; genus Ensifer; species Ensifer sp. GW821-FHT05G01. The sequence goes on along the minus strand of NZ_JBWKSC010000005.1, from coordinate 145,940 downwards.
AACGAGCAGGCGCTTCCCGGCATCGACCTGCCGGCAGGCCTCAAGCACAGCGCCGATGTCGCGGTGCTTGGCGATGCCGAGATCGTCCTGTTCGTCATGCCGTCGCAGGCGCACCGCGAAGCCGCGCGCCAATACGGCCCATCGATCAATTCCGCGGCAACGATCGTCACCTGTGCCAAGGGCATGGAGCAGGCAACCGGCCGCCTCCTGACCGACGTGCTTCTGGAGGAATTGCCGGGACACGGCATCGGCGTGCTCTCCGGTCCCGGCTTTGCGGCCGACATTGCCAAGGGCCTGCCGACGGCGATGGTGGTTGCCGCCGCGGAGAATTCCACGGCAACGCTGCTTGCCGAAGCGCTGTCCGGCCCGACCTTCCGTCTTTATCCTTCTGAAGATCGCATCGGCGTTCAGCTCGGCGGCGCGCTGAAGAATGTGCTTGCCATCGCCTGCGGCATCGTCGAGGGCGCCGGGCTCGGCGATAGCGCCCGGGCGGCGCTGATCTCGCGCGGTCTTGCGGAAATGTCCCGCTTCGTCGTCGCCGAAGGCGGCGATGCCGATACGGTTCGCGGTCTCTCGGGCCTCGGCGATTTGGTGTTGACGGCAACCAGCCACCAGTCGCGCAACCTGCGCTTCGGCATCGCGCTCGGCAAGGATGGCCGCGCCAGCGGGCGCCAGGGCGAACTCGTCGAGGGCGCATTTGCCGCCTCGGTGGCCGCCCGCGTCGCTCGCGAGCTCGGCGTCGAGATGCCGATCACCGAGGCGGTTGCCGCGATCATCGACGGCAGGCTCGATGTGCGCACCGCCCTTGAACAATTGATGTCCCGTCCGATCACCCAGGAATGAACCGGTCGGCGGGATGAGGAAAAGTGCCAGGCGGTTTTCCGCTCGCATCCCGCGCCAAACGAAAACCTAAGGAGGAAGCATGCTTTTCGCACTTCAATGCACCGACAAATCAGGCGCGCTGCAGCTTCGGCTCGACACGCGCCCGGATCACGTCGCCTATCTCAACGACCTCAATGCCAAGGGCATCCTGAAGATGGCCGGTCCCTTCCTCGGCGACGACGGCAAGCCGACCGGCAGCCTGGTGATCGTCAAGGCCGAGACGATCGACGATGCGCGCGCTATCGCCGAAGCCGATCCTTATGCCCAGGCCGGCCTGTTCTCCAACGTCGAAATCAAGGCCTTCAACTGGGTCTTCAACAACCCCGAGGCTTGAGATACGAATGGCGTTCTGGCTTTACAAATCCGAGCCCTTCAAGTGGTCCTGGCAGATGCAGAAGGATGCCGGTGCGAAGGGCACCGAGTGGACCGGCGTTCGCAATTATCTCGCGCGCAACAACATGCGGGCGATGCAGATCGGCGACAAGGGCTTCTTTTATCACTCGAACGAGGGGCTCGAAATCGTCGGGATCACCGAGGTCTGCGCGCTGTCGCACCCCGATTCGACCGCCGAGGGCGATGCCCGCTGGGACTGCGTCGACATCCGTGCCGTCCGCGACGTGCCGCGTCCGGTGACGCTGAAGGAAATCAAGGACAACCCCAAGCTTTCCAACATGGCGCTGGTTACCAGCATGCGCCTGTCGGTCCAGCCGGTTACCGAGGACGAGTGGATCGAGGTCTGCCGCATGGCCGGGCTCGATACGCCGCCGCGTTAGCCTTGTTTTCCGCGTGATCCGGCCGAAAGCCTCTCTCCTCAATTCGGACCACGCACGGAGCATTTCTTGAAGACCGATCCCGAAAGCTTCATCCGCGCCAATACCGGCGTTCTGTCGCCGCCGCATGTACCGGAAGTCCGGCTGCATCTGGCGACGGAAGCGCACGAACTCTGGCTGAAAACGGAAGAGGAGCTGGAGGAGATCGGCCTGCCGCCACCGTTCTGGGCCTTTGCCTGGGCCGGCGGGCAGGGGCTAGCGCGTTACGTCCTCGATCATCCGGAGGTCGTGCGCGACCGGCACGTCGTCGACTTCGCCTCTGGATCCGGGCTGGTCGCAATCGCTGCGATGAAGGCGGGGGCGGCCTCGGTGCTTGCCGCCGATATCGATCCGTGGGCCGAGACGGCGGTGCGGCTGAATTCAGACCTCAACGGCGTCGAGATCGCCTACACGGCCGACGACATCACCGGCCGCGATCTGGCCGCTGATCTCTACCTCGCCGGTGACGTCTTCTACGACAAATCCTTTGCCGAGCGCCTGCTGCCCTGGTTCACGGCGCTGGTCTCCGGCGGTGCGACTGTCATCGTCGGTGATCCCGGTCGCTCCTATTGTCCGCGCGACCGGATGACGGCGCTCGCGACTTATGAGGTGCCGGTGACAAGGGCGCTTGAGGACAGTGAGGTCAAGCGCACGACAGTCTGGCGGTTCGAGCGACCGAAGGCTGACGCCATAAAGGACTGACAAACGCTTCGGCTGCGTTTTCGTCGATCGGTCGGTAGCGCCTGCGACGATGGCGCGATGATCGGCATCGTGAAGGTGGCGTGGCCACCAGTCCGACGGGTGCCCCCAAGCGTACGCGCGAGCGCTAGAGCGTTTCCGATTTAGACGGAAACACAGAAACGCTCTATCTCTCTGTTTTTACGCATTTCCTGACGGAAAACCGCTCCGCACTTTTCCTGGAAATGCTTTAGCGCCGGATGACGCAGACGCCATGCTCGAAGGCACAGGCGCGATTGAACGTTCTCGGTGACACGACGATGATCTTTGCGCGGTTTACCTTTGGTGGTGGCGCGAACTGCCCGTCGTCATAATAGCGGTAGTTGCCTTCCTGGCTGAAATAGATGCCGTTGCCCGGATCGCGATAGGCCGAGATGCCGCCGGCATAGGTGCCGATGCTGCCGATCGTATCGGGAAAGCCGTCGCCGCCGTAGCTGTCCGGGCGGCGATTGTAGCGGTCGCCCGATGTCCAGATCGTGCTCACTGAGCGCTCGCGCGCCCAGCCGTCGCGATAGCGCAGACGCTCGCCATAGTGCCCGGGATACGAACGATATTTGGGAAGCCGGATGTGTCGCACGCGGCTATTCACGTCCGGCAGCCCATTCTGCGCAGTCCAATCGTTGCGCGGTATCGAATTGCCGCCGCGCATGGAGCGATAGCCCATGCGGTCGAATTCGTGGCGGCTGAAGGAGCGATGCGAATCGAGCCGGACGTGTCGGCCGCGAGACTGCACTTCCAGCGAGTTACCCCAGTCTCCTGCCTGGACCGGCAGGCAGGCGGTGGCGACAAGAAGGCCCGCAAGTGCTAAAACTTTGGTCGCATGGATCGCTCGAAACAGAAACATTCTGTCCGCCCTCCGCAAAACGCTTAACAAATCGTTAAATGCACTTTGTGGCAATTTCGCCGGAAAGTCACGGATTTGGTTGTGGTTTTCATGCGTATCGTTAATTGGGCACCATGTCTCGGTCGGACCTGAAAATGGCGCTTTTCGTCTAATCGATTAAATTGATTTTGCACTGCAAACACACTTGTCGTTAAGCAATATGGTGATTAAAGGTCCGAAGGACTGAATTGCGCACAATCAGGTGCGATACCGGACTAAAATCGTCCACTTTTTGGGCGGAAATCCGGGCATTTCCGTGAGGTTCCGATGACGGATGTCACAAGAAGCCGGCCGCTGTCGCCGCATCTTCAAATCTATAAACCTATCCCGACGATGGTGATGTCCATTGTGCATCGCATTACCGGCGGCGCGCTCTACTTCGGCACCATTCTCGTTGCCGCCTGGTTGATCGCCGCCGCATCCGGCGAGGCGTCCTACGACTCGGTGAGCTGGCTGTTCGGCACGCTTCTCGGCAAGCTGGTGCTGTTCGGCTATACCTGGGCGCTGGTGCATCATATGCTCGGCGGCCTGCGCCACTTCATGTGGGACCTCGGCTACGGTTACGAGAAGCACTTTGCCACCAAGATGGCAAAAGCAACGATCGTCGGCTCGGTGGCACTGACCGTGCTGATCTGGGTCGTCGGCTATCTCGTGCGGTACTGAGGGGACACGACCATGAACATGCGCACACCTCTCAGCAAGGTCCGCGGCTACGGCTCCGCCAAGGAAGGCACCGATCACTTCTGGCGCCAGCGCGTCACGGCGGTCGCCAACGTGCCGCTCTTGATCTTCTTCGTCATCTTCCTCGTTCGCTACGCTGGCGCGCCCTACGCGGAGGTCGTCTCGGCTCTGTCGAACCCCTTCGTTGCCGTCATCATGGGGCTGGTCCTGCTCTCGGGCCTGATCCATATGAAGCTCGGCATGCAGGTGATCATCGAGGACTACGTGCACGGCGAAGGCGCGAAGATCGCCCTTCTCATGCTCAACACATTTTTCGCGATCGTGGTTGGCGGGCTCTGTCTTTTCGCCATCCTGAAGATCGCTTTTGCAGGGTAATTTCGTCATGGCATCGAACAGTTCACCCGCTGCAAACGGCAAGGCCTACCAGTATGTCGATCACGCCTTCGACGTGGTCGTCGTCGGCGCCGGCGGCGCCGGCTTGCGCGCCACGCTCGGCATGGCGGAGCAGGGCCTGAAGACGGCCTGCATCACCAAGGTCTTCCCGACGCGCTCGCACACGGTTGCGGCCCAGGGCGGCATCGCCGCTTCGCTGCAGAACATGACACCGGACAGCTGGCAGTGGCACCTCTACGACACCGTCAAGGGCTCCGACTGGCTCGGCGACGTCGACGCCATGCAGTATCTCGCCATGGAAGCGCCGAAGGCGGTCTATGAGCTCGAGCATTACGGCGTGCCGTTCTCGCGCAACGCGGAAGGCAAGATCTACCAGCGGCCGTTCGGCGGCCACATGCAGAACTATGGCGAAGGCCCGCCGGTGCAGCGCACCTGTGCTGCCGCTGACCGCACCGGTCACGCCATCCTGCATACGCTCTACGGCCAGGCGCTGCGCAACAACGCCGAATTCTTCATCGAGTATTTCGCGCTCGACCTGATCATGTCGGATGACGGTCGCTGCACCGGCGTCGTCGCCTGGAACCTCGACGACGGCACCATTCACCGCTTCTCCGCCAAGATGGTGGTGCTGGCGACCGGCGGCTACGGCCGCGCCTACTTCTCGGCAACCTCGGCTCATACCTGCACCGGCGACGGCGGCGGCATGATCGCGCGCGCCGGCCTGCCGCTGCAGGACATGGAATTCGTCCAGTTCCACCCGACCGGCATCTACGGCGCAGGCTGCCTGATCACCGAAGGCGCGCGCGGCGAAGGCGGCTATCTCGTCAACTCCGAAGGCGAGCGCTTCATGGAGCGCTATGCGCCGTCGGCCAAGGACCTTGCGTCGCGCGACGTCGTTTCGCGCTGCATGACGATGGAAATCCGTGAAGGCCGCGGTGTTGGCAAGAACAAGGACCACATCTTCCTGCATCTCGACCATCTCGATCCGGCCGTGCTGCATGAGCGCCTGCCGGGCATCTCGGAATCGGCAAAAATCTTCGCCGGCGTCGATGTTACCCGCGAGCCGATCCCGGTTCTGCCGACCGTGCACTACAACATGGGCGGCGTGCCGACCAACTACTGGGGCGAAGTCTTGAACGCCGACAGCCAGAACCCCGAGCGCATCGCGCCCGGCCTGATGGCGGTGGGCGAAGCCGGCTGCGCCTCGGTGCACGGCGCCAACCGCCTCGGCTCCAACTCGCTGATCGACCTCGTGGTCTTCGGCCGCGCCGCCGCCATTCGCGCCGGTCAGGTCATCGATCGCAACGAAGCGGTGCCGGCGCTCAACGTTGCCGCCTGCGACAAGATCATGGCCCGTTTCGACGCCCAGCGTCATGCCAACGGCTCGACGCCGACGGCGGTGCTGCGCGAAAAGATGCAGCGCGCCATGCAGGAAGACGCCGCCGTGTTCCGCACCCAGGAATCGCTGGAATCGGGCTGCAAGCGCATCTCGGCGATCTGGAAGGAACTGCCCGACGTCAAGGTCACGGATCGTTCGATGATCTGGAACTCCGACCTCGTCGAGACGCTGGAGTTGCAGAACCTGATGGCCAACGCCATCACCACGATCTACGGCGCCGAAGCGCGCAAGGAGAGCCGTGGCTCGCACGCCCGCGAAGACTATACCAGCGGTGCGCTCGGCGGCCGTGATGACGTCAACTGGCGCAAGCACACGCTCGCCTGGGTCAACGACGCCGGCGACGTCAAGCTCGACTACCGCCCTGTTCATACAGACCTGATCGCAGACGGCATCGATCCGAAAAAGATCGAGCCGAAGGCACGTGTGTATTGATGATGAAAACACGTTTTGGCTTTGCACCGATCGTCGGAATCTTGCTGGTCGCCTCGCCCGCGATGGCGGCGGAGCGCTACGAGCTTCGCGCTCCTGGGAGCCTGACCGCTCAAATGAACAACGACGTTGGGGTCTGGAAAACAGCCAAGGCCGCTCGGGGTGCGCGTTCGTCGATCATGATCGGCAATCAACATATGTCCCCGAACTTGGAATGTATTGCTCGGCCGGGCACGAAAGCCCAGGTTATAAAGCGCGAGGGATCGGTCGCCTATGTGCGTGCGAGCAACGCAGCTTTCGGTGGTTGCAAGGGTTTCGTGAAAACGGAATTCCTGTCGGCAAACTAGGATTTTACCATGGTTGAACTCGCTCTCCCCAAGAACTCGCAGATGACCGAAGGCAAGGTCTGGCCGAAGCCGGCAGGCGCGACCAACGTTCGCGAATACCGCATCTATCGCTGGAACCCTGATGACGGCGCCAATCCGCGCATCGATACCTTCTATATCGATATCGACGATTGCGGCCCGATGGTGCTCGACGGTCTGCTCTACATCAAGAACAAGATCGACCCGACGCTGACGTTGCGCCGCTCCTGCCGCGAAGGCATCTGCGGCTCCTGCGCGATGAACATCGACGGCACCAACACGCTTGCCTGCACCAAGGGCATGGATGAGGTCAACGGCGCGGTGAAGGTCTATCCGCTGCCGCACATGCCTGTCGTCAAGGACCTGGTGCCGGATCTCACTCACTTCTACGCCCAGCACCGCTCGATCGAGCCGTGGCTGAAGACGGTGACGCCGACGCCCGCCAAGGAATGGAAGCAGAGCCACGAGGACCGCCTCAAGCTCGACGGTCTCTACGAATGCATCCTGTGCGCCTGCTGCTCGACCTCCTGTCCGAGCTACTGGTGGAACGGTGACCGTTACCTCGGTCCGGCTGTTTTGCTGCAGGCCTATCGCTGGCTGATCGACTCCAGAGACGAAGCGACCGGCGAACGCCTCGACAATCTCGAGGATCCCTTCCGGCTTTATCGCTGCCACACGATCATGAACTGCGCCCAGGCCTGTCCGAAGGGTCTCAACCCGGCGAAAGCGATCGGCGAGATCAAGAAGATGCTGGTCGAGCGTCGGGTCTGATCCGAAGTCTGGCAAAAGCGATCGCATATTGCGGCGGGCCCTGTGCCCGCCGTTTGCGTTTCCCGTCCGTCGCGTAAAGCGAGATGGTCGGGAACGACCTTGTTTGTCTTCGGCAATCGTTGATTGTGCCGGTGCAAGACAGTCATTTCGCTCACCCGAAGCAACACGCGGGCGGGCAAGAATTTGCGATTGTCCCGTTCCCGCAGACGTTTCAATCCTGCAACAGGTGTCATTGAATCGTCGTCCCTTGATTTGACAGGTGGATTTGCTGTATTTCGGCCTATATTATCGCGTTGCATCATGGTTCGCGGAACACATCGGGAGTAAAGATATGCGGGTTATTCATGCGGCGGCGGGGCTGGCGGTTGTGCTTGCGCTGACCGGATGCCAGCGGACATCCATGGGTGGCTTCAGCTCCCAGGATTCTTCACCTGCTCCCCTCCAGGCCCAGCCCGTGCCTTCGGTCTCGTCGAACCAGCTTCCCGATCCGACCGGCAACACGTCACAATTCCCGGCTGCACCGACCGCTGGAACGGCGGTTGCCGGTGGCGCACAGACGGCCGGCACGCAGGTTGCTGCCGCCGGCGGCGGGCTCGACGTGACCAAGGAATCGATGGTCGGCAACTGGCGCGTTTCGAGCGCCGGCAGCTCCTGCGACATGTTCCTGACGCTCACCAACCTCGGCAGCGGTTCGCGCGGCGGCACGCGTGGCTGCGCCGGCGAGCTGACGGCCATGGGTTCCTGGGAAGTGGCCGGCAAGCAGGTCGTCCTCAAGGATCGCACCGGCAACGCGATTGCCCGTCTCTACAAGACGGCCGACGCGCGCTTCGATGGCTCGACCAACGGCGGCCAGCCGGTCAGCCTCAGCCGTTAATGACCTGGTTCAGCCCGGCCAACCGCCGGGCTTCCCGTTTTCCGGTCCAGCTCGGGTGAGACGTGCTCAATCCTGACGACAGCATCCACCGCAAGCTCGAAACACTCGTTCAGGGCGGCGAGCGAAAACGCGATCCCGCTCAGTTCGCGATAGCGCGACGATTCGATCATCTTTCGGCCGAGCTTCTGGCAAGCAGGCCGTCGCGCAAGACCAACGCGCTCGGTTGGCTCTTTGCCTCGCGCAAGAAGGATCATCCGCCGGTCAAGGGCCTCTACATCCATGGCGGCGTCGGCCGCGGCAAGACCATGCTGATGGATATGTTCTTCGAGGCGGTGCCGATCCAGCGCAAGCGCCGGGCGCATTTCCACGAGTTCATGGCCGATGTTCACGACCGCATCTACAAGCACCGGCAGAAGCTGAAGAACGGCGAGACGAAACAGGCCGATCCGATCCCGCCGGTCGCCTCCGATCTTTTCGCCGAAGCGCGGCTTCTGTGCTTCGACGAATTCACGGTGACGGACATCGCCGACGCGATGATCCTCGCCCGGCTGTTCAGCGAACTCTTCGCCAAGGGCTGCGTGCTCGTGGCGACCTCCAACGTCGCGCCGGACAATCTTTATCGCGACGGTCTCAACCGCGGGCTGTTCCTGCCGTTCATCGATCTCCTGAAGGCGAACACCGAGATCATCTCTCTCGACACCGATACGGACTACCGCCTGATGAAGACGGACGGGAGCCCGGTCTGGATTTCTCCGCTCGGACCCGACGCCGACGCGGCGATGGCGCAGGCCTGGAGCCGGCAGACGGCAGGCGCTGCCGCTGCGCCCGCCGAGGTGCCGCGCAAGGGGCGCAAGATCCCGGTGCCGGCGGCGGCCGGAAGGGCCGCCCGTTTCAGCTTCGCCGACCTTTGCCAGCAGCCGCTGGGGGCCGCCGACTATCTGGCGATCCTCGAGCGCTATTCGACCCTGTTCGTCGACCATGTGCCGCATCTCGGGCCGCATATGCGCAATGAAACCAAGCGCTTCATCCTGCTGGTCGATACGCTCTACGACAATGGCGCCCGTCTCTTTGCCTCGGCCGCTGCCGAACCGCAGCACCTTTTGACGCTGAAGAAAGGCACCGAAGGCTTCGAGTTCGACCGCACCGTATCGCGGCTGATCGAGATGCAGAGCGCGGAATATGCGGCAGAACATCCTGAAAATATTGCGGTTTCGTGACGCGCGCATGACGGAAATTCTTACGTTTACGTAAGAATTTTGTCATCTAACCGATTGAAATTGTTCCATCCAAAAGTATCGATTGATATTTTAACGATTGCCGTTTAATGGCTTCCGGCGAAGGTTTGGCGTTTGCGGCGTTTCAGGCCTCGATCAGTTTGGGATCACAAAGGAAGCACTTTCATGGCGCGCAACAAGATCGCACTTATCGGTTCAGGGATGATTGGTGGCACGCTGGCGCATCTCGCCGGCCTGAAGGAACTGGGCGACATCGTCCTCTTCGACATCGCCGACGGCATCCCCCAGGGCAAGGGTCTCGACATCGCTCAGTCCTCGCCGGTCGAAGGCTTCGACGTGAACCTGACGGGTGCTAGCGACTATTCCGCCATCGAAGGCGCTGACGTGTGCATCGTTACCGCCGGCGTTGCCCGCAAGCCGGGCATGAGCCGCGACGATCTGATCGGCATCAACCTCAAGGTCATGGAACAGGTTGGCGCGGGCATCAAGAAATATGCCCCGAACGCCTTCGTCATCTGCATCACCAACCCGCTCGACGCCATGGTCTGGGCGCTGCAGAAGTTCTCCGGCCTGCCGAAGAACAAGGTCGTCGGCATGGCCGGCGTTCTCGACAGCGCGCGCTTCCGCCTGTTCCTCGCCCAGGAATTCAACGTTTCGGTCCAGGACGTCACCGCGTTCGTTCTCGGCGGCCACGGCGACACCATGGTGCCGCTCGCCCGCTACTCGACTGTTGCCGGCATTCCGCTGACCGACCTCGTGCAGATGGGCTGGGTCACCAAGGAGCGCCTCGAAGAAATCATCCAGCGCACCCGTGACGGCGGCGCCGAAATCGTCGGCCTGCTCAAGACCGGCTCTGCCTACTACGCACCGGCCGCTTCAGCGATCGAGATGGCCGAAGCCTACCTCAAGGACAAGAAGCGCGTTCTGCCTTGCGCTGCGCACCTGACCGGCCAGTACGGCGTCAAGGACATGTATGTCGGCGTTCCCACCGTCATCGGTGCCGGCGGCGTCGAGCGCATCATCGAGATCGATCTCAACAAGGCCGAGAAGGAAGCTTTCGACAAGTCCGTCGCTTCCGTTGCCGGTCTTTGCGAAGCCTGCATCGGCATTGCGCCGAGCCTGAAGCAGTAATCGCCTCCCGTCGAGCGGGTGCTTGCATCCACTCGACCTCTTTGTTTTTGCCGCATTGGTGCGGGCAGGTGCCCCACCTGCCCGCACAATGCTCCAGACAGGAAAAACACCATGAACATTCATGAATATCAGGCCAAGGCTCTCTTGAAGAGCTATGGCGCGCCGGTCGCGGAAGGTGTCGCGATCTTCTCCGCAGACGAGGCAGAAGCTGCTGCCAAGGCGCTCCCGGGCCCGCTCTACGTCGTCAAGAGCCAGATCCATGCCGGCGGTCGCGGCAAGGGCAAGTTCAAGGAACTTTCCGCCGATGCCAAGGGCGGCGTTCGTCTTGCCTTCTCGATCGATGAAGCCAAGGCTCATGCCAAGGACATGCTCGGCAATACGCTGGTCACGGCGCAGACCGGCCCTGCCGGCAAGCAGGTGAACCGCCTCTACATCGAGGATGGCGCCGACATCGAACGCGAACTCTATCTGTCGCTGCTCGTCGACCGCTCGGTCGGCCAGGTTGCCTTCGTCGTTTCGACGGAAGGTGGCATGGACATCGAAGCAGTTGCGCACGACACGCCGGAAAAGATCGTCAACGTCGCGATCAACCCGGAAGCCGGCGTCACCGCCGCTGATCTCGCCAAGCTCACCTCGGCCCTGAAGCTCGAAGGCGAAGCCAAGGCTGACGCCGAAAAGCTCTTCCCGATCCTCTACAAGGCCTTTGTCGAAAAGGACATGAGCCTGCTCGAGATCAACCCGCTGATCGTCATGAAGAACGGCCGCGTGCGCGTTCTCGATGCCAAGGTCTCGTTCGACGGCAACGCCCTGTTCCGCCACGACGACATCAAGGCGCTGCGCGACGAAACCGAAGAAGACGCCAAGGAAATCGAGGCCTCCAAGTGGGACCTCGCCTATGTGGCGCTCGACGGCAACATCGGCTGCATGGTCAACGGCGCGGGCCTTGCCATGGCGACGATGGACATCATCAAGCTCTACGGCAAGGAGCCGGCGAACTTCTGCGACGTCGGCGGCGGCGCCGGCAAGGAGAAGGTTGCGGCAGCCTTCAAGATCATCACGGCCGACCCGAAGGTCGAGGGTATCCTCGTCAACATCTTCGGCGGCATCATGAAGTGCGACGTCATCGCTGAAGGTGTCGTTGCCGCCGTGCAGGAAGTCGGCCTCAAGGTTCCGCTGGTCGTGCGTCTCGAAGGCACGAATGTCGAGCTTGGCAAGAAGATCCTGAACGAATCCGGCCTGGCGATCACCGCCGCCGACGATCTGGACGACGCTGCCAAGAAGATCGTTGCCGCGATCAACGGCTAACTGAAGGACCAGACCACATGTCGATTCTCGTCAACAAGAACACCAAGGTCCTCGTTCAGGGCCTGACCGGCAAGACCGGCACCTTCCATACCGAACAGGCGCTTGCCTATTACGGCACGCAGATGGTCGGCGGCATTCACCCGAAGAAGGGCGGCGAAACCTGGACCGGTTCCAAGGGCGAAACCCTGCCGATCTTCGCGTCGGTTGCCGAAGGCCGTGACAAGACCGGTGCGGACGCATCCGTGATCTACGTTCCGCCGGCAGGTGCCGCGGACGCGATCATCGAGGCGATCGATGCGGAAATCCCGTTCATCACCTGCATCACCGAAGGCATCCCGGTTGCCGACATGGTGCGCGTCAAGGCTCGTCTCGACCGCTCCAAGTCGCGCCTGCTCGGCCCGAACTGCCCCGGCATCCTGACGCCGGAAGAATGCAAGATCGGCATCATGCCGGGCTCGATCTTCCGCAAGGGTTCGGTCGGTATCGTCTCGCGCTCCGGCACGCTGACCTATGAAGCCGTGTTCCAGACCTCCAACGAAGGCCTCGGCCAGACGACGGCTGTCGGCATCGGCGGCGACCCGGTCAAGGGCACCGAGTTCATCGACGTGCTGGAGATGTTCCTCGCCGACGAAGCCACGACCTCGATCATCATGATCGGCGAAATCGGCGGCTCGGCTGAAGAAGATGCGGCGCAGTTCCTCATCGACGAAGCCAAGAAGGGTCGCAAGAAGCCGATGGCCGGCTTCATCGCGGGCCGTACCGCGCCGAAGGGCCGTACCATGGGTCACGCCGGTGCCGTCGTTTCCGGCGGCAAGGGAGATGCGGAATCCAAGATCGCCGCGATGGAGCAGGCGGGCATCCGCGTGTCGCCGTCGCCGGCACGCCTCGGCAAGACGCTGGTCGAAGTCCTCAAGGGCTGACCTTACATAAGCGCCGTCGGGGCTGGTCACTTGAGCCGGCCCCGACGACCGCAGTTATGACGCATGCAGGGTGCACAAGAGGCGCCCGATAATGATGAACGACCGGGAAAACCCGGCATCCCAACTTAAGTCAGGAGGCGGACCAAAACGTCCGCGAGAACCCATGGCAAGGCAAGAGGCCAACGAGCAATTCCAGCTCACATCGTTTCTGGACGGCGCGAACGCCGCCTATATCGAGCAGCTCTATGCACGCTACGAAACGGATCCATCGTCCGTCTCGGCTGAGTGGCAGGCCTTTTTCAAGGCGCTGGCCGACAAGCCGGAAGATGTGGTGAAGGCTGCCAAGGGCGCCTCCTGGAAGAAGCCCAACTGGCCGATCGTCGCCAACGGCGAACTCGTCTCCGCGCTCGACGGCGACTGGGGTACGGTCGAAAAGGTCATAGAGAAGAAGGTCAAGGCGAAGGCAGAAGAAGCCGCAGCCGCCACCGGCACCGCGGCGAGTGCTGCTGATATCCATCAGGCGACGCGCGATTCGGTTCGCGCCATCATGATGATCCGCGCCTATCGCGCCCGTGGCCACCTGCATGCCAAGCTCGATCCGCTCGGCCTTGCTGCGCCGGTCGATGACTACAACGAGCTTTCGCCCTCGAACTACGGGTTCGAGGACAAGGATCTCGACCGCAAGATCTTCATCGACAACGTGCTCGGCCTCGAATACGCGACCATTCGCGAAATGGTCGAAATCCTCGAGCGCACCTACTGCTCGACGATCGGCGTCGAATTCATGCACATGTCCAACCCGGAAGAGAAGGGCTGGATCCAGGAGCGCATCGAAGGCCCGGACAAGGGCGTCGACTTCACGCCCGAGGGCAAGAAGGCGATCCTGCAGAAGCTGATCGAGTCGGAAGGCTTCGAACAGTTCATCGACGTCAAGTACAAGGGCACCAAGCGCTTCGGTCTCGACGGCGGCGAATCGCTGATCCCGGCGCTCGAGCAGATCATCAAGCGCGGCGGCCAGGAAGGCCTGAAGGAAATCGTTCTCGGCATGGCCCACCGCGGCCGTCTGAACGTGCTTTCCCAGGTCATGGCAAAGCCGCACCGCGCCATCTTCCACGAATTCAAGGGCGGCTCCTACGCACCTGACGACGTCGAAGGTTCGGGCGACGTGAAGTACCACCTCGGCGCTTCCTCCGACCGCGAATTCGACGGCAACAAGGTTCACCTGTCGCTGACGGCCAACCCGTCGCACCTGGAAATCGTCAACCCTGTCGTCATGGGCAAGGCCCGCGCCAAGCAGGACCAGATGGCGACCGTGTTCGAAGGCGACATCATCCCGCTGCGCGAACGCGCCAAGGTCATGCCGCTCCTGCTGCACGGCGATGCGGCCTTTGCAGGCCAGGGCGTGATTGCCGAAATCCTCGGCTTGTCGGGCCTGCGCGGTCACCGCGTTGCCGGCACGGTCCACTTCATCATCAACAACCAGATCGGTTTCACCACCAATCCGGCCTTCTCGCGCTCTTCGCCCTATCCGTCGGATGTGGCCAAGATGATCGAGGCGCCGATCTTCCACGTCAACGGCGACGATCCGGAAGCGGTGGTCTACGCGGCCAAGATCGCTACCGAATTCCGGATGAAGTTCCACAAGCCTGTCGTCATCGACATGTTCTGCTACCGCCGCTTCGGCCACAACGAAGGCGACGAGCCGGCGTTCACGCAGCCGAAGATGTACAAGGTCATCCGCGCCCACAAGACGGTCGTCCAGCTCTACTCCGACCGTCTGGTCGCTGAGGGGCTGATGAGCGAAGGCGAAGTCGAAAAGATGAAGGCCGACTGGCGCGCCCATCTCGAGCAGGAGTTCGAGGCTGGCCAGTCCTACAAGCCCAACAAGGCCGACTGGCTTGATGGTGTCTGGTCGGGCCTGCGCTCGGCCGACAACCAGGACGAACAGCGTCGCGGCAAGACCTCCGTGCCGATGAAGCAGCTCAAGGAAATTGGTCGCAAGATCGCCGAGATCCCGGCGGGCTTCAACGCCCACCGCACCATCCAGCGCTTCATGGAAAACCGTGCCAACATGGTGACCACAGGCGAGGGGATCGACTGGGCGATGGCCGAAGCGCTGGCGTTCGGCACGCTCTGCGTCGAAGGCACCAAGATTCGTCTGTCCGGCCAGGACTGCGAACGCGGCACCTTCTCGCAGCGCCATTCGGTTCTCTACGATCAGCAGACCGAAGACCGCTACATTCCGCTCGCCAACCTCGCGCCCACCCAGGCCCGCTACGAAGTCATCAACTCGATGCTTTCCGAAGAGGCCGTGCTCGGCTTCGAGTACGGTTATTCGCTGGCGCGCCCGAACGCGCTGACGCTCTGGGAAGCCCAGTTCGGCGACTTCGCCAACGGCGCGCAGGTCGTGTTCGACCAGTTCGTCTCTTCGGGCGAACGCAAGTGGCTGCGCATGTCGGGCCTCGTCTGCCTGCTGCCGCATGGCTATGAAGGTCAGGGTCCGGAGCATTCGTCCGCCCGCCTCGAACGCTTCCTGCAGCTCTGCGCGGAAGACAACATGCAGGTCGCCAACGTCACCACGCCGGCGAACTACTTCCACATCCTGCGCCGCCAGGTGAAGCGCGACTTCCGCAAGCCGCTGATCCTGATGACGCCGAAGTCGCTGTTGCGCCACAAGCGTGCGGTTTCGAGCCTTTCGGAAATGGCCGGCGAAAGCTCGTTCCACCGCCTGCTGTGGGATGACGCCGAAGTCATCAAGGACGGCCCGATCAAGCTGCAGAAGGATTCCAAGATCCGACGCGTCGTGCTCTGCTCCGGCAAGGTCTACTACGATCTGCTCGAAGAGCGCGAGAAGCGCGGCATCGACGACGTCTACCTGCTGCGCGTCGAACAGCTCTATCCGTTCCCGGCCAAGGCGCTGATCAACGAGCTCAGCCGCTTCCGCAACGCGGAAATGGTCTGGTGCCAGGAAGAGCCGAAGAACATGGGCGCCTGGTCGTTCATCGACCCGTACCTGGAATGGGTGCTCGCCCATATCGACGCCAAGTATCAGCGCGTGCGCTACACCGGGCGTCCGGCTGCCGCATCGCCGGCAACGGGCCTGATGTCGAAGCACATGGCGCAGCTGGCCGCCTTCCTCGAGGACGCGCTGGGGGGCTGATGCCCCCCCTGGCGACGAGCCAATCGATAGAAACAGATATCTGATCAACGGAACAAAAATCATGGCAACAGAAATCCGCGTTCCCACCCTTGGCGAATCCGTCAGTGAAGCGACCGTCGGCACCTGGTTCAAGAAGGTCGGCGATGCCATCAAGGCAGACGAGCCGCTGCTCGAACTGGAAACCGACAAGGTAACGATCGAAGTTCCGGCTCCTTCGGCCGGCGTTCTCACCGAAATCGTTGCCCAGGCCGGCGAGACCGTCGGTCTCGGCGCGCTGCTCGGCCAGATCGCCGCTGGCGCTGGCGCTGCTGCCGCCGCTCCGGCTGCCGCTGCCGAAAAGAAGGCCGAGCCGGCTGCTGCCGCTCCGGTTGCCCAGCCCGCTGCTGCGGCGCCTGCCGCCTCCTCGATGCCGCCGGCACCGTCCGCCGGCAAGCTGCTTGCCGAAAACAACCTCTCGGCCGACCAGGTCGATGGATCGGGCAAGCGCGGCCAGGTCTTGAAGGGTGACGTGCTTGCCGCCGTCGCCAAGGGCATTTCGGCACCGGCTGCTTCCGAGCCGGTCAAGGTCCAGGCCCGTGCGCCGTCGACCACCGAGGACGTGGTTCGCGAAGAGCGCGTCAAGATGACCCGCCTGCGCCAGACGATCGCCCGTCGCCTCAAGGACGCGCAGAACACTGCCGCCATGCTCACCACCTACAACGAGGTGGACATGAGCGCGGTCATGAGCCTGCGCAACCGCTACAAGGACATCTTCGAGAAGAAGCATGGCGTGAAGCTCGGCTTCATGGGCTTCTTCACCAAGGCCGTCACCCACGCGCTGAAGGAAATCCCGGCCGTAAACGCCGAGATCGACGGCACCGACGTCATCTACAAGAACTTCTGCCACATCGGCGTCGCCGTCGGCACCGACAAGGGTCTTGTCGTTCCGGTCGTTCGCGATGCCGACCAGATGTCGATCGCCGAGATCGAGAAGGACATCGGCCGGTTGGGCAAGCTTGCTCGTGATGGTCAGCTGTCGATGGCCGACATGCAGGGCGGCACCTTCACCATCTCCAACGGTGGCGTCTACGGTTCGCTGATGTCCTCGCCGATCCTGAATGCGCCGCAGTCGGGCATCCTCGGCATGCACAAGATCCAGGACCGTCCCGTTGTCGTCGGCGGTCAGATCGTCATCCGTCCGATGATGTATCTGGCGCTGTCCTATGACCACCGCATGGTCGACGGCAAGGAAGCGGTTACCTTCCTCGTCCGCGTCAAGGACAGCCTCGAGGATCCGGAACGTCTGGTTCTCGACCTCTAAGGGCTCGATCTCTAAGACAATGGCGGGGGCGCAATCGCAGCCCCCGCTTCTTTCTCGGGCTCGTTCATTCCGGATCGCACGATGTCGCTGGAACTGACCTATCTGCTCTGGAGCGCTGTGCTCGCCATCGTCTATGTGATGGCGCAGGCGGGCGCCTATCGGCTGCAGAACGGCATCATCGAGGCCGATACCAACCGAGATGTGACGTCCGAGCCGAACGTCTTTACGGGGCGGGCCACAAGGGCACTGCGCAACTTCCATGAGACCTATCCGGTCTTCATCGCGCTTGCCGTGGTGATCGAGCTTTCGGGCCGGAGCGATGCGCTGACCCAGTGGGGCGCGATGCTCTGGTTCTGGGCAAGGGTTGCCTATCTGCCGATCTATATCGGCGGTCTCGGCCTCACTCGCTCGGCCGTGTGGACGGTGTCCGCCGCCGGGCTGGTACTGATGCTGGCAGGCATTCTTGCCTAACTGGTTTTTATGCATTTCCTGACGGAAAAACGCTTCGCACTTTTCCTGGAAATGCTCTGGACGGAGACGCACGACATGGCATTCGGGACCGACGTACCGCCCATCCAGGCCCATATCTGCGTCAGGGACGGGCTGGCGGCCATCGCCTTCTACGAGAAGGCCTTCGGCGCGGTGAACACCTTTCACCAGATGGCGGAAGACGGCCAGCGGGTGATGCACGCCAACCTCGCGCTGTTTCGCGGCGAAGTGATGCTGCATGACGAGTTTCCCGAATTCGGCGGCAGCGTGCTGTCGCCGCTGACCATCGGCGGCACTGGCGTGGCGATCAGCATCAACCTGCCCGAAGCCGCCGATGTCGATGCGGCCTATGCGCGGGCGACGGCTGCCGGGGCATCGACAGTGCTGGAGCCGCAGGATACGTTCTGGCAGGCGCGGTATGCGCGCATCAAGGATCCCTTCGGCCACGTCTGGGCCTTCAACGCACCGGTCGCACACTCATGAGCCAATATCTTCTCGAACTCGCATCGCTGATGGCGATCTTCTCCTTCGCCATCGTCTCGCCCGGCGCCGATCTGGCGATGGTCATGCGCCAATCGATCGTCCATGGCCGCCGCCCGGCGATCATCACGTCGTTCGGCATCGGCACCTCGCTGATGTTCCACGTCACCTACACGATCCTCGGGCTCGGGCTGATCATTTCGCAGTCGATCTACCTGTTCAACATCGTCAAATGGTGCGGCGTCGCTTACCTGATCTATATCGGCATCAAGGCGCTCAGGGCCGGACAGACGGAGATTTCCGTTGATGCCGCCCCATCGGGCGAGCCGGCGAAGAGCCAGTCCGCGGTCAAGGCCTTCGGTCTCGGCTTTGCCGCCAACGCGCTCAATCCGAAGCCGGTGTTCTTCTTCCTGTCGATCTTCTCGACTGTCGTTCATGCCCACACGCCGATCATGATTAAGTTCGGCTATGGCCTTGTCATGGCGACCTGCCTGATCGCGTGGTTCGTCGGCGTCAGCCTGTTCATGACCACGCCGCGCATGCGCGCTGCCTTCACCCGCGCCAGCAAGTGGATCGACCGCGCCAGCGGCCTGGTTTTCATCGCGCTCGGCGTCAAGCTCGCGACGGAGAAGGCTGCCTGATCATGGTCATTGCCCGTTCCCTGATCATTGCTGCATTTGGCGCCGTGGCTGCCACGCCGGTGCTTGGCGCGGAATGCAGCCAGGCGCGCGCCATCTATGGCGATCGCGACGGGGGATACGAGCTGCGCTTCGAGCCGGTGGGATCGGAAAGTGCGGTCACGAGCAATCATTTCAAGATCGCGGTGCTGAAACCGGGCCTGCTGCTCGATGGCGTTGTCATGCCCACAGGCGAACCGGAGCGCGCCACCGGCATCGTCATGCACAATTGCCCTACCGGCGACGTCACCGGCGAGGAGCTTCGTGCCTGCACCGTCTGGCAGGGGCCGGTCTATTCCGTCGACAAGGCCGGCGCGATCACTGAGATCCCGCCCGAGACCGCGCCGGCGGCACACCAGATCCTTTTGCCCGATTTTGGCCCCGCCCTTCGCGCTTCGAGCGCCTGGGGCAAGGGCAAGGCCGAGACGGACAGCTGGGACGCCTTCACCCTCAAGGGGTGCGCCGCATGAGGGAAGCGCCCGTCCTACTCGTCACCGGCGGCAGCCGCGGCATCGGGGCAGCCGTCTGCCTTGGCGCAGCCAAGGCCGGCTGGTCCGTCGTCGTCAACTACGCATCGAACGCTCAAGCCGCCGACGCGGTCGTCGCCGCGATCAGGCAGGGCGGCGGCTCGGCGATCGCGGTCAGGGGCGACGTCGGGTCCGACGCGGATATCAAGTCGATCTTCGCCGCCGCCGACAAGGCCTTCGGCCGGCTCGATGGGCTGGTCAACAATGCCGGCATTGTCGGCCCGACCCAGCGCGTCGACGAAATGTCGGTCGAGCGGCTAGAGCGGATGTTCCGCATCAACGTCACCGGTTCCATTCTCTGCGCAGGTGAGGCGCTTCGGCGGATGTCGACGCGCCATGGCGGCAAGGGTGGCGTCATCGTCAATATCTCGTCGGTCGCGGCCGAACTCGGCTCGCCGGCGCAATATGTCGACTATGCTGCCTCCAAGGGTGCGATCGACACATTCACGATCGGTCTTGCGCGCGAAGTCGCCAACGAAGGCGTGCGCGTCAATGCGGTTCGCCCAGGGATCATCGATACCGAAATCCACGCGTCCGGCGGTCTGCCGGACCGGGCACGCGATCTCGCGTCAACCATCCCCGTCCAGCGACCCGGCACGGCCGAGGAAGTGGCGGATGCGGTTCTTTACCTCCTGTCCGATAAGGCGACTTACGTGACGGGAGCCATTCTCAATGTCAGCGGCGGACGGTAACCGTCCCTGAAGGAAGGATAATCCAATGGCTTATGATCTTATCGTTATCGGCAGCGGCCCGGGCGGCTATGTCTGCGCTATCAAGGCGGCCCAGCTCGGCCTGAAGGTCGGCGTCGTCGAAAAGCGCGCCACCTATGGCGGCACCTGCCTCAACATCGGCTGCATCCCGTCGAAGGCGCTGCTGCACGCTTCGGAAATGTTCCACCAGGCCGGCCATGGCCTGGATGCGCTCGGCGTCGAAGTCGCAGCTCCGAAGCTCAACCTCGGAAAGATGATGGCGCACAAGGACGCGACCGTTAAGGCCAACGTCGAGGGCGTTTCCTTCCTGTTCAAGAAGAACAAGATCGACGGCATCCAGGGCACCGGCAAGGTGCTTGGCCAGGGTAAGGTCTCGGTGACCAACGACAAGGGCGAGGAACAGATCCTCGAAACCAAGAACATCGTCATCGCCACCGGCTCCGACGTTGCGGGCATTCCGGGCGTGCAGGTCGATATCGACGAAAAGGTGATCATCTCGTCGACCGGCGGCATTGCGCTCGAAAAGGTTCCGGCGAACATGATCGTCGTCGGCGGCGGTGTCATCGGCCTCGAGCTCGGCTCGGTCTGGGCCCGTCTCGGTGCCAAGGTCACCGTGGTCGAATATCTCGATGCGATCCTCGGCGGCATGGACGGCGAAGTCTCCAAGCAGTTCCAGCGCATGCTGGCCAAGCAGGGCATGGAGTTCAAGCTCGGCGCCAAGGTGACCGGCGTCGTCAAGGACGGCAAGGGCGCCAAGGTCACGTTCGAACCGGTCAAGGGTGGTGACGCCGTCACGCTCGACGCCGACGTCGTTTTGATCGCCACCGGCCGCAAGCCCTACACCGAGGGTCTTGGCCTTGCCGAAGCCGGCGTCGTCATGGACCCGCGCGGCCGCGTCGAGATCGACAATCACTTCCAGACGAGCGTGACCGGCATCTATGCCATCGGCGACGTCGTGCGCGGGCCGATGCTGGCGCACAAGGCCGAAGACGAAGGCGTTGCTGTTGCCGAAATCCTCGCGGGCCAGGCCGGCCACGTGAACTATGACGTCATCCCCGGCGTCGTCTACACCCAGCCGGAAGTGGCTTCCGTCGGCAAGACCGAGGAAGAGCTGAAGGCTGCGGGCATTGCCTACAAGGTCGGCAAGTTCCCGTTCACCGCCAACGGCCGCGCGCGGGCGATGCAGGCGACCGACGGTTTCGTCAAGATTCTTGCCGACAAGGAAACCGACCGGGTTCTCGGCGGCCACATCGTCGGCTTCGGCGCCGGCGAGATGATCCACGAGATTGCCGTGCTGATGGAATTCGGCGGCTCGTCGGAAGATCTCGGCCGTACTTGCCACGCACACCCGACCATGTCGGAAGCGGTCAAGGAAGCGGCGCTGTCGACCTTCTTCAAGCCGATCCATATGTGACGATTTGGCAGGGGGCTGCGACAAGCGGCCCCCTGTTCCGCGCCGTCAATCGGCGCGATCCTTGATCCCACGCGCTTGCGACGGACAACCGACGCTCTGAGCATTTCCAATCGGCCGTTTCATACGGCTCCTGGTTCTGCACTCGATGCTGCCACGAGGGATCATGAAACCTAGACCCGCCACCGTTCATCTGCCAAGCCCGCATCTGCCGGATGCCGATTGGGCCGATCGCTTCGAGCTTGCCCTCAACGGAAAAGGGCTGACGGCTGTCGAAGCGGCTGAGCGCTCGCTCGGAAATTCGCCCGGTTGGGTCAGCGCCTTGCTCAAGCTTCGCAACCGGATGGTGTCGCTGGTCGGCCTGAAGACTGAAGCACCCTTTCCGGGCAAGTATGGCCTGATCGGTCCGTTCCCGGTGCTGTCGCGAAACGACGACGAGGTCGTGCTCGGCTTCAACGACGCTCATCTCGATTTTCGCATCGTCGTTGATGTCAGGGCTGGGTCGGCCGTCAACCAGATCGTCGGCATGACGACGCTGATCAGGCGCCACAACACGCTTGGGCGTGTTTACCTGGCGGCGGTCATGCCGTTTCACAAAGTGATCGTGCCGACGATGCTGGCGGGTGCGGCAGGCCGCCAGGATTGAGAGCATCAGCTTTGGCCGGAGGCTCTCAATCCGGACAACAGCAGATCGAGATTGGCGATGGCCCTGGCGAGGCGCGGGGCCGGATCATCCGCCTCGGCAATCCAGAGTGCCGCATCGACAAGGGCGCCGTTGATCATGTGCGCCAGCGTCTCGGCGTCCCCCCCGTGGACCACGCCATCTGCCATCATCACCGCAAGCCTTGCGGTCAGTGAGATGTGGCACGCGCGCCTGCTTGTCTCCAGATAGTCAGACCCGAGGAATGTCGGGGCGTCCTTCAGGACAATCCTCTGAATGTCAGGTTCGAGTGCCGTCTCGAGATAGAGCCGGCATCGCCCGACGAAGCCGGCCCAATGGTCCGGCGTCGCGGATGCGGCGTTGAGCCTTTCATCGATCTCGGCGTCCATGGCGGAAGCCACGGCGCGCAGCAGGCCCTTCTTGTCGCCGAAATGATGATAAAGGGCGCCGCGTGTCAGGCCCGCCGTGGCCGTCAGGTCGTCCATCGAGGTGTCGGCGTAGCCTAGCCGGCCGAAGGCTTCGCGCGCGGCGGCAACCAGCTTGCCTCGCGTTTCCTCGATCATTTCGCTGCGCGCCCGCCGTGCCATTGCTCATCCCCCAGTTTGCATACGTCCCGTATGTAAATTTACATGCGAAGCGTATGTGAATATCTCGCATACATCGCGTATGTCAATACTGGCGCCGGTCACGGCGCTTCGCTGGAGTTTTCATGGCAAACCCTTATGGACAGATCTTCGCTGTTCCCGGCACGATCGGCTTCACGCTTGCGGGCCTGATTTCGCGCCTGCCACTGTCGATGATGGCGATCGGCATCATCACCATGCTGGCCCAGGCGCGCGGGTCCTATGGTCTCGCCGGCGGCGTCGCGGCAGTCTTCACGCTGGCCTTGGCCCTCGTGGCGCCGCAGGTTTCACGGCTTGTCGATCGGTTTGGCCAGGGTCGCGTCCTGCCGATTGCTGCTGCGCTCAGCATCCTTGGCACCGCGGGTCTGCTGATCGCAACCCATTGGAAAGCGCCGGATTGGACGCTGTTCGCCTTCGCGCTCGTCGCCGGTTCCGCGCCCAGCATGTCGGCCATGACCCGGGCGCGATGGAGCGAGATCTACCGCGGTCGTCCCGAACTGAAGACGGCCTTCTCACTGGAATCGGTGTTCGATGAAGTGTCTTTCATCGTCGGTCCGCCCATTGCGGTGGGTCTCAGCGTCGGGTTGTTCCCGGAGGCAGGCCCCCTTGCCGCAGCGGTGTTTCTCGGGATCGGCGTTGCCGCTTTCGTCCTGCAAAAAGGCACCGAGCCGCCGGTGCGGCCGCCCGAAACCATCGTCACGGGTTCAGCGCTTCGTTATCCCGCCTTGCATGTTCTGATCCTGGCGCTTGCCGGCATGGGCGTGATCGTCGGCACGATCGATGTGGTCAGCGTCGCCTTTGCCGAAGCGGAAGGCCAGCCGGCTGCAGCGAGCGTGGTACTTTCCCTCTACGCGCTTGGCTCCTGCATCGCCGGCCTCACCTTCGGTGCCGTCAGGATCGGCTTGCCGCTGCCGAAGCTCTTTCTGATCGGCGCGGGGATGACGGCCGTCAGCACCTTGCCCTTGTTGCTTGTCGGTGGCGTCACCAGCCTTGCCGCCATGATGTTCCTGTCCGGCGTGTTCTTCGCGCCGACGATGATCGTCGCTTTGAGCATGGGGGAGATGGTGGTGCCGCCGGCCAAGCTGACCGAAGGGCTGACCTGGCTGACGACGGGCCTTGGGATCGGGGTTGCCGCGGGTGCGGCCGCAGCCGGCGCGGTGGTGGCGCGCTTCGGGGTGCAGGCCGGCTTTGTCATCGCCGTTGCAGCTGGTGCCCTGATCCTTGTCGCGGCACTCACCGGCTACCGTCGTCTGTCGAGGATCGAGGCTGCTCATGCCGTGGAGGCAGACGCCGTGCCGGATTCTCGCGCCAGCGTCGGCGCCTGAGATTGATGGCCGGCAGGCACTACCGGCCAAATTGCCTCAGTTTGCGCGGGTGACGGAGAAACCCTGGCGCTTGAGCAGTTCGACCAGGCCTTCGTCGCCGGCAAGATGCAGGGCGCCGACCGCCATGAAGGCGTTGCCGCGGCCGAGGATCGGCTCGGCGCGGGTCGCCATCGTCTTGTTGCGGTCGATGATGATGCGCTGTTCGAAGTCGGCGTAGCTGGCGTCCTCGCTGGCCACATCTTCGGACACGGCCTTCATCATCGGCATGATCATGCCGGTGTCGCCGGAAAGGTAGAGATCGGTGGTGGTGGCAAGCACGTCGTCGATGGTCTTGCCGAGAGCCAATGTCTCGATGAGGGCGCGCAGGTGCAGTTCCGTCGGCAGCGAATCCATCGCGGCCAGCTGTTCCACAAGGCTTTCAAGCCCCTTCAGCGTCTTGCCCTGGCTGACGGCGTCTTCGGCGAGCTTCTTGTCGAGGAACGACGCGCCGGCCGCCTTGCGGGTCATCTCGCAGGCCGGCAGCGCCACGAAGCTCGCAATCATCCACGGCTTCATCTTGGCGACCAGCGCCAGCGGGATGCCGCGCGCCTTGAGGCCCTGTTCGAGCTGCGCGCGCTCGTCTGCATCGAGGAAATCGTTGATGGTCTTGTTGTCGGCAAACATGGTGAGGTCCGGGCGCATCAGGATCGCGGCGGCCGACTTCTTTTCATCGATGATCTCGTCGGATTCGACGATGACGGTCGTGGCCGTGGCAAAGGCTTCCGAAGCGCCTTCGGGCATGGCGAGCACGCGCGGGTCGGTCACGTGCATGGTGCCGAGCAGCCAGGAAGGCGCGGTGCCATCCTTCTCGATCTTCCAGAAAATGCCTTTGCCATTGGGGATGGCGTCCGCTTCCGCCTTCAGCCTGGCGAGTTTCGCGGGATCGGTTTTCTCGAAGCCGGCAATGAGGTTCGTGCCGCCACAGACGGTGTCCGTTGCCGCCGCAGCATCCGAGACCGAAACGATCGCCGCAATAAGGCTTGCCGCGAGCAGCAGATGGATGAGCGCGATC
Source organism: Ensifer sp. GW821-FHT05G01 (assembly GCF_059419585.1). NCBI lineage: Bacteria > Pseudomonadati > Pseudomonadota > Alphaproteobacteria > Hyphomicrobiales > Rhizobiaceae > Ensifer > Ensifer sp. GW821-FHT05G01. Next base: position 120,711 of record NZ_JBWKSC010000005.1, on the reverse strand, counting down.
AGCCAGAGGGCGATATCGGCGGCCCTGGCCGCGAGCTGACGGACGGGCTTGGCGATCGAATACATGATCACTTCCTAATTATATGCCGAGTTCTGCGGACCCTACGCTTCGTCGGTCACGGCTTCCTTAATGGACATGGTTAATGCGCGTCTCTGCCCAAATTCAGGCGCGGGCCAAATTCAGTGGCGGGCCAAACTCAGGCACGGGGGTGTGCCCGGTCGTAGATCTCCAGGAGCCGCGTTGAATCGACGCCTGTGTAGACCTGGGTGGTCGACAGGCTGGCATGGCCGAGCAGTTCCTGGATCGTCCTGAGATCGCCGCCGCCGGCAAGCAGATGGGTGGCAAAGGAGTGGCGCAGCGCGTGCGGCGTCGCCGTGTCCGGCAGGCCGAGTGCGCCGCGCAGCTTCTGCATCTCGCGCTGAATGATCGCCGGTTGAAGTTTTGCTCCACGGGTGCCGCGGAACATCGGCTGGTCAGCGCCGGCATGATAGGGGCAAAGCCTGAGATAGGTCGCGACCGCGTCGCGTGCGACGGTCATCAGCGGCACGATGCGGGTCTTGCCGCCCTTGCCCGTGATGCGCAGCGAGGATGGCGTTCCGGCGAAGTCCCCCGGCGTCAGATCCAGCGCTTCTGAAATGCGCAGCCCGCAGCCATAGAGCAGCGTCAGCACGGCGGCGTTGCGCGCGGCCACCCACGGCTCCTCGGCAAGCTGCGCATCCTGCGTCACGACATTGAGCGCCTCACGGTCCGTCAGTGGCTTCGGCAGGGATTTCGGTTGCTTCGGTGAACGGACGGCGGCGGCACCGGCGGCATTGGCAAGGCCGTTGCGTTCGAGATAGCGCAGGAACGAGCGCAAGCCGGCAAGGCCGCGCCCGAGCGTGCGCGCGCCGGCGCCGCCCTTGCGACGCTGGGCGAGGAAACCGCGAAGGTCGGCGGGCCGCAATGTGCTGATGTCGGAAAGACGCGGAGGGCCGGCGAGATGGCCGGTGAGAAATGTCAGGAATTGCCGCGTGTCGCGCTCATAGGCATCGACGGTATTGTCGGACAGGCGACGCTCCTGCAGCAGCCCTTGCAGCCATCGCTGGCGCTCTGCAAGCAGGTCCGGATGGCCGATGACGATGAGCTCGTTCATTGTCGCTTTCCAAGATGGTCGGTCACCGACAATGCCCCTGCGCCTCTTATGTTTTTGCTAACGCACGCTTGGAATCTGTCATCCCTAGATCATATTGAATTGCGATGTTCAGCCGCAAAGAATCGGGTGAGGCCATGGCGGGACGGGCGACGGTGAACGGGATCGCGCATTATGCTGAAGTGATTGCCCTGGTCTCGCAAGGGCAGCCCGGCCACATCGTCGATACCCTTATTGCCGAGCGTGGCCAACGGATCGTCAGGAGCCCGATGTGGCCCGTTATCCGGCCCTTTCTCTACACGCTTCTCAACTATCGAAAGGCGCTGGAATTCGCCGATGCCGTTGCCAACGTGCCGGGGTTTCAGGCTTTCGAACATCTGAGTTCACTCCTATCGCTCGACATGCGCGTCGACCGGCCGGAGCGCATTCCTGACAAGGGCGGGTTCCTGCTGGTCAGCAATCACCCGACCGGCATTGCCGACGGCATCGCCGTCTTCGATCTCCTCAAAGACCGGCGGCCGGACATGATGTTCTTTGCCAACCGTGATGCGATCCGCGTCAATCCGCGCTTCGTCGAGATGGTCATCCCGGTGGAATGGCGCGAGGAGCACAAGAGCAAGCTGAAGGCCCGCGAAACGCTGGAGGTTACCAACCGGGCGATCGGTGATGGCAAGGCGACGGTGCTGTTTCCTTCAGGCCGTATCGCCTACTGGGCTGACGGCCGACTGAACGAGCGACCCTGGAAGACGTCGGCTGTGGGGTTCGCGCGCAAATACGGCCTTCCGATCCTGCCGGTACACATCAGCGCACGCAATTCCGGCCTGTTCTACTGGTTTGCCAAGTGGTCGACCGAGCTGCGTGACATGACGGTGTTTCACGAGCTGCTCAACAAGAAGGGTGACCTCTTCGATTTCCGCATCGGCAATCTCATCGCGCCCGAGGCTCTTGATGGTGACGCAGTCGAGGTGACGAAGGCCCTGGAACGGCACACGGTGTCTGATCTGGCACGCGACGCCGATGCCGCGTTTCGGCCGGTGGTGCGTGCGTCCGTCGCCGCCTGATCCCTTCATGTCACTGAGGGAATAGGCTAAAGCAACAGCCATGCTGCTTCGCTCGATGTTTGCCGAAAATTACCGCTCGCTGAAGTCGATCCGCATGGATCTGACCGGTGTCAACCTGTTCATCGGCGAGAACGGGGTGGGCAAGTCCAACCTCTATCGGGCGCTGCAGCTGGTGCAGGCGGCCGTGCGCGGCAGTCTTGCTCATGAGATCGCCAGGGAAGGGGGCATGTCTTCGGCGCTCTGGAGCGGTCGCAGGCGCGCCGACAAGCCGGCGCGCATCCGCCTTGAGACCGAACTGATGGACGAGGAGCGGGCCATCACCTTCCGCTACCGGATCGAGGCCGGGCTGCGCCCGCCGGTCGCGGCGGCGGGCTTTGCCTTCGAGCCGCAGGTCAAGGAGGAGGAGCTGAGCGTCGAGACCGGGCGGCGGCCGGTGACGATGATGAAACGCTCCGGTCCCGGCATCTTCGTGCGCGGCGAGCGCGGACGCATGGAAGACTATCCCGAACAGGCGCTGCAATCGGAGACGGCGATCGCGCTCTTGGGCGATGCCGGGCATTATCCCGAGATCGGCACCTTCCGCCGGGCCGTCGATCAATGGCGGTTCTTTCACGGCTTTCGCACCGATCGCGATTCGCCGCTGCGGCTGCCGTGCCTGGCGGTCACGGCGCCGATGCTCGACGAGGACGGCATCAACATGGCCGCGGTATTTGCGACGCTGCGGCACACGCGGCAAGATACGGTCGATCTCGATCGCGCCATCGCCGATGCGTTCGGCGGGGCTCATCTCGAGGTTCCCGATCCCGGCCAGTTCGCCGAGTTCTCACTGGTTTTCCCGGACTTCCCGCAGCGGCCGTTTTCGGCGCGCGAGCTGTCCGATGGGCAGATGCGGTTCCTGGCGCTGGCCGCTGCGCTGTTGTCTTATCGTCGCCCGCCCTTCATTGCGCTCAACGAGCCGGAAACCAGCCTGCATCCGGATATGTTGCCGGCACTCGCCGACATGATCGCCAGTGCTGCGCGCGACAGCCAGATCTGGATCGTCACCCATTCCGAGCGCTTGGCCGAGGCCATCCGCGAGCGCTGCGGCGTCCGCGCACGCCGGGTGATCCGCAAGGACAGCGCCACCTGGATCGACGGCATGCGGCTGACCGGCCTGATGGACGACGATGACGCATAAAAAAGGCCCCGCATCGCTGCGGAGCCCTCGAATGTCTATCGCGGAAAAATCAGGCGATCTTCTGGCCGGTCTTCGCCCAGTCGGCGAGGAAGGTTTCGAGGCCCTTGTCGGTCAGCGGATGCTTGACCAGGGCCTTCAGCGTTGCCGGCGGTGCGGTGACGACGTCGGCGCCGATAAGGGCGGCTTCCTTGACGTGGTTCACGGTACGGATCGAGGCTGCAAGGATTTCTGTCTCGTAGCCGTAGTTATCGAAGATGTGGCGGATTTCGCGGATCAGGTCCATGCCGTCGAACGCGATGTCGTCGAGGCGGCCGACGAAGGGCGAAACGAAGGTCGCGCCGGCCTTGGCGGCGAGCAGTGCCTGGTTGGCCGAGAAGCACAGTGTCACGTTGGTCTGGTGACCGTCCGACGTCAGCGCCTTGCAAGCCTTGAGACCGTCCAGCGTCAGCGGCAGCTTGATGCAGATGTTGTCGGCGATCTTCGACAGAACGGCCGCTTCCTTCATCATCTCGGCATATTCGGTCGCGGTCACTTCGGCCGAAACCGGGCCTTCGACGATGCCGCAGATTTCCTTGGTGACTTCGGTGATGTCACGGCCCGACTTGAGGATCAGCGAAGGGTTGGTGGTGACGCCGTCGAGGAGGCCGAGATCGTTCAGCTCGCGGATTTCCTTGACGTCGGCGGTATCAACGAAAAATTTCATGGGGTCACTCCCTTGGGGCACGATTGCCGTTCGGGCGCATATCTACCGGGAGGAATTCCTTTGGCAGAGATCGCGCGCGTTGAAACTCTGGTGGAACCGTGAGAAACCCTGCGCCGGCAAGGCTGCGGTTCGCAGCGCAGTTTTCTTTAACCGAAACACGTGGCAAGGTCACGGCAAAATGACTCGCGATTCAACCGATTTATTCGGGCCTGTTTCCGCCCGTCGCGTCGTTCCAGTTCTGGTGCCGATGCCGGCGTCGAAGGCCTATTCCTACGCGGTGCCGGATGGCATGGCGGTCGAGCCCGGCTCGATCGTTCAGGTGCCGCTCGGCCCCCGCCTGGTCGTGGGCGTCGTCTGGGATGGCGACGACGACAGCAGCGTCGATCCGAAGAAGCTGAAGTCGATCGCGAAGGTCTTCGACTGCCCGCCTTTGACGCCCGACATGCGCACATTCCTCGACTGGGTCGCGACCTACACGGTGACGCCGCCGGGGCTGGTCGCGCGCATGGCGCTGCGTGCTCCCGCCGCCTTCGATCCTGAACCGATGGTGGAGGCACTGCGGCTGACCGACATGCGGCCGGAGCGCATGACGACGGCGCGCGAGCGTGTGATTGCGGCGGCCGGCGACGGTTTTGCCTGGACTCGCTCAGGCCTGGCGCACGCGGCCGGCGCCTCGTCGAGCGTCATCGACGGTCTCGCCCAGCAGGGCGTGTTCGAGACCGTGTTCATGGCGCCGCCGCCCGTGGTGGCGCCGCCCGATCCCGAGTTCACCGCCCCCCGGCTCGAAGGGCCGCAGAAGGATGCGGCCGCCGATCTTTTGGCTGCCGTCGAACAGGGCGGGTTTTCGGTCTCGCTCATCGACGGCATCACCGGCTCGGGCAAGACGGAGGTCTATTTCGAAGCGATTGCCGCGACGCTTCGCGCCGGCAAGCAGGTGTTGATCCTGCTTCCCGAAATCGCCTTGACCGCGAGCTTCCTCGAGCGCTTCCAAGACCGCTTCGGCTCCAAGCCGGCCGAATGGCACTCGGACCTTGCGCCCAGAACGCGCGAAAAAGTCTGGCGGCAGGTGACGATGGGCACGGTGCGCGTGGTCGCCGGCGCCCGCTCGGCGCTGTTTCTCCCCTTCGAGGAACTGGGGCTGATCATCGTCGATGAGGAACACGACCCGGCCTACAAGCAGGAGGACCGGGTGTTCTACAATGCCCGCGACATGGCGGTCGTGCGCGGGCGCATTACCGGCTTTCCGGTCGTTCTGGTTTCGGCGACGCCTTCGGTCGAAAGCCGGGTCAATGGTGAGGTCGGGCGCTACAAGCCGATCCATCTGCCCACACGTTTTGGCGATGCGGCGCTGCCGCGGCTCGGCGTCGTCGACATGCGCCAGCACCCGCCGGCCCGCGGCGGGTTCCTTTCGCCTGTGCTCATCAACCAGATCGGCAAGGCGGTCGAGCGTGGCGAGCAGGCGCTGTTGTTTCTCAACCGGCGCGGTTATGCACCGCTGACGCTCTGCCGCGTCTGTGGTCATCGCTTCCAGTGCCCGGATTGTTCGAGCTGGCTGGTCGAGCATCGCTTCCGCGGCCAGATCCAGTGCCACCATTGCGGCTATGCGGAAAAGACACCCGAGGCCTGTCCGGAATGCGGCACCTTCGATCACCTCGTTGCCTGCGGCCCGGGGGTCGAGCGCATCGCCGAAGAAGTGGAGCGCCATTTTCCGGAGGCCCGCACGATCGTGCTTTCCTCCGACCTGATGGGCGTCAAGCGGCTGCGGCTGGAATTGGAAGCGATTGCGCGCGGCGAAGCCGATATCGTCATCGGCACGCAGCTCGTCGCCAAGGGCCACAATTTCCCGCTGATGACGCTGGTCGGCATCATCGACGCCGATCTCGGGCTGGCCAACGGCGATCCGCGCGCGGCGGAGCGAACGTTCCAGCTGTTGTCGCAGGTGACCGGTCGCGCCGGCCGAACGGGCCTGAAGAGCCTCGGCCTGTTGCAGACCTACCAGCCGCAGCACCCGGTGATGCAGGCGATCGTCTCGGGCGACGCCGATGCCTTCTACGACCGCGAGATCGCCGAACGGGAAAAGGCGCTGCTGCCGCCGTTCGGTCGGCTGGCGTCGCTGATCGTCTCTGCCGACACCCGTCAGGATGCCGAGACACACGCCCGCGGACTTCGCAGTGCCGCGCCGCGTACGGACGGCATTTCGATCCTCGGCCCGGCCGAGGCGCCGCTGGCTTTGATCCGCGGACGTCACCGCTTCCGGCTCCTGGTGCACGGGCGGCGCAACAGCGACATGCAGGCCTTCGTCAAGGCGATGATTGCGGCAGGCCCGAAGGAGCGCGGCTCGATCAGCGTCCAGCTCGATATCGATCCCCAGAGTTTCCTGTAATCGCGGTGGTTAACGAAACGTGGACGATTCACAACCGCTGCGACTTGCGCTAGAGGTCTGAGACGCGTCGCGCCAAGGCAAGGACCTCACGGCGAGGCGATCGAGATCGGCGCTCATCTGCGGGAACGGGCATGGAGTTCTACATTCCGACGGAAACCGGCGAGTTTCTCGCCTTCTGTGCGGCGGCGGCAGCGGCGCTGATCGGCGTGGTCATGCTGTTTGCGCCGCGCCTTACCTTTCGCGCCGTTGGCATCGGTATTACCGAGGGTCGCCGCGGGGGGCTCGCCGAGGCGCGTTCGACCATGGGCGGCATGCATGCCGGCCTTGGCCTTGCCGCCATTCTGCTGGCGCAGCCGATGGTCTACCTCGCCGTCGGTGCCGCTTTTGCGCTCGCCGCCTTCGGCCGGATCCTGTCGATGATGAGCGACAACGGCGCCACGCTTTGGAACTGGGTGGCACTTCTGGTGCAGGCCGCCCTTGCCATTCTTCCGCTTGCCTATGTGTTTGGAATGATCTGACTGCCGCCCTCGCGTTTTCGCGATTCACATCCTCAGGAACGAATTTACGGCAAAATTCGGCCAAACCGGGTCGACTTATGCCGCATTCCTGCCGTTCGCGTGTTGCGAGTCCAAACTTCCTATGCTAGACGAACCGCGAATTGCGGGGGAAGTGGGTCGCCAGGCCTCGATAGCCCGCAAATTATTGCAGCAAATTCAGGACGTTAAGTTGACGGCTCGCCGCCACTCCCGTTCTTGGATGAAATTGAGAGAAGCTTGTGCCCGTGGCAGACACATCCCAGCTTATTTCCGGTGTTGCAGAAAGGTATGCGTCCTCGCTTTTTGACCTCGCTCTCGAAGCGGGTTCCGTCGAGGCGGTCGGTGCGGATCTGACCCGCGTCCAGGCCCTGATCGACGGCAGCGATGACCTGAAGCGGCTGATCGTAAGCCCCGTCTTTTCTGCTGACGACCAGTTCAAGGCCATTTCGGCGATTGTCGCCAAGGCCGGTATTTCTGGTCTCGTCGGTAACTTCCTCAAGGTTGTTGCGCGCAATCGCCGCCTGTTTACGCTGCCAGGCATGATCAAGGCCTTCCGCCTGATCGCCGCGCGTCACCGGGGTGAAATTTCTGCCGATGTTACGTCGGCCCATGCGCTCACCGCAGCGCAGGAAAACGAATTGAAGGCGACGCTCAAGAGCGTCACCGGCAAAGACGTGGCGGTCAACGTCACCGTCGACCCGTCTATTCTTGGAGGTCTGATCGTCAAGGTTGGGTCCCGCCAGATTGACACTTCCCTTCGCACCAAACTCTCTACCCTTAAGCTTGCACTGAAAGAGGTCGGCTGATGGATATCCGCGCCGCGGAAATTTCCGCAATTCTTAAAGATCAGATCAAAAATTTCGGCCAGGAAGCAGAAGTCTCCGAAGTCGGTCAGGTGCTTTCCGTCGGTGACGGTATTGCCCGCGTCTACGGCCTCGACAATGTTCAGGCAGGCGAGATGGTCGAATTCCCGGGTGGAATTCGAGGCATGGCGCTGAACCTCGAAGCCGACAACGTCGGCGTCGTTATTTTCGGTTCGGACCGTGACATCAAGGAAGGCGACACCGTTAAGCGGACCGGCGCCATCGTGGACGTTCCGGTTGGCCCGGAACTGCTCGGCCGCGTCGTCGACGCGCTCGGCAACCCGATCGACGGCAAGGGCCCGATCAACGCCAAGCAGCGCTCGCGCGTTGACGTCAAGGCTCCTGGTATCATTCCGCGCAAGTCGGTTCATGAGCCGATGTCGACCGGCCTCAAGGCCATCGATGCCCTCATCCCGGTTGGCCGTGGCCAGCGCGAACTCGTCATCGGCGACCGCCAGACCGGCAAGACCGCGATCATCCTCGACACGATCCTCAACCAGAAGGCCATTCACGACAATGGTCCGGAAGGTGACAAGCTGTATTGCGTCTACGTCGCAATCGGCCAGAAGCGTTCGACGGTTGCCCAGTTCGTGAAGGTTCTGGAAGAGCGTGGCGCTCTGCAGTACTCGATCATCGTTGCTGCCACCGCATCCGACCCGGCTCCGATGCAGTACCTCGCACCGTTCGCCGGTTGCGCGATGGGCGAATACTTCCGTGACAACGGCAAGCATGCCCTCATCGGCTACGACGACCTGTCGAAGCAGGCTGTTTCCTACCGTCAGATGTCGCTCCTGCTGCGCCGCCCGCCGGGCCGCGAAGCTTACCCGGGCGACGTTTTCTACCTGCACTCCCGCCTGCTCGAGCGCGCTGCAAAGCTCTCGGACGACAATGGCGCCGGTTCGCTGACGGCTCTGCCGGTCATCGAAACGCAGGGCAACGACGTTTCCGCGTTCATTCCGACCAACGTGATCTCGATCACCGACGGCCAGATCTTCCTTGAAACCGACCTGTTCTACCAGGGCATCCGTCCGGCCGTTAACGTCGGTCTGTCGGTTTCGCGCGTCGGTTCCGCTGCGCAGATCAAGGCGATGAAGCAGGTTGCCGGCTCGATCAAGGGTGAACTCGCTCAGTACCGCGAAATGGCGGCCTTTGCGCAGTTCGGCTCGGACCTCGATGCCGCTACCCAGCGTCTGTTGAACCGCGGTGCACGCCTGACCGAACTCCTGAAGCAGCCGCAGTTCTCGCCGCTGAAGACGGAAGAGCAGGTCGCTGTGATCTTCGCTGGCGTCAACGGTTACCTCGACAAGCTGCCGGTCAACCAGGTTGGCAAGTTCGAGCAGGGCCTGCTTTCGTACATGCGTTCGGAAGGCAAGGACATCCTGGAAACCATCCGCAAGGACAAGGCGATCTCCGACGACGTCAAGGGCAAGCTGAAGGCTGCAATCGACAGCTTCGCCAAGTCTTTCGCCTGAGCGGATTTCATTTAGGACGGATAACGGATGCCTTCACTTAAGGATCTGAAGAACCGGATCGCCTCCGTCAAGGCGACGCAGAAGATTACCAAGGCGATGAAAATGGTCGCCGCGGCGAAGCTTCGGCGTGCGCAGGAGGCGGCCGAGGCCGCCCGGCCTTACTCGCAGCGCATGGCTGCCGTTCTCGCCAACATCGCTCAGGCGGTTGGCGCGGACGACGGTGCACCTGCTCTTATGACGGGCACCGGCAAGGACGACACGCACCTGCTGGTCGTCTGCACGGCTGAACGCGGCCTTTGCGGCGGCTTCAACTCGCAGATCGCCCGCCACGCTCGCGACCACGTTCGCAAGCTGCTTGCCGCTGGCAAGACGGTGAAGATCATCTGCGTCGGCAAGAAGGGCTTCGATATTCTGCGTCGCGAATACGCGTCGCTGATCATCGACCGTGTCGACCTGCGTGAGGTCAAGAAGATCGGCTTCCAGAACGCCGACCAGATTGGCCACAAGGTCATCGCGCTCTTTGAAAAGGGCGAGTTCGATGTCTGCACGCTGTTCTATTCTGAGTTCAAGTCCGTTATCGCCCAGATTCCGACGGCACAGCAGCTGATACCCGCTTCGGCCGGCCCGGTCGCAGTGGAAGCATCGGATGCTTCGGCCGTCTACGAATATGAGCCGGACGCGGGCGCGATCCTGAGCGATCTCATTCCGCGCAACATTTCCGTGCAGATCTTCCGGGCCCTGCTCGAGAACGTCGCCGGCGAAATGGGCGCAAAGATGAGCGCGATGGACAATGCAACGCGCAATGCTGGTGACATGATCAACAAGCTGACGCTGAGCTACAACCGTCAGCGCCAGGCTCAGATCACCAAGGAACTCATTGAAATCATCTCGGGCGCGGAAGCGCTCTAAGGTTACGAGAAGAGGGTAAGGATTATGGCTAAGGCAGCTACCCCGAAAGAAACCGCAGCGGCGAAGAAGCCGGCTGCACCGAGGAAGGCAGCTTCCGCCAAGACCGCAGTTGCGGCAGCTGGCGCTGTCGGTCGCGTAACGCAGGTCATCGGCGCCGTCGTCGACGTTGCGTTCGAAGAAGGCCAGCTTCCGCTGATCCTGAACGCACTGGAAACCGACAACAACGGTAACCGCCTCGTTCTCGAAGTCGCGCAGCACCTCGGCGAAAACTCCGTCCGCACGATCGCCATGGACTCGACCGAAGGTCTCGTCCGCGGTCAGCCGGTCACCGACACCGGTGCACCGATCACGGTTCCGGTTGGCGACGAAACGCTCGGCCGCATCATGAACGTCATCGGCGAGCCGGTCGACGAAGCTGGCCCGCTGGTTACGTCGGGCAAGCGCGCCATCCACCAGGACGCGCCGTCCTACGTCGAGCAGTCGACGGAAGCGCAGATCCTCGTCACCGGCATCAAGGTCGTCGACCTGCTCGCGCCTTACGCAAAGGGCGGCAAGATCGGCCTGTTCGGCGGCGCAGGCGTCGGCAAGACCGTTCTCATCATGGAACTGATCAACAACGTCGCCAAGGCGCACGGTGGTTACTCGGTCTTCGCAGGCGTGGGTGAACGTACCCGCGAAGGCAACGACCTCTACCACGAAATGATCGAGTCCGGCGTTAACAAGCATGGCGGCGGCGAAGGCTCCAAGGCTGCGCTGGTATACGGCCAGATGAACGAACCGCCGGGCGCCCGCGCTCGCGTCGCTCTGACCGGCCTGACGATCGCTGAAGACTTCCGCGACAAGGGCCAGGACGTTCTGTTCTTCGTCGACAACATCTTCCGCTTCACCCAGGCAGGTTCCGAAGTGTCGGCTCTGCTCGGCCGTATTCCTTCGGCCGTGGGTTACCAGCCGACGCTGGCGACCGACATGGGTCAGATGCAGGAACGCATCACCACGACGACCAAGGGTTCGATCACCTCGGTTCAGGCCATCTACGTTCCGGCCGACGACTTGACCGACCCGGCGCCGGCTACCTCGTTCGCCCACCTGGACGCAACGACGGTTCTGTCGCGCTCGATCGCCGAAAAGGGCATCTACCCGGCCGTTGACCCGCTCGACTCCACGTCGCGCATGCTGGACCCGATGATCGTCGGCGAAGAGCACTACGAGATTTCGCGTAAGGTCCAGACGACCCTGCAGCGTTACAAGGCTCTCCAGGACATCATCGCCATCCTCGGCATGGACGAACTGTCGGAAGAGGACAAGCTGGCGGTTGCCCGCGCTCGTAAGATCGAACGCTTCCTGTCGCAGCCGTTCTTCGTGGCCGAAGTCTTCACCGGTTCGCCGGGCAAGCTGGTCGCTCTCGAAGACACGATCAAGGGCTTCAAGGGCCTCGTCAACGGCGACTACGACCATCTTCCGGAAGCCGCCTTCTACATGGTCGGCTCGATCGAAGAAGCGGTCGAAAAGGCCAAGAAGCTGGCTGCTGAAGCCGCTTGATAGCACTGTTAAGCCTCGGCGCAGCGATGCGCCGAGGCTTTCATCCTGCGTTCCGCCCGGTGCGGAGCAGGGAAGACATGCACAGCCTGCCACCTCAGGTGGCGCGCCCACGAGAAGTGAATGGTCATGGCCAACAGTTTCAATTTTGAGCTTGTTTCCCCCGAGCGCCTGCTCCTCTCCGAGCAGGTGACGGAAGTCGTCATTCCGGCGACCGAGGGCGAGATGACCGTGATGGCCAATCATGCCCCGACAATGACGACGATCAAGCCTGGCATCGTTACCGTGAAGACGGCCGACGGTAAGGCCGATCGCTTTGTCGTGTTCGGTGGCTTCGCCGATATCCTGCCGACCGGCTGCACGCTGCTGGCTGAATCCGCCGTGCACGTCGACGAACTCGACCGCACTGCGCTTGAAAAGCGCATCGATGCTGCCCGTGCGGAGCTCGACGGTGCCGGCGACGAGAAGAAGACGCGCGTCGATCAGTTCATCGCTGAACTGACGAAGCTCGGGGAAATCGTGATCCCGGCCTGAAAGGGACATCCCGACGGGATAAACCAATGAAAAAGCCCCGCCTTCGAGCGGGGTTTTTTGTGATCGGTCGTCGGCTGCCACAAGGCTGCTCGATCTTTGTGACAGCGCGAATTGATACGACGTAAAGGTGGCGGGGCCGGCTCAGCCTTATCCTAAGTGTGGGGCATACCTCGCCTTTGGTGCGGTTTGTTTGGATCGCCGGCTTCAGGCATTCTTTAGCATCGGTCCTGTATGGATGGACTATCGCTTGATGCACGCAGAGGCTTGGCATGACGTCTAAGATCGTCCCCGTAATCATGGCGGGTGGAAAGGGTACGCGCCTCTGGCCGCTGTCGCGCTCTGGTGCGCCGAAGCAATTCCTGCAGATCCTCTCCGATCGGTCGCTGTTCCAGCAGACGCTGGAGCGCGTCAGCGACAACAGGCTTTACGAGCCGGCGATCATCGTCACCAACAGTGACTTCCGTTTCATCGTCGCCGAACAGGCGCGCGCCGTCCATGCCCCGCTCAGCGATATCCTGCTCGAGCCCGTTGCCCGCAACACGGCGCCCGCATTGGCGGCCGCGGCCTTCGTTGTCCTCGCCAGGTTCGGTGAGACGGCGATCATGCAGGTGCTGGCCTCCGATCACGAGATCGATGCCGGAGCGGTCTACATCGATTGCATGCTGCGCGCGCAGCAGGCCGCCGAGGCCGGTGAACTGGTCACCTTCGGCATCACGCCGACGGAACCGGCGACCGGCTATGGCTACATCGAGCTCGGCGAGGCGCTTGCGGCAGGGGCAAACAGGGTCGCCCGCTTCGTCGAAAAGCCGGATCGCGCCAAGGCGGAAGCGATGCTTTCGACCGAGCGTTACCTCTGGAACTCCGGCATGTTCATGCTGCCGGTCAAGGCGTTCCTCGACGAAATGCAGCTTTATGCGCCCGAGGTTCATGCCCGCACGAAAGCGGCCGTCGAGGGTGCCAGCAAGGATCTCGATTTCAGCCGGCTGGAGGCGAAGGCCTTTGCCGCAGCACCTGACATTTCTGTCGACTACGCCGTTTTCGAAAAGACGGCGCGGGCCGCCGTCGTCCCCTCCTCCTTTGCCTGGTCGGATCTTGGCAGCTGGGATGCCGTGTGGAAGACCGGCCGCAAGGATGCCGACGGCAATGTCGTCACCGACAGGGCGACGGTGTCGAATACCCGCAACTCGCTGGTGCTCTCGCGCGATATCCACCTTGCGGTGCAGGGCCTTGACGATATCGCGGTGATTGCCAGCGAAGACGCCGTCTATGTCGGGCGTCTGGAAGATAGCCAGAGCGTCGGCAACATCGTCAAGCTCCTCGCCCGCGCGCCGGCAACGGCGGAGCTGACGAAGGAGCACCCGACGTCCTACCGGCCCTGGGGAGCCGTTTCCTCGGTTTCCAGTGGCGAGCGCTACGAGGTGAAGCGGCTGAAGGTCAGCCCCGGCAAAAAGATCTCGCTGCAGAAGCATCATCACCGCGCCGAGCACTGGATCGTGGTGCGGGGCACGGCCGAGATCACCATGGCCGGCGAAACCCGGCTGCTGCATGAAAACGAGTCCGTCTATATCCCGCAAGGAACGGTCCACCGGCTGCACAATCCCGGCAAGATCCCGCTGGAACTGATCGAGGTGCAGACCGGGTCCTATCTCGGCGAAGACGACATCATCCGCATCGAGGATGAGTTCGGCCGGACATAGCTCCCCATAATCGATTTCTGTGAGGCGGAGCGCTCAAGGGGTTATCGTACCCTCTCGCCGGGGTTGCGACGCGTGCCGCGGCCGATTCAGAATATCCTGCAGCCAGCATAAAAAAATGCCCGGGAAAACCCGGGCATTAAAGTCAGCGCAATCGAGCCGAGTGGTCTCAGCCGGCGACGCGCTCTGCCTCGCCCTTCTGGGCGTAGTAGTGGCCAAAGCGGTTTGCGAGGAAGGTATCGAGAGAGATGTCTTCCTGGCGAACGAAGCCCTTGGATGCGATCTTGCCATTGGCCAGCAGATCGAGCACGGCGCAGATGCTGCCGGCGGTGGTGATCTGGATGCCGCTCTGCATGCGACCGGCGACGACGCCGCTATAGACCTTGTTGGCGTAGGTTTCCTGGATCAGGCGACCTTCGCGGAAGCCCGAAACCGTCACGAAGATGACGACGACGTCCTGGGTGGTGGTCGGCAACGCGTTTTCGAAGATGTCCTTCAGGACCTCGCGGCGGTGACGCAGGCCGAGGTCGTTGAGGAGCGCCTTCATGATCGCGGCGTGGCCGGGGTAGCGGATCGTCTTGTAGTTCAGGGTGCGGACCTTGCCCTTCAGCGACTCGCAGAGCGTGCCGAGGCCGCCCGAGGTGTTGAAGGCTTCGTAGGTGACGCCGTCCAGCGAGAATTCTTCGCGCTCTTCCATCGCGGGAACTTCGATCAGGCTGCCTTCGACGATCGCTTCGCAGGGCTCGATGTATTCGTTGATGACGCCGTCCGTGCTCCAGGTGAGGTTGTAGTTGAGAGCATTTGACGGGTACTGCGGCAGGGCGCCAACGCGCATGCGCACGTTTTCGAGCGTCTCGAAGCGGCTTGCGAGATCATTGGCGACGATCGAGATGAAACCCGGCGCAAGGCCGCATTGGGGAATGAAGGCGGTGTTGGCCTTGGCGGCGATCGCCTTGACCTGGCGGGTGGATTCGACGTCTTCGGTGAGGTCGAGGTAGTGGATGCCGGCTTCTGCGGCGGCTTCAGCGATGGCGACCGTCAGGTGGAACGGTGCGGCGCTGAGAACGGCGAACTTGCCCGAGAGTAGGGCGACCAGCGCCTTGTTGTCACCGATGTCGACGGCGGCCGTGGTGATGGCGTCGTGCTTCTCGATCTGGCTCAACTGTTCGGCGCTGCGGTCGGCAACGCAGACGCTGTAGTCACCGGTGTGCGCGAGCATGCGCGCAATGGTGGAGCCGATCTTGCCTGCTCCGATGACGACGATGTTTTTCATGAGTTTCCCCCAGGGTATGAAATTCGTTTCGGTCCTTATTGTCAGGTGGGAAGTTGTTGATTTGAAGCGCTGATATGACTAAATCGCCTGTAGATATTCGGCAGATTGCCTAGATGGACCGACGAAATGCAGATCACCGACAAGGATCGCGAACTTCTCGCCGTGCTCAGCGAAAACGCCCGCATGCCGACGGCGACGATTGCCCGCAGACTCGGCCTGTCGCGAACGACCGTGCAGGCGCGGATCGAGCGGCTTGAGCGCGAGGGGGTCATCGCTGGCTACGGTGTCCGTCTGTCGGAGAGCTATGAAAAGGGTCTCGTCAGGGCGCATGTGCTGATCACCATCGCGCCGCGGGCGCTCAGCCGCGTGACGCCGGAGCTTGCCGCCATCCGCGAGATCCGCATGCTCCACTCCGTCAGCGGCAGCTTCGACCTGATCGCGGTCGTTGCTGCGGCCTCAATCAACGAACTCGACCTGCTGATCGATCGCATCGGCGAAATCGACGGCGTCGACCGGACGCTGTCGTCGATCATTCTCTCGACGCGGATCGATCGCTGAGCTCAGGTCAGGGTTTTGTGTTGAGGTCGGTCTTTTCCGGCCCGGCATTCTCGGCCGAGCCCGTTTCCGTTTCGCCGCTCGCCGGCACCTTGGCCGGCCCGTTCCACGCCGTCGGACCGAGAACGAAGCTGCGGGCTTCGTCCGTGCCATAGGGGAGCCACTTCTCCCGGTCGAAGTAGACTTCGGCAATGGTCTTCGGGCGGGCACGCGCCGGCTGGTTGGCGAGGAAATTGTAGCGTGCCGTCGCCTCGTCCGTTTCGCGCTTGAACTGCACGCGGCTGCCGAAGCGCTTGACGTCGAACTCCTTCAGCGCCTGGATCTGCAGCGCGATACCGCCGCCATCGGCCCAGCGGACATGATCGAGGAAGACCGATGCCGCACGTGCGGCACTTGTTGTCACCACCTGCGCATCCTCCGGACGCTCGATGTTGAGCTTGACGCGAAACGAGGTGATCTCTTCCTCGCCGCTGCCCTTGATGAAAATGAAGATCGACGAGGTCTTGTCGACCCCTGGTCGCGGGAAGGACACCAGCGACGAGCATTCCCATTGGCCCCGTTCGCCGGCACTCGACTTCCATTCGAGTTCGCGGAACCCTGCCTCGCGCAGTTCGTCGCAGAGCGCGCGCGGATCGCTGCGCAGCACGCGCAGAAACTGCTGCTCCGGCGTGTGCAGATCCTGGAAGGTCCAGACCGGCAAGGCGATGCGTGGTGGCTTTCGCTTGACTTGTGCCGGCGGCTCCGGGCGCTTCGCCTTTTCGAGAAATGTGGTTGGAAGGTCGAGCGCCCTGAGCAACCGTTTCAGGTTTCGCTGTTCGTTGGCAAGCAGGACCGTCGCCGCTATTGCCGTGACGATCACCGCCAAGGCAAAGAGGAAGAAGGCCACGCCGGTGCGGCTTGGCTGTTTCGGCGGTGGCATCGCCTTGGCGCGTCCGCTGCTCATGTCGACTTTGCGAGTGCGGCGTGTAGGCGCAGCACCTCGTCCCTCGATGGCCGATTGCGGGGCAGGCCGAGATAGTAGCCATAGCCGGTGGCGAGCGTCTTGCCGCCGAGAACGATGAGCCTGCCGTCGTCGATATGTTCGCTGAGCAGCCCAAGGCTGCCGAGCGCGACGCCATCGCCGCGAAGGGCGGCATCGACGGCCATGACATAAGTCGAGAACGTGTATCGGGGCCGCAGCCTGTATCCGCGCGTGCCCGCACCGGTGCGCTCGAACCATTGCTGGAAGGAGATCCAGTTGGCGTTGAAGCGGTCATAGTCGATGAGATCGAGCGCAGCGAGCGCCTGCGGCGTCAGCATCGCCGCATCGAGCCCGCGCGAGGCGAGGTAATCAGGCGATGCGACCGGCGCCAGTTCTTCCGCCATCAGCGGCGTCAGGTGCCAGCGGGGATGATCGCCGGTCGAATAGAGGATGACGAGGTCGTTGTTTTCGGATGCCAGCTCCGAGGGACTGTCGGAGGTCAGCAGCCGGATGGAAATGCCGGGGTTCTCCTTGCCGAATTCGCGCAGCCTGGTGCCGAGCCAGAGGTGGGAGACCGAGCCGCTGGCCGCAATCGAGATCGCCTGGCCGGTCGCGCCACGGAAGGGTTCCAGGCTTTCCTCGAGATAGTCGAGCGAGGCCCGCACGCGCTGGGACAGCCGTTCGCCCTGTGGCGTCAGTTCCAGGTTCTTGCCGCGACGGCTGAAAAGCGGGCTGCCGAGATGATCCTCGAGCGTCTTGATGCGCCGGCTGACGGCGGCCTGGGTGATGTTGAGCTCGCGACCGGCACGGGAAAAATTCATATGCCGGCTGGCGGCGTCGAACACGCGAAAAGCCTCCAGCGGGATACGGTCGAGCAGCCGGTGTTCCATGATCTCAGGTTATCAAAAAGGCCGAAAATTGCATGGATTTGAAAATATCAGATTGTGATGCAGGGTAAAGCGATCATCCCGCGGCGACAGGAAGACGACCTTGTCCTTCTCCACTTCCTTCATTCCCGAAATCCGCCTGGCAGACAATATCCATACGACCATCGGCACGGCCGCAAAAGCGCAGGGCGCTGCCGCGGCAACGATCGTCATCGACGGTTTCCTCGCCCAGTCCGGTCTTGCCGGCCGCATCGTCGACAGCCTCGACCATGAGGGTGTTGCAACGCGGGTGTTTTCCGATTTTGCCGGCGAGCCGAAACTCGCGCATGTGCGCGCAGCCACGAAATCCGCCGTCGGCTCAGACCTCGTGATCGGCATCGGCGGCGGTTCGGCGCTGGATATCGCCAAGATCGCCGCCTGCTGCGCTGCCTCCGGCGAAGATCCGATGTTTTATGCGCTTGCCGCCAATGCGCTGCCGAAGACACCCCTGAAGAAGATCATGGTGCCGACGACGGCCGGAACCGGCTCCGAGACGTCGGCGACTAACATCTTTGCCGGGCCCGAGGGCAAGAAGCTCTGGATCTGGGGGGCGGAAACCAAGGCCGATCTGGTGCTGCTCGATCCGGTGCTGACGACGACGCTGCCGGCACATCTGACCGCCTGGTGCGGCCTCGACGCCTTCATCCATGCCTTCGAGGCGGCGACGAACCGCAACACGCACCGCGGCGCGCAGTTCTATGCACATGAGGCCCTGCGCCTGCTGACGGCATCGCTGGAGACGGCGGTGCGCGAGCCCGGCAATCTGCAAGCCCGCGCCGACGTTTTGCTCGGCTCCTGTTATGCCGGCATCGCCATCGACAATTGCGGCACTGCCGTCGCCCACAATATCAGCCATGCGCTCGCGGGATTGGCGCCAGTTCACCATGGCCTTGCGACAGCGCTCGGTTTCGAGGCGACGCTCGATTGGCTTGTCGATGCCGACACAGTCGAGCTTGAGGCCGCTGCGAGAGCTTGCGGCTTTTCCCGTGCCAGCGACCTTCCGGACTTCGTTTCGCGCCTCATGGACCGCTGCGGCCTTGTGAGGGCGCTTCCTGCTACCTTCGAAACCTTCGGAGCCGGCGATCTGGCCGCAGAAATGAAAGCGCCGGAAAACCAGCCGATGCGGCGATCGACGATCCGCCCGATCGACGACGCGGATATCGATCGGTTTGCGGCGACAATCATGGCTCTGCCAAAGACGATGTAAGCGAAGGACGACACGAAATGAGCAAGGTCTTTACGCGCGACTATTGGCAAGACGTTCTTTCGGCGTTGAAGCCGGAGGGTCGGCATTTCATCGACGGCGAACATCGTGCCAGCGCGTCGGGCGAAACGTTCATCCGCGCCCGGCCGATGGACGGCAAGCCGGGGCCGGCAATCGCGCGGGGCAATGCGGCCGATATCGATACGGCGGTGACGAGCGCGCGGACCGCCTTCGAGAGTGGCATCTGGCGACGGAAGGAGCCGCTTGAGAAAAAGAAGATCATGCTCAAATGGGCCGATCTCATCCGGACCCATGGCGAGGAACTCGCCATGCTCGAAACGCTCGATGTGGGCAAGCCGATCATGGCGTCGCTCAATGTCGACGTCCGGCTCTGCGCCGACGGCATCCAGTTCTACGGCGAGATGATCGACAAGCTCTATGATGAGATCGCGCCGACCGGCCCGAACGCCCGGGCGCTGGTGCGCAAGGTGCCGCTCGGCGTCATCGGTGTGATCACGCCCTGGAACTACCCGATGATCATCGACGCCTGGAAGCTAGGGCCGGCGATCGCGGCCGGCAATTCCGTCGTGCTCAAACCGGCCGAGCAGTCGTCGCTCACCGCCATTCGCCTTGCGAGCCTAGCCGTAGAAGCCGGGCTGCCAGCCGGCGTGTTCAACGTCGTGGCCGGCTATGGCGAAGAGACCGGCAAGCCGCTGGCTTTGCATATGGACGTCGACATGATCGCCTTTACCGGCTCGACCGAGGTCGGCAAGCTGATCATGGGCTATGCGGCGCAATCGAACGTCAAGCGGGTGGCCCTCGAACTCGGCGGCAAGTCGCCGCTGGTGGTCTTCGAAGATGCCGATCTCGATGCAGCGGCTTCGGCTGTTGCCTGGGGCTGCTTCTACAATTCCGGCGAGACATGCCATGCCTCGACCCGGCTGATCGTGCAGCGCTCGGTTCAGGACGCGCTGATCGCAAAGATCGAGGCGGTGACGAAGAGCGACATTGCGCTTAGGCATCCGCTCGACCCGACAGCCCAGATCGGTGCGCTGATCGAAGAGGCGCACCTTGAAAAGGTGCTGTCGCTGGTGGCAGTCGGCGAGAAGGAGGGCGCACGCCGCGCCTTTGGCGCCGAGCGGGTGATGACCGAGACTGGCGGTTACTACGTCTCGCCCGGCGTCTTCGTCGACATGACCAACGACATGAGCTTGGCGCGCCAGGAGATCTTCGGCCCGGTGCTAGCCGCCATCGCCTTCGATACGGAGGAGGAGGCACTGCGGATCGCCAACGATACGATCTACGGGCTGGCGGGTGCCGTCTTCACGAAAGACATGGATCGGGCGCATCGGTTTTCCGAGGCGATCCATGCCGGCACGGTCTGGATCAACACCTATGACATGTCTAACTTTGCGACCCCCTTCGGCGGCTTCAAGCAGTCGGGCTTCGGCCGCGACCGCTCCGTGCATGCGATCGACAAATATTGCGACTACAAGACCATCTGGCAGCAGTTCGGCTGAGCCTTCGGGGGAGAGACCATGAGCAAGATCGCATCCATCGAGATCAGCCACCATCGCCTGCCGCTCGATCCGCCGTTCAAGGCGAGCTGGGACGGGCGGCCGCGCCGACAGTTCGACGCCACCATCGTGCGCGTCCGGGACGACGAGGGCCGCGAGGGTATCGGCTCCGGCGACCTGATGAAGGGGTTCGAGGGGCACGAGGACCTGTTCATCGGTGAGGATCCGCGCCAGCTCGAGCGCCACTACGAGGTGCTCTCGCACATCAATTTCCACTATGGCCGTTGCTGGCCGATGGATCTGGCGTTGTGGGACCTCTCCGGCAAGATCACCGGCGAGCCGGCCTGGCGACTGCTCGGTGGCCGGTCGGATCGGGTTCGCCTCTATGCCTCCTCGGGCGTTCTGCGCGATCCCGGCGCCATGGCCGCGCAGGCGGAAAGCTATGTCGACGAAGGCTTTCCGGCAATGAAGGTGCGCTTCTCGTCATCGTCCGGCGGTCGCGGCACCTGGCGCGACGACGTGCGCGCGCTCGAAGCGATCCGTGCCCGTGTCGGCGATCGTCTCGACCTGATGGTCGACTGCAACCAGGGTTGGCGCATGCCCTGGGATACGACGCTCTCCTGGACCTTCAAGGATGCGCTGATGGTGGCGCGCGAGCTGGAGCGTCTTGGTATCTACTGGATGGAGGAGCCGCTGCACCGCTCGGACCGCAAGGGCATGCGGCGGCTTTCGGATGCGACGTCGCTGCGCATCGCCGGCGGCGAGATGACCCGCGAGCTCTACGAGTTTCGCGATATCATCGAGGACCGTGCCTTCGACGTGATCCAGCCTGATGTGGCGCTCGTCGGCGGCATCACCGGTTGCCGGCGTCTCGCCTTCCAGGCGCGCGAGGCCGGCGTGATGATGACGCCGCATTCCTGGACCAACGGCATCGGCGTGCTTGCCAACGCCCACCTGACGGCCGGTGTCGGCGACGCGCCGTTCCTCGAATATCCCTATGACAATCCCGAATGGAGCGAGATGCGCCGCGATTTTCCGATGAAGGCGCCGCTGCGTCATGCGGGCGGCTGGCTCGACCTCGGCGAAGCTCCGGGGCTCGGCGTCGTGCTCGATGAAGACAGGCTGAAGGCGATGCGGATCGGCTAAGGCGGCTGGTGTCGCTCGGGCGGCGACGTTGCGATCAGATGGCGATCGGCTAAAACAGGCGTCCTGACTCTGGCGAGGCGCTTGTTTCGATATGTCCGACCAATCGACGATCATCCCCACCATTGATGCGGCGCTGGTTCGGCGCCTGATCGCCGCGCAGTTTCCGCAATGGACGGGACTCGATGTCAGGCCCTTGCTGCCAGGCGGCTGGGACAACAGAACCTTTCATCTCGGTGAGGACATGACCGTGCGGCTGCCGAGC
This sequence comes from Ensifer sp. GW821-FHT05G01, assembly GCF_059419585.1. Taxonomy (NCBI): domain Bacteria; kingdom Pseudomonadati; phylum Pseudomonadota; class Alphaproteobacteria; order Hyphomicrobiales; family Rhizobiaceae; genus Ensifer; species Ensifer sp. GW821-FHT05G01. The sequence continues at coordinate 98,870 of NZ_JBWKSC010000005.1, read as the reverse complement.
GCTGCGTCCTATGCGCTACAGGTGGAAAAGGAGCAGGTCTTTCTGCCGAAGCTCGCCCCGCATCTGCCGTTGCCGATCCCGGTGCCGGTTGCAAAGGGCGTGCCCGGCGAGGGCTACCCATGGCCATGGTCGGTCTATCGCTGGCTACCGGGAGAGACGGCAGCGGACGAGCGCATCGGTGATCTCAAGGGTTTTGCCGAGGATCTTGCTCGGTTTCTCGTCGCCCTGAGGCACGTGGATCCAAGTGGCGGGCCGCTGCCGGGGCCGCACAATTTCTTTCGCGGTGGGCCGCCCGGCCACTATGACGCGGAGACCCGTGATGCGCTCGCAGCGCTTGACAGACGCATCGACAAGGACACCGCGCACGACGTCTGGGAGGCCGCTCTTTCGGCACGTTGGGAGGGCGAACCGGTCTGGTTTCACGGCGATATCAGTTGGGGCAATCTGCTGGTCGAAGGTGGTCGCTTGAGCGCGGTGATCGATTTCGGCACCTCGGGCATCGGCGATCCCGCCTGCGATCTCGCCATCGCCTGGACGCTGTTTCGTGGGGCAAGCCGGGAGGCGTTTCGCGCCGGCATGGGGCTCGATGCCGGAACCTGGGCGCGCGGGCGCGGCTGGACCCTTTGGAAGGCGTTGATCGTCTATGCCGGTTTTTCCGGCACGAACCCGGCCGAGGCTGAAAAAAGCCGGCTCGTGATCGAAGCGGTGCTGGCCGACCACCGGGATTTCGGCTGAGGCTCGGTCGGCTGACCATCTTACGCCGATGCCACCGACCTATCTCAGGGTGCGCATCGGCTTGACCTCGCCGACATTTGTCTCTAGGTCAGGCGCACGCGGGACGACCCGCGTCGATGCTTCGCCTGGGGACGGCCCCACTATCTCGATACTCGAGATAATGGAGTCGATCGCATCATGCAGCATTCTGGCCTGCGGCACGCCCGCGTGAGCTTTTCCTTCCTGACAGAGCCGACCGTTTGCTTCGGGCGCCAACGCGCCCCGTCGCGAGATCGGCTTACGCCCGTTTTCTCCACAAATTGATGCGCCCGCGGCCGCCGCCGGCGCGCCGTGGTTGCTTCCTTGCCAACGCACGAGGTTCATGATGGCCGGACCCATCGAACAATTCGAGATCAAGTCGCTCTTCCATATCGCCGAGGTCGGCGGACACGACATCAGCTTTACCAATTCGTCCGTCTTCATGATCGTGACGGTGGCGATTGCCAGCCTTTTCCTGATTCTGTCGACGCGGCGGCGCGGCCTGGTGCCGAACCGGGCGCAGTCGGCGGCCGAAATCCTCTACGAGTTCGTGTCGAAGACATTGCGGGAGAATGCCGGCGAGCACGGCACGCGCTTCTTCCCACTGGTGTTCTCGCTGTTCATGTTCATCCTGGTCGCCAACCTGATCGGCATGTTTCCCTATGCCTTCACGGTGACGAGCCATATCTCCGTGACCTTTGCGCTGGCGGCTCTGGTGTTCCTGACCGTGACGATCTACGGCCTGATCAAGCACGGCTTCGGCTTTCTCCGGCTGTTCATGCCCTCGGGCGTTCCGCTGGTGCTGGCGCCGATCATCATCCCGATCGAGGTCGTTTCCTACATCTCGCGCCCGGTCAGCCACTCGGTCCGTCTTTTCGCGGTCATGCTTGCCGGCCACATCACCTTGAAGGTTTTCGCCGGCTTCGTCGTCAGCCTCAGCGGCTTCGGTGCGCTCGGCATGCTCGGCGCGGTCATGCCGCTGATGATGACCGTGGCGCTGACGGGTCTGGAACTGCTGATGTCGGTCATCCAGGCCTACATCTTCACCATGCTGACCTGCATGTATCTCAACGACGCGCTCCATCCGAGCCATTGAGACGACAGTGTCGAAGCTCCCTTCCCGCGGAAGGGAGCTTCGTCCTTATTCAACCGTCGTCCGCTGTGCCTCGATGCGGGCCGTCCGCCAGGACGACCACAGGAAGGCGGCGAGGAAGATCACCGTCATCAAGAGCACGATGGTCGGTGCCGGGGCGCTGTCGATGAAGAACGAGAGATAGACGCCCGTAAACGAGGCGACGGTCGCGACCAGCACGGCAACGATGAGCATGCTGCCCATGGTGCGGGTGATCAGGAACGCGATGGCGCCGGGGGCAATCAGCATGGCGATGGCGAGGATCAGGCCGACGGCCTTGAGAGCACCGACGATCGTCAGCGACAGGATTGCCAATAGCCCGTAGTGCAGCCAGTTGACGCGCAGGCCGACGGCTTTGGCCTGGGCCGGGTCGAAGGCATGCAGCAGGAAATCCCGCCATTTGACCGCCAGGATAGCCGTTGCCACCAGCGCGATCAGGCCGGTCTCGATGATATCGGGCCAGCCGATGCCGAGCATGTCGCCGAAGAGGATGTGGTCGAGATGCACGTCGCTCTGGATCTTGGTGTAGAGCACCAGGCCGAAGCCGAACATGCCGGAGAACACCACGCCCATGACGGTGTCCTGTTTGATGCGGCTGTTTTCCTTGAGGTAGCCGGTCAGGAGCGCGCAGGACATGCCGGCGGCAAAGGCGCCGACCGCAAGAGGCAGGCCGACGATGTAGGAGATGACGACGCCGGGGAAGACTGCATGCGATATGGCGTCGCCCATCAGCGACCAGCCCTTGAGGACGAGGAAGCAGGAGAGCAGCGCCGTCGGGATCGCCACCAGAACCGAGATCAGCAGCGCGTTGCGCATGAACTCGAATTCGAAGACCGCAAGCAGAAGATCGAGCGAGATCATGGCGCGGCCTCCAGGGCTTCGGCGCTGCGCCGGCGGGCGGCCAGCAATCCGTGCTTCGGCGCAAAGATGAAGGCAAAGAGGAAGATCAGCGTCTGCAGCACGATGATGATGCCGCCGGTGGCGCCGTCGAGGAAGTAGCTGAAATAGGCGCCGAAGAAGCTGGTGAGCGCGCCGATTGCGACGCTGATGACGATCAGCCGCGGGAAACGGTCGGTGAGCAGATAGGCCGTGGCGCCTGGCGTCACCACCATGGCGATCACCAGGAAGGCGCCGACTGTCTGCAGCGCTGCGACCGTGCAGGCCGACAGCAGCGTGAAGAACAACACCTTGAGGAAGGTCGTCGGGATGCCGATCGAGCGTGCATGGCTCTCATCGAAGAAGGTGACCATCAGGTCCTTCCACTTCGCCGTCAGGATGAGAAGCGAGATGATGCCGATCAGCGCGAGCTGCAGCGTGTCGGCAGGCGTGATGGCGAGGATGTTGCCGAGAACGATCGTCTGGATGTTGACCGATGTCGGCGACAACGACACCATGAACAGGCCGAGGCCGAAGAACGAGGTGAAGATCAGCCCGATGATGGTGTCTTCCTTGAGCCGGGTGCGCTGGTTGAGAAACAGCATCGCACCGGCCGCAAGCCCGCCGGAAAAGAACGCGCCGAGCGAGAAGGGCAGGCCGAGCATATAGGCGCCGGCGACGCCCGGGACGATCGAGTGCGAGAGCGCGTCGCCGATCAGCGACCAGCCTTTCAGCATCAGATAGGACGACAGGAAGGCGCAGACGGCGCCGACCAGGGCGCTCACCCACATGGCATTGACCATGTAATTGTAGGTGAAGGGCTCGAGGAGCGTGGCGATCATTTGCCTGCTGCCTCCGGGTCGGTCTCGGGCTTGGCCGGCTGCGACACCATCTGCCCCTTGGCGCCGTACATCACCAGCGGCCGCTCGTCGTCGGTGATGACAGACAATTGCCGCGGATCGGCGTCGTCATGCAGGCTGTCGCCGCCGAGCACAAAATGCCGGAGCACGCCGCCGAAGGCGAGCTCGAGGTTTTCGCGGGTAAAGGTCGTTTCCGTCGGGCCGTAGGCGAGCACGGTGTTCTTCAGGAGAACGGTGCGGTCGCAGAATTCCGGTACGCTGCCGAGATTGTGGGTCGAGACCAGCATGACGCGACCTTCGTCGCGCAAGCCCATCAGCAGCCGGATGATGGCGTCTTCCGTCTTGACGTCGACGCCGGTGAAGGGCTCGTCGAGCAGGATGACGCGGCCATCCTGGGCGAGGGCGCGGGCAAGAAACACGCGCTTCTTCTGGCCGCCGGAAAGCTCGCCGATCTGGCGCTTGCGGAAGTCGCTCATGCCGACACGGGCAAGGGCTGCCGACACCGCCTCATGGTCGGCCTTTTTCGGGATGCGCAGCATGTTCATGTGGCCGTAGCGGCCCATCATCACCACGTCCTCGACCAGAACAGGAAAATTCCAGTCGACTTCTTCTGCCTGTGGGACATAGGCGACGAGGTTCTTCTTCAGAGCCTCGGGCACCGACAATCCGAGGATAGAGATCTCGCCCTTGGCCAGCCGGGCAAAACCCATGATCGCCTTGAAGAGGGTCGACTTGCCGCTGCCGTTGACGCCGACAAGGGCGGTGATCGTGCCGGTCGGGATCTCGAAGGAGGCATCGCGCAGGGCACGGTGGCCGTTGCGATAGGTCACCGTCGCGCCGGAGACGCGGATGCCGCTGCCAATATCTCCGGTGCCGGCCGTCGGGCGGGCACCGGTCTTCACCTGAAGGTTCATTGCGAAAGGCCTTTCGCGATGGTTTCGGACGTGACGCGCAGCAGGTCGATATAGGTCGGCACCGGACCGTCCGCCTCGCTCAGCGAATCAACATAGAGCACGCCGCCGTATTTGGCGCCGGTTTCCCGCGCCACCTGCTGCGCCGGGTCGGGCGAAATCGTACTTTCGGAGAAGACGACGGGGATGTTGTGCGCCCGCACGGCGTCTATGACCTTGCGCACCTGCTGTGGCGTGCCCTGCTGGTCGGCATTGATCGGCCAGAGGTAAAGCTCCTTCAGGCCGAAGTCGCGGGTGAGGTAGCTGAAGGCGCCTTCGCTCGAAACCAGCCAGCGCTTGTCCTCCGGGATCTTGCCGATCTCGGTCCGGATCGGGGCAATCGCCGCCTCGATCTTCTGCTTGTAGGCTTCGGCGTTGGCCTTGTAGGTCTCGGCGTTATCAGGGTCGTACTTCACGAATGCGTCGCGGATGTTGTCGACATAGATCAGTGCTGCCGAAGGCGACATCCAGGCATGTGGGTTCGGCTTGCCGCTATAGGGACCTTCGGCGATGCCCATCGGCTCGACACCTTCAGAGACGACCACGCCTGGAACTTCGTCGAAGTTCTGGAAGAACTTTTCGAACCAGAGTTCGAGATTGAGGCCGTTCCAGAGGATCAGCTTGGCATCGTGTGCCTTCAGGATGTCGCGGGGCGTCGGCTGGTAGTTGTGGATTTCCGCACCGGGCTTGGTGATGGATTCGACGATGGCCGCGTCGCCCGCGACGTTCTTGGCCATGTCGGCAATCACCGTGAACGTCGTAACGGCCTTGAACTTTTCCTGCGCCAGAGCGGTGCCCGGAACGAGCGCGAAGGCTGCCAATGCGGTTGCTGCAACCAGGATCGCGCGTCTCGTCTGATCGATCATTCTATACTCCCCGATGTTGTCTTGCACAGGAGTAGGGGAATGATTTGCATAAGTCAATGCAAATGAGAAGCATTCGCAACTGGCTATTTTCAAACTAACCGGGCTTGGCTAGTGTAGCGCCATGAAACAGAACAAGAATCGCGTTGAAGAGCTGGAAGGCGTGCTTCGGGACGGCGGCGTGCGCGTAACGCGGCAACGCGCGGCAATCCTGAAGATACTCGCGACAGCCGAAGACCACCCGGATGCGAGCGAATTGCACCGCCGCGCCAAGGAAATCGATGCCACCGTTTCGCTGTCGACCGTCTACCGGACGCTGTCGGCCCTAGAGCAACAGGGCGTCGTGCAGCGCCACGCCTTCGAAAGCGCAACCGCCCGTTTCGAGACGGCCGACGCGCCTCACCACGACCACCTGATCGACATCGACACCGGGGCCGTGATCGAGTTCCGCTCCGACAAGATCGAGCAGCTGCAGGCGGAGATCGCTGCCGAACTCGGTTACGATCTGGTTCGCCACCGGCTCGAGCTTTATTGCCGCAAGCGCAAGGACTGAGCGACATTGCTTCGTAACGTCGAAAAGGCGCAGCGGGCGATCGCTGCGTCTTTTCTGTTTTGCCGCTGATGTTGCCTTAGCTCCGCTCAATGATGACAGCGCTCGTCCGGCGCGCCGGGATGGTCATGGCGGCAACGCCGATGACGACACAGGCAAGGCCGATCCAGATCGTGTCCGACAGGCGTTCGCCGAGGAAGAGAACGCCGATGCCGACGCCAACGGGCACGCGCAGATAGGCCTGCGCCGTCGCGCCGACCGAGCCGAGCGTCTGGATCAGCCGGAAATAGATGGCGAAGGCCAGCGCTGTCGAAAATACGGAAAGGCAGACGAGCGCCATCACCGACGGGGCGGAAGGGGCAAGCGTCCACGGCTGGTCGATCACCAGGCTTGCAGGGATGAGAAGCACGGCGCCGGAAAGAAGCGAGCCCGCGGCAGGTACCATCGGGTCGAGGCCCCTGAAATTCTTTCCGAAGATAGCAGCGCCAGCATAGCATACGGTGGCAAAAACCACGGCAAACTGCGGCAGCAGCTGGTCGCCGATACCGCCAAAAGCCTCGACGCCGATGATCAGGCTGATGCCGGCCATGCCTGCGATCACGCCGATCAGCTTTCTTGGCGTTGCCGCCTCATGGCGGGTGATCAGCGCCGTCAGCAGGAAAGCAAAGATCGGGGTGGCGGCATTGAGGATCGAGGCGACGCCGGCATCGATCGTCTGTTCCGCCCAGGCAATGAGCGTGAAGGGGAAAACGCTGTTGAGGCAGGCCTGGAACAGGAAGCGTTTCCATGTGGCCGCGTCGCGCGGCAGCCTGACGCCGCGCATGCGCAGGACCACGAGCAGGATAGTGCCGGCGATCAGCGTACGGGCTGCGATCAGCGTCACCGGCGGGATGGTTTCGACGCCGATCTTGATGAAGGTGTAAGACGCACCCCACAGCGTTGCGAGCAAGGCGAGCAGCAGAAGCTCGAGGGTGAGATTGGTCTTGGCCATGATGGTCGGATCCTTCGGGGCGTTTTCGTTGCCTCGTTCTACCGTGTCGGCGCGGGCAGATGCTTCGCCCGTGATCGAAGTGTCGAGGTTATTCTGGCGCTGGAACGACAAAGCCCCGGCCTCCTTGCGAAGGCCGGGGCTGATGGTCTTGAACCGGCTCAGTGGCTGTCGGCGAGTCTTGCCGCATTGATCGAGGCGGAGCGTTCGACGCGCAGGCCGTTGAAGAAGGCGTTGAGCACGACTGCCGAGATCGAGGCGAGCACGATGCCCGATTCGATGATCGGGTGGATCGCATGCGGCATCCACATCAGGAAGTTCGGTGCGATCAGCGGGATCAGGCCGAAGCCGACAGAGACGGCAACGACGAACAGGTTGTTGCGCGACGATTTGAAGTCGACGGTCGACAGGATGCGCACGCCGGTGGCGGCCACCATGCCGAACATGACAAGGCCGGCACCGCCGAGCACGAAGGTCGGCACCGCCTCGACCAAGGCACCCATCTTCGGGATCAACCCGAGCACGATCATGATCGCACCACCCATGACGCAGACATAGCGGCTCTTCACGCCGGTGACGCCGACAAGGCCGACATTCTGCGAGAAGCTGGTATAGGGGAAGGTGTTGAACAGGCCGCCGATCATTGTGCCGATGCCGTCGACGCGAAGGCCGGCGGTCAGCTGCTGTTGCGAGACTTCCCTGTTGGTGATCTCGCCGAGCGCCAGGAACATGCCTGTCGATTCGATCATCACAACGATCATCACCAGCGACATGGTGGCGATCAGCACCGGATCGAAGATTGGCATGCCGAAACGCAAGGGGGTGACGACGGCAAACCAGCCGGCATCCGCCACCCGGTCGAAATGCATCATGCCGAGGCCGGCGGCAAAGACGCAGCCGATGACGATGCCGGTCAGGACCGCAATGTTGCTGATCAGCCCACGGCCGTAGCGCGCAATGACGAGGATGGAGATCAGCACGAGGGCGGCGAGCCCGACATGGCTCGGCTCGGCATAGATGGGGTTCGGGACGGTGGCGCCCAACACGACACCATCAGGAACGGCTGGGCCGCCGGTGCTGGCGAGTTTTTTCAGTTCGGCCAGCCATTCGGCGTGGGTCGGATCGACCAGCTTCGGTGCCGTCGGTCCGAAGGGGTTGCCGAAGATCCAGTTGACGCCGACGCGCATCAGGGTCACGCCGATGACAAGAATGATGGTGCCGGTGACAATGGGCGGGAAGAAGCGCAACAACCGCCCCATGATCGGGGCGAGCAGCAGCGCGACAAGGCCTGCGCCGATGATGGCCCCGAAGATCAGTCGTGCGCCTTCGTGGCCGGGCGTCATCGTCGCCATCGACACCATCGGCCCGACGGAGGCGAAGGTCACGCCCATCATCACGGGAAGGCGGATGCCGACGCTGCGGGTGATGCCGAGCGACTGAATGATGGTGACGAGGCCGCAGACGAAAAGATCGGCCGAAATCAGGAAGGCGACATCCTGAGGGCTGAGCTGCAAAGCCCGGCCGACGATCAGCGGAACCGCGACGGCGCCGCCATACATGACGAGAACATGCTGGATCCCAAGGGTCGCTAGCTTGCCGACAGGCAGCTTCTCGTCCACCGGGTGTATGCTGGATGCGTCGCTCATGGTTACTCCTCCCATCACGTCGACCAGTCCGCTCCCCCGTCCTCCAACAGGGGCCCCGTCTTTCAACAGGGGAAAGGCATCTTTGGTGCCGGGACAGAATGCCGCAAGGACAACCCAGGAGTAAACACTTTCGGGAATTCGGGGGAAATGGGCATCAACAATGGGAACTGCCGGACCGCAACACTGGCGGAAAACGGCGGAACAGATGCAACGTTACCGCAATGAAGCGCAGGCAATCTCGACCGGTATCAAGGCGAACGCTCGCCTCCGGGTTTCCATGGGATTGCAGCATATGAAATCTTCGTCGCCTGCTGGCACGTTTCACCGATTGGTCGGCGTCCTGATCGCCATTGTCGTGGTGTTGTGGCCGTTTGCCGCCAACGCCGAGACCGCGGATTTCCCTGGGCAGTGGCGGCAAATGGTGTCGAACGCCGGCACCTGCGACACCTGTTGGCTGGCGATCAAGCAGCACGGGCCGATCCTGAAAGTGTCTTCCAGCAGCGGCTGGTTCGCATTTGCCCATGCGGACCTGAAGACGCGCACCGGGACCGCGAACGGCATCGGCCGCTGGAGCGAGAAGGCCAGCGGCCATTATGGCGGCAAACCGTTCGACGTCCGCTTTGTTATCGTCGACAGGCAACTCTATCTGGACATGGTCGTGCTGATGGATGACGGCACGAAGCAGGCGATCCGGGCGATTTTCGACAAGGACCGGCCGGGCAAGACCGCACGCCGGGTGCTGGCGAAATCGTAGACCCGGTTTCCTGTCAAAGCGGGCTCGACGAGCCGCCATTTGCCGGGAAGAGATTGGCGGCCATGAAGTCGACGAAGACGCGCAGTTTCGGCGCGAGATGCCGGCTCGAGGGCCAGAGGATACGGTAGGTGCCGCAACGGCGCAGCCGGTTTTCGAGAACCGGTACAAGTGTTCCCTCGCGCAACTGCCGCCCGACGGTGAAATCCGGAAGGCAGGCGATGCCGAGCCCCTCCTCGGCCATGTGGATCAGCGGTTCCAGCGCGTTGGAGACGGCTGTTATCGGCAGGTCGACAGTGAGTGCAACGCCATCCTGCACCAGCGGCCAGGGCTCTAGCTTGCCTGTCGAGGGAAAGCGGTGATGCAGGCAATGATGGTGTTCAAGGTCCGCAGGCGTCTCCGGCACGCCATGGTGCTCGAAATAGGCGGGTGAAGCGACCAGGTAGGGGTGGAACGTGCCGAGCTGGCGCATCATCAGTCGGGAATCGCCGAGCTCGCCGCTGCGGATCACGGCATCAAAACCTTCCTCGATGACGTCGACCATGCGGTCGGAGAAATCGAGATCGATCTCGACCTCCGGATAGGTGCGCATGAAGGCGGCAAGCGTCGGCATCAGCAGCATGCCGGCCATTGGCAGGCTGACGCGCAGCTTGCCGCGCGGGGCTTCCTGGCTCTGTACCAACTCGGCTTCCGCCGCTTCGATCTCGCAAAAGATCCGCCGGCAGCGTTCGAGAAAAAGCGTGCCTTCGGGTGTCAGCGTGACGCTGCGGGTGCTGCGATGAAAGAGGCGAACGCTTAATCGCTCCTCCAGGCGGGCAATCGCCTTGCCAACGGCGGAGGGGGAAACGCCGAGCTGGGCTGCGGCCTCGGTAAAGCTGCGGGCGTCTGCCGCCTGCACGAATGCATTGAGTGCCCCAAGGTTGTCCATTTTTCGTCCTCGTCCGTTCTTCGGGATTGTAGATATTCTTGTCCGATATCTTCGGAGCTGTAGCGTATTTTTCCCTGATTGGAAGCTCGCCATAGTCCGCCTGGCCGACACAGCGCGTTCGCTGCGCAACAACAGCGTCGGCAAAAGAATGGAGAACACATGCAAGAGACACTTGTGGCCGGTTTCCGCGGAAGCCCCGAACCCACCGTCTTCATCGTCAATGTCATCCACGCCCACGAGGGCAAGCAGGAAGAGGCGTTTCGCCTGATCCAGGACGTGGTCCACTATGTGGCCGAGCGCAAGGAAGGCTTTCTCTGGAGCAACCTCTCAAAGAGCACCGACGGCAAGACCGTGGTCAACATCGAGGCGATAGCCGGCGAAGGAAATGTCGAGGAGTTCTTCAGCGACTCGGTTTTCCTCGAGAAATTCAGGGCGCTGGATACGGTCTCGACCAGCGAGTTCCACACCTATCGCGTCGATGATCTGGTGCTGCCCAGGCGTGCAGCACGCGCAGCATCGGCATAGCAGAAGGAGCCGCCCGCCTCGGCTGGCGGCGATCCTGCGCCACGCGTCCCGGCCACGACGGTGACGACATGTTTCATCGACGGCGATCCTGAAAGACAATTTCCATGCAATCCACTGACTGCGCGCTTCCTGTCCCGCAGGACGCAAACTCGACGACGGCCGCTACCGGCAGGCTGCCGCTTTCGGCATTGCTGGCACTTGCGACCGCCGGCTTCATCACCATCCTCACCGAGGCGCTGCCGGCGGGGTTGCTCCTGCAGATCGGTACCGATCTCGAGGTCTCGCAGTCGCTGGTCGGGCAGATGGTGACGATCTATGCGATCGGTTCGCTTCTCGCCGCCATCCCGCTCGTGGCGCTGACGAGGACCTGGCGCCGGCGGCCGCTGCTGGTCGTGGCGATCTCCGGCTTTGCCGTGGTCAACACGGTCACCGCAATCTCGAACGACTATGCCCTGATCATGGTGGCTCGCTTTCTTGCCGGCGTCTTTGCCGGGCTGCTGTGGGCGCTTGCAGCCGGATACGCCAGCCGCATGGTGGCGCCGCATCAGCAGGGGCGGGCGATTGCCATCGCCATGCTCGGGGCACCGGTGGCGCTGTCGATCGGTATTCCGGCGGGAACGCTGCTCGGTACCGTGACGGGATGGCGCCTGACCTTCGGTCTTCTCAGCATCATGGCAATCCTGCTCGTCGGCTGGGCCCTGCGGGCGCTTCCCGACTTTCCGGGACAGCGCACCGAGCGACGCCTGGCGCTTTCATCGGTGTTCCGGCTGCCCGGGATCCGGCCGGTGCTGTTTGTGATGTTTGCCGTCGTTCTCGCTCACAATATTCTCTACACCTACATCGTGCCGTTCCTGCAGCCGTCGGGCCTCGATGGCGAAGCTGACAGGGTCCTGCTTGTCTTCGGCATCGCATCGCTCGTGGTCATTCCGATCATCGGGGCGCTGGTCGACAGGCATTTGCGCCGGCTGGTTCTGGCGAGCATGATCCTGTTTGCGGCAGCATCGCTAGTGCTCGCCTTCTGGTCCGATCTGTCGGTCGCGATTTACACCGGGGTTATCACCTGGGGGCTCGCTTTCGGTGGCGCAGCGACGCTGTTTCAGACCGCTTCGGCAAAGGCAGCCGGCGTGGAAGCGGATGCGGCGCAGTCGATGGTCGTCACGACCTGGAATGCGGCAATGGCAGGTGGCGGATTGGTTGGCGGTCTGCTGCTGGACAGTGTCGGTGCGGGTGTTTTTCCAGTTGCGTTGCTGGTTATCCTGCTTCCGGCCCTGGTGGTGGCGTGGCTCGGGCGGCAGGGATTTCCGAGCTACTCCCAGTGATCTGCTTTCAGGCAACGAAAAACCGGGGCCGTTGCCGACCCTGGTGCCGCATCTCCTGATCTTCGGCCGCCCGTTTTCAAGGGGCGGCCGTCGTCTTGGGGATGTTACTTCTGCCAGCTCTTGACCAGTTCGTCGTAGTTGACGGTCTGGGGCTTTTCCTTCTCGTTCTCGACCTTCAGCTGCGGAGCGAGGTTGCCCTTGGAAACGGCATCCTTGTTCCAGTATTCGAGGTCGTGTTCCTCGGCGAGCTTCGGACCGATATCGCCCTGGATGCCGGCGCGTTCCAGGCGCTGCATCACCTTTTCCTGTTCGGCGCAAAGCGAATCCATGGCTTCCTGGGCGGTTTTCGCGCCGGAGGAAGCATCGCCGATCGCCTGCCACCAAAGCTGTGCGAGCTTCGGATAGTCAGGAACGTTCGTGCCGGTCGGCGACCATTGCAGGCGGGCCGGCGAACGGTAGAACTCGATCAGACCGCCGAGCTTCGGCGCACGGTCGGTGAAGCTCTTGTGGTCCAGCGTCGACTGGCGGATGAAGGTCAGGCCGACATGGCTCTTCTTCACGTCGACGGTCTTCGAGGTCACGAACTGCGCGTAGAGCCATGCAGCCTTGGCGCGATCGTCAGGGGTGGACTTCAGCAGCGTCCAGGAACCGGCGTCCTGGTAGCCGAGCTTCATGCCATCCTTCCAGTAGACGCCGTGCGGGCTCGGGGCGAAACGCCACTTCGGCGTGCCGTCCTCGTTGACGACGGGCAGGCCCGGCTTGACGAAGTCGGCGGTAAACGCCGTGTAGGTGAACATCTGCTGGGCGATTTCGCCCTGCGACGGCACCGGTCCTGATTCCGAGAAGGTCATGCCCTGGGCAGCAGCCGGTGCATAGGCCTTCATCCAGTCGAGGTACTTCTGGATGGAGTAGACGGCGGCCGGGCCGTTGGTGTCGCCGCCGCGGGCAACGCACGAGCCGACAGGGCGCGAATTCTCGTCGACCTTTATGCCCCACTCGTCGACCGGCTTGCCGTTCGGGATGCCCTTGTCGCCGTTGCCGGCCATCGACAGCCAGGCGTCGGTGAAGCGCCAGCCGAGCGACGGGTCCTTCTTGCCGTAGTCCATGTGACCATAGACTTTCTTGCCGTCGACTTCGCGGCCGGTGAAGAACTCGGCGATATCCTCATAGGCCGACCAGTTCACGGGAACGCCGAGGTCGTAGCCGTACTTCGCCTTGAAGTCCGCCTTGTTCTTCTCGTCGTTGAACCAGTCGTAGCGGAACCAGTAGAGGTTCGCGAACTGCTGGTCGGGCAGCTGGTAAAGCTTGCCATCAGGTGCTGTCGTGAAGGACTTGCCGATGAAGTCGTCGATGTCGAGGTTCGGGTTGGTGACGTCCTTGCCTTCGTTGGTCATCCAGTCCGTCAGGTTGCGGGCCTGCTGGTAGCGCCAATGGGTGCCGATGAGGTCGCTATCGTTGATGTAGGCGTCATAGACGTTTTCGCCCGACTGCATCTGCGTCTGGAGCTTTTCGACGACGTCGCCTTCGCCGATCAGGTCGTGAGTGATCTTGATGCCGGTGATGTCGGTGAAGGCCTTGGCCAGCGTCTTCGATTCGTATTCATGGGTGGTGATCGTTTCGGAAACGACCTTGATGTCCATGCCGGCAAAAGGCTTTGCCGCATCGACGAACCACTGCATTTCCGCTTCCTGGGCGGCGCGGTCGAGAGCGGACATGTCGCCGATCTCGCTGTCGAGGAACTTCTTTGCCTCGTCCATGCCGGCAAAGGCCGAGCCGGTGAAAGCCAGCAGCATGACTGCCGTCGTTGTCAAAAGGTGCCGTCGCATAATTTCCTCCCTTTGGGTTTTGCGATTGCGTCCATTGCAGTTTCGAGGGGCCCTTCCCGCCCCCCAGTCCGTTCACCTCACACGTAGCGGAAGACGCCGATGGCGTAGACCACCGAGAGGGCGAGAGCCCACCAGAGGTTCGGTCCGCCAAGGCCGAGCCACGCGAGGTGAATGAAGGCGCTGCCGAGCAGCGATACGAAAAGCCTGTCGCCGCGCGTCGTCTCGAAGCGCAGGATGCCGACGCGCGGGTTGCCGCCCGGCGAGACATATTCCCACACGGCCATGCCGACGAGCAGCAGCGCGATGGTGATGAAGAACAGCGCCGTCGGCAGCGTCCATGCCATCCATGAGAAATTCATGACGAAGCTCCTTTAGACGCGGCCCAGGGCAAAGCCCTTGGCGATGTAGTTGCGTACGAAGTAGATCACCAGCGCGCCGGGGATGATGGTGAGCACGCCGGCTGCCGCCAGCACGCCCCAGTCGAGGCCGGAGGCCGAGACCGTGCGGGTCATGATCGCGGCGATCGGCTTGGCGGCGGTGGTCGTCAGCGTGCGGGCCAGCAGCAGTTCGACCCAGGAGAACATGAAGCAGAAGAAGGCCGCGACGCCGATGCCCGAGGCAATCAGCGGCGTGAAGATCTTCACGAAGAACCGCGGGAACGAGTAGCCGTCGATATAGGCGGTCTCGTCGATCTCCTTCGGCACACCGGACATGAAACCTTCCAGGATCCAGACCGCCAGCGGCACGTTGAACAGGCAGTGAGCCAGCGCGACCGCGATGTGGGTGTCGATCAGGCCGAAGGCCGAATAGAGCTGGAAAAACGGCAGCGCGAAAACGGCCGGCGGCGCCATGCGGTTGGTCAGCAGCCAGAAGAACAGGTGCTTGTCGCCGAGGAAGCGGTAGCGCGAGAAGGCGTAGGCCGCCGGAAGCGCCACCGAAACCGAGATCACCGTGTTCATGACGACGTAGATGATCGAGTTGATATAGCCCTTGTACCAGGACGGGTCGGTGAAGATCACCATGTAGTTGCGCAGCGTCGGGTTCTGCGGCCACAGCGAAAACGTGCTGAGGATCTCGCTCGTTTCCTTGAAGCTCATGTTGACGAGCCAGTAGATCGGCAACAACAGGAAGACGATGTAGATCGTCGGAACCAGCCAGGACAGGCGTTGCGAAAGCGGTGCTTTGGTCGTGTTCATTGGTCTCTCCTCCCTCCCGGTTCAGCTCTGCGCGTCGCTCGTGGTCATCACGGTGTAGAAGATCCACGAGAGCAGCAGGATGATGAGGAAGTAGATGATCGATAGGGCTGCCGCCGGACCGAGGTCGAACTGGCCGATGGCCATTTTTACGAGGTCGATCGACAGGAAGGTGGTGGAGTTGCCCGGGCCGCCGCCGGTGACGACGAAGGGTTCGGTGTAGATCATGAATGAGTCCATGAAGCGCAGCAGGAAGGCGATCAGCAGCACGCGCTTCATCTTCGGCAGCTGGATGTAGCGGAACACGGACCAGCGCGACGCGCCATCGATCTTGGCGGCCTGATAGTAGGCGTCCGGGATCGAGACGAGACCGGCATAGCAGAGCAGCACCACAAGGCTCGTCCAGTGCCAGACGTCCATGACGATCAGCGTGACCCAGGCGTCGATCGGGTTCTGCACGTAGTTGTAGTTGATCCCCAGCGCTTCCAGCGTGTGGCCGAGCAGGCCGATGTCGACGCGTCCGAAGACCTGCCAGATGGTGCCGACGACGTTCCACGGGATCAGGAGCGGCAGCGCCATCAGGACGAGGCAGACCGGCACGCCCAGGCCCTTCTTCGGCATGTTGAGCGCGATGATGATGCCGAGCGGGATTTCGATCGCAAGGATGATCGCCGAAAAGATCAGGTTGCGGGTGAGCGCGTCCCAGAAGCGGTCGGAGGTCAGGACGTCGACATACCAGTCGGTCCCGGCCCAGAAGAACTCGTTGTTGCCGAAGGTGTCCTGAACCGAATAGTTGACCACGGTCATCAGCGGGATCACCGCCGAGAAGGCGACGAGCACCAGCACCGGCAGAACCATGAACCAGGCTTTGTTGTTCCAGGTCTTTTCCATGATCAGGCCTCCCCGCCGACGCGCCAGGAATCGGCGTAGATGTTGATGGCCTTCTGGTCGAAGGCGATGCGTGGATCGGCAGGGATCTCGCCATCCTCGTCGAGGATGATCGAGATCGGCTGGTCGGCAAAGCGGGCGCGCACGATCTTGTGACGGCCGATATCCTCGACCTTCGTGATCGCAACCGGCATGCCCTCGCGGCCGATCGACACGAACTCCGGGCGGATGCCGAGTTCGGTCTTGGCGCCGGACTTGATCTCTGGCCGGAAGTTGAGCGCAATGCTCTCGCCGCCGACCTGGGCGGTGCTGCCGTCGATTTTTGCCGGCAGAACGTTCATGCCCGGCGAACCGATGAAATAGCCGACGAACGTGTGGCGCGGCCGTTCGAACAGTTCGGCGGGCGTGCCGATCTGCACGATCTGGCCGTCATACATGACGACGACCTTGTCGGCGAAGGTGAGCGCTTCGGTCTGGTCATGGGTGACGTAGACCATGGTGAAGCCGAACTGCTTGTGCAGCCGCTTGATCTGCGAACGCAGCACCCATTTCATTTCCGGATCGATGACGGTCAGAGGCTCGTCGAACAGGATGGCGCTGACGTCGGAGCGCACGAGGCCGCGGCCAAGCGAGATCTTCTGCTTCTGGTCGGCCGTCAGGCCTTGCGCCTTCTTGCCCGCCCAGCCGCCAAGGCCGATCATCTCGATGATCTCCTTGACGCGGCGGTCAACCTCGGTCTCCGGCACATGCCGGTTGCGAAGCGGGAAGGCGAGATTGTCGTAGACGGTCATCGTGTCGTAGATCACCGGGAACTGGAACACCTGGGCGATGTTGCGGTCCTGGGTGGACAGATGCGTGACGTCCTTGCCGTCGAAGAGGATGCGTCCTTCCGACGGATTGATGAGGCCCGAAATGATGTTGAGCAGCGTGGTCTTGCCACAGCCGGACGGTCCGAGCAGCGCATAGGCGCCGCCGTCGTTCCACTCGTGGTGCACTTCCTTGAGCGCGTAGTCGTTTTCCGACTTCGGCTTGGCGCCATAGGCGTGGCGGATATGTTCGAGATCGATGCGTGCCATTGTCTTTCCTCCCAGCGCCCCCTCAGGCCGTCTTGCCGATCGCGCGCCCATCCGGCCCGAAGGCCATCAGGTGGCGGATGTCGACGAAAACCTCGAGGGTTGCGTCCGGTTCGATGTCGTGGATGCCCGGCGCCAGCATGACCCAGCGCGCACCGGAAAAGCCGACGTGGATGAAGCTTTCGGAGCCTGCGATTTCAGAGATTGCCGTCTTGACCGTCAGCGGTGTCGCGCCGTCGAAAGGACGGTCGAACGACAGGTGGTGCGGCTGGAAGGCGACCGTGCAGGGGCCGTCCGGCAGCGCCGAAAGGTGGACGGGAACAGACAGAACGTGCTTGCCGTCGAACGTGAAGATCGCGCCCGACTTGATGAGTTCGATCGTGTTCAGCGGCGGATCGGCGAAGGTTCGTGCCGTCACCAGGTCGACCGGGCGACGGAAGACGTCGATGGTCTTGCCGAACTGGGTGATGCGGCCCTGGCTAAGCGTAGCGGTATTGCCGCCGAGAAGCAGGGCTTCGGAAGGTTCGGTGGTCGCATAGACGAAGATCGCGCCCGATGCCGCGAAGAGCTTCGGCAGTTCCTCGCGCAATTCTTCGCGCAGCTTGTAGTCGAGGTTGGCGAGCGGTTCGTCGAGAAGCACGAGATCGGCGTTCTTGACGATGGCGCGCGCCAGCGCCGTGCGCTGCTGCTGGCCGCCGGACAGGCTGAGCGGCGTGCGATCGAGATAGGGCGTGAGCTTCAGCAGTTCGGCGGCCTTGCGCACCTCGCGGTCGATCGTGGCGGCGTCCGAACCCCTGATGCGCATCGGCGAGGCGACGTTGTCGTAGACGGTCATCGACGGGTAGTTGATGAACTGCTGGTAGACCATGGCCACGGAACGTTTCTGGACCGGCAGGCCGGTGACGTCGGTGCCGTCGAAGATCAGCGAACCGGAGGCAGGCTTGTCAAGGCCGGCCATCAGCCGCATCAACGACGTCTTGCCGGAAAGGGTTGGGCCGAGCAGCACATTGAGCGTCCCCCTCTGCAGCACAAGATCGGTCGGGTAGATATGCGTCTCCCCACCCACGACCTTGGATATCTTCTTCATTTCAAGCATTGAATTCTCCGGTGTTCCACCCAGCCATCGGCATTCCAGTATGCGGGGATCCTCAGGCGGCGGCGTTCGCCGCGCCCCGCATGTATTCCTCCAGTGCTGCCGCCTCGCCGGGCGTCAGCTTCAATCCCAGTTTGGTGCGCCGCCACAACACGTCCTCGGCGTGCCGGGCCCACTCCTCCTTGATCAGCCACTTCACTTCCGCCTCGTAGAGGTCGGCGCCGAAATGGCGGCCAAGGCCAGCCTCGTTCGATGCCGATCCGAGCAGCGCTGAGGCGCGCGTGCCGTAGAGGCGGACCAGCCGGCGCACATGGCCTGCGGCAAGGAAGGGATATTTCTTGTGAAGCTTGGCGACCTCGTCAGCATAGCCCGTGGCCGGGAAATCCCCGCCCGGCAGGTTCGAGCCAGCCGTCCACTTGGCGCCCTTGACGCCAATGGCCTCGCCGATCTTTTCGAGCGCGGATTCGCTCAGGCGACGATAGGTCGTCAGCTTGCCGCCGAAGACATTGAGCAGCGGTGCCGTCGTCCTGTCGCCCTCGACCCGAAGAACGTAATCGCGGGTCGCCTCCTGCGCCTTGCTGGCGCCATCGTCAAACAGCGGGCGGACGGCGGAATAGGTCCAGACGATGTCGTCCTTCTCCACCGGCTCGAGGAAATACTCGCTCGCTGCCTTGCAGAGGTAGTCGACCTCCGCATCGCTGATGCGCACGTCTGCCGGGTTGTCGGTGTAGTCGCGATCGGTGGTCCCGATCAGCGTGAAATCGTCCTCGTAGGGAATGGCGAACATGATCCGGCCATCCGGATTCTGGAAGAAGTAAGCACGAGGATCGTTGAACTTCTTGCGCACGACGATGTGGCTGCCCTGGACCAGGCGCACGTTGTGAACATCGTTCTTGCCGAGCGCACTTGCGAGCACCGCATCGACCCACGGGCCTGCCGCATTGACCAGCATGCGCGCCCGCGTCTGCCGGCGCTCGCCGGTTGCGGTGTCCTCGGTTTCGATCGTCCAAGTGCCGTTGTCGCGTTTTGCCGAGATCACCCGGGTGCGCGCCATGATCCTGGCGCCGCGGTTGGCCGCGTCGCGGGCGTTGAGCACAACCAGACGCGCGTCGTTGACCCAGCCGTCGGAGTATTCGAATGCCTTGGTGAACAGCCGCTTCAACGGCTTTCCGGCCGGGTCGCGCGTCATGTCGAGCGTTGCTGTCGCCGGCAGGAGCTTGCGGCCGCCGATATGATCGTAAAGGAACAGGCCGAGGCGGATGAGCCAGGCCGGGCGCGGGCCACCCTTGTGGTAGGGCAGAACGAAGCGCATCGGCCAGATCACGTGTGGCGCCATCGCCCAGAGCACTTCGCGCTCCATCAGCGCTTCGCGCACCAGGCGAAATTCGTAATGTTCGAGATAGCGCAGGCCGCCATGGATGAGTTTGGTCGAGCCGGACGACGTGCCGGAGGCAAAGTCGTTCATCTCGGCAAGGGCAACCGAATATCCCCGACCGACCGCATCACGCGCGATGCCGCATCCGTTGATGCCGCCGCCGATAACGAAGACGTCGAAGATTGCCTGCTCTGCCACTGCTTTTCCCCTCCCACATTTCGCAATGCACAAATTGGTGCAATCGCGAAAGTGAAATCAGTTAAAGCGAAAATATATCGAATGTCAAACGAATGTTGGGCGAATCTCAGGATCGTCTAAAAAAGCGCTTTTCAGGCCTCGGTTTCGATCAGGCGAACGTCCTGTTCGGCGCAGATTTTCCGCACGTTATCAACGAGACAGCGATCGGTGATGAAGGTCTGGACCTGGGAGATATGACCGATGCGAACGGGGGCCGTTCTTTCGAATTTGGTCGAGTCGGAAACGAGGATGACGTGGCGGGCATTGGCGATGATCGCCTGGGCGACTTTCACTTCGCGAAAATCGAAATCGAGCAGTGCGCCGTCATGGTCGATGGCCGAGGCGCCGATGACGGCGAAGTCCACCTTGAACTGCTTGATGAAGTCGACCGCCGCCTCGCCGACAATGCCGCCGTCGGAGCCGCGAACCACCCCGCCGGTGATGACCACCTCGATCGACGGGAAGACGCGCAAGTGGTTGGCGACGTTGATGTTGTTGGTGATGACCATCAATTCCTTGTGGTCTAGCAGCGCCTCGCCCACGGCCTCCGTCGTCGTGCCGATATTGATGAACAGCGAGGCGTTGTCGGGGATGAGGGCAGCGGCAGCCCTGCCGATCGCCTGCTTCTCCGGTGCGGCGATCTGGCGGCGGGCATCGTATTTGACGTTTTCCTTGCCGCTCGGGAAGATCGCGCCGCCGTGAATCCGGTTGAGGATCTTGGCGTCGCAGAGGTCGTTGAGGTCCTTGCGAATGGTCTGCGGCGTCACCGAAAAGCGCTGCGCCAGCTCCTCGACCAGCACGCGTCCTTCGTTCTTCGCCAGTTCCAGGATTTCCGCCTGCCGCCCTGTCAGATACATTCCGAAACCTCCCCGTTTTCGTTTTTTTTCATAATATGCAAAAACGAAAGCTGTGCAATTTCAGAAATCGTCGTTTGTCGCGATTCTGCTTTCGTCGGCGGCATGTGAATTGCGCGCGTTGCAATCACCCCGGCGATAGGCGACTTTGGCAATGACGGGAAGAGGGAAAAGACATGTTTCATCCGGCCTTGTTCAAAGGCATGACTGTGGTGGTGACCGGCGGTGGACGCGGCATCGGACTTGAAGTGGCGCGCCAGTTTCTCGATTGCGGCGCGCATGTGTTCGTCCATGCCGGGCGGACGATTGGCGATCTTCCGGATTTCCTGGAGACGGCTGCGACCGAGGGGCGGGCGCATGTGGCGGCAGCCGATTTCCTGGCAGAGGGTGGCGTCGAGGTACTGGCGGACGCGGTCCGCAGCCGCTTCGACAGCGTCGACATCCTCGTCAACAATGCCGGCACCATGGTTGGCCGCTTTCCGGCAGCCGAGCTGACCGACGAGCAGTATCGCACTGTCGTCCAGCTCAACCAGACCTCCGTGGTCGAGATGACGCGGGCACTGTTGCCACTTTTGCGCAAGGGCACCCATCCGGCAATCGTCAACACCGTGTCGATTTCGGCGCTGACCGGCGGCAGTGCCGGCTCGTCGATCTATTCGGCGACCAAGGCCTTCGTGTCTACCTACTCTAAGGCGCTGGCGCGCGAACTGGCGCCCGAGGGCATCAGGGTCAACTGCGTCTCGCCCGGCACCATCACCACCGAGTTTCACGAGCGCTACTCGTCGCCGGAAAAGCTGGAGGCGACGCGCAAGACGATCCCGATCGGCAGGCTTGGCACGGCCGAGGACTGCGCGCCGGCCTATCTCTTCCTCGCCTCCCATGCGCTGTCCGGCTACATCACCGGCCAGGTGCTGGAGGTCAATGGCGGCCAGCTCATCACGTGAGTACAGCAGGTGTAGATGGCCGTGGCGGTCAAGCCCCTCATCCGCCTGCCGGCACCTTCTCCCTGCGAGCGGGGCGAAGGGACATGCGGCGCGCTCCGATGCCTTCTCCACGCCCGCGGAGCGTAAGATCTTGCGGCGGCCCTGACATTCTTTCGCCGGCATCACCCTTCGGCAGGGATCGGGGCACGTCCCCTCGCCCCGCGTGCGGGGAGAGGGTTAGGGTGAGGGGTAAAGCCAAGGACTCCGAAGGTTCGGGATGATCGACAAGCTGGAAATGTTTCTGGTGCTGGCCCGCGAAAAACACTTCGGCCGGGCAGCGCTTGAATGCGGGGTGACGCAGCCGACGCTATCGGCGGCAATTCGCCAGCTCGAAGGCCAGCTCGGCGTCATGCTCGTCAGTCGCGGCTCGCGCTTTCAGGGGCTGACGCCGGAAGGGCAACGGGTGCTCGAATGGGCGCGCCGCATCGTCGGCGATGCCCGCACCATGCGCGAGGAGATGCGCACGGCGCGCAAAGGCCTCTCCGGGCATATCCGGCTGGCGGCGATCCCGACGACGCTGGCCATGGTGCCGATGATCACCGCGCCCTTTCAGGAGAAGCATCCCGACGTGACTTTCTCGGTGCTGTCGACCACGTCGCTGCAGATCCTGGCGCTGCTCGAAAACCTCGAGATCGATGCCGGTCTCACTTATCTGGAGAACGAACCGCTCGGGCGCGTCACCAGCGTCCCGCTGCAGATCGAGCGCTACCACCTCGTAACGGCTGCGGGAACGCCGCTTTCCGATCGCGAAAGCGTGACGTGGAAGGAGGTTAGCGATATTCGGCTTTGTCTATTGACCGCCGATATGCAGAACCGGCGGATCATCAACCAGCATTTCTCCGAGGCTGGCGTCGTTGCCGCTCCGACGCTCGAATCGAATTCGATGATCGTGCTTTTCTCCCATGTGCGCACCGGTCGTTGGGCCAGCATCATGCCCTTCAACGTCGCGAAATCATTTGGTTTTCACGAAGACATCAAGATGATCCCGATCATCGAGCCGGATGCCCACCACACCGTTGGCCTGGTTGCGACGCATCGTGAACCATTCACGCCGCTGGTGTCGGCGCTTTTGCACGAAGCGCGCATTCTCGGCGAGAGAAATCAGGTTCAATAGATTTTTTCTATCAACCAACGGAACAGCCTTATTGACCCTTCCGCCCAGAAGCGCGAAGCTTTTCGTTCATGGGAATGGACGTGGAGGAAGCGGCCTTCCCAGGCGATGCCAATTCGAGCTGGGCGTGGTCCGCAAAAGGGCCGCTACAGCCGCGAGCCGGGAGGGCTCCCCGAGTGAATATTCACCAGCCGCGTGGAGATGTATCCGGGCGCACGCTTGCGATCGTCGAGGAACTGAAGGGGCTCGAAGGGCCGCTGCTGCCGATCTTTCACGAGATCCAGCACGAATTCGGTTACGTGCCGCAGGACTGTCTGCCCGTCATCGCGCGTGAACTCAACCTGTCGCGCGCCGAGGTCTACGGCGTCTTTTCGTTCTATCATGACTTTCGCGAACATCCGGCCGGCCGCCATGTGCTGAAGCTCTGTCGTGCCGAGGCGTGCCAGTCGATGGGTGGCGATGAACTGGCCGAGCGCGCGAAGCGCCTGCTCGGCATCGACTTCCACGAAACGACACCCGACGGCGCGGTGACACTGGAGCCGGTCTACTGTCTCGGGCTCTGTTCCTGCGCACCCTCCGCGATGTTCGACGGAGAGGTGCATGCCCGGGTCGATGCCGACGATCTCGACGCCCTCGTTTCGGAGGCGCGCCGATGACCACGAAGATCTACATTCCCCGCGATGCCGCGGCCCTGGCGCTCGGCGCCGACAAGGTGGCGAAGGCGATTGAAGACCTGATCGCCGCACGCGGCCTCGATGTCACCATCGTGCGCAACGGCTCACGCGGCCTGCACTGGCTGGAACCGCTGGTGGAGGTGGAAACGTCGGAGGGGCGCGTCGCCTATGGGCCGGTCAAGGCGCGCGATGTCGCGTCTCTCATCGATGCCGGCCTTGTTGATGGCGGCAACCATGCGCTCTGTCTCGGGAAGACCGAGGAGATCCCATTCCTGAAGCAGCAGACGCGGCTGACCTTCGCGCGCTGCGGCGTCATCGACCCGCTGTCGCTCGACGATTACCGCGCGCATGGCGGTCTTCGCGGACTGGAGAACGCCATCTCCATGGAGCCGATGGCTATCGTCACGCAGGTGACGGAGAGCGGTCTTCGCGGCCGCGGCGGCGCCGGTTTCCCGACCGGCATCAAATGGAAGACGGTTCTGGAAGCAGCGGGCGAGCGGAAGTACATCGTCTGTAACGCCGATGAGGGCGACAGCGGTACCTTTGCCGACCGGATGATCATGGAGGGCGATCCCTTCGTGTTGATCGAGGGCATGGCGGTGGCAGGCCTTGCGACCGGCGCGACCAAGGGCTTCATCTATACGCGTTCGGAGTATCCGCATGCGATCGCCACCATGGCGCAAGCGATCGAGATCGCGCGCCGAGCCGGCGTGCTCGGGCAATCGGTGCTCGGCTCGGGACGTGCCTTCGACATGGAAGTGCGCACCGGCGCCGGCGCCTATGTCTGCGGCGAGGAAACAGCGTTGCTCAACAGCCTCGAGGGCAAGCGCGGCATCGTGCGCGCGAAGCCGCCGCTCCCCGCCCACAAGGGCCTGTTCGACTGTCCGACCGTCATCAACAACGTGATCTCGCTCGCTTCCGTTCCTGTCATCATGGACAAAGGGGCCTCCTTCTACCGAGACTTCGGCATGGGCCGCTCGCGCGGGACGATCCCGATCCAGATCGCCGGCAACGTCAAGCACTCGGGCCTGTTCGAAACTGCCTTTGGCCTCGCGCTCGGCGAGATCATCGATCATATCGCTGGCGGAACGGCAACTGGCCGGCCGGTCAAGGCGGTGCAGGTTGGCGGTCCGCTCGGAGCCTATTTTCCGCGTGCGCTGTTCGACACGCCGTTCGACTATGAAGCCTTTGCCGCCCGGGACGGCTTGATCGGCCATGCCGGCATCGTTGTCTTCGACGATACCGCCGACATGCTGAAGCAGGCACGTTTCGCCATGGAGTTCTGCGCGATCGAAAGCTGCGGCAAATGCACGCCCTGTCGCATCGGCTCGACCCGTGGCGTCGAAGTGGCCGACAAGATCGCCGCAGGCATCGAGCCGGAGAAGAACCGCGAACTGCTCGCCGATCTCTGCAACACCATGAAGTTCGGTTCGCTCTGCGCGCTCGGCGGGTTCACGCCCTATCCCGTCGTCAGCGCGATGACGCATTTTCCGGATGATTTCAAACCGGCTCCGCTTGTCGAAGCGGCGGAGTGAGGAGGAAGACCATGTCTCTCATTCATGAAATCGACTATGGCACGCCTGCCTCCCGCTCCGAAACCATGGTGACGCTGACCATCGACGGGCGCGAAGTGACCGTTCCCGAGGGCACATCGATCATGCGCGCGGCGATGGATGCGGGCATCGAGGTGCCGAAGCTCTGTGCCTCCGACATGATGGACGCCTTCGGCTCCTGCCGGCTCTGTCTCGTCGAGATCAAGGGGCGGGGCGGTATGCCCGCCTCCTGCACCACGCCGGTGGCGCCGGGGCTCGAAGTGTCGACCCAGACGCCGCGCCTGAAGGACGTTCGCCGCGGGGTGATGGAGCTCTATATCTCCGACCATCCGCTCGACTGTCTGACCTGTGCGGCCAATGGCGATTGCGAGCTGCAGGACATGGCCGGAGCCGTGGGCCTGCGCGATGTGCGGTACGGCTATGAGGGTGAGAACCACGTCAAGGCGCGCAACAATGGCGACATCAACGCCAAATGGCTGCCGAAGGACGAGTCCAATCCATACTTCACCTACGACCCGGCGAAGTGCATCGTCTGCTCGCGCTGCGTGCGTGCCTGCGAGGAAGTGCAGGGCACCTTCGCGCTGACGATCGGCGGCCGTGGTTTCGACAGCCGCGTTTCCGCCGGCATGGCCGAAGACTTCATGTCGTCTGAATGCGTGTCCTGCGGCGCCTGCGTCCAGGCCTGCCCGACGGCGACGCTCACCGAAAAATCCGTGATCGAGATCGGTCAGCCGGAGCATTCCGTCGTCACCACCTGCGCCTATTGCGGTGTCGGCTGCTCCTTTAAGGCGGAAATGCGCGGCGAAGAACTGGTGCGCATGGTGCCGTGGAAGGATGGGCAGGCGAACCGCGGCCATTCCTGCGTCAAGGGTCGGTTTGCCTATGGTTATTCGACCCATAAGGACCGCATCCTCAACCCGATGATCCGCGAGAAGATCTCTGATCCCTGGCGCGAAGTGACCTGGGAGGAGGCCTATGCGCATGTGGCCGCCGAATTCCGGCGGATCCAGTACCAGTATGGCCGTGATTCCGTCGGCGGCATCACCTCGTCGCGCTGCACCAACGAAGAAACCTATCTGGTCCAGAAGCTGGTGCGCGCCGGCTTCGGCAACAACAATGTCGACACCTGCGCCCGTGTCTGCCACTCGCCGACCGGCTACGGTCTCGGCCAGGCCTTCGGCACGTCCGCCGGCACGCAGAATTTCGATTCGGTCGAGTTCACCGACGTCGCCGTCATCATCGGCGCCAACCCGACCGATGGCCATCCGGTCTTCGGCTCGCGTCTGAAGAAGCGGCTGCGCGAAGGCGCCAAGCTGATCGTCATCGATCCGCGCCGCACAGACATCGTGCGTTCACCGCATGTGGAAGCGTCCTATCACCTGCCGTTGAAGCCGGGCACCAATGTCGCGATCCTGACCTCGATCGCGCATGTGATCGTCACCGAAGGGCTCGCCAACGAGGCCTTCATCCGCGAGCGTTGCGACTGGTCTGAATACGAGGACTGGGCGAGTTTCGTTGCCGAGCCCTATCACAGCCCGGAGGCGACCGAAGCCTATACCGGCGTTCCCGCCGATCTCGTTCGCGGTGCCGCACGGCTCTTTGCCACCGGCGGCAACGGCGCGATCTATTACGGCCTCGGGGTTACCGAGCACAGCCAGGGCTCGACCACGGTCATGGCGATTGCCAACCTTGCCATGGTCACCGGCAATATCGGCCGGCCTGGTGTCGGCGTGAACCCGCTGCGCGGCCAGAACAACGTCCAGGGCTCCTGCGACATGGGCTCGTTCCCGCACGAACTTCCGGGTTACCGCCATGTCTCCGACGATGCGACGCGCGAGACCTTCGAAAAACTCTGGGGTGTCGAGATATCCAGCGAGCCGGGCTTGCGCATACCGAACATGCTCGATGCCGCCGTCGACGGCACCTTCAAGGGCATCTACATCCAGGGCGAGGACATCCTGCAGTCGGATCCCGACACCAAGCACGTGGCCGCCGGCCTTGCGGCGATGGAGTGCGTCGTGGTGCACGACCTCTTCCTCAACGAGACGGCCAACTATGCCCACGTGTTCCTTCCGGGCTCGACCTTCCTGGAAAAGGACGGCACCTTCACCAATGCCGAACGCCGCATCAACCGCGTGCGCAAGGTGATGACGCCGAAGAACGGCTATGCCGACTGGGAAGTCACCCAGAAGTTGGCGCAGGCCATGGGGATGAACTGGAACTATCGCCATCCTTCCGAAATCATGGACGAGATCGCCGCGACGACACCGAGCTTCGCGCTCGTTTCCTACGACTATCTGGAGAAGATGGGCTCCGTGCAGTGGCCCTGCAACGAGAAGCATCCCGAGGGCTCGCCGATCATGCATGTCGACGGCTTCGTGCGCGGCAAGGGCAAGTTCATCCGTACCGAATATGTCGCGACCGACGAGCGAACCGGCCCGCGTTTCCCGCTGTTGCTCACCACCGGCCGCATTCTCAGCCAGTACAATGTCGGCGCCCAGACGCGGCGCACCGACAACGTCGTCTGGCATGCGGAGGACCGGCTGGAAATCCACCCGCATGACGCCGAACAGCGCGGCATCCGCGATGGCGACTGGATCAGGCTCGCCAGCCGCGCCGGCGAGACGACGCTTCGCTCTCTGATCACCGATCGGGTGGCGCCGGGTGTCGTCTACACCACCTTCCACCATCCGACGACGCAGGCAAACGTCATCACCACCGACTTCTCCGACTGGGCGACCAATTGCCCTGAGTACAAGGTGACGGCGGTTCAGGTGATGCCGTCTAACGGACCATCGGACTGGCAGCAGGATTACGATGAGCAGGCGCGGCAATCGCGCCGGATTGCCGGCAAGCTGGAGGCTGCGGAGTAGTCGCGATGCCCGGGCCATCCATGCCGAAATTCCAGGTGTCGAAGACCGTGCCGGAGACCGCCCTGCGCGCAGGAATCTTGAGGGACGGCGCTCGTGCTGTCCCGGAAGAGACGCCTGTCGCATTCACCTTCGGGGGCTCGACCCACGCGGTGATGATGGCGACGCCAGGCGATCTCGAGGATTTCGCCGTCGGCTTCAGCCTGACCGAGAGCATCATCGCTGAGCCCGGCCAGATCGAAGCGGTCGAGGCGATCGCCGACGAAGTGGCGGGCAATCTCGGCATCGATCTGCAGATCACGCTGAAGGACGAGCAGAACGACATGCTGCGCCTGCGCCGCCGCCATATGGCGGGGCCTGTCGGCTGCGGCCTCTGTGGCATCGAATCGATCGAGCAGGCGGTGCGGCCGACACCGGATGTTTCTGCGTCACCTCTTCGTCTGTCGGAGGAAGACGTGGTCAAGGCGGTCGCGCTTTTAAACGGCCAGCAGCCGCTGCATTTCGAAACCCGCGCCGTGCACGGTGCCGCGTTCTACGTGCCGGGCAGGGGATTGATCGCGGTGCGAGAGGACGTCGGCCGCCACAACGCGCTGGACAAGCTTGTCGGAGCGGCGGCCCGTGCCGGGTTCCGCGGAAGTGACGGCGCCGTCGTCGTCACCAGCCGCGTTTCCGTCGAGATGGTGCAGAAGACAGCTGTTGTCGGCAGCCCCGTCATTATCGCCATCTCGGCGCCGACAGCACTAGCGATCCGCACGGCAGAAGCCGCGGGCATGACGCTGATCGCCCTTGTGCGCGGCGACGAATTCGAGATCTTCACCCATGCCGAACGCATCAAGTCCGGAGCCATCGCCGATGTCGCATGACACCAATGCCAAGCTGATCTACATGGCGAACCAGATCGCCACCTTCTTCAAGAGCCAGCCGCAGGACGAAGCCGCCCAGGGCGTTGCGACGCATATCAACAAATATTGGGAGCCGCGCATGCGGCGGCAGCTGTTCCAGCATATCGATGGCGGTGGCGAGGGCCTGAGCCCGCTGGTGCTCGAAGCCGCTTCGAAGATCAAGCGCCCGCAGGCGGCTTGAGGACTGCGTCGATCGACGCGGCATGATCGGATCTTTTCGGAAGATATGCGGGAAGGCGGCGACCGGTCGCCGCCTTCCCCTATTCCTGAGCGCGGGGTGCAGGGATTGCGCTCAGAAATTCTGCCATCCGTCGTTCGACGGGGCGGCGGCAAGGGCTTGTCGTTGTCCGCCGCGCATGCCGCGGGCGGTGGCGTGCAGGCGGGTTGCCTGCTGGCGCTCGTCGGCGTGTCTTTCAACCGGCACCGTCTCCTGGCCGATCTGGAATTGCCTGAGCAGGGCATGGAGGGCCTCGGCTTCCCGCGACATGTTGTGGCTCGCGGCGGTGCTTTCCTCGACCATGGCGGCATTCTGCTGGGTCGCCTGATCCATGGAGTTGACCGCCTGGTTGATTTCCTTCAGCCCCGTCGCCTGCTCGCGGGCTGCCTCGACGATGGCCGAGACGTTGATGTTGATCTCCTGAACCTGGACCAGGATTTCTTCCAGCGCTGCCCCCGTCTGCCCGACAAGCGATACGCCGTTCTTGACGTGGTCGCTGGAGGTGGTGATCAGCGCCTTGATCTCCTTGGCGGCCTGGGCCGAGCGCTGGGCGAGCTCGCGGACCTCCTGGGCGACGACGGCAAAACCCTTGCCGGCCTCGCCGGCCCGCGCCGCTTCGACGCCGGCATTCAGTGCCAGGAGGTTGGTCTGGAAGGCAATGTCGTCGATGACACCGATGATGTTGGAGATCTCGCGTGAGGATTGCTCGATCTGGTCCATCGCACCGATGGCGCTTTTGACGACGCTGCCGGAGCGTTCGGCTCCCGCCTTGGTCTTGGCGACCAGCCCGCCGGCCTCCTCGGCGCGGCGGCTGGAGTCGGCGACTGTCGTGGTGATCTCATCGAGGGCGGCTGCGGTTTCTTCCACCGAGGCGGCCTGCTGTTCCGTGCGTTTGGAGAGATCGTCTGCGGCCGAGCGGATTTCGCGCGCTCCGGACGCGATGGCGTTGGCGTTGTCGCCGACGGTCTGCATCGCCCGACAGAGCCGATCGATTGCGTCGTTGAAATCGGTGCGCACCGCTTCCATGCT
The DNA here is from genome assembly GCF_059419585.1 of Ensifer sp. GW821-FHT05G01. NCBI lineage: Bacteria > Pseudomonadati > Pseudomonadota > Alphaproteobacteria > Hyphomicrobiales > Rhizobiaceae > Ensifer > Ensifer sp. GW821-FHT05G01. The sequence goes on along the minus strand of NZ_JBWKSC010000005.1, from coordinate 68,851 downwards.
GGGAACGAAGGGCGTCGGCAGGCTGTGGGTGAGATCACCTTCGGCAAGTGCCTGAAGGCCGACGCCGAGCGCCTTGATCGCGCCCATGCGCTCGCTGACGTCGGTTGCGAACTTGACGACCTTGTAGACCTTGCCGTTCGTGTCGCGGATCGGATTGTAGGCCGCCTGGATCCAGATCTCCTTGCCGCCCCTGCCGTAGCGCACGAATTCGTTGGAGATGAACTCGCCGGCGGCCAGTTTCTTCCAGAACTCGGCATATTCACTGCCTTGCACGTAGGTCGGGTCGCAGAACATGCTGTGATGCCTGCCTTGAATTTCCTTCAGACTGTAGCCGAGTGCGTTGCAGAAGTTCTCGTTGGCCGTGACGATCTCACCTGAGGGGGTGAATTCGATCACTGCCTGCGATTTCGAGATGGCATCGAGCTTGCCGCCATCCTCATTCGCCTTGATCTTGGCGGCGGTGATGTCACTTGCAAATTTCACGACCTTGTAGGGTTTGCCGTTGTGAAAGACGGGGTTGTAGGTCGCCTGGATCCAGATTTCGCGGCCACCCTTGGCAAAGCGCCTGTAGGCATTGGCGTCGTACTCACCCCGTCCGAGCCGGGTCCAGAAATCACGATACTCTTGCGTCTGCACATAATCGGGTGCGCAGAACATGCGGTGGTGCTGGCCAACGATCTCTTGCAGGGTGTAGCCGAGTGCCTGGCAGAAGTTTTCGTTGGCCGTCAGAATTTTTCCCGTGAGATCGAACTGGATCATGGCCTGCGACTTTGACAGCGCGGCGACGATCTGGCGTGAATCCAGGCTCTGTCCGAAAGAGAACATGATTACCCTCTGATTTGGTTCTTGTTGTTTCAAGCGGAAAGCCGGGACTCGTTGCTTGCGGTGTCGACAGGGCATGCGGGGCCGAAAGCGGCGCAGGCTCCGGGGACAAGGACAAATGCCGGCATGCCGAAAATTGTCTGGTCCGTCGTCCGCCGGCCCAATCGGGGTCAGCGTTTTCTTGCTGCGAGGGGAGTTCGAACTCGTGGGCGTTCATGCCCATGACGTCTTGCTGATACAATCTACGTTAGTATTATGGTTATTAAGTAGATGTTAAAATAGCAATTATCAGTTTTTAGTTGTGAAAATTCGCATACTATTTCTGGGTTGAATTAGCAACTTGTCGTTTACGAATCTCCCGCGGCGACTTTGAAGTCGGACCAAGCGGACAAAAAAAGCCGCCTTGCCCAGCGGCAAAGCGGCTCCGATACGGTGACCTGCCCTGTTGTTTAGGCGGCCATTTCCTCGACTTCGCGTTCCTTGAACATGCGGGCGAGGTTGAGGAAGCAGATCATGCCGTTTTCGTTGGCGATGATACCCTCGGCAAAGCTCTTGTCGAAGGAGGCGGTAACTTCGGGAACCGGTTGCACCTGGTTGCCCTGGACGGTGAGGATGTCGGAAACGCGGTCGACCACCAGGCCGATCACCATGTTGTGGACTTCCGCAACGACGATGGCGCTGCGCTCATTGGCCGTGGTCGATTTCATGCCGAGCTTGTGGGCAAGGTCGATGATCGGGATCACGGTGCCGCGCAGGTTCATCACGCCGATGACCTCAGGCGGCGAATGCGGGATCGGGGTCGAGGGGGCCCAGCCACGGATCTCGCGGATCGTGGTGGTCTTGACGCAGAATTCCTGATCGTGGAGGCGGAACGCGATGATTTCCAGCGTTTCGCCGTCGAAACCAGCCGTCCTGAGTGTGCTTGTCATCGAAGGTCCTTCCAGCTTTCCGGTCGACGCCTTAAGGCGCGACACCGCCAAACTCGTTACATCTCCGTGCGGTGCGGTCGCGGCTGGCGCGGCCATTGAGCCGATGGGGAGCGTTTTCAAAAGTCCGCCGACGACATCCGGCGGGGCGCAGCTGCATCATGCGCGGAGGAACCGCTTTGCGCTTTGGGAAGGGACTATAGGCCGGGATTCGTTAAGACTTGCTTTTGCAAGTGCTTAAAGACATTGCGCCCCGGTCGATGCCGGGGCGCAAGGAAAAGCGAATTCGATATGAAGGGATCAGGCCGAGGCGAGGACCGTTGCGAACTGTTCGATGGCCCAATCGACCTGCTCGGCGGTGATCACCAGCGGCGGCGCGATACGGATCGTGTCGCCATGGGTGTCCTTGGCAAGGATGCCGAGTTGCTTCAGCGCTTCGCAGTACTTGCGGGCGCCACCGGCTTCCGGCACCAGCTCGACCGCCAGCATCAGGCCGCGGCCGCGCACTTCCTTGATGATGTTCGACCGGATGTCGGTCAGACCCTTCTGGAAGCGGTCGCCCATGCGCGCCGAGTTCTCGATCATGCCTTCCTCGGTGAGCGCCTTGAGCGCCGCGCGGGCAATGGCGCAGGCGAGCGGATTGCCGCCGAAAGTCGAGCCATGCTGGCCGGGCTTCAAGACGCCGAGCACTTCCGAGTTTGAAAGCACGGCCGAGACCGGATAGAAGCCGCCCGAAAGCGCCTTGCCGATCAGCGTCACGTCGGCCTCGATGCCCTCATGTTCTTCGGCAAGCAGCTTGCCGGTGCGGCCGAGGCCGGTCTGGATCTCGTCGAGGATCAGCGTGATGCCATGCCTGGTGCAGAGCTCGCGTACCGCCGGGAAGTAGCCGGGCGTCGGGACGAGCACGCCGGCTTCGCCCTGGATCGGCTCGACCAGGAAGGCGACGGTGTTCTCGGTGATTGCCGCGCGGAAGGCGTCGATGTCCCCGAAGGGCACGACCTTGAAGCCGGGCGCGAACGGGCCGAAGCCGGTGCGCGCGTCCGGGTCGGTCGAAAACCCGACGATACCCATGGTGCGGCCATGGAAATTGTTGGAGCAGACGATGATCTCGGCCTTGTTTTCGGCCACACCCTTGACCTCGTAGCCCCACTTGCGCACGGCCTTGACGGCGGTCTCGACGGCTTCGGCGCCCGAGTTCATCGGCAGCACCTTGTGCGAGCCGGTGAGCGCTGCGATCTCTTCATAGAAATGCGCGAGCTGATCGTTGCGGAAGGCGCGCGAGGTCAGCGTCAGCTTCTGCGCCTGCTCCATCATCGCCTGGAAGATTTTTGGATGGCAGTGGCCTTGGTTGACGGCGGAGTAGGCCGAGAGGCAGTCGAGGTAGCGATTGCCTTCCATGTCCCAGACATAGACGCCTTCGCCGCGCGAAAGCACGACGTCGAGCGGCTTGTAGTTGTGTGCGCCGAGCCGGTACTCGGTTTCGATCAGGTCTGCCGTGGTGTTCATCCGTCGTCCTCCGTTATTTTTCTACAGCGCCGCGCGTCTGATCGGACGCGCAAAGGTCGCCGTAGCACTTTGATTTTCTGCATGATTTTTCCTTGAAACCATTTCGTTTCAAGGAATTCTGCAGGGGCTCAGGCGCTGCGGGTCGGGCGGTCAAGGACGCGGCGGCCGAAAAGGCTCGCGGTCAGTTCGACCAGGACACGCGCGCTCTTGCCGCGATCGTCGAGGAAGGGGTTGAGTTCGACGACGTCGAGGGAGGAGACGAGATCGCTTTCCCAGAGCATTTCCATGATCAGGTGGGCTTCGCGGAAGGTGGCGCCGCCGGGAACGGTAGTGCCAACACCCGGTGCAAGCTCGGGATCCATGAAGTCTACGTCGAGGCTGACATGCAGGAGGCCGTTGGCCGAGCGGACTTCGTCGAGGATATGACGCATGATGTGTGCCATGCCGAGTTCGTCGACCGCGCGCATGTCGTAGACGCGCACGCCGTGTTCGGCGATCTCTTCGCGTTCGCGATCATCGACCGAGCGGATGCCGACCTGGAAGACCTTGGTCGGATCGACCATAGGCCTGTCCGCCGGCAGGATCGGGGTGAATTCTGCTTGGCCGCAGAAGAAGGCGACCGGCATGCCGTGCATGTTACCGGACGGCGACGTTGCCGGAGAGTTGAAGTCGGCATGGGCATCGAGCCAAAGCACGAACAGCGGGCGGCCGACTTCGGCGGCGTAACGCGCCATGCCGGAAACGCTGCCCATCGAAAGCGCGTGGTCGCCACCCAGGATGATCGGGAAATGGCCCTTGCGAACGGTGTCGTGGACGGAATCGTGCAGAGCGCGGGCGAAGGCGGCGACGATCTGCAGGTTGTTGGCGCCTGCATGATTGGCGAGGTCGCGCGCCGGCAGCGGCTTGACGTCGCCCTCGTCGTAGACCGTGTGACCGAGGTCGCGCAGAACGGTGTCGATACCGGCAATGCGAAGCGCCGTTGGGCCCATGGCCGCGCCGCGTCGTCCAGAACCTTCTTCGATGGGTGCGCCGATCAGCGTGATGGTGGTCATATCAGCCCGTTCCTTCCTGGTGATTCCCGTGAGTTGCGCGGATTATCGTCAAAATGCGTGACAGCAAAAAGATGGAAAACTGTCGAATAGAAGGATAAGATTGGCATATTGCCAAGTCCGATTTTACAAAGTGAGAGCTATGGACGACCTCGATCAGGCGCTGATCAGCGCCTTGCGACAGAATGCGCGCTTGCCGGTTTCGACCCTTTCGGCGCGCACCGGCGTGTCGCGCGCGACCGTTGCAGCCCGCATCGACCGGCTGGTTGCCAATGGAACGATCGCTGCCTTCACCATCCGCACCGGATCCGAAATCCCGGCGTCCGGGGTGCGCGCCGTGGTGATGATCGAGGTCCACGGCAAGATGGCCGACCGGGTCGCCGAGCAGTTGCGCGGCCTGCCGCAGGTCAGAGCGCTGCACAGCACCAACGGCCGCTGGGACTTCATCGCCGAACTCGAGGATCGGGACCTGGTGTCGTTCGACGAGACCTTGAGACGGATCCGGCTGATCGACGGCATCACCGTGACGGAAACCAACATCCTGTTGAAAACGAGCAAGCTGACGGGTGCATTCTAGCCGTTTTGGGCACGCCAGGCGGCATGCGAAAAGCATCGCCGCGAGTCAATTGTTCTTGCTTTGTTCTCATGTTTGTATATGATGTGCGCCTCACCCGAGATTGGAGGATGTCATGGTCATCAATGGCGGCAGGCTGGCCGATCGGCAGATCTGTGTGAAGCTTTTTGTCAGGCATGGCGATGAGGACCGCGCCATTGCCTTTTATCGCGATGTGCTGGGCGCCGAACTGATACAGCGCCACGAGTGGCCGAGCGGCATCCTGACCAGTGCCGATCTTAGGATCGGCGAATCCGTCTTCCGGATTGCCGGTGCCAATCCGCGCCGTGACGCCGAGCCGAAGCTTGGCGGGCCAAGGTCGCCGCACGCGCTTGGGACCACGGCAGTCATTCTCGAACTGCATGTGAAGGACGTCGACCGAGTCATCGGGCGGGCGATCGGGGCGGGGGCTGCACTCAGGAACCCGGCCGAGACGCTGTCGACCGGCGATCGCGTCGGCGCTTTCATCGATCCGTTCGGCCATATCTGGGCGCTGTTCAACGCCCTTGAGGACGTCGACCTCGCAGATGCCGATATCGTCGACCTGAACGTTGAGGCCCGCGACGCCGCATAGGCGGCGCGGGCCATGCCGCGTTTGTTTTCGGTGCGTTCAGAAGAACTCGTCGAGAAGGCAATAGAAGTCGAGTTTCTCTGGATCGGCGCGACGGACGCCGTAAAGATCGAGAAACGGCTGGACCCATTCTTCCCCGAGATTATGAGCAATGCTGCGGCAGGTGAGCGCAAGATCCTGATAGGGATCGGCAACGCCCAGACGACTGCAGTCGATGAAGCCGGCGAAGCGACCGTCCCGGGCGATGACGTTTGGCAGGCAGGCGTCGCCATGGGTGACGACGAGTTTTCCTTCCTGCGGGATTTTGGCCTGAAGCTCGACGAACAATTCTTCAGCGGTCTTGCCAAGCCGCGCCTCATCGAAATCGGTCACATCGACCAGGTCCGCCTCGGCGCGCAGCCTGGCGATCGCGATGCGTGCGCCGACCCGGTGATCGAAGGGGCACGCTTCGGCGTCAAGCGCATGCATGCGACGCACAGCTTCGGCAAGCAGGACGACCTGTTCTGACGCAGCAAGGGTGCTCGAGGCGAGGTCGACGCCGTCGACCGCCTCCATCAGCAGCCAGTTCCGGTCTGCGTACACCTCGCGGGCGATGACGCGCGGACAAGGCATGCCCTGCTTGCCCAGCCATTCGAGCCGCGAAGCCTCGTCGACGAGCTCGTCGAAGGGACTGGACTGCTCGACCTTCAGAACCAGAGGAGGGCGAGCTTCGGCGTCGAACAGGAAGACGCTCGATGCCGACTGGCCAAGGCTGTCCATTCGCCAGGAATAGCCGTTGAGCAGCGGTGCGAAACCTGGCGGAAGATCGATATCGGGAAGCTGAAAAGACAAGAAACACCTGAAATCATGCGTTGTGCTGAAAATACAGAGGAGAGCTCTGCGCGTCCTCTCGGACGTACGGAGGTCTTCGTAGCATCGTGAAACTGCGCATGTTTTCAACGCTAAACCCGATTGGGCTCAAGGCATGAAAACATGCAACGGTGGCGGGAGGGCATGTAGGGACGGGATTGTGCAAAATCCATGTCGGCCGGGTCGGAATGGGTTCATTCTTGCCGCACTCTCGATGCAACCCGCACAAAATACCGCTTGAGCCGAACCTAAGGTCATACCTTAGAAGACGATTGCAGGAGGCTTTCATGAGCGACAAGCGAAACCGTGACCACCTTTTGACCGCTGCCGAATGCGCCGAACGTCTCGGCCTGACGGTCAGGGCGCTGCGCGTCTATGAAGACCGCGGTCTGATCGCGCCGCGCCGGACGGAAAAGAACTGGCGGCTCTATGGCGGTGCGGAGATTGCACGGTTGACCGAGATCCTCGCCCTGAAGCGTCTCGGCCTCAGCCTGACCCGGATCACCATTCTGCTTGCCGGCACCACGCCGGATCTCGGACAGACGCTGACGATCCAGCAATCCGCGCTCGTCGATCTGCGTGACCGGGTCGAGCACAGCCTGTCGCTGGTCGGCGCTGCGCTCAAGAAGATATCGAGCGGCCAGGCGGTCTCGATCAGCGAACTCATCACGCTTGCCAAGGAGACCAGGATGACCGACCTATCGCCCGACACCGTCGCATGGCGGCGCTACGAGCAGGCACGGCCGCGGACGGAAGTTCGCTTCGAGCCCGAAAAACACGGCTCTGTTGTCGGCGACTTTCAGTTCGAGACCGGCGACGTGCTTAGCATCACCCGGTGCGACGGCGGGCTGTTGGCTCAACTGACCGGACAGAGCGCGATCGAGATCTATCCCGAAGCGGACGACCTGTTTTTCTACCGGGTCGTCCAGGCGCAACTTTCCTTCACCCGTGACGAGCGGGGGGAGTTGGAAGGGGTAGTCCTGCATCAGGGCGGCTACGAGCAGACGGCGAAGCGCATCGACGAGAGAAGGGCGCGCGCTGTTGCCGACGACCTGGAGAAAAGGGTGAAGGATAAGATCCCGTTTCCCAACAGCGAGGCATTGCTTCGCCGCGTCATTGCCGAGCATCAGCGCGGCGAGCCTGACTATGACGCAATGTTGCCGGCACTTGCGGCAGCGGCGCGTGAACAGGCACCGATCGTCAAGGCAGAACTCGCCCGCCTGGGGGCGTTGCGGAGCGTCGCGTTCAAGGGTGTGCTGCAGGAGGGGTCCGACGTCTATGATGTGCGGTTCGAAAAAGGAACGCTCGAATGCGGCCTGACCCTCGCCCCCGATGGCAAGCTCAGCGGTATCTACTTTCGCCCCGGGCTCTGACGCTCGATCGACAGCATCGCCTTCCGATGACGAAAGGCACCAATGAACAAACCCGCGGATCGATAGCGAACCGCGGGTTTGTTCATTGATGGTGAAAGTAGGCGCAGCTACAGCCGAGGCGGCGTCGGTCACGTGCCGCCTCAGTATTCCTTTTCGAAGAAGATACCGCCTGATGCCGAGCCGTCGCCGGCGGCGGAGCCCTTGAGCTTGACGCCCTTGCCAACATCGAGATTGATCACAGCCTTGCTGGAGCCTGAGTCCGAACCCTGCTGCAGTTCAATGTAGGTGCGGTCGTTGAGATATTTGCCGGCCCTGACCGAGGCGCCGCCGTTCTCGTCAGTAGTGACGTCAAGATCGTCGACGCCGAGCTTGTTGCGCAGACCGTCGAGCAAGGAGGTCGAACCGCCACCTGCCAGCTGGCTGACGGCGGAGGCAAGCTGAGCGATCTGGAAGGCCGAGAGATTGGACAGCGAGCGGTTGAAGATCAGCTGCGCCAATATTTCATCCTGGGGCAGGGCGGGTGAGGACGAGAAGGTGATCTGCGGGTTGTTGGCAAGACCGGCGACATTGACGGTGATGGTCGTCGCGCCGGAGGTCGAGGTCGCCTTGAGATCGAGCGTCGGAATCAGGTCGCCACCAAAGCCGATGGTGCCGTCGGTAAAGGTCAGCCGCTTGCCGAGAATTTCGAGGCGGCCGCGGCGCATCTCGAAACCGCCAGATATCGTCGGCTGCACGGCTGTCCCGCGGATGGTCAGATCGCCTCCGAGTTCGGCATCGATGCCGCGGCCGCGCACGAAGACCTGGTTGGCGGTGACGCCAAGGTTGAAGGCAATGACGCCGCTGGCATTGGCGCCTGCCGGCCGCTCGTCCCTGCGCAGGTCCCTTGCCATCTGCTTCACCTTGGGCGGAGCATTCCTGTGCTTGATGTCGATGGCCGAGAGCGAGGTCGGCAGTTTCTCCGGAATGGTGATCGCCGCCCTGCGGATCGTTACCCTGCCGCCGAGCGTCGGCGTGGCGACCAGTGGACCCGTCAAGGTCATCTCGCCGGCGAGCTGGGCGTTGAACAGCGTGCCGTCGACATAACTGGCGTTGTTGAGCCGGATCGTCAGGTTGGCCGGGAAGCCGGAGCCGGCAACGGTACCGACTGTACCGGTGACCTCGACCGAACCGCCGCTTGCAAGGTTGGCGGAAAGCCTTGATATCGTCGCCTGCCTGCCGTCGAGCGCCACGTTGGCCGTCAGGTTGTTGAGTGCAAGGTTGCGCCGGACGTCGACGAGGCGTCCGCCCGACGTGGCGATCGTGCCGGCTATCTGCGGCGCCCTGGCCGAACCTGATATCGTGAGATCGACGGTGGCCTGGCCGGTCAGCGTGAAGCCCTGTTCGGCCATCAGGTTGGCAATGAGCGCGAAGGGTACGTTGCCGTTGAACCTCATTGACATCGGCATGTTGCCGCCGATGTCGACATTGCCGCCGCCCCTGAAGGAGAGACCGCCGGCGCCTGACAGCGTGGTGTCGAGCGTCACGCGATTGTTGACGAACCTGCCGTCGGCCGAAATATCGAAGGCGCCGACGCCTGCGCTGCGTGCCGCGGCCAGCGAAGCGCCTGACCATTTCAGGTTATAGGCGACGACCGGCGATGCTGCCGTTCCGTCGACGTCGACGGTGCCGGCGATCGTGCCTTCTGCGCCGAGATTTGGGGCAAAGGCGTTGACGAGGGCCGCCGGCAGCGCGTTGAGCTTCGCCGTGATATCGAGCTTTTCGCCGGCGGTGCCGCTGACCGCGATCGTGCCCCTCGATGCCTGGACCGTTAGAGCATTCAGGCGCACGGTACCCTTCTCGATCGCAATCACGGTCGGTGCCGCGAGCTTCAGGGCAATCTGCCTCGGCGTTGCGCCGAAGGAGGAAAGACGGATTTCCGTGCGGCCGTTCGAACTCGTCAGATCGCCCTTGGCCGTCAGCGGTCCGCCGTCATATCTGCCGTCGATGGCAAAGCCGGTCTTGCCCGCTTCTTGAGTGAAATTGAGGCTCAAGTCGGAAACCCGGTTGGGCCCTTGCGCAATCGTCTCCGCCCGCACACTACCTCTGATCGCCAGCGCCGAGAGATCGGCAATGGTGATGTCGGCCGTCGGCTTGGCGATCGTCAGATCGTTGCGCTTGATGCCGCTGCCGCCGGCCTTGAGCACGATGGAGGTGATGCCGTTGGTCGTCTTGATCGCGGCCGATCCGGAGAGATCGCCGGACGCCTTCTGGCCCGCCATGGCGGCAAGCAATCCGAGATCCGGAAGCTTGAACTCGACGGTGCCATCCGGCTTGAAATCGGGCGTGAAGCTGATGGCGCCGTTGAGCGTGTTCTCACCGATCCTGGCTTCGAGCACCGGGATCGATGTGCGACCGTCCTTCGATACAACGTCGGCGCGTACGTTGATCGGCTGGCCGTCGAGCGCACCGGTTGCGGTCAGCTTGGCCTGCGGGCTGCTCTGGTTCGCGGTGGCGTCGGCCTTGATCGTCAGGTCGCTCAGCGTGCGACCGGCGAGTGTCGCGCCGCTCGAGGTCAGTTCCGCCTTGATGCCGAGTTCGGAAAGCGGTCCGGTTACGGCGGCGGTGAAGTCGGCCTTGCCTTTGGCATCGGCGAGCAGCTTGCCGAGATCCGGCAGGGCGCCCTTGAGGTCCGCGGTCAGGTTGCCACCGGCGAGCGCCACGGAGCCGGCAGCTTCGATGGTCCCGGATTTCAGGTCAATGTTTTCGACCGTGACGCTGCCGTCGGCACCGGTCGTGAGACTGCCCGCAAGTGCGATCGTGCCGTCGAACTTCGCCGCGGCTGCCGGCGGCAGGGCGCTTGGCACCGTGAAGAGCTTGAAGGTGGCAGCGACCGTGTTGGTTTCACGGGAGAAGGCGCCCTCGACCGTGCCGCCGATGCCGGGGCTTTCGATCGTCACCGGATTGAAGGCGATGCTGTCCGTGGCAACAGCGATGTCGCCGACGATCTTCATCGGCGCCTGGACCAGTCGTGCGAGATCGGCATTGTCGAAGCCCGCCTGGCCGACCTCGACGGTCGTCTTGATCGGGCCCGTCTGGGTCGCGAGGTTGAAGCCGTCGCTTTGAGCAGAAAGCTTGACCGCGCCGAGCGCCACCTCCGGCAGTGCGACGGAGGCGACATCGGCGGCGATGTCAAGGATTGCCGACTGCGCGTCGCCGATCAGGGACAGGTTGACGGTGTTGATCAGGGCGCGGGCTTCGCCCTTTTCCAGCGGCCAGCGGAAATCGATCGCGCCGTTGGTGCCGGCAAGGTTGGCCTGCAGATTGTTGTCGCCCTTGCTGTTGAACGTGCCCGACGCGCTGAGCGCGAGCGAGCCGGTCGAGATGGTGCCCTTGTCGACGCGCACCATGCCCTTGCCGTCGAAGGCGGTGGCAAGGTCGATGCTGGTGCTGCCCTCGAACATTGGCCGAAGCGCCGGCGGCATCAGCGAACCGAAGCCGCCGCCACCGGCGAGCGTCAGCGTGTGCATGCCGTCCGTCGTCTGGACGTGGCGACCATCGAGCTTGAGGATCTCGGTGCCGTCGAGCGCCGCCGTTCCAGTCCCGGCCCAGTCCGAAAGGGGGCCTTCGCCTGTGACCGTTATGTTGACGGCGGGTTCGTTCGGCAGACGCAGGAGCTTGGCCAGAACGCCGTTGGCGGGCTCGTTGACCGTTGCTTCCAGTTTCAGCTCGTTGCCGGCCGGATTGAAGACGATGTCGGCCACGGCGCGGGCGTCCGGCCGATCGCGCTGCGCCGCGGTTATCGCGAGTGCGATGCTCTCGTTGGTGGCATTCACCTTGCCGCTGGCCGTCAGGAACTGGTCCTCGCCGGCGATTGCCTTGCCGATGACGATTTCCTTGAGCTCGATCGCGTCGATCTTGACGTCGACCGGCAGCGCGAAGGTCGAGCGCACTTCCTTGGTTTCCGTCGAAGGCACAGGCAGGCGCTCGACGCGGATGGAACCGGCCGAGAGCGCCGCGGCGTCGAAGCGGAAGGAGAGAAGGGCCGCGGGCGACCAGTTGAGCGAGAGGTCTCGAACCTCCGCGTAAATGCCCTCGCCGTCGAACAGCGTCACGCTGCCGGCGGTGAACTTCCCTGTCAACAGCGGGCTCGGGTCGGAAATCCGCACGATCTGGTCGGGAGTGGCCGCATACTTTTCGATCGCCCAGGCGACAAGGCGGGCGCCGGGTGTCGTGAAGCCGACGAAGGCGACGAGGAGAAGGGCTGCGACCGCGAGAGCGCCAAGCACGTAAAGGCCATAGCGCAGCGTCGCGCGAAGAAAGCGGACGACCTGATTCATGAACTACCCATAACGCAACTTGCGTCGCTGCGGAATCTTTGCCGGCGGAAACTCCGGGCGATCGGGCTAAATTTACCGCCCACGGATAGAAATCGGTCGAAACCGCCTGGATTCAGAAGGACTGACCGATACCGGCATAGATGCCGTAGGTCGTGCCGCCAGGATATTTGTTGAGCGGCATGGCCACATCGAGACGGATCGGCCCGAACGGCGTCTGGTAACGAAGGCCGATGCCGGCGCCGGCGCGAATGTCGGAGAAGTCGGGCGTGGTGCTCGCCGATACCGTACCGGCATCGATGAAGGGAACGATGCCGATCGTGTCGGTGATGGCGATGCGTGCCTCCACCGAAGCGTTGACATAGGAGCGTCCGCCGGTCAGGTCGTTGCTGGCATTGCGCGGGCTGATCTCCTGATAGGAATAGCCACGCACAGAGCCGCCGCCGCCGAGATAGAAGCGGCGGTTGGCGGGAATGTCGGCCAGGCCGTCGCCGCCGACCAGAACGCCCGCGCCGATCTTGCCGGCGAGAACGAACCGCTTCTCGTCACCGAGAGCGTGATAGCCCGAAGCGGTTGCCTCGAAGGATGAGAAGAAGGTCTGGCCCTTGATCTCGTAGCTCGGCTTGGCGTTGATCAGCGCACGGTAGCCTTCGGTCGCGTTCAGCTTGTCGTCGCGGGTGTCGCGCACGTATTCGAGCGGAACGGCGGCCGTCAGGTAGGAGTTGGAGCCGAAGGCGTCGTCGACATCCGCCCAGCTGAGCTCACCGCCACCAGAAACCGTATCGGTCGGCGACAGTTCGAATGTTGCCCCGGCCGCACCGGTCAGGATCTTGGCGCGATAGGCATCCGGATCCTGAATGTTGGCCTTGAGGCTGGCGGTGAAGGTCGAGGTCGGACCGAAGGCGCCGGGCTTGGCAAAAAGGATGCCGGCGGAATAGTCGAGTTTGTCGAGCTCCTGGGTCTCGCCGATACGGTCGATCGAGCCCTCGATACGCAACGATTCGGCTCGGCCGAACAGATTGCGGTGTCCCCAATAACCGGAAAGTCCGAGGCCGTCCGTTGTCGAGACCTGGGCGCCGAAGCCGAAAAAACGGTGCTTGCCCTCCGACACCTCGATCTTCATCGGGATCGAGCCATCGGGCGAAAGGGTGCCCGCTTCTTTGATGGTAACGCTCGAGAACACGCCGAGCTGGCGCAGCCGCTCGGAGGCTCTGCGGATGTCCTCGGGCGAATAGGGCCGACCTTCGTTGAGCCGCGAAAAATCGCGCACGAAGCCTGGATCGACGGTCTTGGTTCCGGAAACGCTGACTTCGCCGACCGGTGCGACCGGCCCACCTTCCGCTGATATCACCACGTCGACGGTCGAATCTGCATGGTCGGCAACGACGCTGCGCTCGGTCAGCTTGGCAAACGGCCGCCCCTGTTCGCGCAGGTCGTTGACGACTTTTTCACCGGCCCTAATGATCAGCGTCGAATCTGCGCGTGCGCCAGGTACGAGATCGTAGTCGGCGGGATTGAGGCCGGCGGCATCACCATCGAACTTGACCGAACCGAGCGTAAACACCGGGCCCGGCTTAACGGTCACAGTGACGGGTACGGGCTGGCCGTTGGGGAAGGAGGGATCGGGCGGCAGGCTGTCAAGGTTCTGGCCGTTGATCTGGATCGCCACGGTGCCGCCGTAGCGCGCCTTCTCGTAGAGTGCCGCCAGCAGGCGGTCGCGGTCGTCGCGGGCGCGGATCGCAAGGCCAAGGTCGCCGGAAACCGGTTTTTCCTGGCCCTGAACCAGCTGCGAGCTGTTCTCCAGCGCCTCTTTCAGTTCCTTGTCATCGGTGCCTGGGTCGAAGGTGAGGGTGTAATTAACGGGGTCGATGACCTGCGCCTCGTCCTCGTCGCCCTCGAAAAATTTCATGCCGAAAATCTTGAACGCGTAGGCTTTGCTCGCGGACATGGGGCCAAGCGCGCACGAGGCGGCAACTGCGAGTGCAGTCGCTGCCTTCCAGTACGCAATACTCGACCGTGGTGGGGACATTCGCTTCCGCATCCCGTCTTAAGGCGACCCAATACAAACTGCCTTCTATGCGGCGGGGTCACTATTGCATGCCTAAGGTTTTCCATCTGTTAACGATGACGGCGCTCGGCATCCACCCCTGAGGCCCAGATTCCGGGTCGATTTCGCTGAAAAAGACCCGGAATGTTGTCAGCGCAGCACAAAAACCAGGTGCAGTAGCCGAGATGGCGGTTGCCGTGGACGTCTGTCGGGCGATGCTTGCCGGGCATCGGACGGTCGCATCGAGGCAACATGACAGGGTCAAGCCGGTTCAGGCAGCGCCCGTAACCTCGGAACCTGCGAGGCGATGATGACAAGAAACTGGATGAAGAAACCCACTGTTGCGACCGCCAGGCAAGCCTCGACGCCATAGTGGGTGGCGACGATGGCGCCGAGCGCTGCGCCAACGGGTCTTGCGCCGAATGTGGCCGTGGTGATGAAGGCTGAAACTCGACCCAGCATCGCGTTCGGGGTGATGGCCTGCCGGAGCGTCAACGTGGCGATCGACCAGAGAACCGGTCCCGCACCGAACAGAAAGAAGCTCAATCCCGCAAGCGCGCCATGGGGGAACCAGATCGTCAGCAGCATGACGACGGCTGCGAGCAGACCGCCAAGCGGACCGAGCGCGATCATGACGCCGAACGGAATGCGGCGCGCAATGGCCGGGGCGGCATAGGCGCCGATCATCATGCCGGCTCCATAGATGCCGAGCGTCACGCCGACACCGGTTGCCGTCAATCCGAGTGTGCGGACGGCATAGGCGACATAGACTGCCTGCAGCACGAACCAGGATGTGTTGAAGACGATTGCGGTCACGAGGATTGGTCGCAGCAGCGTATGGCCGGCAAGGAAACGCGCGCCTTCAACAAGGTCATGAAGCAGATCGCGCCGTGATCGCGCCGACTGCTCCTGTTCGCTGAGGCCGGCAAGCAGGACGACGGCGAGAAGGGAAAGCGTGGTCGCCGCGACATAGGCAAGCGACGCGCCGGTCCAGGCGACGATCGCCCCGCCGATCGCCGGCCCGCCGGAATAGGCGAGGCTGCGGGCAAGCTCCAGCCAGCGATTGGCATCGGCAAGCTGCGCGCGTGGGACGATCGCCGGGATCAGTGCCGGTGCGGCGACATTGTAGCAAACCGTTCCGATCGCCCCGACGAAACCCATGATCGCCAGAAGCGGCAGCGTGAGCAGGCCGCTCGCCATCAAAACCAGGGTGGCGACCAGCGACAGGGCGCGCAGCATTTCCGAAAGCACCATGAGCGTTCGCCGCGAGGCGCGATCGACGAGCAGGCCGGCCGGAATGGACAGCAGCAGAAACGGCAACGTTTGGGCCATCTGCAGCCAGCCGGTTTCGGCAGGGCCGGCCGAAAGCAGAAGGACGGCGGCAAGCGGCGCTGCCGCCAAGGCGATTTGCTCGGAGAATTGGGCAAAAAGGTTGGACCAACCGATGCGTTTGAACGCGGAGGGTAGGGCGGCGGCAGGCGGTTTGGGCATGGAGAGGTCCTCGAACATGATGTTTCGAGGCACCTGACAGAATTGCGTTGCTGCCGGCCACCCGGTTCCTGCGCCACCACGTTCGATGGGGTTGCCGGGCGAGAAAATGGTCTGCAGTTCGACGATAGGGGCAGAAACGAAAAAACCCTCATGGCGGGAACCATGAGGGGTGATGATGTTACGCCCTGACGGTCATTCGACGTAGGGCATCTTGTCGATGCGATCGACCGTCCGTGCGGCTTAGCGCGGGCAGGAGTCGATGTAGCGGCGGCCGTAACGGTCGCGGTAGTAGCACTGGCCCGGCTGTTCGGTGACATTGCCGATGACCGCGCCGGAGACGCCGCCGATGGCAGCGCCGACAGCTGCACCACGGACGTCGCCGGTGATCGCGCCGCCGATGATCGCACCCGAGACGGCGCCGATGCCGGCACCCTTTTCAGTCTGGGTGCAGCTCGCAACCGACAAGGCAACCAGCACAAGTGCGATGGCTTTCTTCATTGTTCTCTCCGATCTCTACGGATCTCAGCCTGTCGCCTCGTCCGTCCCTTGAGTGATTGGCAAAAAGACGGCTGTCTTTCTCCACCTGAACTTGCAATTGCAGAAAATAAACCGGCCGCTGTGAAAGTCTACAGAAGGTCCGGCGGATTCTCTTCGCCGCCAACATAATGATATCGTTCCTGAACGGGACATGAAGGCCTCATTCCGGCAAGCGCAACCATCACGGAAATTTTTTATCGTGGCCGGCCCTCGGGCGGTTGCGACATTCCAAAAAAAGACAATGATACAGACAAGCCACGGGAACGCGGAGGAGCGGGCCACGAGGCGAAGGGCATCGATAGCAGTTGGCGCGTTTCCAGAAGTCGCGTGAACAGATCATCACCCGGCTTCCCGCGCTCGTGTTGGCATTGACCCACCCGGAGGAGCGAAATGGCGAAAATTACAATGACGGTCAACGGCCGTCAGGTGAGCGGTCAGTGCGATGACCGAACGCTGCTGGTGCATTTCATTCGCGAGAACCTTGGACTGACCGGCACCCATGTCGGCTGCGACACGTCGCAATGCGGCGCCTGTGTCGTCCACATGGATGGAAAGTCGGTCAAGAGCTGTTCCACCCTCGCCGCGCAGGCGGCGGGCTCGCAGATCACCACAATCGAAGGCCTGGCTGCAAACGGCGAGCTGCATCCGGTGCAGGCGGCCTTCAAGGCCAATCACGGCCTGCAATGCGGCTTCTGCACTCCGGGCATGGTGATGACGGCCGTCGACATGATCCGCCGGCATGGCGGGCAGCTCGACGAGGCGACCGTTCGCGCCGAGCTCGAAGGCAATATCTGTCGGTGCACCGGCTACCACAACATCGTCAAGTCGATCCTGGCGGCTGCCGCCGAAATGGGCGGTGCCCGCGTCGCTGCCGAATGACATCCGGCCCGCGGCGATGACATGTCGCCGCGATCACATTTCACCGCAGGAGTTTCGCTGGATATCTCGGGAGGAGATCGGCAATGGGCGTTGAAGGTATTGGCGCGCGGGTGGCGCGCAAGGAAGACAAGAGGTTCCTGACCGGCAAGGGACGCTACACGGACGACATGTCGGTGCCCGGCATGAAATATGCGATCTTTGTGCGCAGCCCTTATGCGCATGCGAAAATCAGGTCTATCGACGCGACTGCGGCCAAGGCCATGCCCGGGGTGATCGGCGTGCTCGACGGCAAGCAGCTGCTCGCCGACGGCATTGGCAATCTCATCTGCGGCTGGATGATCCATTCCAAGGACGGATCGCCGATGAAGATGGGCGCCTGGCGGCCGCTTGCCCATGAGACGGTGCGTTATGTCGGCGATGCGGTCGCCATCGTCGTCGCCGACAGCGTCACCGAGGCGAAGGATGCGGCGGAAGCCGTCGTCGTCGACTACCAGGAACTGCCCGTCGTCACCGATGCGACGAAGGCGCTGGAACAGGGCCAGCCGCAGCTGCATCCGGAGGCGCCAAACAATCTGATCTTCGACTGGCAGATCGGCGATCCCGCCGCCACCGACAAGGCGATTGCTTCTGCGGCCCATGTGACCGAGATCACCATCCACAACAACCGCCTGTCGCCGAACCCGATGGAGCCGCGGGCCACGCTCGGGATCTATGACGGCGGCGACGACCACTACACCTGCTACACGACCAGCCAGAACCCGCATGTGGCGCGGCTGGTGATGAGCGCGTTCTACAATGTCGCGCCTGAAAACAAGCTGCGCGTCATCGCGCCTGATGTCGGCGGCGGCTTCGGCTCGAAGATCTACATCTATCCCGAAGAGATCGTCTGTCTCTGGGCCTCCAAACGCACCGGCGTGCCGGTGAAATGGACGTCCGACCGGACGGAAGCGTTCCTGACCGACGCCCATGGCCGCGATCACCTCTCGAAGGTGAAGATGGCGTTCGACGCCAACAACCGGATCATTGGGCTGAAGGTCGACACGGTCGCCAATCTCGGCGCCTACATGTCGCTGTTCTCCTCGGCGGTGCCGACCTATCTCTATGCGACGCTGCTCTCAGGCCAGTACGACATCCCGGCGATCCACGCCAATGTGCGCACGGTCTACACCAACACCGCCCCGGTCGATGCCTATCGCGGCGCCGGTCGGCCGGAAGCGACCTATCTCCTGGAACGCACCATGGAGACGGCGGCGCGCGAACTCGGGGTCTCGCCGGCGGAACTGCGGCGGATCAATTTCATCCGCTCCTTCCCGCACCAGACACCCGTGATCATGAACTACGACGCCGGCGACTACGATGCCTCGCTCGATGCGGCGATGAAGGCCGCCGACTGGAACGGCTTTACTGCCCGCAAGGCGGAAGCAGCCGGACGCGGCATGAAGCGCGGCATCGGCATGAGCTGCTATATCGAGGCCTGCGGCATCGCGCCGTCGGCGGCTGTCGGCTCGCTCGGCGCCGGCGTCGGCTTGTGGGAATCGGCCGAGGTCCGGGTCAATGCCGTCGGCACGATCGAGGTGTTGACCGGCTCGCACAGCCACGGGCAGGGGCATGAAACCACCTTCGCCCAGCTGGTCGCTGATCGTTTCGGCGTGCCGATCGACAGCGTCAACATCGTGCACGGAGACACCGACAAGGTGCAGATGGGCATGGGCACTTACGGCTCGCGCTCGGGTGCCGTCGGCATGTCGGCAGTCGTCAAGGCGCTCGACAAGGTCGAGGCCAAGGCGAAGAAGATCGCCGCCCACCTGATGGAGGCGGACGAAAGCGACATCGTCATCGAGAACGGTGAACTGAAGGTCGCTGGTACCGACAAGACGGTGCCGTGGTTCCAGATGGCGCTCGCCGCCTATACCGCCCACAACCTGCCGCCGGGCATGGAGCCGGGGCTGAAGGAGGGCGCCTTCTATGATCCGGCCAACTTTACCTTCCCGGCCGGCTGCTACATCTGCGAAGTCGAGGTTGATCCGGAAACCGGCGTGACGAAGATCATCCAGTTCGTTGCGGCCGATGATTTCGGCAACATCATCAACCCGATGATCGTCGAGGGGCAGGTGCATGGCGGGCTGGCGCAGGGTATCGGCCAGGCGCTGCTCGAGAACGTTCACTACGACCCGGAAAACGGCCAACTGCTGACGGCGAGCTACATGGACTACGCCATGCCGCGCGCCGACGATCTGCCGTCGTTCAAGGTCTCGACCTCGAACACGCCCTGCCCGAACAATCCGCTCGGGATCAAGGGCTGTGGCGAGGCCGGCGCCATCGGCTCGCCGCCGGCGCTGATCAACGCCATCACCGATGCCATCGGCAACAACCGGCTGACGATGCCGGCGACGCCGCAGAAGGTGTGGGCCGCCGCCCACGCCGCCAACTGAACGGGAGGACGCGTCATGTACGAGACCCAATATCACCGGGCGTCTTCCATCCAGGATGCCGTCAAGCTCCGGCAGGCCGCAGGCGAGGGCAAATATCTCTCCGGCGGGATGACGCTGATACCGACGATGAAGCAGCGGCTTGCCGCACCGACCGACCTCGTCGATGTCCGGCAAATCTCTGAAATGAAGGGCATAACGGTGTCCGGGAGAACCGTCAGGATCGGAGCGGCGACGACGCATTTCGAGGTGGCGTCCTCGGCCGAGCTTGCGGCCGTCTGTCCGGCGATCGCAGGGCTTGCCAGCCACATCGGCGACCCGCATGTGCGCCACATGGGCACGATCGGCGGCTCGATCGCCAACAACGATCCGGCAGCGGACTACCCCTCGGCGATGCTGGCGCTCGATGCGACCATTGTCACCGACCGGCGGGAGATCGCCGCCGGCGATTTCTTCACCGGTCTTTTCGAGACGGCACTCGAAGACGGCGAGTTGGTGACGGCGGTCACTTTCGAAGCGCCGGCAAAGGCCGGTTACCAGAAGTTCGCCAACCCGGCCTCGCGCTACGCCATGACCGGTGTCTTCGTGGCTAGGCGGGACAATGGCGACGTCCGCGTCGCGGTGACTGGGGCCGGGTCGAACGGTGTCTTTCGGCACAAGGGCATGGAGGCAGCACTTTCGGCCAACTGGTCGCCGGATGCGCTTGCCGGCGTGACGGTGGATCCGTCCGATCTGCTGTCCGATATCCATGCGGATGCCAGCTATCGCGCCAATCTGGTGAAGGTGATGGCAAAACGCGCGGTCGCGGCGGCATGAGCGGATTGAACCCGTTCTGATGCGACAAAAAGGGCGGTTTCGGCCGCCCTTTTTTCGTCCAAGCTTGACTTCGATCAAGCTTGGAGGGATTTACATGCGCTAAGGCTTTCTTTGGAACGGTTCAAAACTAGAGGCCTTTTGCCGCAGGCGGCGGGCGCATCGCATTGCGGGGTTGACCCCCGATCGCTTTGAATCAAAAAAAGCGACCGGGCACTGGAGAAGATGATGGATTTCGAGAATTTCTTTAAAACCGAGCTGGATGGGCTGCATCAGGAAGGTCGCTACCGGGTTTTCGCCGACATCGCTCGCCATCGCGGCAACTTCCCGAAGGCCGCGCGCCACACGGCTGAAGGCATCCAGGAAGTCACCGTCTGGTGTTCCAACGACTATCTCGGCATGGGCCAGCATTCCATCGTCACTGAGGCGATGAAGCGTGCCATCGACGAATGCGGCGCCGGTGCCGGCGGTACCCGCAACATTTCCGGCACCAACCACTACCATGTGCTGCTCGAGCGCGAGCTCGCAGATCTGCATGGCAAGGAATCGGCGCTTCTGTTCACCTCGGGTTACGTGTCCAACTGGGCAGCGCTCGGAACGCTCTGTTCGAAGATTCCCGGTGTCATCGTCTTTTCGGACGCCGGGAATCACGCTTCGATGATCGAGGGGATCCGTCATTCCAAGTGCGAACGCGTCATCTTCAAGCACAATTCGGTAGCAGACCTCGAAGCCAAGCTGGCTGCAGCCGATCCGCGCGCGCCAAAAATCATCGCGTTTGAATCCGTCTATTCGATGGATGGCGACATTGCCCCGATCAAGGAATTCTGCGATCTCGCAGACAAATACGGCGCGATGACCTATCTCGACGAAGTGCACGCCGTCGGCATGTACGGCCCGCGCGGCGGCGGCATTGCCGAGCGCGAAGGTTTGATGCATCGCCTGACTGTCATCGAAGGCACGCTGGGCAAGGCTTTCGGCGTCATGGGTGGCTATATCACCGGTTCGACGGCGCTTTGCGATTTCATCCGCTCGTTTGCATCAGGCTTCATCTTCACCACGGCGCTGCCGCCGACGCTTGCGGCCGGTGCGCTTGCCTCCATCCGTCACTTGAAGGAAAGCCAGGTCGAACGTTTCGCCCATCAGGAGCGCGTGCGCCGGTTGCGCTCGATGCTCGATCAGCGCGGCATTCCGCATATGCCGAATCCGAGCCACATCGTGCCGGTCATGGTTGGCGACGCCGCCAAGTGCAAGTGGATCTCCGACCTGCTGCTCGACCATTTCGGCGTCTATGTGCAGCCGATCAACTATCCGACGGTGCCGAAGAAGACCGAGCGCCTGCGCATCACCCCGACGCCGCTGCATTCGGATGCCGACATCGACCATCTGGTCGGCGCGCTGCATTCGCTGTGGTCGCGCTGTGCGCTGGCACGGGCTGTCGCGTAACGTTCGGCTTATATTTTCAGAACGCTGCCCCTCTCCTCGGGTTAAACCCGAGGACTAACCCTCTCCCCGCTTGCGGGGCGAGGGGGCGAGGACGACGGCGGAGGTTCCGCGTCTGTCGGACGCAGAAGCACTGTCTCGGCCTGATATTGGGGAGCCAAGGCCGAGAACGTCAGCGATTGATCGGAGCGGGTGCAGCAACGTCCCTTCGCCCCGCCTGCGGGGAGAAGGTGCCGACAGGCGGATGAGGGGCAGACCCTCCACGCGATGGCGAAGTACCCAATCAAGCCAATTGCTGCAGCAGCCCGGCCGCCAGTTGCCGGGCTTTTTCGTCGGCGGCAAAAACATCGTCCATGGTGACGGCCGCAGGCAGGTCCGACAGTCTGTCCATCACCTGTTCGACGATCTCGGCCATGGCAAGGAACCCGGTGTTCCCGGCGATGAAGGCCTCCAGCGCCGTCTCCTTGGCGCCGTTGAGCACAGCACCCTGTACCCCGCCCTCTTCCATGGCGCGGCGCGCCAGGCGGATCGCCGGGAAACGCACTTCATCGGGCGCTTCGAAATCCAGCCGCGACAGCTTGGCGAAATCGAGCCGTTCGATCGGCAGGTCGCAGCGGCTGGGATAGGAAAGCGCATAGCCGATGGCGGTGCGCATATCAGGGCAGCCGAGCTGCGCCAGCACCGAACCATCGGTGTAGCCGACCATCGAGTGGATGACCGACTGCGGGTGCACGATCACCTCGATCTGCTCCGGCTTCAGCCCGAACAGATGCTTCGCCTCGATCATCTCCAGCGCCTTGTTGAACATCGAGGCACTGTCGATCGAGATTTTCAGGCCCATCGACCAGTTGGGATGGGCGCGGGCGACATCGGCGGTCACGTGCCGCATCTCGTCCAGCGACTTGGTGCGGAACGGCCCGCCGGAGGCTGTCAGGATGATGCGTTCGACGGCGTGACGCTGATGCTCTTCCAGCACCTGAAAGATGGCGTTGTGTTCGCTGTCGACCGGCAGCAGCCGGCCGCCGCCCTTTTTCACCGCTTCAATGAACAGGCTGCCGGCTGAGACCAGGCATTCCTTGTTGGCAAGGGCAATATCGGCCCCACGGCTCGCGGCGGCGAGCGTCGGGGCGAGGCCGGCATTGCCGACGATGGCCGCCATCACCCAATCAGCGTCGCGTTCTGCTGCCTCGATCAGGCCGCTGCGGCCGGAGGCGGCCGCGATGCCGGTGCCGGCAAGCGCTGCCTTGAGGCTGGCGTACTGGCTGTCATCGGCGGTGACGGCAAGCTCGGCGCCGTGAGCGATCGCTTGGCGCGCCAGAAGCGGGATGTTGCCGTTGCCGGTGAGTGCGACGATCTCGAAGGCGTCGCGACCGCCCAGCCGCTCGACAACATCCAGAGTGTTGGTGCCGATGGAGCCGGTCGAGCCCAGGATCGTCAGTCGGCGCTTCGCGTTTTCGCGGGGTGCCATGCCAATTCCCATATTCTTGTTCGCTCTTCCAGCGTTCCAGCGGGGGCGCAAGCGCCCGGTGGGGCGTGCCACGCTCGCTCCGACGGAGAGAAGCCGCGTTTTGGTTTTGCCGAAAACCGATGCCGATGTTTCGGGGTATGCGCTAGGCTCTACAGGCGAAATCGATGTGCAACAAGGGCGCGGTCTTCAATCCGACGTGTGATCGGGCTAAGAATCGGGTCACGAGTCGAAGCGCCAAGGAGTTCCCGATGCTGAAAGTCGCCACAGCCCTTTCCTGCGCCTGCGTGCTGATCGAAATGGCCTCGATGCAGACGGTCGCTGCCGAAAACGTGCCGCAGGCGCTGGTCGGCACCTGGCTTGCCGAGGATATCGCCGGCCGCGGGGTCATCGACAATCTTCAGTCGACATTGGAGATACGCGACGACGGCACCTATGGCGGCATGGCCGGTTGCAACCACTTTACCGGAACCTTCAGCCTTTCCGGCGCCAAGATCACCTTCGGACCGGCCGCCTCGACCCGCAAGATGTGTGTGCCGGCGGTGATGGATCAGGAACGCAAGTTCCTCGACGCGCTGCGCACCGAGCTCACCTGGACCGTCGAAGGCTCTAAATTGATGCTGGGCAAGTCGGCCGGTACGCCCGCGCTGACGCTTGCGTCCATGGCTGCAGGCGGTTCCAACAGCGTCGATATCGCGATTTCGGTGCCGGGTGCCGAAACGGTCGATCGTCAGCAGGTGCGGTATGACTGCGGTGGCCAGACGGTAGACGCCGAATACATCAATGCCGGCCCAGTCTCCCTAGTGACGTTTACCATCGACGGCAACTTCACCGTCGCTTCCAACGTGATTGCCGCATCGGGTGCAAAGTATGTCGGCGGCCAGTACATCTGGTGGACGAAGGGCGACGAGGTGACGTTCTACGATGCGACGAAGGGCGACAACGACGCCGGGATCGTCTGCAAGGTGGCGAGCTGAGATCTCGTGCCTCGTCGCAGAGGGCTGCACGGGATAATCGGCGCCTGAAGACGACGGCTGTCGCCGCCGACCGGGCTCTGGTTTCAGCGCAGGCCAACGCCATATCTTCCGGCCGCCAAGCCCGTCGAACAGGGCCTCGATCTAAATAAGTGTTTGCCGATACTGGAACTTTTCGGCTCGCCTCATAGTTACAACTCTGACGACTTCGCGTCGCCTTACAAAGGGAGTTTGTCTATGGGGCTTCTCATCAGCATTCTGATCACGTTCCTGGTTATCGTGCTCGTGCTTTATCTGGTCCAGCGCCTGCCGATAGACGGCCGCGCAAAGCAGATCGTCCAGGCGATCGTGCTCATCATCGGCATCATTTCGCTGTTGAAGTACCTGGCCGTCTTCTGACGCAGCCTCTTGTACCAAACGGCTACAACGATCTGACAAGGCCGCCGGCTCCGTAAACGGAGCGGCGGCTTTTTCGCGCTGGCTTCATTTCGATGCTGACAGAAACTGACAGTGGCATCCGATAGCTTGCGATCATCTGATAATGGAGATGATCGACGATGCTGAGCCCAAACCTCATCCTGCTTTACGTGGAAGATCCTCAAGAGAGCGCCGCTTTCTACACGCGGCTGCTTCGCTGTGAGCCGGTTGCGGCCTTTCCGAACTATGTCGCCTACGCGTTTGAAGGCGGACTTACCTTCAGTCTCTGGTCTACGAGCGCTGCCAACTTCTTATCATCCGGCACCGGCCATCGGATGGAGGTTGCCTTCATGGTCAAGGACGATGCCGAGGTCGAGCGGCTCCACGCGGAATGGCGCGAGGCCGGTGTGTCGATCGAGCAGGACCTGATGACCGCCGTCTTCGGCCGCACTTTCGTCGCACTCGATCCCGATGGCCATCGCCTGCGCGTCTGCACGCCGGACAAGTGACGGCGCAAATCCGCGCTGGTTTTAAACCTGCACGAAGTGCTGTGCCGAAATTTGGCGAAATTCCCGTGCCGCAACGACATAATCGGGTGCTCGCATAGGGCTCTTGATTTCGTCGCTTGAGACATTGCGCCTAGTGTGCCGCCGGGTCGGGTCGGCGATCGGAACGGCGGCCATCAGCTTGCGGGTATAGGGATGTTGCGGGTTCTCGAAGATGTCGGCGCGCGGGCCGATCTCGACGATCTCGCCGAGATACATCACCGCGACGCGGTGGCTGACACGCTCGACCACCGCCATGTCGTGCGAGATGAACAGATAGGCAAGGCCGAGGCTCGCCTGCAGGTCGAGCAGCAGGTTGATGACCTGCGCCTTGATCGAGACGTCGAGCGCCGAAACAGACTCGTCGGCGACGATGACCTTCGGATCGAGTGCCAGAGCCCGGGCAATGCAGACGCGCTGGCGCTGGCCGCCGGAGAATTCGTGCGGATAACGCGCCGCCATGTCGGCCTGCAGGCCGACGCGCTCCAAGAGGTCGGCGACCTTTTCGCGGGCCTGGTTCGGCGTGCCGAGCTTGTGTTCAAGATAGGGCTCGGCAATCGCAGCGCCTACGGTCATGCGCGGATTGAGGCTGGCGAAGGGATCCTGGAAGATCATCTGCATGGTGCGGCGCATTTCGCGCAGCGCCTTGCGGTCCATGGCGAGCACATCCTGGCCATTCAGAACGACCGATCCGCTCTGCGGCTCGATCAGACGCATGATGGCGCGGCCGGTGGTCGACTTGCCGCACCCGGATTCGCCGACCAGCGACAAGGTCTCGCCGGGCTGCAGGCTGAAGGAGACGTTTTCGATGGCGTGCACGCGGCCCTGCAACCTGCCGAGCAGGCCGGCGTGGATGTCGAAGCGCTTGACGAGGTTCTTGACCTCGAGGATCGGACGGGTCTCGGCGACCGTGCTTGCGCCTTCGACCGGCGTATCCGGCAGGCCGGTGGTGCTGTCGATGATGGGAAAACGCAGCGGTTGCGGCACGCCCTTCATCGAGCCGAGCATCGGCACGGCCGAGAGCAGCGCGCGGGTATAGGGATGTTTTGCCCGCAGGAAGATGTCTTCCGTCTGGCCGGTTTCGACCGCCTCGCCGCGGAACATCACCACGGTGCGGTCGGCGATCTCCGCGACCACGCCCATGTCGTGGGTGATGAACAGGACCGAGGTTCCTTCTTCCTCCTGCAGCACCTTGATCAGGTCGAGGATCTGCCCCTGGATCGTGACGTCGAGCGCGGTCGTCGGCTCGTCGGCGATCAGCAGCTTCGGGCGGCTGGCAAGCGCCATGGCGATCATCACGCGCTGGCGCATGCCGCCGGAGAAGCGGTGCGGGTATTCGTCGAAACGGGAGGCCGCCGAGGGGATGCGGACCTTGTCGAGCAGACGGATCGTTTCGGTCCTTGCCTCCGCCTTGCTCATCGGCCGGTGGCAAAGCAGTGCCTCGGAAATCTGGTCGCCGATGGTGAACAGCGGATTGAGGCTGGTCATCGGTTCCTGGAAGATCATTGCCACGTCGTTGCCGCGCACGCGGCGCATGTCGCTTTCCGGCAGGTTGAGAACATTGCGGCCGCCGAGCATGACCCGGCCCTCGGTGCGGCTCATGTCCTTTTGCAGGAGGCGCATGATCGACAGAGAGGTCACGCTCTTGCCCGAACCGGATTCGCCGACGATCGCCACCGTCTCGCCCGGCATGACCGAGAAGGAAATGTCCCGCACCACCGGCTTCCAGGCGCCGTCGACCAGAAACGAGGTCGTCAGGTTCTCGACCGAAAGCACGGGGTCTTTCGATGGATTGGTGGCAGCGGCGGTGCGGGTCATGTCGTCCATTCCTTGTCGTTCGGCACGGGGGCTAAGGGTCTGTCTCAGTCGGGCCAGCGCAACAGGCCGGCGAAGCGGCGGGTGTTGCGCTCGTGGAGCGGCGTCGCGATGATCTCGTTGGAGCTGCGCGCCTTCGTCAGTTCCTCGGCAAGGCGGGTGGCCACGACGGTTTCCTGGCCGGGATGCAGGTTGCAGGGGTCGAGATAGAAGTAATTGTGCTCGACCTCATGATCGCGCACGATGATCGGCGGCGTGCCGCGCGCCAGCGCATCGGCGAGATCCCAGGCGGTGATATGGGCTTCCTGCGGATCGATGCTGACGCGCAGGCGGTCGAGCGGGTTGCCGGTCGGATCGGCCTCGATCACCGGCTTGATGCCGGGACGGCCATCGAGTGTGTCGCGCCACAGGTTCAGATAGCCGGCCTCGCGGTCGCGGATGCCCTGGTGGTCGCGGGTTTCCCAGGCGATGAGCGCGGCCATGACACCGAGCATGCTTTCCTTGCCGACCTTCATGCCGCGGCCGATGCCGAGGTTCTGCAGGAAGGCGTTACGCACCAGCGTCTTTTCGCCGGCGACGATGCCCGAGGTCGGACCGCCCAGGAACTTGTGGCCGGAATAGAGAACGATGTCGGCACCCTGCTCGAGGAAGATCTTCAGGTCGTATTCGGACGCGGCATCGACGATGACGGGCACGCCCTTGGCGTGGCACGCCTCGGCGAATTCCCTCAAGCCGACCAGGCCATACTGCACCACGTGATGGGAGACGACATAGACGGCGGCCGCCGTGCGCTCATTGATGGCGCCTTCGATGTGATAGCGGTAGGCCGACGTTGCCTGGCCGACCAGCACCGGCTTGCCGCCGGCAATGCGGATCGCCTGGTCAACCGGCGCGCCGTAGCTGACGACATGGCCCATCTGGATGATGACTTCGTTCTTCAGCCCTGTGGCGTCGGGCAGGCGCTCGATCGCGGCAAGATCGTTGCCGGTCATGGTGCCGGCGACGGCAAGGCTGATGCCGGCCGAGCAGGACGCGGTGACGAAGCCGGCCTCGGCGCCGGTCAGCCGGGCAATCACCGGGCTGATCTTGCGCTGCAGGTCGTTGATCTCGACGAATTGCGGCAGTATGCCTGTCATCGCGTCGATCGCTTCCGGGACCACGATCGACGCGCCGAGGCCCGTCATCGTGCCGGATACGTTGATAACGGGACGAAGTCCGAGAGCTTCGCGGATGTCGCGGTCAGGCATGGTGGTCTCCATATGATTTTCTGGCAGTCGAAACCGGCAGGCTATTCCGTTTTCGCGGAATATCTACCATAGTAATGAGATATGAGCCGGCTGTTTCGGATCGGCGAACTGGCCGTTGTGGTGGGTGAGGCGGATAGCCGTTGCTCACCGCCCAACTGTTGCGAATTTCGAATTGCACGGGAGCAGACCCTTGGACAAGACGACGATTGCCGCCGAGCCCGGCGAAGACATGGAGCCGGCCGGCAAGACCCGCCGCTCGCGCGTGAGCGGCATGGACCGTGCACTGCAGGTGCTCGACTTCCTCTACGAAACCGGCTCGCCGAGCGGCGTCTACGCGATTGCCAAGGCGGTCGGAGCGCCGCTGTCGACCGCCTATGTCATCGTCGACGACATGGTCGAAAAGAACCTGCTCAGCCGCGATGCCGATGGCCAGGTCTGGCTCGGCGACCGGCTCTACCACTACGGCCTTGCTTACGCGCGCTCGCTCGATTTCCTCGGCGTTGCCACGCGGGAGATGCACGATCTCGGCCGCGAAGTGGCCGAAACCATCCAGCTCTGCGGTCGTGATGGCGACTACATGCAGGTGCTCGCCATGGCCGACGGCCCCGGCCATTTCCAGGTGACATCCAGGGTCGGCACCCGTGTGCCGCTCAACTGGACGGCTTCCGGACGTCTGCTGGTCGGCCACCTGCCCTCCGACGAGCGGCTGGAACTGTTCCGCCGCTGCGCCCGCACGTCGCCGACCGGTCGTGCCGATATCGATCCGGCCGCTCTGTCGGCCCAGGCGGAGGCGGCGCTTAATGCCAAACTTTCGATCCAGGCCGGCGAGTCCGACTATGCGGTTGCCTGCGTCGCCGCCCCGATTCTCGACGACAAGGGCGGCTGTGTCGCGACCATCTCCATCGTTCTGCCCGAGCAGAAGATCCTCGACGATCGCAACTTCTATGCCGATCACGTCAGGGTTTCCGCCGAGCGGATCGAGAAGATGATGGGCTGGCGCAGCCATTGATCCGACCTTCCTCTGACCGTCAGTCGTGAAGCGAGACGATCGCTTCGATCTCGACGGTGATGTTGCCGGGAAGCGAACCGAAGCCGACGGCCGAGCGGGCATGTTGTCCCGCTTCGCCGAAGACGTCGATCATCAGGTCCGAGCAGCCGTTGATCACCTGCGGGTGATCGGCGAAATCCGGTACGGCGTTGACCATGCCAAGCAGCTTGACGACGCGCTTGACGCGACCGAGATCGCCGAGCGCATCATGCATGACAGCCAGCAGATTGATGCCCGTTAATCGCGCGTGCTCATAGGCGCTTTCGACGTCGACATCGGCGCCGACCTTGCCGGCGTGCAGTTGGCCGTCGACCTCGCGCGGGCCCTGTCCTGAGAGGTACAGAATGTTGCCCTCCAGCACGTGGGTTACGAAATTGGCGATCGGCGGCGGTGCCGGCGGCAGGTCGATGCCGAGCGCGGCGAGCCTCTGGTAGGGCGAAGCCGGCGCACGGCCCTTGGTCTTATGGTCCAAACTGTTCACGCGATATCCTGCCAGTTTCTGTGTTCTGTGATGGTTCAGCGGTAGCTGTAGCCGTGGCTGTGGTCGGGGCATTCCACATGTGGCGGCTGGTATCGGTTTGCCGCCACGACGTCGGTGCCCATGACCGCGTAACGCGGCTCGAAAAGTCGGTTGAGATGCGCTTCGGCGCCGAGCGAATCGAAGACGCGGAGCTCGGAATCGACCAGATCGAAGAGGGTGAATTCCGCGCGTGCACCGACGCCAAGCAGATTGTCCATCGGCAGGCGAATGACCGAGGCAGGTGCCTGGGTCACGGCTTCGACGACCTTGTCGAAGGGCATGCCGACGCTCAAGAGCTTCGACATGGTGGTGCCGAGATCCCAGACCGACTGGTTCATGCTGCGCAGATGCACGTCGGTCGAAATCGAGAACGGCAACAGGCCGCGGGCAATGGCGACTTCGGCAACCCGGAACGAGAACGAGGCGCCGCCATGGCCGATGTCGAGGCGGATGCCTTCGCCGGCGCAGCGTTCGGCCAGCTCGAACAGGTCCTCGTCCTCGATGATGCTCGATCCGGCCTTACCGTTGAAGCAATGGGTGACGATGTCGCCGGGGCCGAGGATTTCGAGCACCTCGTCATAGAGCGCCGGCGGCTCGCCGACATGCACCATCATCGGGATCTTCAGGATCTTGGCAATTTTCTTGCCGAGCTTGACCGGGGTGACGCCCCAGGAACCGGTGATCACATGGCTGGCGCGCACCTTCAGGCCGACGATATGCTCGCGGTTTTCCTGGTAGCAGGCGATGATGCGGTCGATGTCGATCGAGCGGATGTCGCTGAGTTCGCTGACGCGGTTGCAGGCGACGAGACCGATGGAGCCGAGATTGAGGAAGGCCTTGATGCGTTCGCGCGCCGGCTCGATGATGTATTCGCGGAAGCCGTGGAAATTGGCCTCACCGGCCGAGCCGGCGTCGACGATGGTGGTGACGCCGCGCTCCATGCCGCAGAGCTGCGGCCGAACGGAGATATCCGTGCCGCCGTGCCAGACATGGGCGTGCAGGTCGATCCAGCCGGGCGAGATCCAGCCACCCTTGCCGTCGATACGCTCAGCACCTTCAGGCGCTGCCAGGCCATTGCCGATGGCGGCAATGGTGCCGTCGCTGCCGATGAGGATATCGACCGTTTCGGAGGATGCCGCCATGCCGAAGGCGACGGGTTTCACGTTGCTGATCAGCACGGGGCTGGTGCTACGGGTTGCGGTGGGCATGGATCACAGGTCCTTTCTGAGGCGGGGATCGAGCATGTCGCGCAATCCGTCGCCAACCATCTGCAGGGACAGGACCGAAAGTACGATGGCGATGCCGGGAAACAGCGTCACCCAATCGGCCTGTCCGATATATTGCCGGCCCGAGGCGATCATCGTGCCCCAGGTCGGGATTTCAGGGCTGACGCCGACGCCGAGGAAAGAGAGCCCGGCTTCGGCGAGCATCGCATGGGCAAACAGGAACGTGCCCTGCACCAGGATCGGTGAGAGCAGGTTGCGCAGCACATGACGGGTCATGATGTGCGGTGTCGAGATACCGAGCGCGCGGGCTGCCTCCACATAGGGCAGTTCGCGGATGACGAGCGTGGAGGCGCGCACCACGCGCGCCAGCCTTGGTGCATAGACGACACTGAGCGCGATGATGACCGTCGTTAGCGAAGGCCCAAGGGCGGCGACGAGGGCGATTGCCAGCAGGATATCGGGAAAGGCCATCATCGCGTCGATCAGCCGGGCGATCGGCGCGTCGAGCTTCGGGAAGTACCCGGCAAGCAGCCCCATGACGACGCCGACGATGGTCGCGAGCGTGACGACGGCAGCTCCGACCAAGAGCGACAGCCGACCGGCGTAGAGCGTGCGCGAAAACACGTCACGGCCGAATTCGTCGGTGCCGAAGAACCATTGCAGGCTCGGCGGCGACAGCCGGTTGACGATCGACAGCTTGCCAGGCGCATAGGGCGCGATCAGCGGCGCGAACACCGCAAGCAGCACGAAGGTCACGAGAATGAACAGACCGAAGGCAACGGTCTTGCGTTTCAAGAGGCGGCGCAGGAACTTGGCGCGCTCGCTGACGACGGGGGGTGATACGGCGACGGTCATCAGTAGCGAACCCTTGGATCAACGAGGAGATAGAGCATGTCGATCGCGAAATTGATCAGCACGTAGAGCGCGGCGATCACGAGAAGCGCGCCCTGGATCACCGGGTAATCGCGACGGAGCACGGCCGAGACGACGAGGTTGCCGACACCGGGCAGGCCGAAGACGGTTTCGGTGACGACGGCGCCGGAGATCAACACGGCGGCGGTCAGGCCGACGATCGTCAGGATCGGAATGAGGGCATTCTTCAGGGCGTGTTTCATCACCACGCGGCGTTCGCCCAGGCCCTTGGCGCGGGCGGTGCGGATGAAGTCGTCGCCGAGCACGTCGAGCATCGACGCGCGGGTGAAGCGCAGGATCAGGGCCGAGGAGACGACCCCGAGCGCAATCGCCGGCAGGGCCAGATGGTACATGCGCTCCATAAAGGAGGAGCCCGGTCCGCCGTAGCCGGAAACCGGAAACCAGCCGAGGCGCACGGCGAGGAACTGAATGAGGATCAGGCCGAGCCAGAAGCTCGGAATGCTGGCGGCAAGCATGGCCAGTGTGGTGGCAGCCTGGTCGACGAAGGAGCCGCGCCGGTAGGCCGCGTAGATGCCGATCGGCAGCGCAATGCCGCTGGCGATCAGGATCGAAAACAGGGTGAGGAAGAAGGTCGGCTCGGCACGCTCCGCAAGCGCCGACGTGACCGGCTGGTTGAGGAAGATCGACTGGCCGAGATCGCCCTGAAGCAACTGCCCGATGTAATAGACATATTGCAGCCCCAGCGACTGGTCGAGGCCGAGTTTGGTGCGCAGTTCGGCGATGTCTTGCTGGGTCGCCTCGGGTCCGAGCATGACGGCGGCGGGATCACCCGGCGTCACGCGCACGATGACGAAGACAATGGTGACGACGAGCGCCATGACCACGATCATGCCGAACAGGCGCTGGAGGATATAGCGTATCATGGATGCCTCGAACTTCTTCCGCACGGGCGCCGGAAGGGGGGGCGCCGGGCTATTCGGCGGGCAGCGATCCCTGAAAGGGATGCCGCCCGCCGAAGGCTTCAAGTGGGTGAAGACTTACTTCTTGATCGAAGCGTTCCAGAAGTAGGGCCACGGAGCGGGTGAGACGCCGTCAAGCGTCTTGGCCTTGGCCGACAGGGCGTTGAAATCGCCGATCTTGATGAACGGCACTTCCTCGTAGATCACCTTCTGCACGTCGGCCCAGAGCGTGACGCGCTTGCCGGCGTCCGATTCGGCGTTGAAGGCATCGATCGCCTTGGCGCGGGCCGGCGTATCCCAGTTGCCCGGTGCCTTGGTCGACATCATGCCGATCAGGGCTGGCTCCGGCAGGAACGGGCTGTGGGTGATATAGATATCCCAGAGCGTCGGGTCGGCGCGGCGCTGGGTGAGCGTCGCCCAATCCACCACCTGCAGGTCGACGGTGAAGCCGGCGAGCTTCAGATATTCGGCCGCGACCTGGGCCATCTTGTAATGGAATTCGTACTGGCGGCTCGTCAGGATGCGCAGCGGCTCGCCCTTGTAGCCAGCGGCCTTCAACAGTTCGCCCGCCTTTTCCGGATCGGCGACATTGTAGCCACCTTCCGTGCCGGCTTCGGTGCGCCAGACATATTGCGCCGGATAGAGAGCGGCATCGAGCGCGTAGAAGTCGGTGCTGCCGAAGGCGGCCGCCATCATGTCTTCCATGCTGAGCGCCGTGCGGATCGCCTTGCGCAGCTCCAGGTTCTTGGTCATGCCGTTGCCGGAGTTCAGGACGAAGACCGGCCAGCCGAAGGGCTGCAGCATGACAGGTTCGGAGGCCGAAGAGCCCTTGACCCGCTCGAAGGATTCCACCGGAATGGAATCGACGTAGTCGTACTGGCCGGAGACGGCGGCCTCGACGCGGGTGTTCGGATCGGGAACCGGCACGAAACGGATTTCGTCGGCATACTGGTGGCGCGCGCCGCCGTAGCCGTTGCTTTCGCCTTCGGGCGAGACGTAGCCGTCATAGCGCTCGAGCTGGATGTACTGGTCGGCCTTGCGCTCCTTGAGCTTGTAGGGGCCGGTGCCGACGAAATCGACCATCGGCTCGGCCTGCTTTTCCGAAGGCAGCACGATTGCGGCGGAGTTGTTGAAGGCGAGCAGCGAGACCAGCGGCGCGTAGGGCGTGTTGAGCGAAATCTTCACGGTGGTCGCGTCGACGGCCTCGATGCCGGCGATCGTCGTTGCCGTCTGCTTGCCGCGCGAAGCCGTCTTCGTCCAGCGCTCGAGCGAGGCGACGACATCGGTCGCGTCCATGTCGGTGCCGTCATGGAACTTGACGCCGGAGCGCAGCTTGATCGTGTAGGTTTTGCCGTCGGCGCTGATTTCGGGCATGGCTGCCGCCAGAAGCGGGGTCGGCTTCCAGTCCTTGTCGAAGGTGTAGAGCGTCTCGAACATGTGCTGCGAGACGATGCCGACGAGGTCGGCGGTTGAGGCCATCGGGTCGAGTGTCGGCGGCTCGCCGACCGTGGCGACGTTGATGACGCCGCCCTTTTCCTGCGCGAAGGCAAATGATGCGGAGGCGACCAGCGCCGTTCCCAGAAGCAGTGCAATCCTTGCTGATTTCATCTTATGTTCCTCTCTTTTTTGTTATTTCATAATTATGTACTACGCTACTTTATATTGGAATGATAAGATCAGGCTTACGGAGATGTCAAGCCGCCGTCACACGCCAGGATGGAAATGGCGGCGGCGAAGGGAAAACGGCTCGTGGAGGGTAAGGAAAGAGGAGGGGAGTGAGGGTTGCCCGGAGCAGGCGCGCGGTGATCAAGCGCAGCCCTATGTTTGGGGCTGATCGCAGAGGAACTCATGTTCAATATCTGGAAAAATTGTTTTCTTACAATCGCTTGAGATTGGAAGCCCGCCGCATCGAGGCGGCGGGGTTTTATAAACAAATGTTAGCGATAGGGCGAGTAACAGACCCGGCGCGCACCGTAATAGGGCTGGAAGGTATTGTCCCATGCCCGATACGAGCGGTAGCGACTTTGGCACCAGCTCGCATGGGAGCCGCCGCCGTAATACCGTCTCGGCTGGGCATTCATCAATCCGCCGATGATGGCGCCGGCGGCAAGTCCGCCGATGATGGCACCGACGCGGTCGTCATGATCGTCATCCCAGTCCCGGTGACGATAATATCGCCGGTCGCCACGCCATCTGTAGTCATCACCGCCGCGATACCAGCGGCGATTGTAGTATTGTACGGTTTCGACGTCCGAGATGCTTGCCTTCATGGGTATGACCGACGGGAATGCCTGTGCCGGGGCTACGCTGGAGAAGGCCGATGCCAGCGAAAGCGCGACAATTGCCAGCTTTTTCATTGGCTTCACCATTTCCTTTCATTGGGGAAATGGATGAACGCGCGTTTTGTGCCGTGATCGCGGTCGCAGCTCACGGCAACGTGAACGCGATTCATGCAGTTTCTACTCGCTGACCTCTTCGTGCTTCCGGTCGAAGACGAAGAAGCCGGCGCGGCGGTAGGTCTCCTGCGCCTTGGCGTGATCCCACTCGTCCGTGTGCAGCCAGACGCGATCAGGCGCCCGATCCCAGACGGCGCGCAGCGCGCCATTCAAAAAATACGGCCCAAGCCTTTTTCCCTGCATCTCAGGGATCAGGCCGAAATGGGTGAGCTCGATATCGGCAGTATCAACGCGATCGAATTCGCAAAGCCCGACGGCAAGACCGTCGACCCGCAGGACATAAACAGCAGTCGATGGGCTGCGCAAAAAGGTATCGAGCGCGTCTGCGGGCATGCGCAGCCGCTGATCCCAGCGTAAGGGCTCGCCGACGGCGCGGTAGAGCGGTAGGAATTGCTCTGCCGTCAGCCGCTCAAGCGCAAACGCGGCGCTCTCGACGGGCACGGGCAGCGGTTCGCCGGTCGGCCGACCGCGCATTTCCATATAGGTGACGAGGAGTTGAACCATGATCGTTTGCACCGCTGTCGGGAAGTGGCTCCACACCCGGAGGGCCGGAACGCTCTGCATTGATCTGCTGACGAGGAAGATGGTGATCCCGACGCGATTCGAACGCGTGACCCCCAGATTAGGAATCTGGTGCTCTATCCTGCTGAGCTACGGGACCACTTGGATAGCACCCATACAAAAGCAAGGCCTGTTCGCCAAGTGTTTTTGCGGGGTGGGCTCGCAAAATAGGGCGTGGCACTGCGTAGCGATCAATGAGGAGGGGGCGGATGTTGCCGGCCGGACACGGCGCCATCCCCTACCGAGGCGTGCCGAAATCGGGGGCTGGCGTTTTCAGTCTTTCGAATGCTAAGCAGTCATTAGCGCCGGCTTGAGGAGGCTTGCGCTCCTTCATTCGACCTTCACCC
This sequence comes from Ensifer sp. GW821-FHT05G01, assembly GCF_059419585.1. NCBI lineage: Bacteria > Pseudomonadati > Pseudomonadota > Alphaproteobacteria > Hyphomicrobiales > Rhizobiaceae > Ensifer > Ensifer sp. GW821-FHT05G01. Next base: position 32,740 of record NZ_JBWKSC010000005.1, on the reverse strand, counting down.
AGAGACCTGATCCAGCATGTTCATCGGAATTGATTGGGGCGGCACGAAAATGGAAGTCATCGCGCTCGATCGCGATGGCGAAACGCGCGCCCGCCATCGCGTCGCCACCCCGACCAGCGGTTATGACGATTGCATCCGCGCCGTTCTCGACCTCGTTGCCGCCGCAGAACAGACGGCCGGCGAAGAGGGCTCCATCGGCATCGGCATTCCCGGTAGTCCCAATCCGCGCACCGGTATCGTGCGCAACTCCAACGCCGTGCTGATCAACGGCAAGCCGCTCGGGCGCGACCTCGAGCAGGCGCTCGGCCGCAGGGTGCGCCTTGCCAACGACGCCAATTGCCTGGCGGTGTCGGAGGCGGTCGACGGTGCCGGCAAGGATGCGCAGACCGTGTTCGGCGTGATCGTCGGCACCGGCCATGGCGGCGGGCTTGCGATCGGCAAGAAGGTGCATGCCGGCTACCAGGGTGTCGCCGCTGAAATCGGGCACTATCCGCTGCCCTGGATGACGAAGGACGAATACCCCGGCCACAAATGCTGGTGCGGCAAGCACGGCTGTCTCGACATGTATGCCTGCGGTACGGGCGTCGAGCTCGACTATCGCCTGACGACGGGCGTCGAAAAGCGCGGCCGCGATATCATCGAGGCGAAGCGGGCCGGCGATCCGGTGGCGACCGGCGTCTATGATCGCTTCGTCGACCGGCTGGCGCGCAGTCTTGCGCTTCTGACCAACATCGTCGACCCCGACGTCTTCGTGCTTGGCGGCGGCATGTCGAATGTCGACGAGATCTATGAGGACGTGCCGCCGCTGGTGGTCGACTATCTCTTTGGCGACAGTTTCGAAACGCCGGTTCGCAAGGCGCTGCACGGAGATAGCTCCGGCGTGCGCGGTGCGGCCTGGCTCTGGAAGGATTGAGCGGAGGCTTCATGAACATCGACAAGGATCTCAAGCGCATCGGCGAGCAGGAGCGTGAACTGCAATTCGACAGTTTCGATCTGGAAGCCGCATGGCAACTGGGCTCGACGCTGCGGCGCATGGCGGCTGAGCGCAAGCTCGGCGTCGTCATCGACATCACGCTGTTCTCAATGCAGGTGTTCTATGCCGCGCTTGAAGGTGCAACGCCTGACAATCCGAACTGGGTGCGCCGCAAGCGTAACACCGTCTTCCGCCTGTTCAAGAGCAGCTATTCGACCGGCCTCGGGCTGTTGAAGCAGCAGACCAATCTGCAGGCAAAGCTCGGCCTTCCCGATGCCGACTATGCCGCCCATGGCGGCAGCTTCCCGATCGTGGTCAAGGGTACCGGCTGCATCGGCGCGGTGACCGTATCCGGCCTGCCGCAGCGCGAGGACCACAATATGGTGGTCGAGGCGCTGGCCGAGTTGCTCGGCAAGAACCATGATGACCTGAAGCTTGAGGGCTGAACCGTTGCCGCAGGATATTTTTTCGCAATCCGCGACGCTGTCGGCATGGCTGGCTGAAAAGGCTCTGCCGCTCTGGCGCCAGAAGGGCGTCGATGCTGAGGGCGGCGGTTTCGTCGAGACCATCGACATGACTGGCGAGCCGACGCGCGCCAATCGCCGGGCGCGGGTGCAGCCGCGCCAGGTCTATTGTTTCGCCGAGGCCGGCAGGCGCGGCTGGAGCTGCGACTGGCAGAGTGCTGCCGAGGGCGGGCTTGCCTATTTCGATCGTGTCTTTCTGCAGCCGACAGGCTTTTACGGCGCGCTTGCGGATGCCGACGGTACGCTGATCGATGTCTCCTTCGATCTCTATAATCAGGCTTTTGCGCTTTTAGCCTTTGCATACCTGGCCGAAGTCTTCCCGCATCGAAAGCCGGAGATGATCGAGCGCAGCAACGGCCTGCGTCAGCGTCTTGAAGCCCATTGCAAGCATCCGCTCATGGGCTTTGAGGAGGACGATCCGTCGCGGCTGCCGCTCTGCTCCAATCCGCACATGCATCTGTTCGAAGCGTGCCTTGCCAGCGAAGAGGTAGAGGGCTTCGATCAGGTTGCCTGGTCCAACCTTGCCGACGAGATCGCTCATCTGGCGATGGATCACTTCATCGATGGCGATACCGGCGCGCTGCGGGAGTTCTTCGATCACGACTGGGCGCCGTTCCCCGGCGACAAGGGGCGTATCGTCGAACCCGGCCATCTGTTCGAGTGGGCCTGGCTGCTTCTGCGCTGGGCCGAGCGGCGCGGCAATGCCGAGGCCATCGTCAAGGCCCGCCGGCTGTTTGCGATCGGCGAGGCGCATGGCATTTGCGCCACCCGCAATGTCGCGGTCATGACCCTGCTTGACGATTTCTCGGTCGCCGACCCGATTGCCCGGTTGTGGCCGCAGACGGAATGGCTGAAGGCTTCGGTCCGGTTCGCGGCGCTGACCGACGGGGCGGAGCGTGAGCGTTATCTCGGTTCGGCGGCGCGGGCGGCGGCGGCACTCGGCTTCTTCCTGGAGACGCCGGTGGCCGGCCTGTGGCACGACAAGCAAATGGCCGACGGCTCTTTCGTCGAAGAACCGGCACCGGCGAGCAGCTTCTATCATATCCTTTGCGCCATCTATGAAACCGAGGACTGCCTCGCTCGCCTCTGAGTTTTTTGCTCTGACGGCATGCCCATGGCTCGTCGCACGCGCGGCGGGCCATTTTTGTTTGTGCTCCCTTTTCATCCGAAAAGCCGAATCGTCTTTCTGATGCGCCTGTGCGCAGACTGAAACGGTGCGCGCAGGCGCTGAAGCCAGTCTCATCGAGGCAAATTAAGTCCTTTCATATGTTGACATAAAGATATCTTTATGTGATTGACTTGGCTATTGTTTGTCGTTTTCAGAACGGGAGATTTCCCATGTCCGCCATCGACGCCCTTTTCGGCGACCTTTCCTCCAAGCCGGATGGCTCCGAAGTCATGCGGGCGCTGAAGCAGGCGGCCAGCGAGCGCATCCTGATCATGGACGGCGCCATGGGCACCGAGATCCAGCAATTGGGTTTCGTCGAGGATCATTTTCGTGGCGATCGCTTCGGCGGCTGTGCCTGTCACCAGCAGGGCAACAACGACCTTTTGACGCTGACGCAGCCGAAGGCGATCGAGGATATCCACTATTCCTACGCCATCGCCGGCGCCGACATCCTGGAAACGAACACGTTCTCCTCGACCCGCATCGCCCAGGCGGACTACGGCATGGAAGACATGGTCTACGACCTCAACCGCGACGGCGCCCGGCTGGCGCGTCGGGCGGCAAAACGTGCCGAAGCGCATGACGGCCGTCGCCGCTTCGTTGCCGGCGCGCTTGGCCCGACGAACAGGACCGCTTCGATTTCGCCCGACGTCAACAATCCTGGTTATCGGGCGGTCAGCTTCGACGATCTCCGGATCGCCTATGCCGAACAGATCCGTGGCCTGATCGACGGCGGCGCCGATATCATCCTCATCGAAACCATCTTCGACACGCTCAACGCCAAGGCGGCGATCTTCGCCACCAAGGAAGTGTTTGCCGAGAAGGGCATCGAACTGCCGGTGATGATCTCCGGCACGATCACCGATCTTTCCGGCCGCACACTCTCCGGCCAGACACCGACGGCGTTCTGGTATTCGGTGCGTCATGCCGAGCCCTTCACCATCGGTCTCAACTGCGCGCTCGGCGCCAACGCCATGCGCGCGCATATCGACGAGCTTTCCGGTGTCGCCGATGCCTTCATCTGCGCCTATCCGAATGCCGGTCTGCCGAACGAGTTCGGGCAGTATGACGAGACGCCGGAGCAGATGGCGGCCCAGGTCGAAGCCTTTGCCCGCGACGGCCTTCTCAACGTCGTCGGCGGCTGCTGCGGCTCGACGCCGGCCCATATCAGGGCGATTGCCGAGGCCGTTGCCAAGCATCCGCCGCGCCGGATCCCCGATGTCGCGCCGCTGATGCGGCTTTCGGGCCTCGAGCCCTTCACGCTGACCTCGGACATTCCCTTCGTCAATGTCGGCGAGCGCACCAACGTCACCGGCTCGGCCAAGTTCCGCAAGCTGATCACCGCCGGCGACTATTCGGCAGCGCTCGATGTCGCTCGCGACCAGGTCGCCAACGGCGCGCAGATCATCGACATCAACATGGACGAGGGCCTGATCGATTCGAAGCAGGCGATGATCGAGTTCCTCAATCTCATCGCCTCCGAACCTGATATCGCCCGCGTGCCTGTCATGATCGACTCCTCGAAGTGGGAGGTGATCGAGGCTGGCCTGAAATGCGTCCAGGGCAAGCCGCTGGTCAACTCGATCTCGATGAAGGAAGGCGAGGAGGCGTTTCTGCATCACGCCAGGCTTTGCCGCGCCTACGGCGCCGCCGTCGTCATCATGGCCTTCGACGAAGTCGGGCAGGCCGATACCAAGGCGCGCAAGGTCGAGATCTGCACCCGCGCCTACAAGCTGCTGACGGAACAGGCGGGCTTCCCGCCCGAAGACATCATCTTCGACCCGAACATCTTCGCGGTGGCCACGGGGATCGAGGAACACAACAACTACGGCGTCGACTTCATCGAGGCGACCCGCGAAATCATCGCGACGCTGCCGCACGTCCATATCTCCGGCGGCGTCTCTAACCTTTCGTTCTCCTTCCGCGGCAACGAACCGGTGCGTGAGGCGATGCACGCGGTGTTCCTCTACCACGCCATCCAGGTCGGCATGGACATGGGCATCGTCAATGCCGGTCAGCTTGCCGTCTATGACGCGATCGATGCCGAGCTGCGTGAGGCCTGCGAAGACGTGGTGCTGAACCGCCGCGCCGATTCGACAGAGCGCATGCTTGAAATCGCCGAGCGCTATCGCGGCCAGGGCGGCGCCCAGGCCAAGGAGAAGGATCTCTCCTGGCGCGAATGGCCGGTGGAAAAGCGGCTTGAACATGCGCTGGTCAACGGCATCACCGAATACATCGAGGCCGATACCGAAGAGGCGCGGCTTTCGAGCGTCCGTCCGTTGCATGTCATCGAAGGTCCGCTGATGGCCGGCATGAATGTCGTCGGCGACCTCTTCGGTTCCGGCAAGATGTTCCTGCCGCAGGTGGTGAAGTCGGCGCGTGTGATGAAGCAGGCGGTTGCCGTTCTGCTACCGCACATGGAAGCCGAGCGGCTTGCCGCCGGCGGCGAAGGCGAGCGCCAGAGCGCCGGCAAGATCCTGATGGCGACGGTCAAGGGCGATGTGCATGACATCGGCAAGAACATCGTCGGCGTCGTGCTCGCCTGCAACAATTACGAGATCATCGACCTCGGCGTCATGGTGCCTTCGGCCAAGATCCTTCAGGTGGCCAAGGAGCAGAACGTCGATATCATCGGTCTTTCCGGCCTGATCACGCCGTCGCTCGACGAGATGGTGCATGTCGCCTCCGAACTTGAGCGCGAAGGGTTCGACATTCCCCTCCTGATCGGTGGCGCGACCACCAGCCGGGTGCATACGGCGGTCAAGATCAATCCGCGCTACGATCGCGGCCAGACGGTCTACGTCACCGATGCGAGCCGCGCGGTCGGCGTTGTCTCCAGCCTGCTGTCGCCGGAGGCGAAGGATTCCTATGTCGCGACAGTCCAGGCGGAATACCGCAAGGTCGCCGACGCCCATGCCCGCAACGAGGCGGAAAAGCGCCGCCTGCCGTTGTCGCAGGCGCGCGCCAATGCCCACAAGGTGGATTGGAGCGGCTACCAGGCGAAAGCGCCCTCGTTCCTTGGAACACGAGTGTTTCAAGGCTGGGAGCTGGAGGAGCTCGCGCAATACATCGACTGGACGCCGTTCTTCCAGACCTGGGAACTGAAGGGTGTCTACCCCAAGATCCTCGACGATGAGAAACAGGGACAGGCTGCCCGCCAGCTGTTCGACGACGCGCAGGCGATGCTTGCCAAGATCATCGACGAGAAATGGTTCGCGCCGAAGGCGGTCGTCGGCTTCTGGCCGGCGGGAACCGTCGGCGACGACATCCGGCTGTTTGCCGATGAAGCGCGCAATGGTGAGCTTGCCACCTTCTTCACGCTGCGCCAGCAACTGAGCAAACGTGACGGAAGGCCGAACGTGGCGCTGTCGGATTTCGTCGCGCCTGTCGACAGCGGCAGCAGAGACTATCTCGGCGGCTTCGTCGTGACTGCCGGTATCGAGGAAGTGGCGATTGCCGAACGCTTCGAGCGCGCCAACGACGACTATTCGTCAATCATGGTCAAGGCGCTCGCAGACCGCTTTGCCGAGGCTTTTGCCGAGCGCATGCACGAATATGTGCGCAAGGAACTCTGGGGCTATGCCGCCGACGAGACCTTCTCACCGCAGGATCTGGTCGGCGAACCCTATGCGGGTATCCGCCCGGCGCCGGGCTATCCGGCCCAGCCCGACCACACGGAAAAGGAAACCCTGTTCCGGTTGCTCGATGCCGAACAGACCATCGGCGTGACCTTGACCGAGAGTTTTGCCATGTGGCCGGGCTCGTCCGTCTCCGGCCTCTATATCGGCCATCCCGAGGCCTATTACTTCGGTGTCGCCAAGGTCGAGCGCGATCAGGTCGAGGATTACGCGTCGCGCAAGCGCATGCCGGTGCGCGAGGTCGAGCGCTGGCTGTCGCCGATCCTCAACTATGTGCCGATGCCCGAAGCAGAGGCAGCCGAGTAATCTCGGCAATCCAACAATAGCACTGGCGGGCGATCAAGCCCGCCAGTGTCGCTCTCGACGCGAGGTTGTCTGCAGGGCCGGTCCCGCGGCGAAACCGTCTTTCCCACTTGCTTCAATACAGGATGAAACTGGGTCGGGTGGTTCGGGATACCGTCACTTGCCGTTTTGGCGCCCTCTATGCTTCGCTCAACTGGGCTATAGTTCTGCATTCGTGGTTTATCGTCGAAGGCGAAGATATATTTCTTGGCGCGTCCAAAAATAACAGGATGGAAATTCCGAAAGGATTCCAATCGAAACACGCTTGAACCAACGTTGTTTTTCGGTGGCGCCGTTGCATTTCGAGCGGTTTTCCAAATGAAACATTGAAAATCTCGAAAAAAGAATTATATGGGTGCAATCGAATATTGCTTGCGACCTTTGTCAAAGCGCTGAAAAGCGTAGTCAGATTTCCTCTCAACATCGACACGGCCCGGCGAATACCCGTCGAGCGAAATCAACGATTGAAAGGAGATCGTTATGAATTCAGGCACAGTCAAGTGGTTCAATGGCACCAAGGGTTTTGGCTTCATCCAGCCGGATGACGGCACGACTGACGTGTTTGTTCATGTTTCCGCTGTAGAGCGTGCAGGCATGGGCTCGCTGGCGGAAGGCCAGAAGGTCACCTACGACATCGTCCGCGACCGCAAGACCGGCAAGAACTCTGCCGACAATCTGCGGGCGGAATGAATCGTCATCTGCCTCCCCCGACCACGGATGTACTGGCTGGGGACGTTTGATTGACGGGAAGAGGTCGGGTGAAGCCCGGCCTTTTTGCGTCCGGACCCTGCACCGCCGGGGAAGGAAACTATCATGACCCGCAGAATTTGTGCCGTTGGCGACACGGTGACCGTAAGGGCCGATTTCACCAAGCTGGCACCCGCCGTCAGGACGTGCCGGATCATCGGTGTTCTGCCCGCCGACCACGGCGAGACACAATATCGCGTCCGTTTCGACGGCGAGAATTTCGAACGTCGCATCGTTGCAAGCGACGTCGAGACCACTGAGGCGGCCTCTCCCATCGAAGAGGGACCGTCGCGCATCATTGCCAAGGGGGAACCCTGGCTGAAACCGTCGCGCATCCGGATCGGAAGATAGCTTTAGGCAATTTCGGTCCGCCGGTGTGCGGCCACGAACCAAAGGGAAGGATATACCTTGCAGGTACTCGTTAGAGATAACAACGTCGACCAGGCACTTCGCATTCTCAAGAAGAAGATGCAGCGCGAGGGACTGTTCCGCGAATTCAAGGCGCGCAGCGCCTACGAAAAGCCGTCGGAAAAGCGCGTTCGCGAAAAGGCCGAAGCCGTTCGTCGCCAGCGCAAGCTTGCGCGCAAGAAGCTGCAGCGCGAAGGCCTGCTGCCGGCGCCGAAGAAGGCCGTCCGCACCCGCTAAATCTGAGGCACCGATGCCGATTTCGGCATCGGTCCACGCCCGAGCGAGGAGGTACGCATGACGTCGACGAAGAAAGATCTTTTCAAGCCCGAGCGCTTGTCGGCAGCCGACAAGGCTGCGGCGACCGACCATACGGCTCGCGGTATCGTTGCTGCTGAAAAGCTGGCGCGCGAGAAGAAGACCGAAAAGCTCAAGGCTCAACGGCTCCTGCAGGAGGCTGACGCCGAACCTGTGGTCCCAGCGCCGAAGCGCCAGCCGGCGCGCAAGCGTACCCCCGCCTGATTTCCCTCATCATTGCACGACCTGGAGCGTTTCCGGTCTAAACCGGCTTGCGGAAGCGCTCTCCATCTCTTTTCTTCCGTCTCTCCTGGCGGAAGGCCGTCTCGCGTTTCTGCCGGAAACGTCTTGCGCGTTGGAATGCCGTGCGGCCAGGCAAGCGCCAATGCCGTGCGGCCAGGCAAGCGCCGATGATAGCTCGCGCTCGTTATGCCCGCCGCACCTCAACCCGATGCCTGGTCAGCCATTGCTCCCGGCTAGTTGACGGGGCTCGGCTCCGGAAACTGCCACTTTCCATCCAGTATTTCCTGCCTTGGACGATAGAGGCGTACGGTGTAATTCCAGCCCTTCGTGGTCGGCAGGCAATTTTCTATCTTGCCGTCACAGCCACCGAACTGGATGGCGATCGTGCCATCAGCGCCTTTCTTCGCGGTGATGTCGTTGAGTGCGTAGGCGTCGTACGGGTTCTTCTCGTAATAGCCCGCCGCATCGTAGACGCTTACCGACCAGAAGGCATCGACCGGAACATCCTTCACATCGAGCTTGTAGACCGTTGCACCATCATTTTTGGCCGGTGTGATGTTGAGATAGACAGCATCCTTGTCCGGATTGCCGCCCCATCCGGTAGCTGTGCCGATCAGGTGGCGGACGGGGTCGACTTCGTCCTTGGTGCCGAAGGCCTTCTTGAAGTCCGGCATGGTCGAGCCGAGCACGAGCAGGGCTTCGCGCACCGTCTTCTGGCTCGCCGGGTCCCAAGCGGGGATCTCGAATGTGCCAATGCTCTTCTGACTGACCTTGATCGCGTCCTGCAAAGCATGGACGTCCTCGACGTCCTTGGGATCGGCTGGATCCACCAGTGTGCGGACGCCGACAACGACATAGCGCGTCCCGACACCCTCCCTTGTCAGCGTGTGCTCGCCGGCATCATAGGTCACCTGCGGCACGTAGTGGTCCTCATTGACCACTTGCATCGACATGAACCGCTTTCCGGCATCGGGCATCGTTATCGTGACCGGCCCGGCATCGAGGTCGAAGACCGCCGAGGAATAAAGCGTGTCGCGATTGAGGCGAATGACGGTCTGATTGTCGATCGAAGCCGGCTCGCGGCGATGCAGGAACTTGCCCAGGCCCGCGTCCTTGACCATCGAGCTGATGTACATGTCGCTCTCGGCCCGGACGAAATTGTCGACACCGACGATGACAGGGTCTGCTGCTACCGCCGGCAACGGGCTGAACCCGGCGAGAGCCGCTGCCATAGCGAAGGTGATACGAGATAGGGTCATGTCACGATCCTCAATGTTCAGTTGACGTGTTGCAGGGGTGGGGCTTTCCATTTGCCGTCGAGCGCATCGGGCTTGGGCCAATAGAGCCGCATGACTACGAAGAATGGTCCCTTCGGTGCGGGCAGCCAATTGCTTTCCCGATCAGCGCCCGGGTTCTCGTTCTGGACATGAAGGGTCATGCCGCCGTCGGCGTCTTGCTTGAGGCTCGGGAGCATCGACGAATTGATGAGATAGCGATCGAGCGGGTTGGCGTAGAGCAGGCTTTCCGGCAGCTGGTAGAGCGTCAGCGACCAGAAGGCGTTGACAGGTGGCAGTTGGCCGGGCTCGAAACGCAGGGCGTACCTGCTTGCGCCGGAGAGCGGCTTTTGCTGGTCGTCGGTAAAATAGGCGGGGTAAAGGGCTTCGTCTTTCGAGTTGCCGTAGATGCCTAGCACTGCGCCCGACATGCGCTGCATGTAATCATTCTTCAGGAATTCGCGGGTGCCGAATGCATCGGCGCTCGACGCCTTGCCGGTGTCGATCATCGTCTCCTTGTGTTCCTTGAACGCGGCCCAGGCATCCGCCATGCCGTCGGTGATCGCTTTCTGGACATCCGGCGGGAAGGCATCGAGGTCGAATGTCTTGCCTCCGCCGATATTCAAGTCAGCGAAACGCTGCATCAGCGCCGTCTCGGACGGGTGCGTGGGGCAGAACCGCAGGATGAAGTCGAGCACCTTGAAGAAATCGGGCGATGCCTTTTCGTCGGCCGCGCTCAAGGGCGCGATGAAGTCGATGACAGGGACCGGGGCCGGTGCCGGCTGGCCGAGAAATTTCGACAGCGGCTCGACCCGATAGCCGGCCTGGATCTTCTTGACGTTTTCGAGGTCACCGGGGTTGAAGAGCTGCGTGCGGTAAAGCACGAAGGCGAATTCCGTTTCCGAGCGGATAACGGCCTTGATGCCGGGCGGCGTTTCGCCTTTCCAATTCGGCCCCGCAAGCAGGTAACTGCCTGCCTCGTTGCCCGTGGCGCGGCTGCCGATATAGGCGAAGTTGAAGGTGTAGAGGTCGATGAACTGCAGCGAGTAGTAACGCTTCTTCTCGATCGCCGGCACGGTGAACACCAGGGGCTCGGCTCTCAGATCAGCGCCGACATAGGAGTAGGGCGTATCGGAGTTCGGGGTCTGGATCGCCTTGTCGTCCGGCGTATAGACCCGTGCATTGTTGACGAGTTCGTTCCAGGGGGCCTTGAACTCCGGTCCTCCGGTGTCGACGAAATAGGAATGCTGGACGCGGTAATTGTCGACCAGCGGAAAACCGTAGATCGTCGCTTCCTTGGCGATTGCCCGTGCTTCGTCTGGTTTGAGCGCCACATCGGCGGCAACGGCACGCAGGGCCGTCAACGGGGGCAGCGTGGCAGCAAGCGCGCCATAGATCAGAAGGGTTCGTCGTCCGAGCATGCGAAGTCCTCCAGATGAATGCGTGTGGCGCAGGCAGTCGACGGCACCCGCAAAACCGTGCGGAACCAAGACGATCTCGATGCTGAGCGACCGGCGGAAAACCGCAAGTACGTAACAGTTACGACGGCGCCACCATCATGGCTGTCGACTCGATGGCGGCGCCTGACGACCTGCGGTAACATCGCCCGTGGAATACATCGTAGGTAAAGAGACCGTCGATGGAGCGCCGCCTCGCAGCCGTCCTGATCGCCGACGTCGCCGGATACACTCGCCTGAGCCGGCTCGACGAGGAGGGAACGCGCGCCCGATTCCAGAGCGACCTGCACGACATTCTGGAGCCGCAGTTTGCCGAACACCACGGACGACTGGTCAAGACGATGGGCGACGGCCTGCTGGTGGAGTTTCGCAGTGTGGTCGATGCGCTTCGCTCCGCGGTGGAAATCCAGCAACGCAAGGCCGAGCAGGCCGACAAGGTCGCAGCCGATCGCCGTCTCGATTTCCGCATCGGCATCAATCTCGGCGATATCATTGTCGAAGGCGACGACATTCACGGCGATGGCGTCAATACGGCCGATCGATTGCAAGGGCTCGCTGAGCCCGGCGGCATAGCCATTTCCGGCACCGCCTATGATCAGGTGCGATCGAAGATTTCCGTCGGCTTTGCCTCGCTTGGCGAGCAGACGGTGAGGGGCATTGCCGAGCCCATTCGCGTGTACCGCGTGCTTCTCGATCCTGATGATGTCGGCAAGACCATCGTCAAGGCGACGACACACCATCCCGCACGAAAAAGCATCCTCATTGCTGGTGGCCTCATGCTGATCCTCGCACTTGCTGCGGCCTGGTGGCAGCCGTGGACGCTCATTCTGCCGGAGACCTCGACGGAGCGCATTGCCTATCCCTTGCCCGACCAGCCATCCGTCGCCGTCCTGCCTTTCATCAATGTCAGCGGCGACCGGGATCATGACCATCTGGCCGAAGGACTAACCGACGACCTGATCACCGAGCTGTCGAAAGTCTCCGGACTGTTCGTGATTGCCCGCCATTCCGTCTTTGCGATGAAGGACAGCGCTTCGAAAATCCAGGACGTGGCGGCGGAACTGGGCGTTCACTACATTCTCGAAGGCACGCTGCAGCGGGCGGACCAAAGGTTGCGCATCAACGTCAAGCTGATCGATGCGATGAGCGGCCTGTCGCTTTGGGCAGAGCGCTACGACCGGCAATATGCCGATCTCTTCGCCGTGCAGGATGATGTCATCGGTAAGATCATCGCGGCGCTCGAGGTCAAGCTCAGCGAAGGAGAGCGCGACCAGCTTGCCCGCATTCCGACCGACAATCTCGAAGCCTACGACTATTACATGCGCGCCGAGCAGCAGGGGCTGATCTACAGCGATGTCGACACCTATCGTCAGACCCTGGCCTTCTATCAGAAGGCGATAGACCTCGATCCGCAATTCGCCGATGCCCATGCCGGGATCGCGCGCGTTGCCGTCGATGTCTGGCGCAACGACTACAACTCTCTCTGGTCGGCGGCCGTCGCCCGCAAGATCGCCTATGACGCTGCCGGCCAGGCCCTGAAGCTCGATGCCAACAATGCGCGCGCCCACACGGTGCTGGCATTGCTGCAGCTCGTCGACGGCCGCGAGACGGAAGCGCGGCAATCGGCAGCAAGGGCGGTCGCAGCCCAACCGAGCGATCCCGAAGCCTATGCCAATCAGGCGCTGATCCTGGCGCAGACCGGAGACCACCAGCAGGCGATCGCCGATCTGGAGCGGGCACTGCGGCTCGATCCGTCGCCATCCGCCAGTCTTCGGCTGCTGGCCGGCATCGTCTACTACACAGCGCGGGATATCGACCGGGCGATTCCGCTCATCGAGGTCGCAGGCGAGTCCCTGCCCAATGCCGAGGCTGCCCGCGAGTATCTGGCGTCCGCCTATGCGCAGCGCGGCGATCGGGCTCGCGCGGTTGCGGAAGGGGAGGCGCTGCTAAAACTCTTTCCCGACACCAATCTCACCTATTACGGCTATCTCTATGATTACTGGCGCGAGGAGGACTTGAACCGCCACCTCTATGGTCTGCGCACCGCCGGCATTCCGGAGTGGCCCTTCGGTTTCGTCGGAGCGGCCGCCGACCGGCTGGGACCTGCGCAACTCGGTGCGCTTATCAGCGACAAGACCTGGAGCGGGCAGCACAAGAACGGCACCAGTTTCATGCAGTTCTTCGACAAGGCGGGTAACACCGCCTATCGCAGTGCCAACACCAATATCACCGGCCGCATCGAGGTGAAGGGCAATCAACTCTGCGAGAGGTTCGACGGTTATTTCCTCGACCGCATGGTCTGCGGCTACGTCTACCGGAACACAGCCAAGGGCGAACGCAGTGCCGACTTCATTCACGTGACGCCGCAGGCGCTGAAGTTCTTCTCGATCGCGCAATGACGGCGTTTGGAATGGGAAGGTTTTAGCGCGCCTTCTGCCAGGTGGTGCCGAGCTTTTCCGAAACGAGCGTGTTTTCCACTTCGGACCAGTGTTTCTTGGAATCGACCAGCTTGTTCGGGTTCTTCTCAAAACCTTCCGCCGCACCCGGATCATAGCTCAGGAACAGCTTGCCCTCGATGATCCGCCAGGCCTTTGGATCGATGTTGGTGGTCACCGTTCCGAACGAGACGCCATCGGCACAGTAGCCGCCATATTGCGGGGCGTATCGGGTGGGTTCGCGGATGAACAGCTCGCGGTTTTCGGCGCTGGCAAACTGCCAGTTCGCCCCGAGCCAGCGATAGGAAATCTGCGGTGAGCCTTCCAGCGCCTTGCTTTCGGTGAAATAGGCGACCGGGTCGTAGCCCTTGATGGCGACATCACCGAAATAGCCGGTATTGACCAGATCTTCCGCCATCGTTGGCGCGGATAAGGCGAGAAACGCCGTGGTCGCGAGACCGAAGGCGCAAGCGTATCGATGGTATGACATTCCTCTTCTCCGATTTCCGGATGCGGTTGGCGCGCGCTCAGGCATCACTTCCGCTTGGTGCATTCGGTGTAGAGCCAGTCGCCGACGAGGTCGGCTTTCTGGCAGGTGGCGCCGGCTTTGAGCAGAAGCTCGGCTGCGTCCCAGTGCGAACGCCAGCCGGCCTGTGTCAGCGGCGTATAGCCGTTGCGTTCCTTCGCCTCGATCTCTGCTTTTTGTGCCAGCAGCACTGCCACGACGTCGGCGTGGCCTTCCTCGGCTGCCGCATGCAGAGGCGACATATGGTAGAAGTTCTTGCTGTCGTTGACGTCGGCACCCTTGGCGACGAGCAGTTTGACGGTGTCGAGATTACCGCCGTAGGCGGCCGCGTGCAGGGCGGTCAGCCCGCCCTTGTTGCGGATCTCGATGTCGCAGCCGCGGTCGAGCAGCAGAGCGACCACTTGCGGTCGTCCGGCAAGCGATGCGACCAGCAAAGCGGGTTCACCGGCCATATCCGGCTCGGTGATGTCGGTTCCCTGATCCAGCAACAGTGTGACGCGCCCGATGTCGCCGTCTCTTGCCGCGTCATGCAAGGGACCTGCAAATGCCGCCGAGGTGAAGAACGCCAGCCCGGCGACAGAAGCACACAGATAGTTCATTGCGCCACCTCCGCCCCAGCTTCGGTTTTGCATGTAAGGACACTCGAAAATATCACAGAGTCCTTGCCGGCAACAAGGTCAATTGCCGGTTGGGGCAGAGCCCGAGCTTTTACGAGGGGGCGTCGCTTGGAGCCGGAGCCAGATAGAGTACGCTGAAATTGCGGGTCAGGCGTTGACCCGCATCAGGTCGAGCACACGCTCCACCGCGCAGGGGATGGGTGCGATGATCGGCGTCGCAAAATGCGGCTGCAACTGTTCTGCCGCCTGGCCGAGTGGGCCGCCGCCGATGATGACGGCCTCGGCACCGTCGAGCTCGATGCATTGCCGCACCGCTTCGCCGAGCGCTTCCCGCAGTCGCTTTTCATCACCGGCAAGGGCGAGCGGGTCGCCCGGCGTGCAGCGGATGCCGGTGTACTGGCCGACAAGGCCGAGGTCGCGGGCACGATCGTCGATTGCCTCGATCAGCTCCGGCGTCGTGGTTGCGACGCCGAATTTGCGGCCGCCCCGCGCGGCCTCGATCATCGAGGCCTCGCAGATGCCGACGACCGGAATGTCGACCCCGGCTTTCAGGTCGGCGAGACCCGGGTCGCCGAAGGCGCTGACGATGATGCCGAGGCAACTGTCGTCGTGCGCCGCGCCGATCTCGATGACCTCGTCGGCCGCAGCGGTCAATTGCTGCGGCGTGACGATCATCGGCGGGTTCCGCTTGGCCGTGGCGACTGCCACGGCCAAGCGTCCGGTGACAGCCCGCTCGGCGATGGCGAGCATCATGCTGCTTGTCGCCTGCGAGCTGTTCGGGTTGATCAACAGGATATGCGCGGTCACGTTCTGACTTCCATGCCGACATTGATCTTGTTCGGTTCAGCCTTGGCGAGGTCGGCATCCGCCGGCTGGTCCAGGTCTTCCATCGACATGCCATAGGTCTCGGGGCCGAGCTGGATGCAGAAAGCGAAGACCGCATACATGCCGGCTGCCAGACCGAACACCCCGACCATGCCGTAGGTGTCGAACAGCATGCCGGAGATGGTCGGCACGAAGGAGCCAGCCGCCGATCCGGTCGCCAGGATGAGCGCGACGCCGAAGGCGCGGATGCGGGTCGGGAAAAGCTCAGGCGCGTAGATCCAGATCGAGGTGTTGAGCAAAAGCACGAAGAACTGGAAGATCGCTCCGAACATCAGGACGAGATAGATGTTGGTGCCGAGATAGGCGATCGAAATCGCTGCAAGGCAGGCAAAGACAGCACCTGTTGTCAGCACCTTCTTGCGCGGGAAGTAGTAGCCGAACATCGAGGCGGCGATGGCGCCGAGCACGCTGCCGCTCTGGATGATCATGCTGTAGAGCAGGCTGCCCTGCAGCGTGTAGCCCATCGACACGAAGATGATGGGCATCAGGGTCAGCACCGACAGCTGCGCGCCGTAGCTCATGAGGATGGCGATCGCGACGGGAATGGTCCGGCCTATGAACGGTGCGCGGAAGAGCTCCTTCCAGTCGCTCTTGGCCGGTGCTTCGTCCTGGAGATGCTCCTTGGTCAGGTACTCCTCGACCTTGAGGTTGCGCGGCCGCAGCGACCCGGAGGCGAGGATCGACAGCACCTTGTTGGCCTCGTCGATCTTGCCTTGGGAGGCGAGGAAGCGCGGCGTCTCCGGCACGAAGCGGCGATAGAAGACCACCAGCAGCGCAGGCAGGGCCAAGGCTGCGAACAACCAGCGCCAGCTGTTTTCACCCGGGAAGAGCGTGAAGATCAAAAGGCCGAAGGCCGGCGCCAGGAAATTGCCGAAGCCGCCGGCACCGACATTGACGAGGCCGGCTGCCGTGCCGCGGAATTTCGGCGAGCAGAATTCCGACAGCATCGTCACGGCGGTGGAGATCTCGCCGCCGACACCGAAGCCGACGATGGCGCGGGCAAAGCACAGCGCTGCGAAATTCGGCGCGAGCGCGCAGGCGGCCGAGCCGATGGTGAAGAGCAGGAGGTTGATCGTCAGCATCACGCGGCGGCCGTAGCGATCGCCGAGAATGCCCGACAGCAACCGGCCGAGAGCGGCGCTGCCAAAGGTGATGGTGTTGAGGAAGCCGATGTCGGTGCCGGTCAGGCCCCAATGTTCCTTCAGGATGGGACCGGCGACGCCGATGGTGTTCTGCTCGAAGCTGTCGAACAGGCAGCCGATCAGAACCAGGGCGATGATCTGCTTGTGGGCGCCGGTGACGCCGATCTTGGTGAAGGCTGATTCCAACTGTCGAATGACCGGCGAAGACTTGCCGGTAGGCACCATATTTTCCGCTGCCATGGTTTGTTCCCCTTTATGGCTTAACTGGCGTGAAAACTTAGTTTCATGATGCTACATCAAGAAATCATGGTTTCATACTGGAAATTTGCTTTGGAGCCGACGAACCGGACGTTTCACGCCTGACGAGCGCTGCTACCGTCCAGTACAATTCTTCTTCACAGCAATGCCATTGAGGAATGCAGATTTCGTGCCAGAGTAAAAGAAATCACAGTTTCTCTTTTATAATCAAATATATGAGCTTCTGTTCGCTCGCATTGCATCGATGAAACTATGATTTCACCTGATCGAAGAATGGACTGCTGTTTCAGGCAGGTGCCTAAACAACGGTCACAACTCTTCGAGCGCGTCGTTCAGCGCTTCAATGCCGCGCAGGCGGTTCCGGCCGGTGACACCGGCGGTTTCGATGCAGCGCGTTGTCAGGAGATGGCAGAGCGCCATGACGGAGACGTGGTTGAAAAGAGGGCCAGGGGCGAGCGTCTGGCAGCGGAAATGCCACTCGGCCTGGCTGAGGAAGGGCACGCCTTCGTCAGTGATGTAGAGCAGGCGTGCGCCGGACCTTTCCACTTGGCCGAGGAGCGTGTCCATCAGGGCGATGCGGCGGCGCAGGCCGAAGACGATGACCACGTCGTCGGGCGTGAAGCTGACGAGATGTTCCCCGAGCGTCTGGCCGCCGCCGGGAATGGCCGCGATGTTCTCGATCACCTGGGTCAGCTGCCATTGCAGATAGGTGGCGAAAGAATGGCTGGCGCGAAAGCCGATGACCCAGACTTTTCGCGCCTTGAGCAGCGCTGCCGACGCGGCGTTGATCTGCGTTTCGGAAATCGCCAGGAACGTCGCCTCGATGTTGGCGACGCCTTGGGCCACATGGGCGGTGACGGATTGTTCGCCGGCGGTATCGGCGCTTGTCGCCAGGAACAGCCGCGATCCCGTCTGCTTGTCGGCGCGCGCGTGGCGGCGCGCCTCCTCGTAGTTGTCATAGCCGAGCCGCTGGATGAACCGCGACACGGTTGCCTTCGACACATGCGCCAGCGCCGCCAGCTCCTGGGCGGAGTAGCTGGCGACCTCTCCAGGAAAATCGCAGAGAAAGTCTCCCAGGCGCCGCTCTGCCGGATGCAGTTCCGGCAGCACTTGGCGGACGCGGGTGAGGAAGGATCGCTCTTTGGGACTCATTACCAATTCCATGAAACCGTCGTTTCACGGACTGTCCGATTTCCGCGTCGGCTTGGCAAGTCCGCAAGGCCGGAAAGACCCGACCTTGCTTCATGGCGCACCGGCGCCGGCCTCAGTATTTTGACGGCACGTAGAGTTCCGGTGGCAGAACCTTGCGCTCGTAGTCCGGATTGAAGACACGCTCCGGCAGGGTGATTTCCTCGTGCGGCACGTCCTCATAGGGGATCTGCTGCAGCAGGTGATCCATACAGTTCAGCCGCGCCCGCTTCTTGTCGTTGCCTTCGACGATGTGCCACGGTGCCTCGGGAATGTTGGTCCTGGCGAAGGTCTCTTCCTTGGCCTTGGTATAGGCCTCCCAGCGCACGCGCGACTGGAGGTCCATCGGCGACAGCTTCCACTGTTTCAGCGGGTCGTGGATGCGCACCAGGAAGCGCATCTGCTGCTCCTCGTCGGTGATCGAGAACCAGTATTTGACCAGCCGGATGCCCGAACGTACCAGCATGCGCTCGAATTCCGGTACGTCGTTGAAGAATTGCTCGACCTGGTCTTCGCTCGCAAAGCCCATGACGCGCTCGACGCCGGAACGATTGTACCAGGAGCGGTCGAACAGCACGATCTCGCCGCCGGCCGGCAGATGCGGCACGTAGCGCTGGAAATACCACTGGGTCTTTTCACGGTCCGACGGGGCGGGCAGGGCTGCCACCCGAACGACACGCGGATTGAGCCGTTGGGTGATGCGCTTGATCACGCCGCCCTTGCCGGCCGAATCGCGCCCCTCGAAGATCACCACGACCTTCTCCTTGTGGTGCACGACCCAGTCCTGCAGCTTGATCAGCTCGGACTGAAGCGCGATCAGCGCGCGAAAATAGTCGATGCGCGGCAGCGATGGCGGATGGCTCTTGCGGTAGATCTTGCGGATCTCTTCCGAAAGCGCCGGCTCGGAAAGCTCGAGCTCGTAGTCTTCGTCGAGCGTATCGGCGAGTTCCGCCTCCAGCCAGTCCTGCCCGTCGAAGTCGCCATTTGACCTGTTCATCACATCCCTCCAGCGCACAAGCGCGCAACCCGGTCGCACCGCGGCATGATGCGACCGTCCCTGGGCTTATTCCATAGCAGCATGAAGGGAATTTGACGCCGCCCTCTGTGGCCGGCGCCGCTGCTTGCGAGGCGCGCTATGCCTTGATGTACCAGCCCCAGGGCTCATCGGCGTCGAAGCTGGTGATCTGCTTGGTCTCAAGGTAGTTGGAAAGGCCCCAGCGGCCGAGCTCGCGGCCGATGCCCGACTGTTTGTAGCCGCCCCAGGGCGCCTCGGTGAAGGTCGGTTGCGAGCAGTTGACCCAGACGATGCCGGCGCGCAACGCACGGGCGACACGTTCGCAGCGTGCCTTGTCTGCCGACATGACGGCTGCGGCAAGGCCGAAGCGACTGTCGTTGGCCATGCGCACCGCATCCGCTTCGTCTGCAAACGGCTTGACGCAGACGACCGGCCCGAAGATTTCCTCGCGCCAGACATAGCTGTCTTCGCTCATGTCGGTCAGAACCGTCGGCTCGATGAAGTAGCCGCTGTTGAAGCCGGCCGGCCGGCCGCCGCCTGCAGCGATGGTCGCGCCGTCCTGGCGGGCGCGGTCGATGGCGGTCAGGATCTTGTCATACTGCCCCTTGGAAACGATCGGCCCGAGCAGCGTGCCGTCGTCGAGGCCATTGCCGATCTTGATCTTGGCCACCTCTTCGCAGAGCCGCTTCACGACGGCCTCGTAGATCGGCTCCTCGACGAGCACGCGCGAGGTTGCCGAGCAGACCTGCCCCTGGTTCCAGAAGATACCGAACATGATCCATTCGACGGCTCTATCGATATCGCTGTCGGCAAAAACCACGAAGGGCGACTTGCCGCCGAGCTCGAGGCTGATGTTCTTGATGTCCTGGGCGCCGGCCATCATTACCTTTCGCCCTGTTGGCACCGAGCCGGTGAAGGCGAGCTTGTCGACCAGCGGATGCTCGGTCAGCGGCTGGCCGGCATCCTGGCCGGTGCCGGTGATGATGTTGAGCACACCCGGCGGAAGCTCGATCTCCTCGGCAATGGCGCCGAGTTCCAAAGCCGTCAGCGGCGTCAGTTCCGACGGCTTGAGGACGATGGTGCATCCGGCGGCAAGCGCCGGCGCCACCTTCCAGGAGACCATCAGCAACGGATAGTTCCAGGGCGTGATTGCGCCGACGATCCCGAGCGGCTCGCGAATGGCGCGAGCGGTGAAGCGGTTGTCGCCGACGGCGATCGTTTCCTCGGGGTTGGCGTCGAGTTCTTCGGCAAGGCCTGCATAGTAGCGAAAGCAGCCGGCGGCATCGTCGATATCCCAAAGCGCTTCCGGCAACGGCTTGCCGTTGTCGGTGACCTCAAGACGCGCCAGCGCATGGCGTCTTTCCTCGATCTTCTCGGCAATGGCCCGGAGATAGACGGCCCGCTCGGTGCCGGTGAGCTTCGGCCATGGGCCACTGTCGAAGGCGATGCGGGCAGCTTTGACGGCGCGGTCGATGTCGTCATAGGTGGCTGCCGGCGCGCGGTGGATGACCTCCTCGGTCGCCGGATCTATGACGTCGAGCGTCCCCCCGCGCCGCGGCTTTTCCCATTTTCCGTCGATGAACAACTTGTCCCGCATGCCAGTCCCCTCATTTCAGCCCGGCAGAGTATGGCCCTAGCGGTGGCCGTCGCGCCAGCCGCCGGCCATACTTTTTTCGGCAATCTTGCTTTCTGCGTCGGGACTTAGGTCCTCGAGCGTCGTTTTGACACGCGGCCTCCACACCAGGAACGGAAGAACGGGAAGTATGGCGCCGGCACTGGCAACGAACCAGAATTGTTGAAACGTCATCCAGCCGGCGCTGTGCAGCATTCCGGTGAGGACACCCGCCACCATGAACAGGTCCATCAACGGCAGGCTCAGCGCATAGAAGACCGCCTGGCGCTCGAGGCTCAGCCGCTGCTGGATGATCGTGAAATAGGCGGCAAAGGCTACCATTTCGGGGATGCCGCCGATGATCAGCGTCGTCGTCGCCAGTGCATGGCTTGGGGCGAAAACCAGCCCAAGTGTCGTCACCCCTTCAAGAAGACTTGCGACGAGATAGGCGGTCAGCAGCGACGGCGTACCGATCAACGTTCTCGCCAGGCAGTTCGAGACGAGCGCACCGAGAACGGCGCCGGCCCCTTGCGCTGCCAACAGCACAGTCCACATCGACGGACCAAGCCCGAACTGGTCGTGATTGAGCCAGAAGAGAAAGGGTTGCAGCGCTCCGAGGGAGATCATGTAGCCGAGAGCGGGTAGAACGAGCGCCAAGAGTATCGGGTTTTCGCGCAACGTTGCGGCCGCTACCCGGAAAAGGCCGGTTGTGTGTGCCGGATCCGGCGTGAGCCGCTTTTGCCCTGCTGCCACATTGCCCCAACCAAGGGCAATTGCCGCCAAGAGGTGGCCGATGGCAAGTGCCGGAAAAGCCAGGGCAGGGGACGCGATGGTTAGCACGAGGCCTGCGGCCGGCGGACCGAATATCTTGGCCAGCCGGTCGATCGTCTGAAACGCGGTGTTTGCTTCCATGTTGCGGCCGGCGGGCACGACGGCCGCGCGCAGCGCCAACAGGCCGGGGACAACAACAGTGTCTGCGAGGCCGATGATCAGAACCATGATCTGCAGCGTACCCGCGTGCTCGACGGCGGCGACAACGACAAGGCACAGTGCAGTGACGATGAGCCCGGTGCCAACGGCTGTGTGTGGACCGGCGCGTCGGATCAACCCGGCGGCAACCGGCGCAAACATAATGCGCGGCGCGAGCCTGAGCGCGAGGCTGCCGACAAGTTCTGCGCCGGTGCCGAACCGTTGCGCGACGAGAAGCGGCAGCGCCGCGACCAACATCCAGGAGCAGAATGAATAGAAGGCAAAAGCGAAGCCGACGCGCCGGAAGGCGCCCGATTTCCAGAGAGACGGAGAATTCATGATGAGCCCGATTGGCAGTCGATCGCCTCGTGCTCCCGACAATCGCGGCAACCGCTTTGGGCGGGCAGCGAATTCAGGAAAAAGAGATCAATCGAACAACGGAAACCAGCCCGTTGGACACGGGCGACTTTGGGCTCGCTGCAACAAGCCCCGCCTTGCGGGGCTCGTCACGCCATCAGGTGCGGTTCGCTCGACATGGGCACTGACTAGCATCATTGCGGCGACAGCGGCAAGAATTACGGTGGCAGGTGTACACGATCAACGGGTCTGGCTTGCGAGTGCCGGTAGGGCGCTTGCAAGCTGCGTGATCACCATTCCGCCGACGATCAGCGCAACGCCGATCAGACGGGCGACACTGGCAGGTTTTTCCGGGAAGCCCATCAGGCCGAAGTGGTCAATGACAATTGAGACCGCCATCTGGCCGGCAATGACGGCAACGATGAAGCTGGCGGCGCCAAGTTTCGGAGCGAGCAGCAGAGCGGCGGTGATGTAGATGACGCCGGCCGCGCCGCCGATCCAGATCCACCAGGGACCCTTCATGGTTTCGCCGAGCGTTGGCATCGGCACACGGAATGCGATCATGATGGGAATGATGAGAGCGAGGCTGACACCGAGCGAAACGACGGTGGCCCATAGGGGGTGGCCGATGAGGCGGCCGAGCATGGCGTTGGCGCCGGCCTGGAACGGCACGACCGCTCCGGCGAAGACGGCGGCGAGGATGAGGAGGAGGGACCCAGCATTTGGCATGACGATATTCCGATCTGTTTGACGGCTTGATGCTCCATCATTCGAAACAGGAATGGAAATTCTGATTTTGCACAGTGTATATTCGCAGTATGAATAATCTCGCCGGAATCGACCTGAACCTGCTCGTGGTGCTCGATGCCCTTCTGGCCGAGCGCCACGTGTCGCGTGCCGCCCTGCGCCTCAACAAGAGTCAGCCTGCGGTCAGCCACGCACTGGCGCGCCTGCGCCAACTTTTCGATGATCCCCTGCTGGTGCGGCATGGCGGACGATTGGAGCCGACCCTGCGGGCGCTCGAAATCGCGCCGCAACTCACTGACGCTATGGGCCGGATGCGGTCGTTGCTGACGCCGGCAGGTTTTGATCCGGCAACGGAGCGGCATGTGTTCCGGCTGGCGATGTCGGACTATGGCGCGGCGGTGCTGCTGCCGAAGCTGATGGCGACCTTACGGATCGAAGCGCCGCACGTCGACCTGATCGTCAGCCAGGCGAGCCGCGAGGTCATGGCCTCGCAGGTCACCGAAGGCGAGATCGATCTGGCGCTCGGCGTCTTTCCGACCCACGGTGAAGGTATCCGGTCATCGTTGCTGTTCACTGAAAGCTTTGCCTGCCTTGCAGATGCGTCGCAGCTTGCCGGATTGCCGGCCATGGACCTTGGCGACTATCTCGCCCGACCGCATGTGCTGGTGTCGTTGCGCGGTGATGTCGGCAACGAGATCGACCTTGCGCTGGCAATCACAGGAAAGTCGCGCCGCATCTGTCTTGCTATTCCCCACTGGAGTGTTGCGCCCGGCCTGGTGCGTGGGACGGATCTCGTCCTGACCGTGGCACGCCGTATCCTGCCGCAGGGGGATGGCCATGGCCTGGCCGTTTTCGAGCCACCCTTTGCCATTCCGCCGTTCGACTTCGAGCAGATCTGGCATCGGCGCCGCGATGGCGATCTGGGGCATCGCTGGTTGCGGGGGCTTGTCTCTCGCATTCTTGGTGATGTGGGGACGGCTGCCGATCATTGACGCGGATGGCGCTCTCCGCTCTTGGCTCGGGGACCGACTGATCCGCATATCCCCCGCGCCGTCGCCGGTACGTGCAGGCCAAAAAAAGACCCGGTCGGATGGGCCGGCCGGGTCTCAAAGGTTTATCGTGCTGATACTATCAGGCGTGTCCGACACCTTGGATCGCCGAGACCTGCCATTCGCCGTCGGCCTTGCGCACGAAGGTCCAAAGCTCGACAGCTTCCGTCAGATTGTCCGGATCGCCGCTGATCACCTTGCCGGTCGTACGGTCGCGCATCACGTCGATGCTCTCGTAGCGCATCGCGACCGTCGCGAAGTCGGTGCCGTTTTCCGACCAGGCTTCGGCGACATCGCCCTGCACGAGATGGACGTCGGTGACGTCGTTCTTGACGCCGCTGGTGGCGTTGTCGCTCAGTTCCTCGGCGAGGTAGGACATGGCTTCCGGTGTCGTCAGGCGACGCAGAGTGCCGTAATCCTCGGCCGCATAGGCCGCCTGGACGTCCTTCAGCATCTTCTCGAACTGTTCGAGGTCCGACTGGCCGATGCCGATTTCATCGGCCGGGCCTTCCGCTGTGGCGGCCGGTGTCGGTGCGACGTTCGGGCGGGTGTTCACCTGCGCATTTGCCTGGCCACCGCCGATGCTCGGGATCTTGAACGACGGCTGCTGGGCCGACGACCGCTCAGACGGGCCGGCATAGGCCGTCTGCTGACGGTTGCGGCCGAAGAAGCGCATCGCGAGCATGATCACGCCGCCGATCAGCAGCATCTGCACGATCAGGCCGAGGAAGCCGGCAGCACCGCCGAAGCCGCCGCCCATCAGCATGCCGATCAGGCCGCCGACCATCAGGCCGCCGAGAAGCGAGCCGCCGAAGCCGCTAAAGAAGCCGGGACGAGCGTTGGGCGTGTTGGCAGCGCCTGGACGCGTCTGGGCGGCACCCGGTGTGGCCGTCGTCGGGCCAGCGTCCTGGCGCGGCGTCATCGAGCGGTCGATCGGTGCCGCGTTTGTCGGCGCGGTGCGGGTGACGGGCGGCTGCGAAAAGGTGCGTGTTCCGCGGCTGCCGAAGCCGCCACCGGAGCGCCGTGCCTCGGCGACATCCACAACCGTGAGCCCGACCGTGAGACCGATCGCCATCATCGCCAGAGCTCGTCCAAAACGCTGCATTGCCATTCAAACCCCTTATCGTGCTTGGGCCCCATGAGGGCCGTCACTGGTCCATATAGAGGTTCCGGTCCCCAATTTTAAGGTTTGGACGTCGCATTTTGGCCAGTTTACCGTAATCCGGGCGGCCAGACGATGTGATTCGAGGGTCAGGGATTGGCCGCCAGGATCATCGCCGCCGCCTTCTCGGCAATCATGATCGTTGGCGAGTTGGTGTTGCCGGACGTGATCGTCGGCATGATCGAGGCATCGGCAATCCTCAAGCCGTGCAGCCCGCGCAGGCGCAGTTCGGGATCGACGACGCTTGCCGGGTCCGCGCCCATCCGACAGGTGCCGACCGGGTGGAAGATCGTCGTGCCGATATCACCGGCGGCGCGCCGCAGATCGTCGTCGCTTTCGTAGGTCGGCCCCGGCTTGAACTCCATGGGATCAAAACGCGCGAAGGCAGGCTGGCTGACGATACGCCGGGTCAGGCGGATGGAACGGACCGCGACATCGCGGTCGGCCTCGGCCGTGAGATATCGCGGGCGGATGTCCGGCGCCGCCGCAAAATCCGGCCCTTTCAGGTGCACCGAGCCCCGGCTCTCGGGGCGCAGGTTGCAGACGCTTGCGGTAATTGCCGGGAAGGCGTGAACCGGCTCGCCGAACTTTTCGAGCGACACCGGCTGGACGTGATATTGCAGGTCCGGCGTTTCTTTCTCCGGGCCGGACCGGGTGAAGATGCCGAGCTGGCTCGGGGCCATTGACATCGGGCCTGAGCGCCTGGCGAGATATTCAAGGCCGATCGCCGCCTTGCCGAACAATGTGCTTGCCTTCTCGTTCAGCGTCGGCACGCCGGTGACCTTGTAGGCGAGGCGAAGTTGCAGATGATCCTGCAGGTTCTCGCCGACGCCTGAAAGCGCATGCCTGACCTCGACACCGTTGTCCTGCAGCACTTCCCCGCGACCGATGCCCGAAAGCTCCAGGATCTGCGGCGAGCCGATGGCGCCGGCCGAAAGCACGGTCTCGCGGCGACAGCGCACCCGCTTGACCACGCCGTCGTGCTGGAACTCGACGCCGGCGATCCGACCTTCCTCGATCACCAGCCGGCGGACATGGGCCTTGGTGAGAACAGTGAGGTTGCGTCGGTTGCGCGCGGGTCGCAGAAACGCCTTGGCGGTGTTCCAGCGGATGCCGGAGCGCTGGTTGACGTCGAAATAGCCCGAGCCCTCATTGTTGCCGCGGTTGAAATCGGCGGTTTCCGGGATGCCGGCCTCGGTCGCCGCCTTCTGGAAAGCGTCGAGCACCGCCCAGCGCACACGCGCCTTTTCCACCCGCCATTCGCCGCCGGCGCCATGCATCTCATCGGCGCCGCGATAGTGGTCTTCCGACTTGCGGAAATGCGGCAGGATGTCGTCCCAGCCCCAGCCGGTGCAGCCCAGCTGGCGCCAGTGATCGTAGTCGTGCGCCTGGCCGCGCATGTAGATCATGCCGTTGATCGACGAACAGCCGCCGAGCACCTTGCCGCGGGGGTAGCCGAGCGACCGGCCGTTCAGCCCCTCCTCCGCGGCGGTGGTGAAGCACCAGTCGGTGCGGGGATTGTTGATGCAATAGAGGTAGCCGACAGGGATGTGGATCCAGTGATAATTGTCACTGCCGCCGGCCTCGAGCAGCAGGACGCGGCGATCCAGGTTTTCCGAAAGACGGTTTGCCAGAACGCAGCCGGCGCTGCCCGCTCCGACGACAATGTAGTCGAACGTGTCCATGGGCTCACTCTTCCTGTCGATGCCCGGTCCGGCCGAAGGCGGGGGACCGGGCCGGCTCCTATGCCGAGGCTGACTGGTCTAGTGCCGATGCTCGAAACCGAGCTTGCGGCCGAGCCTCGAATTGTAGAACTCGCCGACGATGCCGCGCCGGAACAGAAGCACGCAGACCATGAACACCAGGCCGGTGATGATGGTGACCGGGAATTCGGAGGTGGCCAGATAGTTCTGCAAGGTCACGACCAGCCCGGCGCCGAACAGCGGCCCGATCAGCGTGCCGATGCCGCCGAGCAGGGTCATCAGGATGACCTCGCCCGACATCTGCCAGCTGACGTCGGTCAGAGTCGCGAACTGGAACACCAACGCCTTGACCCCGCCGGCAAGGCCGGTCAGAGCCGCCGACATGACGAAGGCCGCGAGCTTGTAGTTGCGAACGGAATAGCCGAGCGACACGGCGCGCGTCTCGTTCTCGCGGATGGATTTCAGGATCATGCCGAAGGGCGAATGGATGATCCGCCAGATGATGGCAACGCCGATGATGAACACGCCGAGGACGAAGTAATACATGTTCGTCGACTGGCTGAGATCGATGAAGCCGAAGAGGTGGCCGCGCGGTACGGACTGGATGCCGTCCTCGCCCTTGGTAAATTCGGCCTGCAGGCAGAAGAAGTAGAACATCTGCGCCAGCGCCAGCGTGATCATGGCGAAATAGATGCCCTGTCTGCGGATCGCGAGAAAACCGATGATCGCGCCGAGGAATGCCGCACCTGCGACACCCACCAGAATGCCGAGTTCCGGCGGCAGTCCCCATTCCTTCACCGCATGGGCGGTGAAGTAGGCGGCCCCGCCGAAGAAGGCGGCATGGCCGAAGGACAGAAGCCCGGTGTAGCCGAGCAGCAGATTGAAGGCGCAGGCAAACAGCGCGAAGCACAGGAGCTTCATCAGGAAGACAGGGTAGAAGAACAGCGGCGCGAGCATCAGCAGCGCCAGACCGGCCGTAAGGATGATCGTCTGCGCGACGGCCGGCTTCTTTTCGCTTGGCTTATCGATATCGAGTGTCAGTGTCATATCAAACATCCCGGCCGAAGAGGCCTGCAGGCCGTATCAGGAGAACGATGGCCATGATCACGAAGATCACGATGTTGGAGGCTTCGGGGTAGAACACCTTCGTCAGCCCCTCGGCGACGCCGAGCAGGTAGCCGGTGACGATCGCCCCCATGATCGAGCCCATGCCGCCGACGACGACCACGGCGAAGACGACGATGATGATGTTGGTGCCCATCAGCGGCGACACCTGGTAGATCGGCGCCGCGAGCACGCCGGCAAGGGCGGCAAGGGCCGCTCCGAGGGCATAGGTCAGCGTCAAGAGGAACGGCACGTTGATGCCGAAGGACTGGACGAGGATCGGGTTTTCGGTGGCCGCCCGCAGATAGGAGCCGAGCTTGGTCTTTTCGATGATCAGCCAGGTGCCGATGCAGACGACGAGCGAGAAGGCGATCACCCAGCCGCGATAGATGGGCAGGAACATGAAGCCGAGATTGGTGCCGCCGGCAAGGGCTGCAGGCGTCGCATAGGGCTGGCCCGAGGCGCCATAGAGATAGCGGAACGTGCCTTCGATCGTCAGTGCCAGACCGAAGGTGAAGAGCAGGCCATAAAGGGGATCGAGCGTATAGAGCCGCCGCAACATCGTGCGTTCGATGATCGCGCCGACAAGGCCGACCGCAAGCGGGGCGATAACCAGCGCCGGCCAGTAACCAATGCCGAAATAGGACAAAAGCAACCAGGCGAAGAAGGCGCCGAGCATGTATTGCGCGCCGTGGGCGAAGTTGATGACGCGCAACAGGCCGAAGATGATCGCAAGGCCGAGGCTCAGGAGCGCGTAGAACGAACCGTTGATCAGGCCGATCAGCAATTGTCCGAGGAAGGCTTGCAGCGGAATTCCAAAAATCATGGTCATGGCTCAGACCCCCAGCACGTCGTGCAGCATGCCCATGCGGGCGGAGAGTTCCGAAACGGGAAACTCGCCGACCATGCGGCCATGGTCCATAAGGTAGAAACGGTCGGCGACCTTGCTGGCGAAGCGGAAGTTCTGTTCGACCAGAAGCACGGTCATGCCACGCTCCTTCAACGTCTTCAGCACGTCGCCGATGCGCTGGACGATCACGGGGGCAAGGCCCTCCGTCGGCTCGTCGAGCAGCATCATGCGCACACCGGTTCTCAAGATCCGGGCGATTGCCAGCATCTGCTGTTCGCCGCCGGAAAGTTTGGTGCCGGGGCTGTTGCGGCGCTCGTGCAGGTTGGGAAAAAGCTCGAAGATTTCGTCGACGGTCATGCCGCCCTTGGCGACCGCCGGCGGCAGCAGCAGGTTTTCGTAAACCGACAGCGTCGAGAAGATGCCGCGCTCCTCGGGAATGAAACCGAGGCCGCGATGGGCGACCCGGTGCAGCGGCACCTTGATCAGGTCCTCGCCGGCAAACTCGATCGCGCCCTTGCGGTTGCGCACGATGCCCATGATCGAGCGCAGCGTCGTGGTCTTGCCCACACCGTTGCGCCCGAGCAGGGTGACCATTTCGCCTTCGCCGACGGTCATGTCGACGCCATGCAGGATATGGCTTTCGCCATACCAGGCGTTGAGGCCGGAGACTTTCAGAAGCGGTTTCATCTCAGACCTCCTCCGTGCCCATATAGGCGGTGCGAACCCTCGGATCGGCCGACACCGTGGCATAGTCGCCCTCGGCGAGGATCTCGCCACGCTGCAGCACGGTGACATGATGGCAGAGCGTCGAGACGACGGAGAGATTGTGCTCGACCATCAGTACGGCACGTTCCAGCGCCACCTCGCGGATTATCTCGGCGACCATGCCGACATCCTCATGGCCCATGCCGGCCATCGGCTCGTCGAGCAAAAGAACCTTCGGGTCGAGCGCCAGGGTCGTGGCGATCTCAAGCACTCGCTTGCGGCCGTAGGAAAGATCTGCGGCAACAGCGTTTCGCTCCTTGTCGAGGCCGACCGAGCGGATCAGCTGATCGGCCTTGGCCGTCAGTCCGTCGAGCGCCGACATCGGCTTCCAGAACTGGGTGGCAAGGCCGTTCGGCCGCTGCAATGCGACGCGCACATTGTCGAGCACGCTCATATGCGGAAACACCGCCGAAATCTGGAACGAGCGCACCAGGCCTTTGCGCGCCACCTTGTCCGGTGCCATGCGGGTGATGTCTTCGCCCAAGAGCGTGATCGTGCCGTCGGTCGGCTGCAGGAACTTGGTCAGAAGATTGAAGACCGTCGTCTTGCCGGCGCCGTTCGGCCCGATCAGCGCATGCACCCGGGCATGGTGGACGTCGAGATTGACGTTGTTGACGGCGGTGAAGCCGCCGAAATCGCGACGGAGACCGCGGGCGGACAAAACCACCCGCGGCGCTCCATTCTGTTCCTTCAAGGCGGCGGCCATCGCGATCCGACCGCTCACGACTTCACGAGGTCGCAGCCGCTCTTGGCCGGATCGATGAAGGCTTCCGAACCGGGGATGGTGGCGAGCACCTTGAAATAGTCCCAGGGCTCCTTGCTTTCATCCGGCTTCTTCACTTCCAAGAGGTACATGTCATGGATCATCCGGCCGTTCTCGGCGACCTTGCCGTTTTCGGCAAAGACGTCGTTGACGGGCAGCGCGCGCAGTTCCTTGGAAACGGCATCGCCGTCATCGCTGCCGGCCTTCTCGATCGCCTTCAGATAGGAAAGCACGGCGGAGTAGGTACCGGCGTGAACCATGTTCGGCATCTTGCCGGTGCGCTCCATGAAGCGCTTGCCGAACTTTGCCGTTTCCTCGTTGCGGTTCCAGTAGAAGCCTTCGGTCAGCGTCAGGCCTTGCGCCGCCTCGAGGCCGAGGCCATGCACCTCGGCAAGCGTGAACAGCAGCGCCGCCAGGCGCTGCCCGCCCTGGACGATGCCGAATTCGGCCGCCTGCTTGATGGCGTTGGAAGTGTCGAGGCCGGCATTGGCAAGGCCGATCACCTTGGCGCCCGAAGACTGGGCCTGCAGCAGGAACGAGGAGAAGTCGGTGGTCGCCAGCGGATGGCGGACGGACCCGACGACGGTGCCGCCGTTTTCCTTGACGTAGTTGCCGGTGTTTTCCTCGAGCGAATAGCCGAAGGCGTAGTCGGCGGTCAGGAAGAACCAGCTGTCACCGCCCTGCTTGACCAGCGCGCCGCCGGTGCCGACCGCCAGCGCATGGGTGTCATAGGCCCAGTGGAAACCATAGGGCGAGCACTGCTTGCCGGTGAGTTCCGTGGTGGCAGCGCCGGTGTTGATGGTGATCTTCTTCTTTTCCTTCGACAGCGCCTGGACGGCGAGGCCGACAGATGAGCTTGTCAGCTCCATGATGCTGTCGACCTGCTCGGTGTCATACCATTGCCGGGCGATGTTGGAGGCGATGTCGGCCTTGTTCTGGTGGTCGGCGGTAATCACTTCCACGGGAACACCCAGAACTTTGCCGCCGAAGTCCTCGACCGCCATCAGCGCGGCCTCGTAGGAAGACTTGCCGCCGAAGTCGGCATAGACGCCGGACTGGTCGTTCAGGATGCCGATCTTGACCTTGCCGTCGGATGCGTCGGCGAATGCGGCCGTGCTGCCGGCAAGCATCATGGCGAATGCGGTGAGCAGTTTCTTCGTCATCGTGTCCTCCTCCAAGGGTCAGCAGGCAGGGACTGGCAACACGAAATGGCGTGTCGCTCCGGCAAAGCGCGTGGCATTGCCGGACCGTCAGTCCCGTTCTGTTCAAATTTGGCCAGACATGCTCCTCAGATGTCGGCTCCGGCGTTACAATCCGGAAAAAACCGCTTGGATGCAAGCGCTGTCGCCCGTAAATTGCAAACAGGGTCTGTTCATTTTCGAACAGATGGGGGCAGCGAGATGAATCCGAACTTCACCTGGGACGATCTGCAGTTCTTTCTGGCGGTCGCGCGCACCGGGCAATTGTCGACGGCGGCGCGGCGGCTCAGAACCAGCCACGCGACGGTGTCGCGGCGCATCGACCGGCTGGAATTCGCCCTCAAGGTCAAGCTGTTCGAGCGCAATCCGCGCGGCTACGTGCTGACGGCGATCGGCCAGCGCTTCGTCGAAACCGCCGAACGCATCGAGCGCGAGACCGAGCAGCTGCAGCTCGACATCAGCGACGGTCTGACGGCGCAACGCGGCGTGGTGCGGCTGAGCACGCTCGAAGGGTTCGGCAACTTCTTCCTGTCGGACCGGCTGTCGAGTTTTGCCGCGACCTATCCGAACATCTCGCTGGAACTGGTGGCGATCCAGCAGATCATGTCACTGTCGCGCAAGGAGGCGGACCTGTCGGTGGCGCTGACGGCGCCGAAGGCCGGCCCCTATCACTCGGAGGTGCTGACCCCCTATACGCTGCATGTCTATGGCTCGCGCAGCTATCTCGCCAGCCACCCGCCGATCAGGAGCCGCAACGATCTCGCCGCCCATCGCTTCGTCGGCTACATCGAAGACATGATTTTTGCGCCCGGGCTCGATTATCTCGGCGAGATCCAGCCGGGCCTCAGGGCGCATTTCCAGAGCTCGAGCATCCTCACGCAGTTGAAGGCCGTGCGCCAGGGGCTGGGTCTGTGCGTGTTGCCGCATTTCATGGCGCGCGACGAAAAGGACATCGAGATCGTGCTGCCCGACGAGGTCGAGCTGAAGCGCACCTACTGGATGATCTGCCACCGCGATCTGGTCGCCGTGCCGCGGGTGCGTGCGGTGCGTGAGTTCCTGATGCAGATCGTGCGGGAGAACTGGGGCCATTTCAGCCGCGAAAGGCCGCTCGCGGCAGCGCCGGTGGGCCAGATCCTGCAGCCGCGATAGAGCGCCCAGGCTACCCCTCATCGTTTTCTGCCGTGTTCGGTGATGTGAGCGCCGAAATCTGCAGAGGATTTGGATGTCGTTCGCCCTGTTGATAACACCTCCTCGAATTTCCTTTGTATTTTCAGTCGCTTGTCGTTTCTTGGTGATTTTTTGAAATTGTCTGTTGACGTGTTCGAG